>URYK01000024.1 GCA_900552125.1 uncultured Solobacterium sp. | reverse complement strand
GTTATTCTTGATGTTTTTTTCGACCTTGATGATTTAATTTTCTAATGTATTATACCATATGTTCTTATATTATATTTGTTTTGTAAAGCATTTTCTTTCTTTGTCCATGCAATTAGAATTATGTATGAAAGTGAAAAAAACAGAAGCAGTGATTTCTTACAAATATCGTTGCTATGGGATATAAAACAGAAATTTCTTATATGTATTCTTTAAACCATGCTTTAAACCTATGGTACATCATACAAGATAAGTATTTGCTATTTTTAAATAAGAGGATTATCCTAAAGTTAGGAGGAAAATCCTAAATAGAAAAGAGGTAATGATAATGAAAACAATGAATAAAGAAGAATTTAATAATATGAATGTATTTGGATTAGGTAATTCTAATGATGCTTATGCTCAATATTTTATTGGACAATCATATTTAAATCCGCTAACAGATTCTAATTGTCCTGTTGCTTTGGCAAACGTTACTTTTGAACCAGGTTGTAGAAACAATTGGCATATTCACCATGCGAAAAGTGGTGGTGGACAGGTTCTAGTATGTACAGCAGGTGAAGGCTGGTATCAGGAAGAAGGAAAAGAACCAGTTAGTTTACAGCCAGGAAGTGTAATTTATATTCCAGCAGGAGTAAAACACTGGCATGGCGCTAAAAAAGATAGCTGGTTTAGTCATATTGCGTTTGAAGCACCAGGAGTTGATTGTAGTAATGAATGGTGTGAACCGGTTACAGACGAAGAATATAATGCATTATAAGATCAAACTTAATACATCGGAGCTTTACTAATGGAAAATAGACTGTTTTCAAATCAGACATTAAAGAGAATGATTTTTCCTTTATTTATGGAACAATTATTATTAATGTTTGTAGGTTTAGCAGATACATATGTAGTAAGTTTTGTAGGAGAAGCTGCAGTATCAGGTGTTTCATTAGTTAACTCTTTCAATACAATTTTTATCTTTCTATTTACAGCTCTTGCTTCAGGTGGAGCTGTTGTAGTTAGCCAATATATAGGTAGAAAAAGACTACAAGAAGCAAGCGAATCAATAAGTCAATTATTGATGATATCAGTTATATTTTCATTATTAGTTTCTGTTTTAATACTTCCTTTTAGTGAACAGATTTTACAGCTTATATTTGGAAAAGTGGAACCAGCAGTAATGGATGCCTGTCTTACGTATCTTTGTATTTCAGTTTATTCTTATCCAGCTCTTGCGATATATAATGCTGGTGCTGCCTTATATCGAAGTATTGGAAAAACAGATACAACAATGATAATTTCCATTATCACAAATGTAATTAACGTTATTGGAAATTTAATAGGTGTGTTTATTTTGCATGCTGGAGTTGCAGGTGTAGCTTATCCATCTTTATTGTCTAGAGTATTCTCCGCTTTAGTTATTACGATTCTTTGTTTTAAGGAACATGAAGGAATATGTTATAAGAAAGCCTTTATCTTTAAATGGAATACAGGTCTATTAAATAAAATACTTAAAATAGCTGTACCTAATGGATTGGAAAGTGGTATTTTTCAGTTCGTTAAGGTTGCTTTAAGCAGTGTTGTGGCATTATTTGGAACATATCAGATTGCCGCAAATGGTATTGCGCAAAGTATTTGGAGTATTGCTTCTTTGATCAGTGTCGCAATGGGACCTGTATATATTACTGTAATTGGACAATGTATAGGTTCAGAGGATGTAAAACAGGCGGAATATTACTTTAAAAAACTTACACTGATAACGATTGGTCTATCTGTGATATGGAATGCACTTATATTTGCGATTACACCATTAATTACTCAATTTTACGCAATTAGCGAAGAAACTAGACAGCTTGTGATTATGTTGGTATTAGTTCATAACATCTTTAGTGCTTTTGCCTTTCCGTTAGCTGATCCTTTAGGAAAAGGATTACGTGCTACAGGAGATGTTATCTTTAGTACTATAATTTCACTGATTACAACACTAGGTGTACGTTTAGTATTTTCAATTTTATTTGGAATAGTATTAAACTTAGGAGTTATGGGAATTGCATATGCTATGTGTCTAGGTTGGACAATTCGAGGAATTATTTTCTGGATTCGTTTTAAATCAGGGACATGGAAGAAATTCCGTTTAATATAAAAGGAGCTAATGTATGAAAGGTATTAACTTAACAGACCCAGAGTTTGCGAGTAGATTAGATTATTTTTTAAATGAAGTGAAAGAAAATGAAAATCAGAAATTAGACGAAGAGACAAGAACATTAGCAATCTTATCTGTATTAGTTGCGACTCAATCTATTGATTTATATAAAGTAAAACTGGACGAGGTACTACATGCAGGTTATTCTCCAGTAGTAGTGAAGGAAATGGTATATCAGGCAGTTGACTATTTAGGATTAGGAAAAGTATATCCATTTATTCTTGCGACTAATGAAGTAATGAAGGAAAATGGAATTACATTACCATTAGAAAGTCAACAAACTACCACAATTGAAAATCGTTTAGAAAAAGGTATTGCCGCTCAAGTAGAAATCTTTGGAAGTCATATGCAGGAAGCATGGAAAAATGGAGATATCAATTACTGGCTAGCATCAAACTGTTTTGGAGATTATTATACAAGAACAGGATTAGATTTAAGACAAAGAGAATTGATTACCTTCTGCTTCTTAATGGCACAAGGTGGCTGTGAACCACAGTTAGTCGCTCATGCATCTGGAAATATCAATATGGGCAATGATGCAGTATTCTTGAAGAAAGTAGTTGCACAGTGTCTACCATATATAGGTTATCCAAGAAGTTTAAACGCAATTAATTGTGTTGAGCAGGCAGATACTAAATAATGATATTGTCATAAAATGATGAAAATAATCTTTCTTAGAATAAATTAACCACAAAAATAGATAAATTTATATTGCATAGTTGTATAATATAGTATAAGGAAGAAAGTGAGGAATCATGATGAAAGCATTATTGGTAAATGGAAGTCCAAGACCAAATGGTTGTACGTATACAGCTTTATGTGAATTGGCAAAAACATTGGAGCAGGAAGGAATAGAAACTGAAATTGTACAGGCTGGTAGTAAAGATATTCGAGGATGTATCGCATGTAGAAGCTGCCATAAAACTGGAAAATGTGTTTTTGATGATGTAGTGAATGAAATAGCTCCTAAGTTTGCGGAAGCCGATGCACTAGTAATTGGGTCACCTGTATATTATGCATCTCCAGCAGGTGGGGCAATATCTTTTATGGATCGTTTATTTTATAGCACATCTACTATTGATAAGAGTATGAAAGTAGGAGCTGCTGTTGTATCTTGTCGTCGTGGTGGAAATACTACTAGTTTTGATGTGTTGAATAAATACTTTACAATATCAGGTATGCCAATTGCTAGCAGTCAATATTGGAATATGGTATATGGCAATACTCCAGAAGAAGTATTACAGGATAAAGAAGGTTTGCAGACAATGCGTACATTAGGTAAAAATATGGCGTTTTTAATGAAGAGTATTCAGTTAGGAAAAGAGCAATTTGGATTACCAGAAAAGGAAGAAAAGATACTTACTAATTTTCATCATTAATTAAAAAGAACAGCAATGACAGCTGTTCTTTTTTGACAATTAAGCATAATTACGTTTACCAAAGATGACAGTACCTAGACGAATCATATTAGAACCATGTTTTAGTGCTAATTCATAATCACTACTCATACCCATAGATAAGTAATGCATTCTTTCTTTTCCATATTCATTTTGTAGTTTACGGAACAATACATTCATCTTTTCAAAACATTCTTCAATTTTATCTGTTTCATCTGTTAAAGGACCAATACACATTAAACCTTGTACATCAATATGGGGATAACGCATGCATTGTTTTACAAATGTTGGACATTCTTCCATAAGAATTCCTGTTTTATTATGTTCTCTTGAGATATTTACTTCAATTAATATTGGCATAACTTTATCGATTTTAGCACATTGTTTTTCTATTTCTTCCACAAGACGAAGACTATCTACACTTTGAATCATATCTACTAGAGGAACAACATCTTTAACTTTATTTCTTTGTAGATGACCAATCATATGCCAATGATAACGTTCATCATATTTTTCTTTTAGCTCCTGTACTTTATTTTCTCCGAAAATACGACAGCCACATGCATAAGCTTCATCAATTTCTTCTTTTGTATGTGTTTTACTAACTGCAATTAGCGTCACATCTTCAGAAAGCTGATTTTGTATTTCATTTAACTTTTCTTTATTCATAACATCATGCCTTTCTGTGATTTTATCTATCAAAATTATAGCACTATAAGGATAGAAATTAAAATAAAAGAGATAGAATTTTAGTTTATTCTATCTCAGTGGCATAATGCCTATATTTAAAGGGAAGTTTATCCCTATGGATAGTATATGAATATACGAGAATGTTATGCATAGAAACAAACTTCTTTATATATAAATGCGAACAGTATGGTATAATAATTAAGTCTAGTCTAAGAGGAGTGAATGCTATGAACAAGGGATTGTTTATTACATTTGAAGGAAATGATGGAAGTGGAAAAACTACTATCAGTAAACTTACATATGAAAAATTAAAAGATATGGGATATCCTGTAGTATATACAAGAGAGCCAGGTGGCATAGATATTGCAGAACAGATTCGAAGTGTTATCCTAGATCCTAAAAATACGGCAATGGACGCAAGATGCGAAGCTCTATTATATGCAGCTAGTCGTAGACAGCATTTAGTAGAAAAAGTATTGCCAGCCATTGGTGAAGGAAAAATCGTATTATGTGATCGATTTGTAGATAGTTCATTAGTGTATCAGGGAATCGCAAGAGGTATTGGAATTGAAGAAGTATATGCAATCAATCAATTTGCGATTGAAGGGCATTTACCAGATGCGACAATATTCCTATCTGTTGATTTTGAAACTGGATTATCTCGTGTACATAGCAGAGGAAATCAGGATCGACTGGATAATGAAAGTATGGAATTTCATAAAATGGTTGCGGAAGGCTATGAAATCATTAAAGAAAGATTTCATGAACGTATGCATGTGATTGATGCAAATAATGATATTGAGACAGTATTACAACATACTGTAGATTGTGTTTTAGAAATTATAAAAGATCATGTTTAAAGAAATATTAAAAGAACAGCAGCCGGTAGTTTATCGTACATTGTTAAATGCTTTAGAAAATGATCGGCTTGCGCATGCCTATATGTTTTACGGACCAAGTGGAACTCCTAAAAAAGAAACAGCTTATCTTTTAGCACAAAGTCTTATATGTGAACAAGAAGGATTTGCATGTGAGACATGCAGTACCTGTCAAAGGATTGCGCATAATGACTTTGTGGATATGATTTATATTGATGGAACAAGTGTATCCATTAAGAAAGATGATATTTTAAAACTCCAGCAAACTTTCTCAAAAACAGGTTTGGAACAGACAGGAAAGAAAGTTTATGTTTTAGACCACGCAGAGAATGCTACTCCAGATGCATTGAATTCTTTATTAAAGTTTTTAGAAGAACCTGGCAGTGATATGACAGCTATACTCATAGTGGAACAATTAGATCGAGTTCTTCCAACAATTGTTTCACGATGTCAGTTAATTCCATTTAAAGCTTTAAGTGCTAAACAATGTTATGATGCAGTAAGTGAAGACTTAGAAGAATTAGATGCATATCTGCTTAGTATGATGATTCGTCAAAAATCAGAAATGTTAGAAACAGCAGAAACAGAAGAATATCAGCATGCTCGTTATGTATGGAAAGGGATGTTAGAAAAATATCTTACTTCTCCTTATGATGCATTGTTGTTTCTTCAATTAGAAGGTTTTCCTGCAAAACAAAAGAAATATGGAAAACAAACAATGATGTATTTTATAGATATGTTAACTATTTTCTTTAAAGATTGTATGCAGGATCGAAGAATATCACAAGATAAATGGTATCTGGATATGATGGATCAATATCAGAAAAAGGAAATAGACTTAGTAAAAGTTATAAAAGTTTTGATGCAGACAAAGGATACGTTATTAGGATCAGTTAATATTCAGTTATTAGTAGATCAGATGATATATCGAATGAAAGAGGTGACAAAATGACACAGAAAAAAGTAGATGAAAAACAGGATTTCACTCAAAAACAAGATAAAAGAAAACCATTTGATAAGAGTAAAGATCATAGAAAAAATAATCATTATCATGGTAAGGATGAACATCATCATGATAATAAAAAAGAAGAAAAGCAGGATATGCATGTAAATGGAAAAACAGAGCATAAGAAACAAAACAACGAAGAGAAGCCTGTAGAAAATAAAGTATATAAATACATTGCATTTGTTTCATTTAAAGATTCTAAGAAAATATATACATTTGGTACAGATGAAGATGTATATAAAGTGGGCGATCATGTAGTTGTGGAAACTGTACGTGGTCTTGAACTTGGGAAAATCGTAAAAGAAACAGAGCCATTTTTATCAAATGGTATGGAAATTAAACCTGTTGTACGAAAAGCAACTGAGCAAGATCTTAAGCAAGTAGAAGAAAATGCAGAGAAAGCTAAAAAAGCTTTAGAAATCTGTGCGGAATGTATTCAGAAATTAGGCTTGGAAATGAACTTGATTGAAGCTGAATATACATTAGACTGTAGTAAGATTATCTTTATTTATGTTGCGGATGAACGCGTAGATTTCCGTGAGTTATTAAAAGAATTAGCAAGTATCTTTAAATGCCGTATTGAACTTCGACAAATTGGGCCACGTAACAAGGCAAAAATCATTGGAGGTTTAGGAACTTGTGGTATGGAAACATGC
Source organism: uncultured Solobacterium sp. (assembly GCA_900552125.1). Taxonomy (GTDB): domain Bacteria; phylum Bacillota_I; class Bacilli_A; order Erysipelotrichales; family Erysipelotrichaceae; genus Clostridium_AQ. The sequence continues at coordinate 33,728 of URYK01000024.1, read as the reverse complement.
TGTTCACGTTTCTTAAATGATTTTGATGTTGTTTCTATTAACATGGCAAAAAATCAGCTGCTGGCATTGAATATTCAAAAGTTAAGCGGACAGTGCGGGAAGCTGATGTGTTGTTTAAAATTTGAAGATAACCAATACAAAAAATTACGTGAAGGACTTCCTAAACTAAATTCACAGATTGAATATAAAGGAAATCGTTATCGTATTACAAGTATGAATGTACTTCTTCAACAAGTAAAAATTGAAAATAAAGAAGATGTGCAGTTCTTATCATTTAAAGAACTTTGGCCAGATATTGACTTTACAGATCGGTAGGTAATGGTATGAATCGTCAAAAGAGTTTTGAGAGTGATAAACCAATTTTATATGTTGTTGCGACACCAATCGGTAATCTTCAGGAAATGACACCTAGAGCAATCTCAGTTTTAGAGAATGTTGATGTAATTGCGGCAGAAGATACAAGAAATACAAAGAAATTACTTGCTCATTTTGGTATTCATACAAAGCTGATTTCACATCATCAGCATAATGAAACACAAAGTGCAAATGGTTTATTGGAACTATTAAGACAAGGACAGAATGTTGCGTTAGTAAGTGATGCAGGTTATCCTTTGATTAGTGATCCAGGCTGGGTTGTAACACAAAAAGTTATCGAAGAAGGTTTTTCAGTTGTGCCAATTTCTGGCAGTAATGCTATGTTAAATGCATTAGTCGCAAGTGGTCTTGATACAAAGCATTTCATGTTCTATGGATTTTTAAAATCACAGGAAAAAGAAAGAATAAAAGAATTAAATGAATTAAAGTATTTTCCTTATACATTAGTATTCTATGAGGCACCACATCGTATTAAGAAGATGTTAAATTCATGTCTACAGGTATTTGGAAATCGACAAATCTGTCTTGCGAGAGAATTAACTAAGAAACATGAAGAATTTATAAGAGGAACGATTGAAGAAATCTTAGATATTATCGATGATATCAAGGGAGAAATGGTTATTGTTGTGGAAGGATCAAAAGAAGAGAAACTTCCTGATGAAACAAGTGCTATGCCTTTGATTCATGATCAGATTAATTCTTATATTGAGACAGGACTAACAACTAATGAGGCTATTAAAAGAGTTGCTAAAGAACGAGGATTAAGTAAAAATCAGATATACAAAGAATATCATGGATTAAGTTAAATATTAAAAGAGCAGTGTAGATTCCGAATATTATGGAACATCACTGCTTTTTCTACTTTATCTTTAGCTAAGAAACAGTTTCTTTTATTGCATAAAAATTAGATAAGAGCTCTAATATACTTTGTTTATCTTGGTTAAAATATCCTAATTGTTTAAGATTGATTTCCTCATGTTTCATTGCTTCTAAAAAATTTTTCATATCTTCTCTAATCTCATCTGATAGTATAAGTTGATTGGTAGGAATAAGTAATATGGATAATCTAAAAATGTCATTTTTGTGTTTTTTAATATTTTTGCTATCAACATGTTCTCCATTATTTTTTCTTTGCGTTAAATCAAGCCATGCTTTTGCTTTAAAAGGAATAATATATTCTGCACTTAATACCGAAACACCATTTACTGTTTGACTGCCTTCTTTTAAAAAAGTGTAATATGCGTCGTTTAATAAAATAGCAGAAAGGCTAGAAATCTCATCATCTATATGAATAGGAGCTAATCTAATTTTTTCATTATCAAATGCAATCCATTCAAGTTTTTTTGAAAAAAGTTCGATCATAAATGGAAATTCAGTAGATTTAGGATGAGAGAATCTATAAAATTGAGAATTACCTGTACTTTTGTTGATTGATTGATAACCTGCTTCATAAATAAAATTCCAAAATAATTTTCCGAATTCTATTGTTAAAGATTCAACAATTAAGACCATGTCAATATCTTTTGTCGCTCTAAAAGGTAATTCTTCTGCATTCATAAGTAATTCACAGGCAGTACCACCAATAATTACATATTCATTTTCGTGTCCTTGAAAGTAATTTATAAATTTTTCTATTCCTAACATTAGTTCCTCCTATATATTTTTTATCATTTCTTCAATAGCTTCTTGAACTCTTTCATCATTACTATTCATGAGAGAAATAGCTAAAGAAAGATAATCTACCTTATTTTTGTCTTTTGATAAAAGATTAGGTGCATATTCCCAAATCTCTATTTTTATTTGTTTTTTTGGATTAATTAGATCATTTTCTAAAGAAATTAAGTTTTTATATTTTTTTTCAATAGCATATGTTTGGATTAAAGGTGGATTTATCATGGTATAGTTACTTAATGCTGTTTCTCCACTTTCAATTAATTGTGGAATATTTTTATTTTTCTCAATATATCCAATCATAGTTATAGGTGTAATGAAATAAGTTTTGGCTTGTTTAAAAAGTTCTATTTTTGTAAAAGAAGTAGTCAGGTAAATTTTTCTACCTTCCTTGTTTTCCTTAAATAATCCTAAATTTACTAATTGCCGATATGCACGAGTGATTGTCATATTAGTGAAAGGAAGGGTATTTATTGCATCCGAAATAAAATATTTATCAGTGTCATTATATAAAATCCAAAGAAAGAGCAATTGTGCTGAAAGAGTGAATTTATCTGTTATTACATAATTATCTGTTTTATCAGTTAATACCGTACCTAAAAAAGGGAGATACACTAATTGATGATTTAGTATAAATGGTATTTTATTAGTTAGTAAGCTATCCCGTCGATACTTAGATAATTGTTTTAAATTTAAAAATACAGGAATATTTTCAATTTCTTTAATAGTAGATATTTGCTTTTTTAATGATGTAATAGTTGGTAATTCATCATGTGGTATTAACATAATACAGTCCATACCATTTATATTTGCTTTTTTTATACAAAATGTATTTCCTATGTAGATGGGTAAATGATTTTTTTTATTCCATTCACTAACGTTAATTTCTAATCCTAATAGATTGATTGCATCCATATAATCACCTTTATAACTTTCTTTTTTATATTTTAACTTAGAAAATGTTAAAATGCAAATTTTAAAGTTATAATTAAGAATTTTATGTATTTAAAACGGGGTTGTTTAATAAGCAACAGAAGATAAAACATTATTAGTAAGCGGTTACATGGCAATTGCATGAAAAATTTAATCTAGTACAAAAATATCGTAGAAATACGATATTTTTGTATGTGGTAATTAGGTAAGCTAGATCAATGACACTATCTTCAAATTTATATATTTATATTGTATAATATACATATACAGAAAGAGGTGTTTTTATGAACTATCCTGATTGGGTCAAAAAATTCAGAACGAAAGGTACTGCTATTAAAAAAGTTGGTAATTCTTATTATTTATATAAGCATTCTTCTAAAAGAGTGCCTGGCAAAAAGTATCCACAAGCTGTCGATACTTATATTGGTCTTATTACTCCTGATGGAGTAGTGAAAAAAAGCAAGAAAAAAGTTTCTTTAGAGAATATTGAGGTTTTTGAATACGGTTTTTCTAAGGCGCTTTGCGATTTATGTACTTTAAAATGGAAAAATGATCTTAAAGAAGATTGGCGAGATGTTCTTTATCTTATCATAAAAGAATATTCACCTAATTCTTATCTTTTAAGAGATCATGAATTTAAAAAAACATCTGTAAGATTATCGTTACAAACGAAAAAACTTGAAGATGAAATAGGTGTATCCTTAGATGAACTGATCGAATTGAACACAATCTATTTACTTTGTTTCCAAGATAAAGAAGCTATTTCTAAAATAAATGATAAACATAAATCAATCATCGATAAATATCATATAGACATAGGCGGTGAAGAAGGGTAACAAAGCAGTTGAATCTCTAGTTGAGATTTTATCTAAGATACCAGATCCGAGAGATAACAGAGGAAAAAAGCATTCTTTAGTTAAGATCCTCCTTCTCACAATCATAGGTTTTTTAATTGGAAAGACCGATTTCACAAATATGGTTCATTGTCTAAAAAAACAAGAAAATGAATTAAAAAAATATATGGATCTAGAAAACGGAATTCCGTCTCATGATACATTTTCGAGAATCATGAGGAAATTAGATAATATGCAGATGATCTATGCTATCTGTAACTGGTTTGGTAGTCTGACCAATATCAATGGGAAACAGTTGATCATCGATGGAAAAGGAATACTGGCAGCAGCTGAGAAGAATAAGCATGAAAAAACTCCATATATCGTGAATGTGATCGAAGAAGCGTCCAAGATGGTATTGATGCAGTTAAAGATTGATAATAAAGAGAATGAAATGACGGGAATCTTGAAAGTATTAGATTATATAGATATAAAGGATACGGTGATAACTATTGATGCGATAGGGATGCAGCGACCCATCATTAAGAAAATAAAAAAAGAAGAAAGGTCATTTTGTACTACCAATAAAAGAGAACAACGAAAAATTATTAGGAGAAATAAAGTTATATTTAGATGAGATGATTCATTCGAATGAGATAGAAAAATACACAGATACATATAAGGATCATGGAAGAAATGAAAAAAGAACCTGTTTCTGCGCTAAGGAGAATGGGTGCATTGATGAAAAAGATTATCTTCATACAGTGGTAAAAAGCGTAGGAAAAATCATACGTGAAAGGACGGAAATTATGTACGACAAAGATGGAGAGAAAGAAAATAGCAAGAAAAGTATTCAAGAAGTATATTATATAAGCGATATAGAAATGAGTGCAAAACAGATGGCGGGATCATTGGGAAATAGAAAATGGATTACACTGGATTCTAGACAATACGTTCAAAGAGGATCGTTCAACCCAAAAGATAGAGAACTCGATAGAAAATACTGCGCTCATAAGAAAAGTGGCCTATAACATTCTTCATCTTTTTCAAAAGAATCATGTTAAGAGCCACTCAATGGAATATATCATTGATGAATTCAAATATGATTTATCAATGATGATGAAATACTTAACAGAACCTGTATGTATCATGGACAAATAAATCATAACACATTAGAAAAAATAGTCAATTTTTCACATAAGGATTTTTTGCGCTTTTTTTGAACTTGATAATAATATCTGAGTTAGATAAGAGAATAAATTATTTAGACAAACATTGGAGATGAATTTATAATCTCAATATATTTTTATGCGATTGCCCTGAAAGTATAGTTAAGAATATTTACATGTACTTAAAACGGAGTATAATGAAGTTATAGAAATAACAATAAACATATACTAAAAATAATATAATTATATTAAAACACGAAGGGAGGGTTTATTAGGTTTAATAGTATATGAGCGTGTAATAGAAAGTATATTGCGTGGAGGTGAATATCGTGAAAAAAGAATATCGCAGTATAATTATAGATACAGATAATAAGACATTTGAAGTATTAGATGGAACAGTGGGTAGTTATTCAATAAGTGATATTAAAAAATGTAGCGTATTAAATGAAGATGCTAAAGCTAGAGGTAATAGTAAACCATTTGAACATCAGGTATTAGGAGGGGTTACTTTTCTTTCAATGGCAGGAGAACCTAGTTTATATGTTGGTTTAAAGATTACAATGAAAGATGATCAAGTTATAGCGGTATATGTATCTGAAAAGAAAACACAATTTAATACAGATTTATACCAAAAGAATAAAAAAGAAGCAGAAATGCTTAAACAAGAATTAGAAAAATTAATGTAATAATTCATAAGAATAATTATAAAGAGGCATTATGACGATACATGCCTTGTCAAGTAGACACAGTAAATATTTAAAATTTTATATTAGCCATCACGTTATCATAATGTCGATGGCTTTTCTAATATTTGAGTATAAGTAGCAATTGTTTTTTTCTGCTTGGATTAAAAGATAAGTAGTCATTTTCATGAAAATAAATTAATAAAAATCATGATAATTCATGATTTCATCACACAAGTATCATGATTTCAAGTTATAATAAAATAGAGGTGATATCATGAGTAGGCTGTTAGTAGTTGATGATGAAGAAAGAATTCGTAGTATTATTTGTAAATATGCAGAATTTGAGGGACATGAAATAGAGGAAGCGGTAGATGGTATGGATGCAGTAGAAAAATGTAAACAAAATACATATGATCTAATAATTATGGATATTATGATGCCAAATCTAGATGGTTTTTCTGCGGTAAAAGAGATTCGCAAAGACTCATCTACGCCTGTAATCATGTTATCCGCAAGAGGAGAAGAGTACGATCGTATTCATGGCTTTGAGATCGGAATTGATGATTATGTAGTAAAACCATTCTCGCCTAAAGAATTAATGATGAGAGTTAGCGCAATATTAAAAAGATATCAGGGAGAATCTACAGTAAAGAAGAAAGATATTTATACATATGAAGGACTTAAGATAGATTTTACTGCACGTAAAGTCTTTATTGACGATGAAGAAGTTTCCATGTCTCCTAAAGAATACGTGCTGCTATTCTATCTTGTGAGAAATGAAGGGATAGCCTTAACAAGAGAACAGCTGATTCGTGATGTCTGGGGATATGATTTCTTTGGTGATGATCGAACCTTAGATACCCATATTAAGTTATTAAGAAAAAGTTTGCGTCAGTATAGTACGTTGATAGTAACTTTACGTGGGGTAGGTTATCGTTTTGAAACTGGTAAATAGAAATAGACAGAAACCAATCAGCATTAAATGGAAAATATTCCTTACCCTTTTACTCTTTACTGTAATCGTTATCGCAGTTTTATGGTTCTTTCAGGTCTACTTTCTTGAAAACTTCTATATGTTCACAAAGATAAAGTCTGTCAAAAAAGCAGCTAATGAAGTAAATAGTCTCATTATTGATAAATTAAATGGAGAAATAGATGCGGCAACCTATGAGAACCAGATTTCGAAAATTGCACAAGATGAAGATTTTTGTGTTATTGTTTATGATGAAGATCCAACAAGAGAACCAACATATGTTAATGCTGGAGATGGTAAATGCACATTGAATGAATCCATGAGTCAAGAATCTTTTTCTAATGTTATAAGTAGTTTAAAAAATGATGTAATGTTTAAGCCAAATAGCGCATCTTCAAAATTAATAGATGAAAGTGACTATAAAGCAGATTTGCCTTACAATAGTTATCGTTTCTTTATTTCAGAAGAAGGTATACAGATACCTCGACCAAGTCTATTTTCATCAGGAGTTATCATCGATTATAATTCTTTAGATGAATTTGATCGAAAACAAGACCATGTTCAAAATATGAATTATGTGAGTGTTGTTTCTAGTGAGAATCTGCATAAACGCGTAAGCATCATAAATGCACAGCTTACACCAGTAGGAGCTACTATTGAAACAATACAGACACAGTTTTTCATTATTGCGCTTATTCTAACAGGGATTGCTTTATTATTAGCAGTTTACTTATCAAAAAGAGTCGCAAAACCTATTATTGCGATTAACTCTGGTGCTAAGTTATTAGCAAATGGAGATTACGATGCATCTTTTAACGGCAAAGGATATTTAGAAATTGAAGAATTAAGTGATACGTTAAATTATGCCGCAAAGGAATTAAGCAAAGTTGAAAGTCTTAGAAGAGAATTAATTGCGAACATGTCTCATGATTTACGAACTCCACTTACAATGATTAGCGGATATGGTGAAGTTATGCGTGATATTCCAGGAGAAAATACACCTGAGAATGTGCAGATAATTATAGATGAAACAAAACGACTTACAAATTTAGTCAATGATATGTTAGATTTATCAAAAATTCAATCAGGAGTTCAGGAATTGAATTTAATTGATGTAAACATTACACAAGAAATAAAGAATATAATAAAACGATATGATACATTATTGAAAAAAGATGAATATGATATTCATTTTGAATATGATAAAGAAGTTATTGTAGAGGCAGATGTTATAAAATTAAATCAGGTTATTTATAATTTGATTAATAATGCGATCAATTATACCGGAGATGACAATCAGGTAATTGTACGGCAGACTGTAAAGGATGATAAAGTTCGTATCGAAATTATTGATCATGGTCCAGGTATAGAAAAAGATCAATTGCCATATATTTGGGATCGATATTATAAGGTAGACAAGACACATGTGCGTTCTAAGGTAGGAAGTGGACTTGGATTAAGCATTGTGAAAGGATTATTGGAGCTGCATCATGCTGAATATGGTGTAGAGAGTGAAGAAAGCAAGGGAAGTGTTTTCTGGTTTGCTTTATCTTGTAAGAAATAGCATATATTTAAGACGTATTTTAGTTATCTTAATACGTCTTTTTTTAGCTAAAATGTATCATTTATCGAATTATGATACAGGCATACTAAATAGTAAATGGTTTCAGATTTAATGAAAATAAAAAGTGCATTTACAATGCCAAAAATAAAAAAAATGCTGTATAATAAATGAAGTAACTTAGAGATGAGTGAATTGTCTCTAAAACAAATAATAGCAGTACACGTACACCACGTGTATTTTATATTGAAAATATAAGGAGGAAAAATATGATCACTAGCATTAAAAAAAGAGATGGACGTGAAATTCATTTTTCGCCAGAAAAAATCACGAGAGCAATTTTTTTAGCTGCAAGCAGAGTTGCGGAAGAAGATGGTGTGAAAGCAGATTATGAAACTGCAGAGATTTTAACAGAAAAGGTTGTAAATCTCTTAAACAATAAATATCAGGATATGACTCCATCTGTAGAAGACATTCAGGATGCTGTTGTTAAAGTTTTAATTGAGACAGGACATGCGAAAACAAGTGAGGCATATATTTTATATCGCGCTGAACGTACAAGAATCCGTAGTATGAAAACAAGATTAATGAAATCAATCGAAGAAATTACATTTGCGGATAGTAATGATGCAGATATCAAGCGTGAAAATGCCAATATTGATGGTAATACTGCTATGGGTACTATGTTGCAGTATGGTAGTGCAGTATCTAAAGAATTCTGTATGAGTCAATTAATGAATCCTCAGCATGCAGCATTACATGAAAATGGTGATATTCATATTCATGATATGGACTTTATGAATATGGGAACATTAACTTGCTGTCAGATTGATTTAGATAAGTTATTCCATGGAGGATTCTCTACAGGCCATGGTTTCCTACGTGAACCTCAGGATATCAGCAGTTATGCCGCACTTGCTGCGATTGCAATACAGAGTAATCAGAACGATCAGCATGGTGGACAAAGTATTCCTGCTTTTGACTACTATTTGGCAAAAGGCGTTGCGAAAACATTTAGAAAAGAATATATGAGTAATGTAAATAAGGCATTGGAATTATTCATTAATTTAGATGTAGATGTTCGTGATCAGTTTAAGGCAGTTGAGGAGGCAACAGGAAAAACAGCAGCTATGACCATGGATGAAGAATTCTTAGAAAAATTAAATCAGATGTTGAAGGAAAACTATTCTTTGGGAGACGAACAGATTGATTTAATTGATAAGTTTGCATATAAAGAAGCAAATACTGCCACAAGAAGAAAAACATTCCAAGCAATGGAAGGTTTCGTACATAATTTAAATACTATGCATTCTCGTGCAGGAGCACAGGTTCCATTCTCAAGTATTAACTTCGGGACAGATACAAGTCCAGAAGGACGTTTGATCAGCGAGAATTTAATGCTGGCACAGGAAGCAGGTCTTGGTAATGGAGAAACTCCTATTTTCCCTATCCTTATTTTCAAGGTTAAAGAAGGAGTTAACTATAATCCGGAAGATCCAAACTATGATCTATTTAAACTAGCAATGCGTGTTTCCGCAAAACGCTTATTCCCTAACTTTAGTTTTATGGATGCACCATTTAATAAGCAATATTATAAACCAGGTCATCCAGAAACAGAGACAACATATATGGGTTGTCGTACACGTGTAATGGGAAATATCAATGGTCCGGAAATTGCGACTGGACGTGGTAATAACTCATTTACTTCAATCAACTTACCTCGTTTAGGAATCAAACATGGTATCGTGACAAATGGTGAATTTAATGAAGCCGCATTCTTTAATGAATTAGACGAAAAAATGGAAATTGTGATTCAGCAATTGTTAGAACGTTTAGAAATTCAAGGGAAAAAGAAAGTTAAGAATTTCCCATTCTTAATGGGTCAAGGTATTTGGATTGGTAGTGAAAATTTAAGCTGGGAAGATTCTCTTGAAGAAATTGTAAAACAAGGAACTCTAACAATCGGATTTATCGGATTAGCAGAATGTTTAAAAGCATTAATTGGTGAACATCATGGAGAAAGTGAAAGAGCTCAGCAATTAGGTCTAAAAATAATTGGACATATGCGTGATGTATGTGATGAAGCTACAGAAAAATATCACTTGAATTTCTCATTGATCGCGACTCCTGCTGAAGGATTATCAGGAAGATTTACACGTATTGATAAGAAAATATATGGTGAAATTCCAGGTGTAACTGATAGAGAATATTATACAAACTCTTTCCATATTCCTGTTTATTATCACATTACAGCATTTAAGAAAATTCAGAAAGAAGCTCCATATCATGAATTTACAAATGGTGGACATATCTCATATGTAGAAGTTGATGGAGATCCAACAAATAACCTAGAAGCATTTGAATCTATCGTTCGTTGTATGAAAGAAGCTGGAATTGGTTATGGAAGTATCAACCATCCAGTTGACCGTGATCCATGCTGTGGATATAGTGGTGTCATTGAAGGACATATCTGTCCAAAATGTGGAAGAGATGAACGTGAAGAAGAATATAAATTTGAAAAAATCCGTCGTATTACCGGTTATCTAGTAGGAACAGTAGATCGTTTTAATGATGCTAAAGCTGCAGAAGAACGCGATCGTGTGAAACATGGATAATAAAACAATACGATTAGCTTCTCCTTTACAAGAAGATAGTTTTGTGGATGGTCCTGGTGTTCGTATGGTTGTATGGACACAGGGCTGTATCCACCATTGTAAAAACTGTCATAATGCACAAACTTGGGATTTAGAGGGAGGAAATATCTATTCTGTAGAAGATATACTGAAACAAATATCAGAATCTCATTTACAGACTGGTTTAACATTATCTGGTGGAGAACCCTTTTTACAGGTTGAGCCTTTATTAGAAATTGTGAAAACAGCTAAAGAAAAAGGCCTAGACATATGGGCATATAGTGGTTTTACTTATGAAGAATTACTTGCGGATGAAATCAAAAGCCAGCTGTTATCTCAATTAGATGTATTAGTAGATGGTAAATTCATAGAAGAATTAAAAGATTATCGTCTAGTATTTAAAGGCAGTAAGAATCAAAGAATTATTGATGTACAAGCATCTCTTACTTCAGGAGAAGTAGTTTTATCTGAAAAAGATAAGCAAAATCAGAATTTAGATTAACCAACATCTTGTATTAAACATTATACAAGGTGTTTTTTTGTTATAATAAAGATAAGAAATACACTATTTACAGGGAGGATACATTATGAAATTAAACGATAAGGTTGAATCAATAATGGTAGAACGATTTGGAGTAGATAATGTAATGACTTTAGCAACTGTAGAGGATGGAAAGCCATTTGCAAGATATGTGAATGCATATTATGAAGATAGATCTTTCTATATTATCACTCATGAATTATCAAATAAGATGAAACAAATCAATAAAAATCCAAAGGTTGCGATTTGTGGAGAGTGGTTCTCTGCACAAGGAAATGGAATTAACTTAGGTTATTTTGGAAAAGAAGATAATAGACAGATTGCGGAAAAGCTTAGAGAAGTATTTGCATCCTGGATTGATAATGGACATAATGACTTTACTGATGTACATACATGTATTCTTAAAGTTGAATTAACAAAAGGAACATTATTTTCACATGGAGAAAGATTTGATATAGAATTTTGAGAAAAGAACTAAAGAATTACCTTTATAATAATAAAAGGAAAAATTAATTTTCTAATTTATTATTAAAAAAATTTCTTATAGGGATAATATGATTACTGTCTATTTTTTACAAATATGAACTGAGTATATCTTTTAAAAAAATCCTGCTATGTTACATTATACATTGAGAGGATGTGAAGTAGATATGAAAAAATAAATTGCTTGATTTTATTCTAGGCAATCAATGTGTTTGGATGACAAGATATATTCTCTATTCCTAAATTATATGTAGTAGAAATACAGATAACATGCTAGTATATTAAAAAACAGGTATCAAAATACAATGATGTATCATGATACCTGTTTCTATTTTTATTCTAGTCCTTCAAATTGCATACGATAGTATTTTGCATAAATACCATTCTTTTCAAGTAGTTCACTATGAGTGCCACGCTCTTCCATACCATTTTCAGAAATAACAATGATTTCATCAGCATTTCGAATAGTTGATAAACGATGAGCAATGGTTATACAGGTTCTATTTTTCGCAAGCTCTTCTAAGCTTTTTTGAATATGGCGTTCACTTTCATTATCCAATGCACTTGTAGCTTCATCTAAAATTAAGATTTTAGGATCTTTTAAGAAGACACGCGCTATACTGATTCTTTGTTTCTGTCCTCCAGATAAACGAGTTCCTCTCTCTCCAACAAAAGTATCATATCCATCAGGAAGGCTCATAATGAAATCATGAATATTTGCTTTCTTAGCTGCTACAATAATTTCTTCATCACTACATCCAGGTTTTCCATAAGCAATATTTTCTTTGACACTTCCTGTAAATAAGTAAACATCCTGTTGTACAATACCAATAGCTTTTCTTAAACTATCTAATGTCAGAGTACGAATATCCTGACCATCTACTAAGATTGATCCTTCTTTTACATCATAGAATCTAGGCAGTAAGGAACAAATTGTTGTTTTTCCTCCACCACTTGGACCAACTAAGGCAATGGATTTTCCGGCATCAATATGAATGGAAATATTATCTAGTACATGTTCTTCATCATTATATGAGAAAGTTACATTCTGATAATCAATAACACCTTTCACATCTTTTAAATCTTTCGCATCACTTGCATTTTGAATATCAGGAATAGTTTCCATAACTTCGTTGAAACGTTTAAAGCCAGAGTATCCTTTTTGTAGCATTTCTGTAAATTCTACTAAAACTTCAATAGGGGCCACGAAGATATTGATATATAAAGCATAGGTCGCAAGAGAAACAGGATCTAGAGATCCATTCGCAATGAAATATCCTCCTGCAACTAAAATTGTGACATATAATAAGCCTTGAAAGAAGTTGTTTCCAGAATGAAACCACCCCATGCGATAATAGTTATTAGTTTTTGATTGTAGATATAATTGATTACTTGTATGAAATTTTTCTCGTTCAATATCTTCATTCGCAAAAGATTTCACAACACGAATTCCAGCAAGAGAATCCTGTAGGCTAGCATTCACACCGGCAATTTTTCTTCGATTGTCCATAAATGTCGCCTGCATCTTCTTATTCTGTGATAAACTGAACACAAGCATAATGATAGTCACTATGATCAGAATGATAGTTAATGGTACGTGAATGTACATTAATAAGATAAAAGAACCGAAGATTTTTAATAAAGAAATAAAAACATTTTCTGGTCCATGGTGTGCAAATTCACATATATCAAATAAGTCAGATACTACACGACTCATCATTTCTCCAGTATTGTTTTTATCATAATAAGAAAAAGACAAACGCTGAAATTGATCAAATAATTCCTGACGCATATCACTTTCCATACGAGCTCCCATAATATGTCCTTGTGCGCTGACATAGTAACGACAGAATGCACGAATTACATACATGATTATTAGACCGATTGCTAAAACACCAAGACTATGCATGATCATTTCTTTAGGCTGAATATAAAAAGTAGCATTAAGATAATTTAAAATCTGCGGAAATGCTAGATCTATTATACTGATGATTAATGCACACAGCATATCCAGAAAAAATATTGTTTTATATGGTTTATAATAATGTATAAACTTTTTCATTATTTCCATGATATTCCCTCCATTTCAACATAGGGAATTATACACGATTTTATCATTCCTTACAAATAGATTGAAAATTAGAAAACATAAATTTAATTATATGATAAAATAATTACGCGAGCATGGAGGGACAGTATGACTGATTTATATAAAATATTTTCTGAAGCAGATATTAGAAAAGGGAGAAAATTATTATCAAACAGAAACGTTAGTGCTGAAATAAATGGAAATTATGTTATGGGAAGAGTCTATGATTTAGGCTTGTATAATGTTGTCATAGAATTGAAAAATCATCAGATTAAGTCTATGGTATGTAATTGTAGAAAAGCTAGAGATGGGAATTGTGAGCATGAGGCAGCTTTCATAATGTATCTTCAAGAAAAAAGAATCATAAAATCTGATGAAGAACATTATGATGATATAGATCAGTTGTTTGATCAGTATATAAATAGAAGTCATACCATAAACGATAAAGATTATAGAGCATTTCAAACCGCCATACTAAAGAAAATGAATCAGATTCAAAATGAAATAGACAAAGATTTAGCTGTAAAAAAATTCTTATATATATGTAAAATACTGCAAAGTCTGTTTAATACAAAAGAATCTATAAAACCTATGATTATAAGCTTACTTTATTTATGTATTACGTATTTAGTTCTCTATAATAATAAAGATATAGAGAATAAAATTTTTAGATTAATAGAAAAAAACGAAGATGAGGGAAATGAGGAACTTTGTATTGCTTATGTACGTTACTTCATTTATTCATATAAAGACTTTGATATGAATAATATATTTGAGTCCATTGTAAAGGCATTTCAAATTACAGAACATGATATTATTAAAAAATATATGGTTATTAATTTATATCTTGAGATGAATAATCGTAATACATCTATAGCTACGAAAATAAATATGATGAAGCAATGTGGAAACTCATCTCAAGCTTATAGATTTCTATTTGAATACTATAAAGAAAATAATGATATTGAAAATGAAAAAGAAACATTGATAAATTTATTATCTATGGATGATATAGCTTTAGGTACGTGGCTTGATTATAGAGACATTATGCTTGATTTAATTAAGCAGACGAAAGATAAAGATAGATATTTAAAATTTTTAACAATAATGTTTTCAAGAAACTCTTATATTGATGATGATCGTTTTATTAAAATTCTAAAAAACTATTACAAGAAGAAAGAATGGGAAAAAGAGAAAAAAACGGTGTTTGAAACAATAAAAAAAGACTGTCCAGTAGAAAATTATTGCGATGCTTTATATAAGGCAAATGAATATAAAGAGTTATTTTGTACAATCATAGAGAAGAAAGATATAAATTTGTTTAATCAATATGAATCAGTATTAAAGAATTTTAGTGAAGAAACAGCCGCAATGTTCTATCTTTATATCATAGAAGTTTCGTTAAAGGATATAAGGGATAAATACGATTATAGATATATCCTAAATAAATTATGTTATGTTAATGATTTCTCTTATAAAGATGATTTACTATTTGAGTTATGTTTATACTTAACAAGTAACTATCCTAAAAATAAAATAATGCAAAGCTTTGTTAGGGATTTAAAAGAAGAACTGGTGAAGGATAGAAAGGAGACTACAGCATATGAATATGACAATTTACCATTTTAATAAAGTAGTTAAAAGTGAAGCTAACCAGGAAATTAGTCGTCGTTATGATGCATATGACAATGTAGAGTCAATTAATATAGTAGAAGATAGAGATGGATATAAAATAAACGCAATTGTTAATGTTTTAGGGAAAAAGACAGAGTGTTTCTTATGGATGAATGGACAGGAAGAGATAACGAATTGGAAATGTAATTGCATATGGTGTGAAGAAGATAATGCTTGTGGTCATATAGGGGCTGTAATCTTGAAACTAATGAATCTTTCTGTTGATCATATTCCATATTATTATCAAGGTGATAAGGAAAAGAAAATAAAAGAGTTAAAAAATGAGATTGAGAAAATTCGACGTATGAATGAAAATAAACGATTACTACAAGAAAGTTATCGTATTCTAGCACGAAGCAGAGATAATTATGAAAATAATCTAGAAGATTGTATAAATAATAATACATATGAATTAGAAGCTACAATGGATTTTGATTATGAAAGTGAAGAATATTTTTTAACCTATCGTATAGGAAATGAGAAAAAATATGTAGTACGTTCTGTAGATAGTTTACTATCCAATATTGATAAAAAAGAGATGGTACGTTATGGGAAACTTTTATCCTTTCGACATACGTTGCATGCTTTCACAGAAGACGCACAAAAACAGATTCAATTTATGAGATATACACTTCAAAAGGAAGAAAATAAAGAAGAGTATTACTATTATGATTATTATCGTAATAATAGTATAGGAAAACAATTGTACATAGGGAAGAATAATATTGATGAATTCTTTTCTACATACAATACACTTAAAAGTAACATGAACATGGATTTTGAAGTATCAGAAAATCCAATACAGTTGAATATTTATTTTGAAGATGATCTTTATCGTATTTCTCTAAGAGATAAAGATTATATTTTAGGAGACACAAATGCTTATCAGATTTTTGATGAAAGGAATTCATATAAAATCGTACAATATCTACTAGATGTTAATGGTAAAACTGTAGAGCTATTAGAATCCTTAATGATAAATGATTTAGTAATTAAAAAAGAAGAGTATTTAGAATTTTATAAATATGTTTTTTCTGATATAAATGATTATTTTATAATAGAAACAGATAATCAAGAGTTAATAGAAGAAATAGATAATTACGATAATATTCGTTTATATGGCGATATTGATGAAGAAGAACAGATATGTATCGAATTAAAGTATTTTAATGAGAGTGGAGATTTTATATCAGGATTTAATGAAGATAATATCACTACATTCCAACAAGATCTTGTGGAAACATATATAAAAAAATACGCATCTGTGGTGGATAAAACGAATCATATCGCATATTTAAATGTTAACGATGAAATGGCCTATACGTTTGTATCGGAAGGCATTGAATATTTAAAACAGTATTGTGATATTTATGTTAGTGAACAGCTATTAAATCTTGGGAAGAAAAATAACTATAGCATACAGGTTGGTGTAAGAATTGAAAATAATCTATTAGAGATAGATATCAATAGTGTTGAAATTCCAAAAGATGAATTAGCTTATGTGTTATCTAGTTATCGAAGAAAAAAGAAATTTCATAAATTAAAAAATGGAAATCTGATTTATCTAAATTCTCCGCAGTTAGAAGAATTGGATGAGTTATTGGAAGATTACCATATATTAGAAAAAGATATTCATAATGGTTCTATTACTATGAATGCATATCGTATGTTTTCTATTGATCAGAAAGCCGAAGAGAGTGAATATATTCAGATTGATCGAAGTAAATCCTTTCAGCAGCAGATTCAAAACTTCAAATCTATGGATGTCAAAGATTATCAGATTCCAAAATCATATGATACTATCCTGCGTGATTACCAAAAAGATGGTTATCGCTGGCTAAATATAATGAGTGATTATGGATTTAATGGTATCTTAGCAGATGATATGGGGTTAGGAAAAACATTACAGGTTATTGCTATGTTGGATGGAAAGGAAGAAAAAGGTACGAGCATAGTGATTTGTCCTAGTTCATTAATCTATAATTGGGAAGATGAAGTTCATAAATTTTCTAAATCTCTTAGTATTATTCCAGTTTGCGGAAGTGCAGAAACACGTAAGGGAATTATTATGTCGTGGAAGAATTATGATGTCTTAGTAACTTCATATGATTATATTCGAAGAGACGTTGAGCTATATGAAGACATTGATTTTAATTATGTAATACTTGATGAAGCACAGTATATAAAGAATCAGAAAACTAAAAACGCAGTCTCAGTTAAGAAGCTTAAGGCTAAACATCGCTTGGCTCTTACAGGAACACCGATTGAGAATTCATTGGCAGAGTTATGGTCGATTTTTGATTTTTTAATGCCTGATTATTTATTCAACTATCATTATTTCTTATCTCATTATGAAACAGATATTGTGAAAAATCATGATGAGAAGAAACAGAATGAATTAAAAAAATTAGTTACTCCATTTATTCTGCGAAGAAATAAAAAAGAAGTATTAAAAGAACTTCCCGATAAAATTGAAAAGACACAGGTAATTGAATTTAATGAAGAAGAGAATAAATTGTATTTGGCAAATTTAGCACAGTGTAATAGAGAACTACAAGAATTAACAAATATGCAAACAAGTGGGAAAATACAGATACTTGCAATGCTAACAAGACTACGTCAGTTATGCTGTGAACCAAGATTGCTGTACGAAAATATTTATACTCCATCTACTAAGTTGAAATTTTGTGTTGATTTAATTGAGACAATTCATGAAAATGGGCAAAAAACATTATTATTTTCTAGTTTTACTAGTGTATTGGATTTAATTGCGAAAGAGCTGCATAGTCGTGGAATTTCATTTTATATCCTGACAGGTAAAACAGATAAAGAAGAGCGTAGAGAACTTGTGGCTAAATTTCAGAAAGATAAAACAGCAGTTTTTCTGATATCTTTAAAAGCAGGAGGAACAGGATTAAACCTTACAGCTGCACAATCCGTTATTCATTATGACCCATGGTGGAACTTAAGTGCACAAAATCAAGCAACGGATCGAGCATATCGAATTGGACAAAATGAAAATGTGCAGGTCTATAAGCTGGTAATGAAAGATAGTATTGAAGAGAAAATACAGAAACTGCAGAATTTAAAGAAAGACTTAGCAGATACTTTTGTGGAGAATAATGATGGTAGTATTACGAATATGTCACAGGAAGAATTAATAGAGTTATTTAAGATGTAAAAAAGCTGCTTATGAATTGCAGCTTTTTCATGTTTTATCGATCAAATAATTTTCTTCTAGCGGTTGATTGAATAAATAATTCTTTTAATCCTTCTACATCATCATTTACTAGTTTTTCTTTTAAATGATTTACTTCATTGATAAAATCATCGATTTCATGAATGAGATTTTCTTTGTTTAAGAAAAATACTTCACTCCATAAGTTTTCGTTGATTTTCGCGATTCTAGTTAAATCACGGAAAGAATCTCCAGTATATTCTACTAAGTGTGTATTATCATTCGTATTCATTAAAGATACCGCAATTGCATGTGTTAAATGTGATACGAAACCAATCATTTCATCATGTTGTTCTACAGTTAATTCTGAAATATTGGAAAAACCTAATATTTTCGCAAACTGATACATAGTATCAATAGCTTCTTTTGTGTTTTTTTCAGTAGGCAGAATAATAAAATTCGCAATATGGAAGATTGTATCATCTGCGAATTTCACTCCACTAACTTCTTTACCTGCCATTGGATGAGAACTTATAAATTCTACATCGTCTCTTAGATTCTGCTGGATTGGATAAACAACACCAGTTTTTACAGAACTTACATCTGTAATAAGTGCTCCAGACTTAAAGTATTTCTGATAAGTCACAATCCAATCCACTGTCATATTAGGATAGAGACCGCTAATAATGATGTCTGCCTGTGAAATTAAGTCTAAGTCGAAAGTTGAACCATAATCTATTATATTATTTTTTATTGCGTAATCGATGCTTAACTGATTGATCTCAATCGCATCTACATGATATCCTTGTTTTTTTAATCCCATGGCATAACTTCCGCCAATTAGACCTAAACCGATAATTAGGAATCTTGTATTTTTTTGTATCATAATTCTTCCACCTTTCCATGAATCGTTTGGAAATCCTCAAAGAATGTAGGATAGCTTTTATTGATAGCTTGAGCATCGTTTATGATTTGTGGTGATGTACTACATGCTAGGGCAACACTTAATGCCATGACAATGCGATGATCATTATGACTATTTAGCTCTTCAATACATGTATAATTTGTATTTCCTTTAATGAATATTTCATCTTCTGTAGAGTGGATAATAACACCAAATTTACGAAGTTCTTCTTCCATTGCGGCTATTCGATCACTTTCTTTTATTCTAAGTCTACCCGCATTATAGATTCTCGTATTTCCTGGGGAATACATCGCAAGTACACAAAGAATAGGACCTAGGTCTGGACAATCTGCTAAATCAATATCACAGCCATGAAGAGTTTTATGCTCTATGTGATATCCATTATCAATCTCTTTCACAATAGCACCAAAGTCTTGTAAGATAGATAATATTTTTTGATCCCCTTGAAAAGATTCATGATGAACTCCAGTGATAGATAATCCCTTTTGAATTGCGGCTAAAACCGCAAAGAAAGCAAATTGAGAATAATCTCCTTCAATCGTATAATCACAAGGATGATAAGACTGATTACCGGGAATATATAAGGTATAGTCATCTTTATAGTAGGCATGAACTCCAAATATTTCCAGCATCTGTAAAGTCAATGCTACATAGCTTTTAGATTCAAAAGGCGGGGTGATATGTAGAATAGAGTCTTCTTTTAATAAAGGAAGAGAGAATAATAATCCGCTGATGAATTGAGAGCTGACATCTCCTTTAATAGTGAACTCGCCTGGTTTAATAGATTCATGAATCGTAATACCTTTACTATCTTGTATAAACGATAATCCTTGGGAATGAAATACTTCTTCATATACCTTTTGAGGTCGATCCATTAATCTTCCTTGTCCTGTGAAAGTTATTGGTTTATTACATAAGGAAAAGATAGGAATAAAGAATCGTAATGTAGAACCAGATTCACAACAGAATATTTCTTGTGATTGTAGAGAAGAAAAATTTTTGATTCCTTCAACAATTACATAGTCTTCTTTCATCTCGATTTTGGCTCCAAGCTTTCTCATACCTTCAATTGTGGTTTGTATGTCTTGAGAATAAGCAACATTTCTAATGATGCTTTTACCATTCGCAAGAGAAGCACAAATAATGGATCGATGAGCCATGCTCTTACTTGGAGGAATTTTTACACTTCCACTACAGTTGGATGGTGATATCTTAACCTGCATTACATATCCCTCCCTATGACTTGAGCGATTGCTTTTCCTTTTCGAATGACTTCTTTAAATCTTTCTGGTTTTAATGACTGTGCTCCATCACTCCAAGCACATTCTGGAGAGTCATGAACTTCTATGATTAAACCATCTGCTCCTGCCGCAATAGCCGCAAGAGATGCGGATTCTACAAGTTCCCAATTACCAGTCGCATGACTTGGATCAATGATGATAGGAAGATGAGTTTTTTTCTTAATAATCGGAATGACACTTAAATCTAAAGTATTTCTAGTATAAGGTTCAAATGTACGAATACCACGTTCACATAAAATAACATTAGGATTTCCTTCAGAAAGAATGTACTCTGCGGACATGATCCATTCTTCAATCGTATTTGCTAGACCACGTTTTAATAAAATTGGTTTTCTTGTTTTTCCAACCGCTTTTAATAAATCAAAATTCTGCATATTTCTAGCACCAATCTGAATAACGTCTACATTTTCTAAAAACTCATCTAGCTTATCAGCGCTCATTAGTTCACTAACAATAGGCAATCCGCTTTCTTTTCTTGCTTGTGTCATCGCAAGAATACCTTCATATCCCATACCTTGAAAAGCATAAGGGCTAGTTCTTGGCTTATAAGCTCCACCTCTAAGCATTTTACCTCCAGCTTCTTTTACTTCTTTCGCAAGGTGACAAATCATTTCTTTATCCTCGACAGAACATGGTCCTCCAATTACAACAATTGGTTCATTACCTCCAATACGAATACCATTTACCTCTACAATAGTGTCTTCCGGATGAAACATTCGACTTGCTTTTTTATAAGGAGAGGAAACACGAACTACACTTTCCACATGAGGGTTTGCCTCAATTCGTTTTGAATCAATTGAAGAAGTATCGCCTACAATACCGAATACATTATAGTCTTCCCCTATACTTTCATGGATTTGTAAACCTTTTTCCTTTAATTGTTTCATTACTTGATCTATATCTTCTTTTGTTGCGCTTTTCTTCATTGTGATAATCATACAACATCCTCCTATTTCTTCATAGAAAGAGTAGCTTCTCTTTCCATTAATTGATCTAATATTCCAATCGCAAGTACACTATCTACTACAATTCTTGCACGGTGTATGATTGCTGGGTCATGTCTTCCCTGTATTTGAAGTTTTACTTCTTCATGTGTTTTTAAATCAACGGTATCTTGTTGTTTATATATTGATGGTGTTGGTTTAATTACTGTTCGTAAAAGAATCGGCATTCCATTAGATATGCCTCCGTTAATTCCACCATTGTGGTTTGTTTTAGTGTAGAAATCATTTGTATATCCAATCGCATCATTTGCTTCACTTCCATATAAGTCCGCAAACTGGAAACCTAAGCCAAACTCGACTCCTTTTACAGCTGGTACACTGAATAATAAATGACTTAATGTGCTCTCAATAGAGTCAAAAAATGGTTCACCTAATCCGGCAGGAACATTAAAGATACAGCTTTCTAACACTCCTCCAACACTATCTCCTTGTGCTGCGGCATCTTCTATCATAGCTTTCATTTCTTCTGCTTTTTCTGAATCTAAGACCGCAAAATCTAGTGTATTCACTTGTTCAATTTGAGGTTTAAGTTCGTTTATATCGGTAGAAAATGGTATATCTTCTATCATTCTGCTTTTAAGAATATGACTTCCAATCAGAATTCCTTTTTCTTTTAATATCTGCAAGGCAATAGCACCTGCCGCAACAAGTGGAGCTGTAATTCTACCACTAAAATGACCTCCACCTCGATAATCCTGAAACCCTTGGTATTTCACATGAGCAGTATAATCTGCATGAGATGGGCGCAGACGATATTTTGTCTTTTCATAATCCTGACTTCTTGTGTTTGTATTTTGTATCAATATTGTTAAAGGTGTTCCGGTAGTAGATCCATTAAAATAACCACTGACAATCTGAATTTCGTCAGCTTCTTTACGCTGTGTAGAAATTCTTCCTTTCGCTTTTCGCTTTTCCATAACAAAGGAGATAAATTCCATATCTAATTGAATTCCAGGAGCTAAGCCATCAATAACACATCCGATTGCTTCTCCATGACTCTCTCCAAAAACAGTAACAGTAAAATTATGACCAAATGTATTTTTCATAGTTATTTTCCTTTCAATAGCTTTTCAATATCTTGTAAAGGAGTTTCCTCAATATAGGCTTTTCCAATTTCATTCACATGTACGATGCTGACAGAATTTCCACTTGCTTTCTTATCTTTACACAAGTAGGAGAAAACAGCGGATGGATCTATCTCTGGAGAAGCAGGAAGTCCTAAGCGTTCATAAATATTAAGTACGCGTTTCTTTATTTCTTCATTATCTATAAAATATAACATACCAAATGCGACACATTCTCCATGCAAATATTCGCTTAAATGATAAAAACTTTCTATCGCATGTCCGATCGTATGTCCAAAGTTTAAAATCTTTCGAAGCCCCATCTCTTTCTCATCTTTTTCCACAACGTCTTTTTTTACGCATAGTGCTTTTTCGATAATCGTATCAATGTCGTTATCAATATCACCATGTTCAAAAATATCAAACAATGATGCATCATAAATTAATCCCTCTTTTAAGGCCTCTACTAGTCCATTAATATAATGTCTTCTTGGCAGTGTTTTCAAAGTATCTGGATCAATGAAAACAATTTTAGGCTGATAAAATGCCCCAACAATGTTCTTTACTTCATCTAAGTTAATCGCAACCTTACCCCCAATGCTGGAATCAATCTGGGATAATGTTGTAGTAGGAATCTGGATGAAATCAATCCCACGCATATAAGTACTAGCCACAAAACCAGATAAATCCCCAATAACTCCACCACCTAAGGCAATAACACAATCTTTTCTAGAAAATTTATGTTCCAGTAAATCTTTTTGAAGTTCTTCAAAGACAATAAATGATTTTGACTCTTCACCGTGAGGAACAACATGAATATAGCCGTGAAGACATTGTTCCTGTACAATACTTGCATAGGCATTAGGAACTTGATCATCGGTAATGATCATTACTTTTCTATTTAAATCAATATAATCATTTAAATGATATAACACACCATGTTCTAGGATAATATCATATCCATTTTCTTTCAAATCCACATGTAACCTCATATATATTCCTCCCTATTTAATAAAAAAAGCATCTTGTTTACTAAGAGATGCTTTTGTTCATCGTTATAAAGTAAAAATGACCATGACAAATCTATGGCTTTATAACGAACTATTCAAAATAATAATAAAAGAAAGATTTCATCATGATCAAATCACTCCAGTTATCTATATAATAATATACTTTATATGATTTTACAAGAATAATAAGAATAAAAATGTAAGAAATTTCATTATTGAATACTATGTTTTCATAAAATGTAAGTTTTGTCATTTATATATAGGAGAATCGGTTTGTTTGTTGTATAATATTAAGGAAATAGGAAACGAGGTGAGCGTGTGAGTTTATTAGATGATGCACGTAAACAGATAAATGAAATAGATCAAGAAATGGCTCAGTTATTTGAAAAACGTATGAGGGCAGTGGAAGATGTTGTGTTGTATAAACAACAAAATCAGATGCAGGTCTTAGATTCATCAAGAGAACAATTTGTAATTGAGAGAAATACAAAGTTTATTAAAGATGAAAAATATAAAGATAGCTATGTTCAGTTTATTAAAGATGTCATGGCAATATCTAGAAAGTATCAAAAATCTGTGATCAATAAAGATATCATAGGATTTCAGGGAACTCAAGGAGCTTTTTCACATATCGCTTCTGAAAAAGTGTTTCCAGAATATCAAAAGAAAAACTATGAATCATTTGAAGATGTATTCCAAGCTGTTGATGAAGAAGAGATTGCATATGGAGTTATTCCATTTGAAAACTCTTATACAGGAGAAGTTGGAGAAATCCTTGATTTATTAATGCGTTATCAGGTATATATCAATGGTGTATATGATCTTCGTATATCACAGAATCTATTAGGTATTAAAGGCGCAAAACTATCCGATATCAAACAGGTTTATTCAAAAGATCAGGCTATCTATCAGTCTAAAAAGTTTTTAGATGGTAGAGGATATGAATTGATTCCATATCCAAATACTGCTATGGCTGCCGCATATGTGTCAGAGGAGAACGATAAAACCAAAGCTGCAATTGCCGCAAAAGAGAATGCGGAATTATATGGATTGGATATTATTGCAGAAGATATTAATACAAGCAATGATAATACGACACGTTTTATTATTATTAGTAAAAAGCTGAAACCGAGAGGTAATCGTTTCTCACTGGCATTTACTACACACCATAAAGCAGGTGCGTTAGTGCAGGCAATGGATATAATTGCAAAGTATGGCTTTAACATGCAAAGTATTAAATCAAGATCAATTAAAGAACGTCCTTGGGAATATTATTTTTATGTAGAGATTGATGGAAATTTAGAAAATAAAAAAGAGCAGATGTTAATAGATGAATTAAAAATAGCTTGTGAACAAGTAAAGATACTTGGTTCATATGATTACAAAGAAAGTAGGGATGAAGAATGAGTTTTGTGAAAAAGAATGTAGATACGACACCAATAGAAGATACAGTTTTTGCGATTGTGAAAAAAGCCAAGGAAGCAAAAGCAGCTGTAGGTGAAGACAATGTAGTGGATGCGACAATTGGTTCATTATATGATGAGGAAGGTAAAATTGTAGCATTTGACAGTGTATTTACGCCTTATAATGCTATTGCGAAAGAAACAAAAGCTGCTTATGCCTCAAGTTTTGTTGGGAATGATTCATTTAGAAAACAGGTTTATGAATGGATTGTTGGCGGTACAGGAAGTAAATTAGCACATAGTGTAATTGCTACTCCTGGAGGTACTGGAGCAGTTGCGATTACCTTACAGGAAATTTTAGATAAAAATGAAACAGTGATTCTTCCTGAAATTGCATGGGGAAGCTATAAATTAATGGCAAGTATGGATAATCTACAGGTAAAAACATATTCTCTATTTGAAGGAGATCACTTTAATATTGAATCATTGAAACAAACATGTAGAGAAGTTATGAAAACACAAGATAAATTACTTTTAGTAATTAATGATCCATGTCATAATCCTACAGGATATTCTTTAAGTATGGAAGAATGGAAAGATGTAGTAAGCTTCTTAAATGAATGTGGAAAAGAAGTACCTGTTGTCCTTTTAAATGATATTGCATACATCGATTATTCATATGATTTAGATCATTGTAGAGATTATATTAAAACATTTAATGATTTCTCAGAAAATGTTATGGCAGTAATCGCATTTAGTTGTAGTAAAGCATTAACATCTTATGGTCTTCGCTGTGGTGCCGCAATCTTATTGGCACAAACGGAAGAAGCAGTAAGAAGTGTTGAAATAGTTTTTGAAAAAGCTGCTCGTGCAACTTGGAGTAATATCCCTAATGCTGCTATGGATAACTTCACTTATGTGACAACGACAAATTATGATGCTTATATGAAGGAAAAGGGATATTATGTAAATCTTTTAAAAGAAAGAAGTGATATCTTTACAATTGAAGCAGATACATGTGGATTATCTTATTATCCATATAAAGAAGGATTCTTTGTCACAGTGAAAATGAATAATAATGATATCCGTGATAAATACCATGAGAAATTAATGGAACAGCATATTTATACTGTAAAAGTAAATAAGGGAATAAGAGTCGCAGTTTGTTCATTAAGCAAGGATAAATGTAAAGGATTAGCTGAAAGAATGAAAGTGATTTTAGATACTTGTAATTAAAAAATACTACCAAAACAGTATTGATTAAACAAATAAGTATGGTATACTAATCTTGTTAAAACAGACTACACGTAGTTACCGACTACAAAGTGAAAGGAATGGATTGCTACTCCATTCCTTTCTTTAGGTATGTAAGAGATAAACATGAATGATAGTTAAGATATTACCGAAAAACGGCAGATCATTTTCTTCTGTTTAGTATCATCAGTTCCACAATCCTAGTGATTTCGCGAAGAACATTAGGAATGATCCGGACCAATTCTACCAAAAGATAAAGAAGAACGAAATCCTTCATCTTATTCCTCCTTGTCTATCATTATGCTCTCTTTTAAAACAGACTATCATCGCCTTACCTCCTACATTTATGTGTACGAAAGAAAAGATGAAAACTCCTAAAAATTTCTTAAAATATATGATTTATATGTGATATTTTAATAGTGCAATTATTGAAAATAATCGTGCAATATGATAATATGATATAACCTTTGAAAACAGGTAAGAGGTTTGCGCTTAAGCATCTCTTGCTTTTCTTTTTATATTTTAGAAAGCATTTTTGTATGATGAATCATGATTTCCTTAATTTAAAATGAATTATTCAAAGCTCAAACATGATAATCGTGCAAATCATAATAAAAATATAGACTTATATTAATTCTTAGAAACCTGATTTTTAGTAATTGCACGAATAATCGTGTAAATTAACAATTGGAGTTTCTTTTTTTTACGCTGTATATTGATATGTGTAGAACAAAGGAGTGAATTTAATGACAACAGTATTCGATTGTATTGAAAGAATTCCAAGTAAATTAACAGGTATGTTAGAAAATAGAGAAAGTCGTTTTACTAACTTGAAGACATATTTAGATGGACAAGTGATAAAGAAAGTAATCTTTATAGCAAGTGGTTCATCTTATAATAGCGCAAATACCGCAAGATATTTTTTCGAAGACTTAGGATTCCAGCCTCAATTTATATATCCTAATATTTTTGTAAATTACAGTGGAGAATTAAGTCAAGATGCATTATATGTCGTAATTAGTCAAGGTGGAACTACAAAACTTGTATATGAAGCTTTGCGAAAAATTAAAAAAGCTAATTGTAAGAATTGTTCAATAACAGCGGAGTTGGATGCCCCAATCGCAAAAGAAGCTGATGTAGCTATTGAAATGGGTTGTGGATATGAAGAGTTTTTATATCGAACATTAGGATATTCAACTACTGTAGCAACATGCTTTCAGCTTGCTTTGGCATTAAAAGAGAATAATAAAGAAATTAGTGAAAGCGAATTGACAAAATACGATAAAGATTTTGAACAGTTAATATCTAATTTACCATATATAAAAGAATTGACTTTGGATTGGTATAAACAACATCGTTTTTCATTAATGCATAAAGATCAAATGATGTTTGCAGGAACGAATGATTTATGGCCAGTGTCTAATGAAGCAGATATCAAAGTTATGGAAATGGTTCCTTTGATTACTCGCAGTTTTGAATTAGAAGAGTTTATTCATGGACCACAAAATGCATTTGATGCGACTTCAGCTTTCTTCATTTTTGGAAGAAAAGGTGAAGATGATGCAAAAGTAGAAGCAATTGCAAGCTTTTTGAAAAATGAAATAGGCTTTTGTAGTGTAATTGGAAATCTAGCCAAAGATAAAAGAGATCTTTATTTTGAACCAGCTTCAAAATACTTTGATTCATTAGAATATGTGACAGTAGCTCAAGTTTTAGCATATAAATTGGCAGATGACCATGGTCGAGATTTAAGCAGACCGGTAAATGCTCAAGTAAAAAAATACATAACAAAGACAATTTAGGAGAAAAGAAATGAGAAAAATATTAGTAGCAACACATGGAGATTATGCCAAAGGTGCACTATCTTCAATTTCAATAATTGCAGGTGCAAAAGAAAATGTAGCTTGTATTAATGCTTATAGTGAAGAAAAAAATATAAAAGAAGCATTAGATAGATACTTTGAAACAGTAGCAGAAGATGATGAGGTTATTGTATTGACTGACTTATTTGGTGGTAGTGTAAACCAGGCAGTAATGTCTTATCTTGGAAAGAAAAAAATCTTTTTGATTACAGGATTTAATTTAGCATTGTTGTTAGAGGTAATGATGATGGATGCAGATGAAAGTGTATCAGAAGATAGACTTCGTTCTATTATAGAAGGAAGTAAACAGCAGATTATGTATGTGAATGATGTATTGAAAAATACAAATGATGATGATTTTGAATAGGAGGAAATAAAGATGATATTAAAAGTTAGAATAGATGATCGTTTATTACATGGACAAGTAGCTTATAGCTGGAAAAGTGCATTAGGATACAATGCCATCGTTATTGCTAGTGATGAAGCAGCAAAAGATGAAATGAGAAAAACTACAATAAAACTTTGCTGCCCAGATGGTGTAAAACTAGCTACAAGAACAGTGGAAGATGCCGCAAAACTACTTTCAAATCCAAAGTTAGACGCAATGAAAGTATTTGTTATTTGTCCTGATCCAAAAAGTGTATTTGAGTTATTAGGAAAAATAAAAGAACGTCCAGTAGTGAATGTAGGTGGTATGCAGTCTAGAGAAGATAAAGTACTATTTTCAAAAGCAGTTTATGTAAATAAAGAAGATATAGATTATCTAGATAAAATTAAAGAAGCTGGATATACAATCGAAGTTCAGGAAGTTCCATCAACATCAAAACATGAATATGATTCATTAAGAAATAAAATTTCTTTTGAATAAATAAAGTATAAGAGGAGGATTTATGATGCAAGAAGCATGTTTAGTAGGGCTGGTATTAGCAGTTCTTTGGGCAATTGAAAAACTAGGAGGAACACCTATGGTTATTCGTCCTATTGTTGTTAGTCCATTAATCGGCGCAGTTTTGGGGGATTTAGAAACAGGTGTAAAGATTGGTGCTACACTTGAATTAATGTTTATGGGGGCAATTCAGGTTGGTGCTGCAGTACCACCAGATGTACTTGTTGGAGCAGGATTAGGAACTGCATTTGCGATTATGTCAGGAAATGGTACAGAAGTTGCTTTAACATTAGCGTTACCAATCGCTGTATTAGCACAAACAATAAAAGTAGCTTTATTTATTGTAAGAAGCTGGTTTATGGATTTAGCTATGAAACTAGCAAAAGATGCAAATATTAGAGGGTTACATCTATTAAACCTAGGTGGATTATTACTACAAAGCTTAATGTATTTTACTGTTGCATTTGTCGCAATATTATTTGGTTCTGATGTCGTTTCAGCGTTTGTTGATAATATACCAGAAGTTATTATGAATGGTTTAACAATTGCAGGAGGATTATTGCCTGCTGTTGGATTTGCATTATTACTACAACCAATGATGACTGGAAAAAATGCTATTTATTTCTTATTTGGATTTGTACTTTTAGCATATTTACAGTTACCTGTCTTAGCAATTACTATTTTAGGAGTTGTCGTTGCATTTATTGTTACATATGAAAATAAAAAAATGGAAACTGTAATTAGTATTGCGGATAGTGAAGAGGAGGATTTATTCGATGAGTAAACAGAAATTAACAAAGGAAGAACGTAAATTAGTAAATGAATTATTTTGGCATTCCTTTATCTTAGAAAATTGTTATAACTATGAACGCCAACAAGCGTTAGGTTTTTGCGATTGGTATGTGGCCAGCAATTAAACGTTTTTACCATACAAAAGAAGAACGTGCAGAAGCGTTAGTACGTCATATGTCAATTTTTAATACCACTCCTCACTTAGTAAGTGCTATTTCTGGTATCGCAGCAGTATTAGAAAAAGAAGCTAGCGAAAATCCTGAATTCGATAAGAGCATTATTAACAATGTGAAAGTTGGATTAATGGGACCTTTAGCTGGAATTGGAGACTCATTTTTTTGGGGAACAGTTCGTATTATCGCAAGTGGTATTGGTATCTCATTAGCACAGCAAGGTAGTGTGTTAGGAGCTATTCTATTCTTATTAATATTTAATGTTCCTCATATTTTAATCCGTTATTATGGAACAGTATTCGGTTATCGTTCTGGTACTTCTCTAATGAGCAGCGCAAAAGACAGCGGTGTATTACAGATGCTAAGTAAAGGTGCTACAATCGTAGGATTAATGGTTATTGGTGGTATGAGTGCAAGCATGGTTGCTATGACAACACCATTCTCTATTACAATTGGAGAAACTGCATTTAAAATTCAGGATTATCTAGATCAGATTTTTCCATTATTATTACCATTATTATATACACTAGCAATGTTTGGTTTATTGAAAAAAGGATTTAAACCAACAACTATCTTACTAATTACAATTTTAGTTGGTATTTTAGGAGCTTGGCTAGGTATTTTATAGAAATATATAGATAAAGACAACATCAGAAGGTGTTGTCTTTAAGCGTTTCATAAAGGAGTAGAAAAAATGGTTCCATTACACAAGAAACAGTCATTGCTGTTACAAAAACTATTAGAAGAAAACAAACCAATAACAAGTACACAACTCTCTATTATTATAGGTATGTCAGTTAGAACTATTAAAACCTATATTAAGGAAATTAATGAGAAAATTATGCCATATGGTGTATCAATATGCAGTAAAGCTAGAAATGGATATTGGCTGGAAATAAAAGATAATGCAGATTTAAATCAGATTTATGCTTTAATAGATAAGCAAACCAATACAAAATATGATGAGACACCAAAATACAATTATGAAAGAATCAATTATATCATTAAGAAACTATTGGTTGTTGATTATCATATAAAGATGGAAGATTTAATGGATGAAATCTATGTATCAAGAAGCACTTTGACTTGTGACTTGAAAGAAGTCAGAAAGTTATTATCTAAATTTAGGTTAAACTTAGTCACAAGAGCCAATTATGGAATCATAGTTGAGGGAAATGAAATTGACAAGCGTTTATGTATTTCTGAGTATTTCTTTCATTATAATCAAAAAGCCAATTACACTATAGATAGTGAAAATATGTTCAATACTGGTAGAAATAAAGAAGAATATGAAACAATAGTAAATATCATTCAGCAGGTATGTGAACAATATGGAATTGAACTTTCAGATTTCTCGTTAAATAATATGGCGATACATGTATCAATTGCTATGAGACGCTGTACTTTTTATAATTATACAAAAGTAGAAGAAGAAACAATTACAAAATTTCAGAATACGGTAGAATACCGTGCAGCTGATGCTTTAGTAAAACACTTAGAAAAAATATTTCACTGTATGTTACCAGTAGGTGAGATTATCTATTATGCTATGCATCTACAAAGTAAACGTATTTCTGATGTAAGTCGTTTGGATATTGATGAGAAGAGAAAATTAGAAGAGTGTATTCATATAATATTAGAAGAAGTAAAAAATAACTTTGAACTAAATTTAGATCAAGATAAAGAATTCTATCAATATTTGTATGTGCATATTCCACAGATGATTCAAAGATTAAAAAATCATATGATTATACGCAATCCTCTAGTTTATGATAATCTACGTAGATATTTGTTTGCGACAAAAGTAACACATTCAGCTGTAGCTGTTATAGAACAGATGTATCATGTTCATGTAGATATTAACGAGTTTGGTTATCTTTTATTATATTTTAATATGGCAATCATTAAATTTGAACATAAGAAGAAAACAAGAATTGGTTTTGTAAGTGGCAGAGGAAGACCAGAATCCATTATGTATTTTAATGAGATACAGGAATACTTCTCTAGAGATAAATACCAAGTAATTTCTATTGATAAAGAAATGTTGAAGGATATAGATAAACTATCCGTGGATATCTTAGTTACGACATATACTATTAAAGAAAGGGTTAATGTTCCCGTATATCTGATTCATAATGATATATATTTAGATGAAATTCGTGAAGAGATAAATCAGCTACAATATAAAAATCTTAACTTTAATAAATATTTTAAAGAAAAATATAGTGTTTTTGATTTGCCTGGTCAAACAAAAGAGGAAGTTTTAAAAAATCTATATCATTTATTCTATTCAAGGAAATATATTAATCGTATACCAGATAAAAATACATATTTTAAAGATGATGAATTAGGTAATGGGATTGTGCATTTTCAAGACCTGCATCGTATTGTCCGAGAAGAAATGTGTTTTATAGTGGTACTGAAACATCCGGTATTATGGAATAAAGATATAGTACGAGTATTAATTATCACAAAAACAAAGAGAGATGGAGATAAAGATTTACCAGTTATTTGTCGTTTGATTTCGAGATGGTCAAACAAGACAGAAAATATTGAACATTTGGTTACCTCAAAGGATTTTACGAAGTTTTTAGAAGATTTAAAGGAGAATTAAAATGCTTACTTTATTACGTGCTGACGATAAATTATTACATGGTCAAGTTGCTTTTTCTTGGGTAAGAAACCTAAAAATTCAAATGGTATTGATCGCAGATGATTATATTGCACATGATGAATTTATGAAGATGACCTTAGGCTTAAGTAAGCCAAGTGGTGTTCATCTACAGATTTTAGAAATAGATGAAGCAATTGCTTATCTGAAAGAAAATTTAAATAGTCCTATGCATATTATGGCAATTGTAAATAGTATAGAGAATTCTTATCGTATTATGAAACAAATACCACAAATATCATCGTTGAATTTAGGTTCATTAAGAGAAAGATATGATACTGAAGTAATTAGTGAATCGGTCGCACTTAGAGATGATGAAATTAATCTATGTAAAGCTTTAATAGATGAAGGAAAAGAAATTGAAATTCGTATGCGATATGATGATAATAAAGTATTATTGAATACATTATTAGAAAATGATTAATACTACTAAAATAGTATTGATTAAATAAATAAGTATGGTATACTAGTCATGTAAAACATATTACACGTAGTTACCTACTACATAGTGAAAGGAATGGAGTGCTGGTCCATTCCTTTCTTTAGGTATGTAAGAGATAAACATGAATGATAGTTAAGATATT
>URYK01000023.1 GCA_900552125.1 uncultured Solobacterium sp. | reverse complement strand
AAGGTGCCCGCTGCGTTTGGGAAGGGGCGAGGTCTTTAGACTTCGCCTATTTCACTAATAATTATCTCATCATATTTACTATTAGTCTAACACTTTCACTCATATAAAAACATAGAAAAAGCCTGATTTCAACATCATCAGACCTATTTATTTTCTATTTTCTCTTCAAAGAAACAACACTCTCTACATGCGGAGTATGTGGGAACATATCAACTGGCTGTATCTTCTCTACTTCATAACGTGAGCTTAAGACAGCTAAATTTTTTCCTAAAGTTGCTGGATTACATGATACATAAATAATCTCTTTTATCTTGCTCTTCAAGATACAAGACAACATAGCATCATCTAATCCACTTCTTGGTGGATCGACTACTAATACATCAATATTTCTTTTCTTTGATAAATAAGTTAGTTTATTGGCCGCATCATCACAGATAAAAGATATATGTTCACAATTATTTAATTTAGCATTCTTATTCGCATTCACAACTGCATCTTTAATACTTTCAATTCCGATGATTTCTTTTGCCTTATCTTTTAAATATAACGAAATAGCACCAATACCGCTATATGCTTCCACAATCAGATTTTTGTTGTCACCAACCATAGAGGCAATTGTACGGTACAATTTAACAGCCTGTTTTGTGTTTAACTGGAAAAATGATCGAGGTGAAATCTCTAATTTCATTCCATCTAATTCCAATGGTAAATGCGTTTCTCCCGCAAGATGAATCATTTTATGTCCAAATACTTCTGGTGTTTTCTTGATTGTATGTATACTTTGCCATAAACTATATAAACCTTTAATTTTCATTAAATCATTAATTATAGATTCATCAATCTCATCATTTCCAGTTACTAAAGTACACTGATATATTCCATTAAATCCTCTTACGATTAGATTACGAATTCCTTTTTTCTCATGAGACTGATAAGATTGAAGTCCATGTGCATTCAGTACTTTCATAATATCCATTCTAATGCGTTCAAGTCCATCTTCATGTACCCAGCATTTTTTCACATCAATGAAATAATTAGAATTTGGCATGAATAGACCACTTGTCAATTCACCATTTTCCATTGCACATGGAAGTTTAAACTGATTACGATATCCAAAAACATCATCACTTGGAATGATTTTCTTTATCTTTCTAGGATCTATCTGTGCATATTTAATTAAAGACTGTTTCAACAGATCATGTTTATACTCTAACTGTGCTGGATATCTGGCAATCATCAATGGACAGCCACCACATGAATTTTGAATATAACACTTAGGTCGAATTCGATTCTTACTGCTTTTAACTACACGCAATACTTCACCAATCGCATAACGATTTTTACGCTCTACAATACGTATTTCTACTTCTTCTCCTACTAATGCCTGTGGGATAAATACGGGTGTACGGTCAATATAACCTATTCCTTCCCCATTAATCCCTGTTTTTTTAATTGTTACTCTCATATACTTCCTCTTTCCTTGCCTTACCGCTTTCCAAATTTATTGGATATTTTACTACATAAATCATAAAACCTCTGATTTTTCAAAGGTAGCTCTTCTTCTCTGCCATATTCTTCTTCACTTACAAGATTTAGACAAAAACCTAAGTAAATGATACAAGAAATTATATAAATTGCCAACAACAAAGTTACCAACGATGCTAATGGACCATAAACATCTTTATATGATGTGAAATGACTGACAATGGATACAAATACCGCTGCTAGTACTAAGATACAAACAGTAGAAAACATTGCGCCTAATATTCCAAATGTCCAGTCACGTTTACGAAAACTTAAAAACCGATAAAGAATTGTAAACAAAAACAACATAATCAATGCGGCCGCAATTGGTAAAGCTTCATTCATCTTTGTCGCTATATAAATAGAAATCACAAGCAATAGCGTTAATAAAACAAACATCATGACTGCCTTGATTCGAATAGCCCATTTAGGTACATGCACTTTTTCATGAGATGCGCTAATTAATAGAAATGAAAAAATGCTTCTGCTCGCAAGATAAAACGATACACACATAGTAACAATAAATGATGATATATCATAGTTCTGATTAACAAAAAACTGAAAAATCTGATTTAATGTCTCCATACTCATATCTGGCATGAAATTAATTATGAAATTCATAATAATATCCATTGGTAAATAAGCAAAACGAAACAGCATTGCGATCAGCAATAAACTTGGGGCAATTGCCAGCAACATTGAAAATGATAAAGAATATTTAAATAAACTTCCATCAAACGAT
Organism: uncultured Solobacterium sp.; assembly: GCA_900552125.1. GTDB lineage: Bacteria > Bacillota_I > Bacilli_A > Erysipelotrichales > Erysipelotrichaceae > Clostridium_AQ. The sequence goes on along the minus strand of URYK01000023.1, from coordinate 38,666 downwards.
GTAAATTCTCTTATAACGTCTTTGATCCACCGCATATTTCCACCTGCCTGTTTCATTTGCTGTATAACTATACCATAAACGGACATATTATTCATCCATCTTCTGAATATAGTTTACCACCTTTTCGCTATCTGAACCAACAACAAAGTAATAATATGCACCAATTCTGCCTTCTAATGCATTATCCAGTAAATAAGATGCTTCTTCTACTGTCGTTCCCCATCTATTCTTCAATGTATCTTTACGATAAGAAATCGCATCTTTTACATAACTTTCTTTTTCTTTCTCAACTTTAAAAAACGCAATCTCACTGCATTGAGCTTCCACAACTGCTGTTTTCACTAAATACTCTTCTACCTTTGTCATATCCAGCTGATAAAGTTTTTCTATTTCATTTGCACTTAATGGTACATCATTCCACAATACCAATGAATTTCCTTCATCTATGATTTCTTTTTGAATCTTATCAAAAACTAGGGCAAGATTCGCATCTCCATCAATAAAACTTCCTATTTTCCCTTGACATCCGACAAACAAAAACACTGATAAAATAAGTATCCATTTTCTCATCAAAAAACCTCCTTTTTCTACTTTATGGAAAAGGAAGGTCAATCATGCTAAAAAATTAATTAAAAAAAGCTGAAATCATCAGCTTAATCATTTTGTGCCCATTCAGGAACTTCATTCCCACGACGAATCAGAACGGATTTCTGGAATTCTGTCTGATTTAAGAATTCTAGAATATCATGTTCTTCCTCTTCAGAACATCCCACTAATAATTTAACTTCACAATCTTTTTTCAAAATATCAACACTAATCACTACAGATTGTACAAGATTGCTCTGTTCACTGCCTTTGAATACATCAATAGGAGCTTGATCTGAGCTATTTGTATCATTCAGATATCCATAATCAACTGGATAAATCAAATTACTGTATTTATAATGACAAGTGTTCTTTGGACGATCAATTACCAATTTACTTGATAAAAACAATGTATCTAGTTTTTGCCAGAAAAAGGCATTATTTTCGAAAGCGTTCATCTTTTTTCCTCCTTTAAAATTTTACTGTTACACATTCTCTTGTAATATCTTGTATTGATTTACAGCCTGTCATTGCCATGGCTTCCTTTAATTCTAATTGGATTTTTTCAAAATAAGTAACCAATCCATCAACGCCATCTCCAATGACAGCTTGAGAAACAGGACGGCCAATCAATACGCCATCTGCACCTAAAGCTAAAGCTTTAAATACATCATTTCCTGAGCGAATAGCACCATCTACAAAGATTTTCATACGCCCATCAACAGCTTTTACAATATCTTCTAAAACTTCAATACCAGATAAGCAATCATCTAAGACACGACCTCCATGATTACTTACAATAATACCATCAGCACCGGCTTCTAATGCTTTTAATGCACCTTTTACACTTAAGATTCCTTTTAATATAAATGGTGTATCTCCACATTTTTCTTTAATTTCTTTTAAGTCAGAAACATTTTTAAATCCAACTGGAGTTACACTAGTTCTTAAGTTCGTTAAGCCGCTTGCGTCAATATCACTTGCAATTGCCAAGGCATTTCCAGCTTTAGCTAAATCTATTCTCCAATCCATGTGTTCTTTTGCCCATGGCTTGATCGTCGGTATGCCAAGACCCTTATGACTTTCTACGATAGACATCGGTCCTTTAAACATATCATCATGCATTCCATCTCCTGTAAATGCTAATGTTCCTGCTTTTAGAGATCCTTCAACCAAAGCCTTAGTATAACTCAAATCATCTAAATCAGCACCATAGTTTTGAAGGATTCCACTAATAGGAGCTGCATACACTGGTAAAGAAACCTTATGTCCAAAAAAATCAGAGGCTGTGCTAATCTCTGAATTATCACTGATTGTATCCATGTTTATAAAGATTTTCTTCAACATTTCTGCATTTCTCACAAAAGAACTGCCACTGCCTTTCCCCCCTGGTCCTGGCGTTTCACCTCGGCAAGCCATCCCATTACAGACAGGACAACATCTACATTTTTTACAAAGCGATTTTGCATTTGCGTAAACTTCTTGCCATGTTTTCATTTCAACACATCACTTTCTATTTACAAAAAAACTGCTTACTTCTTTACTATTATACCGTTTATGAAAATATTTATCAATGGTTTTCGAACTATTTTCATATGTATTTTTCATTCCTTATCATTTCATAAGAAATAAAAATGAACCTAAAAGAAAGGAGAACCTACAATAGCATTCTCCTATTATTTTACTGTAAATTTTCAATACCGTTTTCTTCTACCCAATCCCAGAATAACTCAGGTTCACTTTCATCAAAACCTGTCATATCTGCCTCTACTTCACCATCTTTAATGTAATACACATGTGGGGTTGTTCCAGGCTTTTCTAATCTGGTCTTCAGTAAATCATGATCTGCATACAATTTATCTGTAGTTGAATCGTCCATCTTAACGTTATAAATCACAGTTGGGTGATCTTCAATGGTTTCATCCAGCATTTTCTCCATAAGCTGACAATAATAACACTTATCTCTAGATACCAGAAGCAGAAAGGTATCTTTATTGTCCATCTTTGAAAATGCATCCTCTATTCCGATTTCTAATATCTTTCCAGGCTCCTGTTCTTGTGAACTGCATCCGCTAACCAGAAACAAACAGCATAGAAAAGATAAAAATATTTTTTTCATTAAGGTCACCTCTTTTAATACTTCTTTTATATTATACCCAGTTTTATCGAATATTCAATGCTCGCATAGAATTTAATATTGCGATTAATGTAACACCAACATCCGCAAATACACCTAGCCACATATTCGCAAAACCAAATGCTGTTAGAATTAAAATCAAGACCTTAATACCTAATGAAAATATAATGTTCTGCCATAAAATACCCATTGTTTTCTTCGCAATACGAATCGCAGTTGTAAGTGCCATTGGATCATCTTTCATTAAAACTACATCCGCAGCTTCAATCGCAGCATCACTTCCTATACCACCCATCGCAACTCCGATATCCGCTCTTGCAAGAACCGGTGCATCGTTGATTCCATCACCAACAAATGCTAATTTTCCTGTTTCATTAGCTAACAGTGTCTCTACTTTTTCTACTTTATCAGCAGGCAGAAGTTCCATATAAACTTCATCTAAACCTAATTTTTTACCAACATAATCACCAACTCTTTGATGATCCCCACTCAACATTACGCACTTGGTTACCCCAGCCTGTTTTAAAGACTGTATTGCTTCTTTACTTGTTTCTTTAATTTCATCATCTATAACCAAATATCCTTGATATACACCATCTGCAGCTACATGAACAATCGTTCCTAAAACATCTGTTTCTTCAAAACTGATATCATGCTCTTTCATCAATTTATTATTTCCAACTAAAAGCTGTTTATCAAACACTTCAACCTGAATACCGTTACCAGCAACTTCTTTATAATCATGAAGCTTAGTTGTGTCAATTTCTTTTCCATATGCTTTACGAATGGATACTGCAATAGGGTGTGATGAATATGCTTCCGCATAGGCTGCTAATTCCACTAATTCATTAGGCTCTAACATTTTACTTTCAACATCTGTTACTGTAAAAATCCCTTTTGTTAAAGTTCCGGTTTTATCAAATACAACAGTATCTACATCTTTTAAGATTTCCAGATAGTTACCGCCTTTGATTAAGATTCCTGCTTTACTCGCAGCACCAATACCTGCAAACATACCAAGTGGAACGCTGATGACCAATGCACATGGACAGGATACGACTAAGAAAGTTAATGCACGATATAGCCAATCAGAAAAAACTGCATCTTCTACAAACAGCATAGGAAGAACAGCTAACGCTACCGCTAATAATACAACCGTTGGTGTATATACTCTTGCAAACCTAGTAATAAATTTCTCCATTTTAGCTTTCTTGCTGCTAGCATGCTCAACTAATTCTAAAATACGAGATACCGTTGATTCGCCATATTCTTTCTCAACTTCAATTGTCAATAATCCGCTAATATTAACAACACCAGCTAAAACTTCATCATTTTTCTCTACATCTCTAGGCAATGTTTCACCTGTTAAAGCTGAGGTATCCAAAGAGCTATTTCCTTCCACAACCTTACCATCTAATGGAACTCTTTCTCCTGGTTTTACAATAATATAATCATGTACCTTTACATCTTCCGGTGATACCTTAATTTCTTTTCCATCTTTCAATAAATTAGCATAATCAGCACGAATATTCATTAATGAGGCAATGGATTTACGTGAACGCTGTACTGCATATGATTGAAACATTTCTCCTATTTCATAAAATATCATTACTGCAACTGCTTCTTCATAAGATGCAATCGCGAATGCACCAATCGTTGCTACACTCATTAAGAAGTTTTCATCAAAAACCTCTCCTTTTATTATATTTTTTAACGCTACATAAACTACATGACCTCCTGCCACAATATATGCCGCAAGAAATACCCAAAAAGACCAACTATAAGATTCTGTTAATAACGCAATGACAAATAATATGATTCCTAAATATAAGCGTGCATTTTTACGAATTGAAAATAAAGATTCCTTCTCTTCCTTATTTTCAAGTTCAACAACAACACCATCCTCAATCTTTGGTACTTCCTTTTGTATTGCCTGAATTGTTTCTTCTCTCTTATTCTGATTCTTCAGTTTCACAAATAAAATACCATTTGAAAAATTCATACTAGCATCTGCCACATTCTCCATAGCCTGTACATGACGTTCTACTTTATTAGCACAATTTGCACAATCTAAATTTTTCACATACAGCTTTAATGCTCCATCAAGGATACGATCCGTATGTTCTTCATGATGATGACCACATCCACATTCTCCATGATGATGTTCATGTCCACAGCAACTCTCATGATCATGATGATGTTCGTGATGTTCATGATGATGGTGAGAATGTTTCTTTTCTAAAATAACATCTGGTTCCATTTCATGAACAACTTTTTTTACCTTTTCAAAAATATTCTCATCTTCCATATCTACCATCATAGATTTCTGTATAAAATCAATTTCACAAGTATGAATTCCTTCTAGTTTTCGAATGTTTTTTTCCAATTTCATTGCGCAGTTAGCACAATCTAGACCATCGATTTTATAATACTGTTCCATATATTACACCTACCTTTTTTCTTAAATATTATCGATCTTCTAAGATATGAGATAAGCCTGCATCAAATATCATTTTGATATGATCATCATCTAAGGAATAATACACATTTTTTCCACTCCGTCGATATTTGATCAAACGATTCTGACGCAAAACACTTAATTGATGTGAAACTGCCGATTGTGTCATATTTAGCAGTTCTGAAAGATCACATACGCATAATTCCTCTTGAAACAAGGCATTTAATATTTTTAATCTAGTTGGATCAGAAAACATTTTGAATAAAGTTCCTAAATCCTGATACTGCTCTTGAGTCAATTCTTTCTGTTTTACTCTAGCTATAATATCCTCATGTACTTCTATAACTTCACATGCTAATTTTTCTTCCATATAATCACACTCCAACATATGAACATTTGTTCATATGTATTGTATATCATATTTTGATGTTTGTAAATAGGGAAAAATAAAAGAACAGCAAATTTTACTGTCCCTTATAAAAATATTGAATAGTTTTCATTATGCCATACGTTGCGGCAGTTAATTTTTCAGGTGCCTGTTCCAAAGCCTGCTGGAAAGACATCGCTCGATCCGCAATACTATAAATACCAATAAATCCTAAATCATATAGTGACTGATAACCGATTCCCAATGCTCCGCTAATACATATACAAGGCTTTTGATAACGATTTGCTAAACGTAAAATTCCCACAGGAACTTTCCCATACATCGTCTGCTGATCACTTTGACCTTCTCCGGTAATCACTAAATCACAATCCGCAATCTCCTCTTCAATATCACTGCATGACAACAATAGATCAATACCAGGTATCATCTTAGCTCCTAATAAGCCAATCAGCACAGCCCCAATTCCGCCAGCTGCTCCTCCCCCTTCAAATTCATTAATGTCAATACTTGTATAACGCTGAATCTGATTACGGAAATTTTCCATTCCCGTTTCAATTTTTCGAATCTGATTAGGATAGAATCCTTTTTGTTTACCAAACACATACGTAGCTCCGTTTTCACCTAATAAATGATTTTTTACATCACATGCCGCAATTAGTTCGATTCCTTCTAATTTATTCAATCTATTGAAATCAATATAACGAACCTTCTCAAGATTCATCGCCTGTGGAGATAAGTATTGATGCATACTATCATAATAACGACACCCTAAAGCCTGCAATAGACCCATACCACCATCATTAGTAGCACTGCCGCCTAATCCAATAATAATTTTCTTACATCCCATTTCCACTGCATGTAAAATAACAGTTCCTACTCCAAAACTGCTACCAAAAAAAGGAGCTCTTTTTTCTCGTTCATGCATATTTAAACCAATAATATTCGCTACCTCGATAACTGCTGTATTCCCATCATCAATGATTGTATACTCTGTCATGATTCTTTTTCCATAAGCATCACTTGCCTGGACAATCTGTTTCTTTCCATGGCATGTTTCATGAAATGCTTCTACTGTTCCTTCTCCGCCATCGGCAATGATATAAGACTTTGTACAGATATTAGAATCGACTTGCCATATTCCTTCTTCCATACGTTGAGCAACCTCTCTTGAAGTCATGCAGCCTTTATAAGAATCGCAGGCTATTACAACTTTCATTTCATCACTCCCCTACTTTATTCATGTATTCTTTCGTTAATTTTACCACAACTCGATATAAAATTACTAGGGAAATTAGATTAGGAATTGCCATAAGTCCATTTAATGTATCCGCAACATCCCATACAAACTGTAATTCCAGCTGTGCCCCAGCCACTATGCAAATTAGAAAAAACAGCTGATAAATTCTCAACATTATATTTCCCTTCCAAAGATATCGTATACACTCTCTTGCATAATAATACCAGCCAAGTATGGAAGGAATCGCAAAGGCGACAATCGATACCGCAAATAATAAACCTCCAGCCTTGCCAAAACCTGATGTAAAACAAGCAATCGTTAGACTTACTCCTTCTAATCCGCTATCGTACAAACCACTTGTTAGAATCATCAATCCCGTAATTACACAAACCACAATCGTATCAAAAAACACTTCAAAAATACCCCAAAAACCTTGTTCAATTGCATCAACATGTAAAACAGACGCATGTGAAATTGGAGAGCTTCCCATTCCTGCTTCATTTGAGAATACACCACGTGATATTCCATAATGAATACTTCGATCTACCACAAATCCACTAACTCCTCCTATTGAAGCAATCGGCTGAAAAGCTTCTTTTAAAATGAGTGAAATCACTCCGCCAAGCTTATCCGCATGTAGGAAAATAAGATAACAACAAGCTCCTATATATAAAATAGAAATAACAGGAATTGTAATCTCATTAAAACGCATAATTCGATTATTTTTATCAAATATGATCCAAGCCACAAATATCGCAAGCACAACACCAATCACCCATGCAGGCAGGTCTGAATACATGGAAATTGTCTCTGTAATGGTATTGGCAGGTGTCACATTTCCAATTCCAAAAGAGGCAAAAATACATAGCACCGCAAATAATACCCCTAGAAATTCCATACGACAGCCATATTCCAAAGTCGTCATAGGTCCTCCTATATAGCTTCCATCATCCATCTTTTTACGATAATGAATAGCTAACACAACCTCTGCATATTTTACCATCATACCTAAAATAGCACTGACACACATCCAAAATAAAGCACCAGGTCCACCCATAGTCAATGCAGTTGTGACACCTACTACACTACCTACTCCTAACGTACCAGCTAAAGCAGTTGCGACTGCCTGAAATGATGTAATTCCCTGTTCCTTTTTCTTTTTTCCTAATGAGCCTATTGTCTTTTTAAATAGTAGACGCCAATGCGTAAATGGCAAAAACTTCAACCGTAACATAAGCCATAAACCCGTTAACAATAAAAAAAGAATCATATACTTACCCCATACGATTCCATTAATCATCGTATTGATTCGTATCCATTTATCCATAGCTTAACACCCCTTTTTACAACATATTCTCTTCCTTATATAAAAAGAATAAAATCATGTATTCCGATCAAAAATACGTGGTATAATGTTTTCGTAAAAAGGAGGATTTTGTTATGAAAGTAATGTGTATTTTAACAGATGGATTTGAAGAATTAGAAGCTATCGGCACAATCGCCCTATTAAGAAGAACTGGAATTACTATTGATGTATATGCCATTGATAATACCAACGCAACTGGACGTTTTGATATCACATGTGCTAACCTAAAAGACTTAAAGGATGCGGATATCAACGCTTATGATATGCTTTTCTTACCTGGAGGACCTCATTATCAAAAACTAGAAAAGGATGAACGTGTATTATCAATATTAAAACATTTCATTGAGAATAATAAACTAGTCAGCGCAATCTGTGCGGCTCCTACTATTTTAGGAAAACAAGGTTATCTAAAAAATAAAAAATATACCTGCTTCACTAGTATGAACGAAGATTTTGGTGGTACTTATATTGATCAGTATACAGTAACTGATGGAAATATCATCACTGGAAGAAGTGCTGCTGCAGTAATTGACTTTGCTTTCGCAATCATCGAAAAACTGGAAGGAAAAGAAAAAGCAGATGAAGTAAAAGCGTCAATTTACTATTAAATACATCTAAAAACAGGTAACTTTTGTTGCCTGTTTTATCATATTTCCATAACACACTATAAACAAAATTATATCTTTTTCTTCCTAACTTAAAATTTTTTCATTTTATATAAAGTTTTTCTCTTTTATTAACTTAAATTTGTGGTATAATAGCACAGTCAGAAAGAAGGTGTTTATATGTCTCCTGAGCCCGAGAGTCCATGTCAAAAAAATGTAAAATATAATACAGGAGGCATATTACTTTTCCTCCTGTAAAAAGGAGGTTTTTTTATGTTGGAATTTTACAAAACTTTTGATAATGTCACAAAACGCATTGAACAGCCAGAACCAGGATGCTGGATCAACGCTGTAGCACCAACACCGGAAGAAGTGGATTATTTAATTGATCATATCGGAGTCCTTCCTGAATTCATTAAATCTTCTCTAGATGAAGAAGAAAGCTCACATATCGACTATGACGATGATGTAAATCAGACACTAGTTATCATTGATTATCCTAGTGCTGAAGAAGATGATAATTTTGATGAAAACACATTACTTTATACGACCTTACCTTTAGGCGTCGTAATCATGAAAGGTTATGTCATCACAATCTGTTTATATGAAAACCTAAGCATCGAAGATATGGCTAATGGTAGAATCAAAGGTATAAATACGGATATGAAAACACGTTTCTTATTATTGCTTCTGCTTCGTATTTCACAACGTTTCCTTATCTATCTACGTCAGATTGATCGTATTTCTTCTCGTACAGAACAAAAATTACACCAATCTATGAGAAATCAGGAATTAATTCAAATGCTTGGTTTAGAAAAATCACTAGTATACTTTAGTACATCATTAAAAACCGATGAAGTAACTTTAAACAAAATCATGCGTGGAAGATTAATTAAGCTATATGAAGAAGATCAGGACTTATTAGAAGATGTATTGATTGAAGTTCACCAGGCAATTGAAATGTGTAACATCTATTCCAATATCCTATCAGGTACAATGGATGCCTTTGCCTCTGTTATTTCCAATAATCTAAACATCGTTATGAAAGTATTAACAGTTATCACACTTGTTGTTCAGATTCCTGCATTAGTCTTTGCATTTTATGGTATGAACGTAACTGGTTTTGGAAACACTCATTGGTGGTTCCCAACTTTCATCTCTGTGGTTGCTTGTCTAATTGCCATATGGATTTTTAAAAAGAAAGATATGTTTCACTAATAGGAAAACACCTCATTACTTGTGTGCCTATACAAATAATGAGGTGTTTTTTTATTTCTCAATGATTTCATAATCCTCTTCATCTAACTGTATATTTTTTCTATTATAACGTTTCATCACATGTCGATAATAAAGGATTGTATAAAAATTCGCAGCTGCATCCAGCAACAATAAGAAACTAAATAAATTTTGTAATGTATGTGGCTGCATCTTAATCAATATAATACTCATACCTAAGAGGATAGGCACAACAGCTAAGCCTAAATGAATTTTCCATTGTTTGTCCTGTAATCTAAATAAATTCATAGAAAACTGCAGACGAAGTGTCGCATCCAAAACAACTACCCCTGATATAACATTAGGATAATTATCCACAATTAGATTGGGTTTTGTCGCTACAATCAATCCTGCCATGCAGTATAGTACACCAAAAGAAAAACTATAATCATCAGGCTTTTGATAATCTTTCTTAAAGAAATAAATTAAAACTTGAAAGAACCCTATCAGAATAATGATAATACCCGCAATCTGAAAGAAATTCAAAAACTTCTCTTTTTCAATTACATAAGATAGAATCGAAAAAATGATATAAAAGATAGAAAGCACAAAAAGTTTCCAATTCTCTATTTTAAAATTCATAATATGACCTCCTATACTTAATCATATCACTTTTTTCTTCTTATATCCTCTTTTTTACCATATTTTAAGCATATACTGCATCCATAATGATACAATCGTTATTCCTACCCAGCAACAAAATCCTAAAAGAATCGGCTTTCCACCATTTTTAATCAGTTTCACAATATCAGTATTCAAACCAATGGAAGCCATTGCCATAATAATAAAGAATTTACTTAATTCCTTTAACGGAAGAAATACTTCATTTGAAATATGAAATACATTAGTAGAAATCGTTGTGATAATAGATGCCATAAGAAAGTAAAGAATGAAGAATGGAAATACTTTCTTCCATGAGAATGTACTTGTTTTACTTTTTTCTCCAGCTTTGCGCATTTTAAAATATGCTAAGCCTAAAGTAATAGGGATAATAGCCAATGTACGTGTCAATTTAACTGTCACAGCTTTATCTAAAGTGGCACTTCCTAAATGATACATGCTATCCCAAGTAGAAGCAGTTGCGGTAACACTAGAAGTATCATTAACAGCAGTTCCTGCAAACACACCAAAGCCTTCACTGCCTTGAAAATGTAAAAGTGTACCTAACCAAGGAAAGATAATCGCTGCTAATACATTAAACAAAAAAATAACTGAAATTGCTGTTGCGACCTCCTCATCATCAGCTTCAATCACAGGAGCACTTGCAGCAATCGCAGAACCTCCACAGATGGATGAACCAACACCAACCAAAGTCGCAATATTGCTAGAAATCTTCATTCTTTTTTTCAACACATAAGCAATTACCAGCGATGTTGTAATCGTGGATAAAATAATCGGAAGTGATTGTTTACCAGTCTTTGCGATTACCGATAAATTAAGTCCAAACCCTAACAATATAACTGCATATTGTAATACTTTTTTAGAAGTAAATGTAATTCCAGCTTGAAATTGCTGTTTTTCTTTTATACATAACGTTACTATCATTCCAATTAAAATCGCAAATACCGGTCCTCCAATAATAGGAAACTTTTTCCCTAAGAATAGGGCAATACAGCCTATAAAAAAACATAGTAAAATTCCTTTACCTTTTTCCTTAATAAAAATCATATTATTTTTCTCCTTTATCAACTTAAATTGCTAAATCAGTATACTACGCAATGGAAAAAAATGAAAATTAGAAATATTTATGCATACATAATTTTCTCTTATCCAATATGAAAAGAAAGGATTCGCAAACCCTTTCCAATGAATTCCTTTTACTACATTACTCTGCTTTCTTTCCACTTACCAATAAAGTTTCTAAAGTCATTACAAGATGAAAAAACTTACTTTTCTTCTCCTCACTTAATTCTCGATAAAAGCATATGAGTTTATACTCATCCTGACTTAATTCACATGTTACTTTTTCCATAATCCTCCATTCTCTCCCTTGTCTCTATAAGTATATAAAATTTAAATAATCTCTTCCATATAAATACTACAAAATATTAAACTTTTCATAACGCTATCATCTTATATTCGTGCTATACTATGATTAACAGAAAGGATGATGAATAATGACTTTTCTTGACACATATTTTCACGAAATTGAATCTCGCATATCCTGCATCAAACAACAACGCTCCTTAATCGAAAAAGCTGCTGAATTATTATTTGAGGCAGAGAAACAACATCATAAGATCTACACATTTGGAACTGGACATTCCCATATGATCGGTCAGGATTTATATGCAAGAGCAGGTGGTTATGCTAAAATTTATCCCATCTGTGAAATTGAAATGACTCTTGCGACACACCCTACCAAAAGTACAACGTTAGAAAGAACCAGTGCTTACGCTGATGTACTTGATACTCTATATAGCATTGAAGAAGGTGATGTACTTCTAGTCACAAGCAATTCCGGAAGAAATTCGTTACTAATTGAATATGTTTTACGCGCAAAGAAAAAAGGAGCTAAAATCATCGCAATTACATCTCTCACCCACAGTAAAACCATTGCGTCAAGACATGAAAGCGGCTTACGTTTATTTGAACTTGCGGATGTTGTATTAGATAATTATGCTCCTTATGGAGATGCCACAACATCAATCAAAGATGATGTATGCATGGGACCTGTTAGTACAATTACAGGCTGTTTTTTAGCACAAAGTGTTGTAGGACGTTTTGTGGAATTATTAACTGAACATGGAATAGATGCTCCTGTCTTTGTTTCCAGTAATACAGATGGAGCTGATGAAAGAAATAAGGAATTATTTGATAAATATGTAATTCCATCCATCTCGAAATAAACGAAAAAAGGTCGAAATTGACCTTTTTATTTGTTTTGGTGATTCTTCTTCCACTCTTTTATGTCATTTAAACGTTTAGCAGCCCGTGCTTCATTACCTTGCATCGTTGGATGATAATAGGTCTTATTCTTTAAAGAGGAAGGCATACATTCCATGGTTGTCATTTTTGATTCAAAATCATGGGCATACTGATATCCTTCACCATAATGCAGATCTTTCATCAAAGTAGTTGGCGCATTACGAAGATGGAGCGGAACTGGTTCTTTCAGCTGTTGCAATGCATCTTCACTGGCACTGCCATATGCTGTATATAAAGCATTTGATTTTGGAGACAATGACAAATATGTTACCGCATGAGTTAAATGAACACTGCACTCCGGCATACCAAGAAAATGACAAGCTTGATATACAGCTACACAGATTTCTAAAGCTCTACTATCTGCCATTCCAATATCCTCACTCGCAAAGCGAACAAGTCTTCTTGCAACATAGAGCGGATCTTCTCCAGCTTCTAACATCCTGGATAACCAATAAATTGCCGCATCAACATCTGAATTACGCATTGACTTATGTAAAGCACTAATCAGATTATAATGTTCTTCACCTTGACGATCATACAGAAATGTTTTCTGACTAATACATTGCTGGAGAACATCTTCCGTAATATAAATGCCGTCTTCTTTCCAATCTCCATTATTCACAACCATTTCCAAGGTATTCAGCGCCATTCTCGCATCTCCATTAGAAAATATTGCTATCTTTTCTAAATCGGGCTTCTCAATAAAAATGGTTTGATTTCCAAAACCTCTTTCATCATGCAATGCATTCTGTAAAAGTTCCACAATATCATCTGTTTCTAAGGCTTTCAGCACAAACACTTTACAACGCGATAATAACGCAGAGTTAACCTCAAAAGATGGATTTTCAGTTGTTGCGCCAATAAGAATGATACTGCCTTTTTCTACATATGGTAAAAAAGCATCCTGCTGAGCTTTATTAAAACGATGAATTTCATCCACAAAAACAATCGTTCTGCGACCAAAATGAAATGCTTCCTCAGCTTCCTTCATTACTGCTTTTATTTCCTTGATACCACTTGTAACTGCACTAAAATTAATAAAATGTGACTGTGTTTTTTGCGCAATGATTCGCGCTAAAGTAGTTTTTCCAACACCAGGAGGGCCCCAGAAAATCATCGAAGAAATCATATCTTTTTCAATTAAATTATATAGCACTTTTCCCTTACCTAAAATATGCTTCTGCCCTACATATTCTTCCAATGTGGTTGGACGTAGTCTAGATGCTAGAGGAGAAGCACTTACGTCATTCTGAAATAATGATTCCTGTTTCATAGGGACACCTCCTTTTTTATCTTACCATTCCAGTAATAAAGTTTCTACCCAGCGACAAAGCTGTTCACTGCTTTTATTAGCCATTTTCACAACTTCTTCATGAGAATGTTTTTTCTTGGCAATTCCAGTTGCCATATTTGTGATGCAGGCAATTCCTAACACACGAATTCCTAAATAGTTTGCCGCAATGGTTTCTGGTACTGTAGACATTCCAATCGCATCACTGCCTGCGCGTTCATACATACGAATTTCAGCTGCTGTCTCATAATATGGACCTTGGAATAAAGTATACACTCCTTCACGATATGGTATTGCTAAGCTATCCGCAACTTTCTTAGCTTTTGTACGCAATTCACTGGAATAAGGTTCTGACATATCAGGAAAACGCACTCCAAAACGTTCATCATTATCTCCAATTAAAGGATTCACATCTAAGGTATTGATAAAATCATCAATGATCATCAAGTCACCTGGCGCAAAGCTACGATTAATACCACCACATGCATTTGTCACAATCAAATCTTTTACACCTAAAAGCTTCATTACATAAATCGGATACGTTACTTCCTTCATTGTAAATCCTTCATAATAATGAAATCTGCCCTGCATTACAACTAATGGCTGATCACCGATTGTCCCAAACACTAAATTTCCCGCATGTCCTTCCACATGAGATTGTGGAAAATGTGGGATTTCAGAATAAGGAAGAACTTCTTTATTTTCCATATGATCAACTAATGATCCTAACCCACTTCCTAAGATAATCCCAATCACTGGTTTTATAGAAACTTTCTCACAGATAAAATCTGCAGACTCTTTTACTTTATCATAAAACATGATATAACCTCCTAGTATTTATCTGTTTTATTATACCATGGAACTAGAAAAGTAAGATAATATTTCACATAATCTTACTTGTTTTTCTATTTATATCAAGTAAAACTATTTATATATATTGACAATTTTCACTTAATTATAATTCTTGTAAAGAGATACTTCCTTGTATATAATAAAAGATAATTACGAGGGAGGGAAAATATGAACTCACAACGTTATCCATTAAAAAATCAGAGACTTGAAAAAATGAACTTTCATCTTCTATATATAACTACCAATCATGATGAAAAAGATATGCATAACAATCTTCATGCACATCACTGCACTGAATTGTTTTATGTAATAAGCGGTAAGGGGAGCTTTGTCGTAAACAATGAAGAATTCGATGTTAAAGAAGATGATCTAATCATTATTAATCCAAATGTTACACATACAGAAAAGAGTAAAGATGATTCCCCATTAGAATATATTAAACTAGGCATTGAAGGACTTCAGTTCATAAGTTTTATGAACCAGATGGAAAATGAAGATTATAGTGTACATAATTATCATGAATTTAAACATGAGATACTCTTTTATCTTAAAACCTTAATTAGTGAAATGAATCGACAGGAAGAACAATACGAAGAAATCTGCCAAAATCTTTTAGAAGTATTGATAATTAATATGATACGCAGGACAAAGGCCAATCTGGTTGTTGCGCCATCTCAAAAGATTATCAAAGAGTGTCATTTCATCGAACAATATATAAATAAGCATTATCATGAAGATATTACCTTAGAACTATTAAGTGAAAAAGCTTATATGAATAAATTTTACCTTGTCCATGCCTTCAAACAATACAAAGGTATTTCCCCAATCAATTATTTAATTCGCCTACGCATCCAGCAGGCTAAAGAATTGCTGGAGACAACGAATTATTCCATTGCCAGTATTTCTGATTCCTGCGGATTTTCGTCACAATCTTATTTCTCACAGGTATTTAAGAAATCATGTGGAATGACTCCTAATGCTTATCGTAAAAATCATGACCATACTAAATCATTATAAAAACATCCTCACGGATGTTTTTTACTTCTTCTCTTTTTTATAAGAATTCTGCAGAAATAAAATTTTCTGCGCAACTAATTTACCCGCAAATGACATTGTTGCCATTTTAATCGCAGTATTATGCATTGTAATACCTTCCATAACAAACGTAGAATCTTGATTATGAATATGATTAGCCATCGCCATAATCGCCTTTTCCTGTTCGTCACAGAATAGATTAAATGCTTCCTTTAAACCATTCAATCCTGCCTGATATTCAATTCCTTCTTTTACTTCTGTAATCGTAAGAACCTGTTTCAGAATCGTAATCGCAATTAAATAAGCGATATGTACACGATTATAACGCTTTTTTTCAGCTTTTGGGATTAGTTTTAATTTTACATAATTGTTAATCATCGCTGCCGTTAAAATAGTGTCATTGTCTTCATCAAATAATGGCTGAAGATAACTTTCAATCAAAGTGATTACCTGATCTAAATACAAATCAAAGTTAGGCAGTTCCTCCCAGCGAGGAAGATGGAAGTCTTGAAGTGATTCACTCCAAAGAATTAAATCCTTTCGTAAATTACTCATGTTGTTCCCTCTTTCTTACATAACAGTAATAGTATAAAGCATTCTGTTATTTTTTTCCACTCTTTTTCTTCTAGATAGAAAAAGAGCCAGCTTACTGACTCTTCATATCTTAATGTGAAATGGTATTCCATGCATGATGATGGCGAGCTAATAGTTCATCTGCTTCTTTTGGTCCATCACTATCTGCCATATAAGTAAATAATGGTAACTGTTCTTCTTTCATTCTCTGTTTTAACTGTTCTACATAATCCCAGCTGCACTCAATCTGATCCCATTTCGAGAACCAGGATGTATCCTGCTGAACAGCAGCCTGTAATAAACGTTCATAAGCTTCAGGAGTATTGATTCGATTTATATCAGAACAGCTCTGACAAAAATCCATACTTGTCGGAATGATTTCATCACTATCTCCAGGTTTCTTTATATTAAATTGGAAATATACTCCTTCTGTTGGCTGTATACGAATTAATAATATATTCGCATCCACATCTGGATTTGTCTTTTTAAACGTTATTACGATTTCCATCTCTCTTCGATTCAGTTTCTTTCCCGTACGAATATAGAATGGCACATCTTTCCAGCGTTCATTATCCACAAATAATCGCAATGCGGCATAAGTTTCTGTCATCGAATCATTCGCTACTTTACCCTCATTCTGATAATGAAAGTATTGTCCTAATACAACGCTATCCTTTATATCTAGCTTTTCTACCGGACGTAACGTACGTAATACATCTAACTGTTTCTGATGCATATCTTCTCCAAAGAATGTTGTCGGCTGTTCCATAGCGACAAGGGATAGAATCTGAAATAAGTGATTTTGGACCATATCCTTTAAAGCACCGCTTTGGTCATAATACCCTCCACGATTTTCAACTCCTACCGTTTCTAATGCACTAATTTGCACATGCTCTATATATTTTGCATTCCATACATCCTGAAAAATCGGATTCATAAAACGAATAGCCTGCATATTGCGAACCATTTCTTTTCCTAAATAATGATCGATGTGGAAAATACGATCTTTTGAAAAGAAAGATTCCAGGTTCTCATTCAACACCTTAGCAGATGCCAAATCTTCGCCAAATGGTTTTTCAATGATGACTTTACCAAGACATGCTGTTTCTACTTGTTCCAAACCTTTCGCAATAACCGCAAAGAATCGCGGAGCCACTGCGAAATAGAAGATATGATTTTCTAAGTCATGTTCCTTATAGAAAGCATCTAATATTTCATAATTGTTTAAATCGGTAAAATCCATCTGTACATAATGAATACGTTTAGAGAAACGTTCATATTCATCTACACGATATGGAAGACGAGCAAATTGTTTGATCCAATTACTTGCTTCTTCACAATAACTGGCATGATCATATGCTCGACGTCCAATAATGACAATAGAGAAATCATCATCTAATTTATTTTGCGCCTGAAGATTGTATAATGCTGGTAATAATTTACGAAATGTCAGATCTCCAGTTCCGCCAAAAATAGTAAAGGTTAAAGCACTCATGCTTTATTCCCCCATTCATGATGGAAGCTGCCTCTTCGATCAATTCGCTCATACGTATGAGCACCAAAATAATCACGCTGTGCTTGAATCAGATTCGCTCCGACATGATCTTTTGTAAATAAATCTAAATAACTAATCGCATTCGCCATAGCAGGAATAGGAATTCCGCTTAACATTGCCTGTGCCGCAATCTGACGTAATGCTTTTTCATAAGCAATTACTCGCTCTTCAAATATCTTATCCAGCAATAAATGAGATAGGTTCTCTTTACGTTCATATGCTCTTGTAATATCATTTAAGAATTTTGCCTGAATAATACATCCTGCACGGAAAATAGAGGCAATATTTCCTAATGGTAGATCCCATCCATACGCAATACTTGCTTGTTTTAATAGATCAAAACCTTGTGCATAGGCAATAATCTTAGCTGCATATAATCCTTTACGTACATCTTCAATTAATGCTTCAGGATTACTGATATTCGCAATAGATAAACTTGGATAATGATCATTTGCCATCTTTCGCGTTTCTTTATTCGACATCACACGCGCATTACCAGCTGCAGCTATCATAGAAACATCTACTCCCTGTTTCAATGCTTCCATACTTGTCCAGCGTCCCGTACCTTTTTGCTGAGCACTATCTTTGATCATATCTACTAAACTCTGATCAGTGATATCGTCAGCTTCCTGGAATATTTCCGAGGTAATACGAATTAAGAAGCTATTTAATTCTCCTTCTTGATATTCACTAAAAATCTTTCCTAATTCATGATTATTAAAATGCCCAATATGTTTTAAAATCAGATAAGCCTCCGCAATCAGCTGCATATCTGCATATTCAATTCCATTATGCACCATCTTCACATAATGACCTGCTCCATTTTCACCAATATACGTACAGCATGGAGTTCCATCTTCACTTTTCGCCGCAATGCTTTCTAAAATCGGACGAATTTCTTCATAGGCATTACGATCTCCACCCGGCATAATACTTGGTCCTTTACGAGCACCTTCTTCTCCACCTGAAATACCAATTCCAAAATAATGAAGACCCTGGCTTCTTACATAAGCCTCTCTTCGAATCGTATCCTCAAAGAAAGAATTACCGCCATCCATAATGATATCGCCTTTTTCAAGTAACGGAAGCAGCTGTTCAATCACGGCATCTACTGCTTGACCTGCTTTCACCATCAACATTACTTTTCTAGGCTTTTCTAAAGATTTTACAAATTCCTCTAATGTTTCATATGGAGTAAAATTCTCATGTGGAGTTTTTTCCACCATCTGTTTTGTGACCTCATAACTACGGTTATATCCCGCTACTTTATATCCATGATCTGCCATATTTAAAGCTAAGCTTCTACCCATGACAGCTAATCCTATCATACCTATCTGATTCATATACATCCTCCTTTTATTCATAACATACGATACTAACACCTTCCGGTATCGTATTGATGTTATCTTTTTCTTCTAATAAGCCATTTTCATTAATGGAAAAGGCAACTAAATTACCGCTATTTCGATTAGTCGCAAACAAGTAATGATCATCAAGAGAAAGATTGATATCACGAGGATGATCTCCTCCACTTGAAAGCACCTGTAAAACATTAAAGTTTTCTGTATCTACTACATAAATGCGATTTACTTCACGTATTGATACATATAATCGTTTTTCATCATGACTTAAACGAATCGCAGCTCCTCCACCTTTCTCATTATCTTCCAACAATGATATTTTCTTTACAATAGCTCCATTTGCGTTCAAATCTAATGCGAATACTTCACAGCTATCTTCACTTATCATATATAAAATATGCTCATCATAACTGACAACACCATGACGAATTCCAGTATGTTCTGGAAAAGAAATAACTCTTTTAAATTCTAACGTATCGCGATCATATACATATACACGATCCAACAAACGACATGGCACGTACACATATGATTTCGTTAGAATTGCCTGATGTGCTCCTGCATGTTCTTTTATTTCCACCTTTTTATCTTCCACTAACTGATCATTTTCAAAGCGATAACGAATCAGTGTTCCTTCATGATAATTCGTAGTATATATATAATGTTCATCCTGTGTCACATAACAAGCAGTACAGCCTTCTTTACCTGCTTTATAAACTTGCCCATCTTTCATAACACAGACACCAGCAAACTCCTCTTGTATTGGGAATGCTAATCGTTCATGATCATATGATATATATTTCGCATCTCTTGTTTCACAGTATACGTTTGACTCTATAAATTTTTCTTTCACGGTATCAAATATAAAAGAATAAATTCCTTTACTTGGTGCATAGGTTCCTACTAAACCTTTTATTTTACTCATAATTATCCTCCATTTATATCTAATTAGCTATAATCATCATACAAGAGTATCATACCGAAAGCAATTTACATGCCCAAATGTATTAAATAACTGTATTTCTGAAGGTAGGAAAATTTGATTATCGTGTCTGTGCTATTATTCTATCAGATGATAAAATACTTGCTATACAGGATGAACGTTCTCCTTATTATTATCTTCCAGCCCCAATAACAACGAATACAAATAATACATTCAAAAAAGATTGTTACTTTCCTATATAAAAATGATATACTGAAATCAAGAAGAAAGGGGTTATTTTTATGGATAAAAAACCATATGTCTGCCCAAAATGCGGATGTACAAAGTTTGTGAACGATCAATTTCAAGCAACTGGAGGTAATTTTGCAAAACTATTCGATGTACAAAATAAAAAATTCATTACAATCAGCTGTGCACAATGCGGATTCACTGAAATATATCGTGAGGAAACAGAGGCAGGATGGAACATTCTTGACTTTTTAATCGGAGGATAAGCCCAGTTTATGACTGGGGTTCTTTCTTTATTTCTTTTCGATGTTTGAATAAAGAAAACCATCGAAATAAAGTTGTTAACATCGTACTTCCCATTATAGTAATCATCCATACAATACTATTTATACTAAGTAATAGAAAAATAACTCTTAACAGTATATAAAAAACAATAATTCTTATAATTTCTGAAACTAGCAAATATGCTCCTATCTGTATTCCTGAAAGTGATGTAATCCAATCTTGAATACGTTTTTTATGTTGAAGAAACATACAGATATATGCCAAAATAAGCATTAGTAAAGTAGACAATATTCCATCTATATTTAATAAGATAATCCACACAATCAATTCCTTCATTTTATCACCACTATCTGCATTGTATCATACATAAAAATTATATTCTATTAAAAAAATGGTGTATAGAGGATCAACCTTTATACACCTTATATGTATTTATTTATATTTTTTAGAAAATGGCTTAATAGCCTTGCATACCAATAAAGATGCGATAACACCTAAGATTGCCTCTGCTATACCATTTGTAAATACTACTCCAAATAATACCGCTATTAATGTGTTATACTCTACACCAATTGCTTGGGCATAGGATGTACCAAAAAATACATAAATTCCACCTAGCACTAATACAGTATTTGTGATTGCGCCTACTAATGCGGCAATTGATATACTCAATGAATCATTCACATCTTTTCTGCTCAATTTTTCATAAACAAGTCCAGCTAAGTATCCAAGCAAAATTCTTGGGATAATCGCAATGATAAGGCTTGTCCAGTTTCCACTCATTCCAGCAACAGGAATGAAGGGGGAAAAGCAGAATGAAGTTACAGTTGGGCGAAAAGTTGCGTTCAATACACTTGTGATACCAAATACAAGACCTAATTCTGCCCCTGCTTTCTTTCCTAACGCAATACCAGCAATAATAACCGGAATATGCATCGTTGTGGCACTAATTGGTCCAATAGGCAAATACCCTAGTGGGGTAACTGTCAAAAGAATCTGAATAGCCAGAAACATAGACATAATTGCCATATACTGTGTTTTCTTTGTTTTCATAATTCCTCCTACTTTCGTTCTAATCGATACGAGTGTTTTTGAAGATGCTGATATCTTGTCCCATTTTATACAGTTCAATTACGATCCTGTTAAAATATTTTCTATAGATTTTCAGCTTACATATTATATTACAATTCCCACTATATGCCAATAACTTTGTGTAAATTTTCACATATTTTTATTGCTTATAGACGATATTTTTATGAATTATAGCTTTTTTCACAATAAAGCACACAAAAAAGGCCGATTATGGCCTATAAAATGTTATAAAATTCTTTTATATATTTGGTTACAAGTCTTTCCCCATTAAATGTATACATGCATAATCTGGTATATTCTGTACAATCCCTAAATCCTTATATCCTTGTTTTATAAACCATGACATAGGTCCATTAGGAAATGTACCAGTTTCACCACTAATTACAAATATCTTCTGATAATTTTTAGCTAACTCTTTTTCTAAGACCGATAATGGATAAGCCTTGTAGTCATATTCTTCATCTGAATGGTAAACACAAGTTAAAAAGGCATACTTATCATCTTTAGGAATCTGATAAGGTACTTTAGTAGAAGGCATCCATTCTGCTCCACCTACGATTTTATCCTGATATTTATGTAAAACACCATAAAATGGTATTTGCTGAGATTGAAGAAATTCTCTTTTTTTATATATCTGCCCACATTCTTCGCACATTGTACATCCTTGTAGAGCATTTATGATCGTGTCATCTGTTAAATATACGATATCGCCTTTTATTACTGTTTGCGATTGTATTATTTGATACGGCATATCTTTTGTAAGTGTTCTATTTCTTATCTGCTCTAACACAGATGAAGTAATAGGACCATACCAGTAAATTTCTTCATCGATTACCGTTAGAAATGGGTAATACATAGACTGGTCTACTAAAGAAATATCTTTACTAATATCAATACACTTAACATTATCAACCATATCATTTTGAAATAATCTTAACATTTCAAAAATGATAGGACATTGAACACCCCAATGATAAAAGCTTATCTTCATTTTAAATCACAGTGTGCCTTCAAACCATAAGCACCTTTTGCTTTATAGACAGCTCGATTGATAGCTTTTCCCATAGCATTAGTAGCCATAACACCTATAATATCAGGATCGCAGTCTACCTCTTGTGTACTTAATACAAAAATAGTATCACCATCACTCATGGTATGTACAGGATGTATGGATCTAGCATATCCATTATGACTAATACCTGCAACTTTCGTACACTGTGCCTTTGTCAGTTTGGCATTTGTTATAATACAGCCAATGGTAGTATTACCTAAAGGCTGGGCTTTACGAAACTGTTCCAGTACATCTTCCGCTTTTATAATGGTATTTGTATCTTTATCCAGCATTCCCGCAAGTACTTCATTTGTATCAAAATCTACTACATTTCCACAGGCATTTACCGCCACAATAGCTACTACCTGAACACCATCCATTTCCAATCCATATGTACCAATACCGCTTTTCATCGCATGGTCAAATCCTAACATTTTCCCGACACTAGCACCTGTTCCTGCACCATGATTTCCTTCTTCAAAACATCCTGATTCACTATTTACGCAAGCCTGATAACCCATAGCTTTATCTGGACGCACATTAGGATCTCCAACAGATAAATCAAATAAACTAGCACCACATACAATTGGAATTCTAGCAACCTGCATATCAAAACCAATTCCATGTTCTTCTAGATATTGCATAACACCGCTAGCCGCATCCAGTCCATAAGCACTGCCTCCACTTAGACAAACTGCATGAATCTTTTGAACCATATTAATAGGATTCAATAAATCCGTTTCTCTAGTTGCTGGTCCTCCTCCTCTTACATCTACACCTGCTACTGCCCCTTCTTTACATATGATTACAGTACAGCCAGTACCAGCTCTCTCATCTTCTGCCTGTCCAACACAAACATGTTTCATTTCTTGTATCGTTATTTCTTTCATTATGATCACTCCCTGCATATTATAACTTATATTTTATATAATACCTCTCCTTTTTATCTTTTATAATTATACATTAATTAAATACTTCGCTTTTTCATAATCTTTTTTATGTACATAAATTTTATATTCATAAGAATATTTCTGATTAATACCTAGTCCCCCTAAGCGACTTCTTTCTGCCCCAGCAAACGTTGCGGATTGAAGATTTATAGTTTTTACTTTATACTCAATGCCGTTTTGTGAAAGAATATCTCTAACAGCAGCTTGTTGAGCTATATCCATTGTTATGATTAATTCTTTACGATTCCATACAGCTATCATATATATCACTCCCATATTTAATACATTTTGTATTTATCTTATTTAAGAAAATACGGGAATCAAACGATCCCCGTAATTTGTTTATTCTTCCATTTCTTTTTTATGCTGTGCAATAATTGTATCCGCAATATTGGAAGGCACAGGTTCATAGCGGTCAAAGCTTTGTGTATATACACCACGACCTTGTGTCATAGCACGAAGTTCAATTGGATATTTCTGTACTTCCGCAAGTGGTACAGTAGCTGTAATTTCCTGATATCCATCTACTAGATCCATACCCATAATAGCACCTCTACGTTTATTAAAGTCACCAATGATCGTACCAGTAAATTCATCTGGAACACGAACTGTCATACTAACGATTGGTTCTAGTAAGATTGGTTTCGCATTTGCCATACCTGCTTTATAAGATAAACGTGCCGCAAGTTTAAATGCCATTTCACTAGAATCAACATCATGATATTTACCATCTAACAATGTAGCTTTGATATTTACTACTTTGTATCCAGCTAGAATACCATGCTGCATGCATTCACGAAGTCCTGTTTCAACAGCTGGGAAATATTGACGAGGTACTGCCCCACCAAATACTTTCTCTTCAAATACCATTTCCTCTTCATCCGGATTTGGCGCAAATTCAACAAAGACATGTCCAAACTGTCCATGACCACCGGATTGTTTTTTATGGCGACCTTCTCCAATTGCTGTCTTACGGATGGTTTCATGATATGGAACTTTTGGTGTTTCTAAACGAACTTCTACTTTATATTTATTTTTTAATTTATTTAAGACAACATCAATATGCTGATCACCAATACCATAAAGTACTGTTTGTTTAGTTTCTGGATTATTTTCAAGACGCAATGTAGAATCTTCTTCTACCATGCGCGCCAAAGCATTACTCATCTTATCTTCATCATTTTTAGAATTAGGGAATACTGCCATACCTAACATTGGCTCAGAGAATGTTATTGGATCAGCAATATAAGCCTTACCTTTTTCACATAGTGTATCATTTGTCTGCGTAACCTGTAATTTTACAACTGCACCAATATCACCTGTGAATAGTTTACCTACTGCCGTCTGATGTTTTCCTTTGACAATAAAGATACTAGAAACTTTTTCATTGGTATCTTTATTTGCATTATATACAACTGAATCACTGCTCATAACACCAGATAATACTTTTAGATAAGAGATACGTCCAACAAATGGATCAACAACCGTTTTAAATACTTGAGCACATAGACTTTCTTTTTCGTTTGTTTCTAACATAACCGGTTCTTTACTTTGCGCATCACTTACCATGATACTTCCAGCTTCACCATAAGTAGGGAAATATTTAACAATCAGATCCATTAAACGTTCAATACCAACTGTATGTGTTGCACTTCCGCTGAATACAGGACGGATTTCTCCATTACGAACACCTAAACGAACTCCTCTTGTTAGTTCTGCTTCACTGAATTCTTCTCCACTGAAGTATTTTTCCATTAATTCATCATCACTCATCGCAATTGCTTCCGCAATCTGATTTTTATAATCTGCGACGATATCTTTCATATTATCCGGAACAGGCTGTGCTTTATTTGGATCAGCTAATTCACCTTCAAAATACCATGCTTTATCACGTAAAATATTAATAGAACCAATTGTTTTTCCATTTTCTACGATAGGTACTTCAAATGGAATAACACTCTTTCCAAATGTATCACGTAGTGTTGTATATGCTTTATCAAAAGAAGCATGTTCTTCATCTAATTTATTTATAAAGAAGATAGTAGGAATTCCCTTTTTCTGAGACTCTTCCCATGCTTTGATTGTTCCTGGCTGAACAGCATCTTTCGCATCCACTACAATTAAAGCACTATCACCAACAGCTAATCCTTCTTCTACTCCACGAACAAAATCAGCGTATCCTGGAGTATCGATAAAATTGATTTTACAATCTTTCCATTCAATTGGTACTAAAGAAGCATAAACGGATATACCACGGCGAATTTCTTCAGGGTCATAATCAATCAGAGAACTTCCTTCACTTGTGACTCCGAAGCGATCACTTGCTTTTGTAAAATATAACATACTTTCCATAACGGCAGTTTTACCAACACCGCTATGTCCTAAAACTACAACGTTGCGTACCTCATGGCTCAGATAGTCTCTCATGATCTTACCCTCCTATTTAAGAATTGGCTTTAACTGAGCCAGGCAGTCTTCACGAACATAATGAATTGCTTTATGTCCTTCTTTATCAATTAAATCTTTATCTGCTCCATTCGCAATCAGATCTTCTACCAATCCTACATAGCCGCCATAAGCAGCACGCATCAAGGCTGTACATCCATTATTATCACAAAGATTTACATCCGCACCACGACTAATTAATAAACGAATAACATCTTTTTTAAAGGCAACACAAGCTTCCATAAGTGCTGTTCTTCCTACTTCATCTTGAGCATTAATATCAGCTCCTGCATCTAATAACACTTCTACACAGCGATCATGGCCTAAGAAAGCAGCGCGCATCAAGGCGGTTCTTCCACGATCATCTGCCACATTTACATCCGCACCGGCTTCAATCAGTTTCTTACAAATTGTTTTATTTCCTTTTTTTGCTGCACCCATAATAGCAGTTTTTCCTTTATTATCTTCTACATTTACTTTCGCATCATTATCTAATAATACACGGACAATATCTTTATAGTCTCGTTTAGCAGCACGCATTAATGCAGTTCGTCCATCCCCGTTCTGATAATTAATATCGGCCCCTTTTTTTATTTCTGCACATACTGTCGCAAAATCACCATTTGCGCATGCATCCCAAAATGCCTTGTTAAATTTCTGATCCATTTCAATTCCTCCTTTTTATTATGAATCAAATCGAATAAAAAAACGGACGCAAAGCAATACACTTTACATCCATTCTACGGCCATGAAGAAATTACGTACTCCTTGATCAGGTACGTCAGGGAACACTCTGTCTACAATTGTTTGTGTCATGATATTGTTTTTCATAAGACATGCACCCTCTTTCATCACTTCTAGTATATTTATATTGTATCGTATTTTACGTTTTTTGCAAGCGATTTCAAAAATATTTTGTAGTTTTTTTCATAAACATTAAAATAAAAATTTTACATACTTTTATTCACTAAAATCTCTTTATCTTTATTGTATGCTTAACTAGCATCTGATATTTCATTCCTTTCTTCAAACTGAGAAATTTCATTGACAGTAAAGTAATACTAGCTGTACAATATATACTTATAATATATATCAGCTTATAAGGAGTGATCATATGGAAATAAAAGGTATTTTATTTGATATGGATGGAACTTTAATTAATACATATGAAAATTTTGATTATAAACAAGCTTTTCGTGATATGAGTACAATACAAAAAGAGCTTGTGAAACAAATACTGCAAGCTAATGTACATAGCTTTGCCGTGATGGAAGAAATCATTCAAAATGAATTACCGGATAAGGAAGCTAATGACTTAATACAAAAAATACATGACTTTCTAGTGAATCATTACAAAAAATCATCTTTAAAGAAAGATGCATTACGCTTTTTAAAGTATGTGAAAGAAAAAGGTTATAAACTTTGTTTATGTACAAACAATGCGACAGATATTATTCATCAGATTTTAGAAGATAAGCAAGTGACTTCTTTTTTTGATTTTGTGGTAACATCCCAGCAGGTCCAAAAATCTAAACCCGATCCACAAATGTATCAGGTAGCTATGGAAAAGGTAGGCTTAAAACCTAGTGACTGCATCATATTTGAAGATAGTGAAAGCGGCGTTCTTGCGGTAGAACATGCAAGTGTTCCAGTTGTACTTGTAAGTAATAATGATGCATTAATCAAGGATCATGTGAATATGATGATAAAGGATTATGCGGATGAACGCTTATATAAGGAGTTTTAGTATGGAGTTAGTTTTATATTTCTTCCTATATAGTTTCCTAGGATGGATCTGTGAATGTATCTATTGTGGTATTCCTGCTCATCGTTTCATCAACCGTGGATTTCTAGCTGGGCCTTATTGTCCAATATATGGTGTAGGAGCGCTCTTTGTACTCCATCTGCTTCAGCCTTTTGGTAAACATGTTACCTTAGTATTCCTAATGGGGTGTATCCTTACAAGTATATTGGAATATATTACAGGCTGGGGAATGGAAATTTTATTTCACACGAAATGGTGGGATTATTCCAAAGAACCATTTAACATAAATGGACGTGTTTGTCTTAAAAACTCTATCCTATTTGGTATCTTATCTATTTTTGTATATTATATCGTACATCCCTTATTATCATCTTTGATTCAAGAATTCTCACCTATTGCCCAAGGAGTTTTATGTGTCGTCTTACTAGTATATTTTATATATGATTTAATCAATACTACTCATGCATTGTTAAGAAGAAACAAAGATTTCAAAGAAATCGAAGACAGTATCAAAGAATTACGAGCAGAGTTTAAAGTCGCTAATATATTCCCTTTGCAGGAAAGCTTAAGTGATACAATTGAACGAATTCTTGACTCTACGGATGCTGATGAAATACTATTATCTCATATCCAACAGCTAAAAGTACGCATTATCGAAATGAAAGAGAAACGTAAAAATGTTCTTACTCGTCTTCAAAAAGCTTTCCCTAATCGTTTAGAACCAAGAAGCGATGTATTCGAACATATTGTTCAAAGTATTGAAAAACATAAGAAACAAAAATAAAACAGAAAAGGAGGCATATTCATGAATACAGAAAAACAAAGAGCATTCATTATACATGTTATTTATCTATGTATCATATTCGCTATGTTATATATCTTTCTTAGATATATTATCTATGCTATTATGCCATTCCTTATCGGATTTCTTATTGCCTATATTTTACGTCCGATTATAAAAAAACTTATCAATAAATTTCATGGACATGAAAAGCTATGGTCAACGATTGTTATATTATTATTCTACGCAACGATTGGTGCCTTTGTAACACTCTTATCAATTAAAGGATTTGCTTTTCTAAAAGACTTTGTACAAGATCTTCCTGATTTATATCAAACTTACATAGAACCTTATTTACAATCTACGATTTCTAATGTACAAACAGTTTGGAAAGGAGTAGATATGAATTCAGCACAGGCTATTGAATCCTTTTTAGAAGGACTACAGAATTCTATTTACTCCATCTTATCATCAATATCAGAAAGCTTAGTCTCTTTCTTTACAAGCTTTGCGACTTCTCTTCCTAATCTAATTATTTCCTTCTTCTTTGCGATTATATCATCTTTCTTCTTTAATGCTGATTATCAGAAAATCTTGTCATTTCTAATAAGACAGCTCCCTGATAGAGGAAAGAAAATCGCATTCATGGCTCAGCAGTCCTTTACCACAACAATTCGTCGTTTTGTAATTGCTTATGCTAAAATCATGACATTAACATTTATAGAACTGACAATAGGATTATCCATTATGGGTATTAATAATGCTGTTGTCATTGCCTTTCTAATTTCTGTTTTTGATGTCATCCCAGTATTAGGAACTGGAGGTATCATGATTCCCTGGATCATTATCTGTTTCTTAAATCAGCAATTGAAAACAGCTATTGGTCTACTTATTATTTATCTAATCGTTACTTTGATTCGTAATATTATCGAACCAAAAATTGTTGGTCATCAAATTGGTCTGCATCCATTACTGATGCTGTTATGTATGTATCTAGGAGCTAAATTATTTGGTTTCTTAGGTATCATCACATTACCAGTTCTTATTATGATTATTATCAACTTAAATGATTCCGGTATCATCCATCTTTATAACCCTTAAAGCATCAAAAGGAAGAAACACATCACTTATGTGATACGATTTCTTCCTTTTTCTTTTCGATTAGATCTTCTCAAATACAGATGCTGGTGCTCCACATAATGGACATACAAAGTCCTCTGGAAGTGGATCTCCTTCATATATGTAACCGCAGATTGTACATCTCCATCCACTCTTTTTAGTTTCTCCCTGATAACTTGGAGCTTTTTTAGGTGTACCGCCTTTCTTCACCTGATGATAGTAAGCATAAGTCATAACTTCTTCTTCACTTAATACTTCTGCTTCTTCTACTTCACCAATGAACATTACATGACTACCTAAATCCACCTGTTGTTCTACTTTTAAGCTATAACGAGCAGCTACATGATCTGTAATATAAGCTATACCATTTTCATCACGTTTATGTGCAAATGATGCAAATTTATCTGTATCTTTGCTAGACGCAAAACCAAATGTCTTAATGACTTCCATATCACAATCCTGTGTTAATACTACACCTGTAAAACGTCCTGATTTTTCAATTAGCTGTTCTGTATAATTTTCTTTATTTAAAGTAACAGCTAATTTTGCAGGAGATGATGTGACCTGATGAAGTGTGTTAGCTACACATCCTGCATCCTTTCCATCATGATTTGCTGATATGATATATAGTCCATAACTCAATTTAAAAAATGCTGTCTGATCCATTTTATATTCCTCCTTCTACAAACTCATATCTTTACTTCTAGTATGAACCTCTTTTACTAAAATGTAAAGAAAAATGCTCATATGTTATGTATACGTTATTTTTAAGGTTTTTTAAGAATTTACCATATTCCAAAAATGTATTTTTTGTGACATAATATCTTTGGCATAGTTTAATTATTTTTTACTATAAAACAAGGGATGTGAATAAAGATGAAATATACTAGAAAAAAATTAAATTATAAACGATTTGGAATACTAGTTTTTTTATGTATTCTTTTATTATCTGGAGCAGTTTTTGGAGTATGGAAATTATATGGATTTCTAAAGCTAAACCCTTATGAACAATACACAGTTTATAAAGAAGACAATAAAATATTTGGAACGATTAAACAAACTTATGATTCCTATGAAGAAGAAAACTTCGTATCATTTACATACCCTTTTTATGATGATAAAGCATTAGATAACATTGTAAAAACATATGAAGAAAAGGAAGTAGAACCTGCTCGTAATACAAAGAATCAAATCACAAGTATCGACTATGCAAGTAATTTAGTCAATGATCGTTTCGTAAATTTAGTATTTGATAAACATACATATTCAAATGATGGTAAAGAAAAAGATGTTCAAAAAAAGTACTATTTATATGATAATAAAGCTAAAAAGCAATTAAACTTATCTGATGTACTACGTAGAGACTATCCTGCATTATTAGATAATCTAAAAAAAGATATTTCATATGATAAAAAGATTGATCTTCACACAACTCAGTTAAGCCTTACACCAAAAGAATTACAGGTTCATTTAGATAAAGATGCAACTCTATCCATTTCTTTTGAAAAATATAAAAAGTACATAAAGCTTAAAGATAAAAATATTCCATCTCTTTACCAAAAAGAACCTTTACAGGCAAAGGAACAGCCCAAAATAGATCCAAACAAAAAAATGATCGCTTTTACATTTGATGATGGCCCTGGTGCTTACACATCAGAAATCATGGATCTATTTGATAAATATAATGGAAGAGCAACATTTTTCATGGTCGGAAATAATATAAAATATTATGAAGATACTGTTAAAGATATTTATACTAAAGGATTTGAATTAGGTAATCACTCATGGAATCATTCTGATCGAATTGGTTTAAACTCAAACAATTTATATTCTGTTTCTGAAATCAGAGATAATATCTATAAGACACAGGATGAAATCTATAAGATATGCGGAGAAGAGCCTAAATGGTTCCGTCCACCTTTTGGCGCAGTAAGTAAAAATCTATTAGATGCTAATTATCTAGGTTATACACTTTGGGATATTGACACACTTGATTGGAAATTCAGAAATACACCATGTATTAAAGAAAATATATTAAATGGTTTAAAATACGGTAACATTGTCATTCTCATGCATGATATTCACAAAACAAGTATGGAAAGCTTAAAGGAAATTCTGCCAATATTGCATGAGAAAGGATATCAGTTTGTGACCTATTCTACATTAATGGAACATGAAAAAGACTATCTAACAACTCTTTCCAATCGATTTGGTGTTCCAACCGAAAAAGCCTTAGGAATCTGATTTGTGTCATGTTGCACAAATCTTTTTCTTTTTATGTTATACTCTAGCTTAGGAGGTGTCTTTTATGTTAGATGAAATTTGGACAAGACAAAGTATACGAAGGTATGATAATAAACCAGTAGAAGAAGAAAAACTAGAAGAAGTATTACGTGCCGCTATGCATGCGCCAACCGCAAGAAATACACAAAGCTGGAGATTCTTAGTTATTCGCAATCGTAAAGCTCTAGATGAAATGCATACCCTTCAGCCTTACACGCAGATGATGAAAACAGCACCTTGTGCAATTTTAGTTATGGGAGATAAAAACGTTACGGAATTAAATGAGTATTTATACTGTGATTGTAGCGCTGCTATTGAAAACATCTTAATTGAAGCAAGACATCAAGGCTTATCTACATGCTGGTGTGCAGTAGGTCCTCGACCTGAAAGAATAAAAAACTTTAAGGAATACTATCATTTACCGGATCATCTATTACCTATCGGTGTAGTAGCTATTGGTTATGGAATAGAAGAGAAAGCTATCCAAGATCGCTATGACCCAAACAAAATATCATACTTTGATTAATAGAGAATTAAAAGGAACAGAACATAAATTCTATTCCTTTTTTATCACTTGTTTTATAATATCAGTGCTATCTAACCATGAAGCCATAACAGAAACGCTCATAATTATCATAACAGCTAATATCATTCTAGAGTTTCTAATCGTCTCTAAAAGCGAGTAAAGTAATAAAAAAGACTTTGAAATCTATTCATCTAGACTCCAAAATCTTCTATTTAATACTTTATTTTTCTAATAATGGATTAATAATTTCTGTATTAATGTTGCGAATCGTTTCACAGCTTTGATTGAATTTAGTCTGATCAACTTCATTTAATGGAAGTTTTACGATTTCACGGATACCTTGACGATTTACAACTGCTGGTACACCAATATATAATCCTTCTTGTCCATATTCCTGATTCTGATAAGCAGATACAGTTAAGATTACATTTTCATCATCTAAGATAGCATGTACTAAACGATTTAATGATAAACCAATTCCATAGTAAGTTGAACGTTTACGTTTTACAATTTCATAACCTGCCTGCTGAACATTTGTATAAATGTCATGTAAGTCTTTTAAATCTCTATTCTGTTCATCTAATAGCTCCAATAAATTCTTACATCCTACATAAGCATTTGTCCAAGGTACAAAGCTGGAATCTCCATGTTCTCCCATGATATATGCATGAATATTGCTAGTGGAAACATTTAAGTATTCACTCATCATATAACGAAGTCTAGCTGTATCTAGAATTGTTCCACTGCCAATAACACGATGTTTTGGAAGTCCACTTACTTTTTGTGCTACATAAGTCATCGCATCTACTGGATTACTGGCAATAACTAAAATTCCATCGAAACCATTTGCCATGATCTGTTCAGTTACACTTTTAATAATAACAGTATCTCTAGCAGTTAAATCTAAACGTGTTTCTGTTGGTTTTTGTGTTACACCTGCTGTAATTACAACAACAGCTGCATCTTTACATTCTTCGTAACCACCAGCACGAATTGTCATTTTTCCTCTTGCATAAGGAAGTCCATGCTGAAGATCCATTGCTTCCCCAATTGCTTTTTCTTCATCAACATCAATCAATACAAGTTCATCAATTCCACCAGTATTCAAGAAACTGTATGCCATGCTCATTCCCACAAAGCCACAGCCAACTAGAACTATTTTTCTTTTTTCATTCATAATACTACCTCCAAATATTCTCTATAACTTTATCATATAAAAAGAAATAAGAAAATGTCAATGATTTCCTTATTTCCTGCATTTTTTATCTCAATTTATAATATTGGATCAATGACATCATGATTAATTTCTCTTAGAGTATCACAGCTAGCATCAAACTTTGCCTGATCTACTTCGTTAAGCTCTAAACGAATAATTTCTCGAATACCATTGCGATTAAGTACTGCTGGTACTCCAATATATAATCCTTCTTGTCCATATTCATTTTCCTGATAAGCTGAAATTGTTAAAATAACATTCTCATCATCTAGAATAGCATGAACCAATCGATTTAAAGATAAACCAATTCCATAAAATGTAGCTTTCTTTCGATTAATAATTTCATAAGCTGCTTCACGTACATTTGTATAAATATCATGTAGGTCAGAAAGTGATTTTCCTTTTTCATCTAATAATTCTAATAAAGACTTACTTCCTACATAGGCATGTGTCCATGGCACAAAGCTAGAATCACCATGCTCTCCCATGATATATGCATGAATATTTGAACTAGATACATCTAAATATTCACTCATCATATAACGTAATCTAGCTGTATCTAAAATTGTTCCGCTTCCAATGACACGATGCTTTGGTAAGCCGCTAACTTTCTGTGCCACATACGTCATACCATCAACTGGGTTGCTGGCAATAACTAAGATTCCATCAAACCCGCTCGCCATGATTTGTTCTACAATGCTTTTCATAATCTTCGCATTTTTAGCAGTTAAATCTAATCTGGTTTCTCCAGGCTTCTGAGCAGCCCCAGCTGTAATCACAACAATACTAGCATCCTTACAGTCTGCATAGTCTCCTGCATAAATGCTCATTTTACCTCTTGCATACGGTAAACCATGCTGAAGATCCATTGCTTCTCCAATTGCTTTTTCTTTATCTACATCAATTAGTACTAGTTCATCGATTCCGCCTGTGCTTAAAAAACTATAAGCCATACTCATTCCTACAAAGCCAGTACCAACTAAAACAAGTTTTCTTTTTTCACTCATAAGTAACCTCCTTATATTTTTATATTATATGTTACCCATATCTAACTGTAATATACTACAAAACTATAAAATAAGGAAGTAATTTGATTTTTTTCTTTAAATGTCCCATTATTCTTCTTTCATCTCTCTATGAATTGATATTATCATTAACATATCCATCAACATTAGTAGAATAATCTTTACTGTAGAAAATGTCTTTTGAAGAAATAAATTTCCCATAATCAAATCAAATAAAGAGAATACTTTTACTAATTCCACATCAGCTAAATATAAACAAACAGGAAAGAACAAAATAGCTGCTAAAATACATATTGTTAGTATTCGATTATGACACTTTCTAGAAATAAAGACACAAAGAATTATAAGTGAAATAAAGCCAAAGATACGTGTTGCACATAATGCCATACCATATTCAAATACACTCATTTCTGATGATAATGGAAAAACTAATGTTTGCGCACTTAGATCAATCGCTCCAATAGGTGCATCCGGCTGTGTCATAGGATATAACAAACTAAAATGTAAGTATGATAATCCATTAATCAAAATGAAGATGACACCACCCCATAAAATTGCATTCAGCCATTTGGCTCTAGCTCGTTTAGTTTTACCATTTTTTGTGGTAATTAATAAGTTTTCCTGCTCTTTATTTTCCACATAAAGTCCACTCAACAATACAATTGTAGCCATAATGAAGACTAAACTATCTTTCATATCACGATCAATCATGCGAAAGGCATAAATTGCAGAGTAACCTTTACCATAAACTAAATATTGTGGATAGATTTGAGATTTTTCAAAAACTTCATTTAACATAGTTCCATAGCTACTCTTTTTTTTGTAACTCAGCTTCCTGCTGTTTATATTGTTGATAGGTAATTTCGTTTTCCTGATATTGGTTTTTAAGACTGTCAAAGTCCTCATCTATATGCTGATATTTTTCCACTGTATTTTCTAATGCCTTAACTTTACTTTTATTCAAATTACCAAGATATGGTTCATATACCTGATATACTTCTTTCTGATGTTTACTCAAAGAAGTGGTTGCAGTATAGTTATGATAAAAGGTAAAACCTGAATAAATGAAAACTATCAATATCGCAAGAATCCCTTTATTTCTCCACAATAACATATAATTTTCCTGTAAGAACAAACTTGTTGAAGTAAATGTAATATTTCTTATTGACATCTTTATGTTCCACATTTGTTTTCCATATATAAATACATATATGATAAAAGATGAAACTCCCAATGTTACTGTAACAAATAATAATAGATTACCAGAAGATATAGATAGTTCAAAGAAATGCTGCAAAGGCATGCATAAATACAAGGATACTCCAATAATAAAACGTAAGATATTGATTCTTGTAAGTATCGCAAAGATAGAAGTCTCATCAATAAGAAAATAACATACAGCTTCCATCAATAAAACAAGAATAAATAATAAGATGGATATCAATTTACTTGCACATAATTGATAAAGCATACTAAAGAAGATTGACAGCATACTCATCACAAATGCAAATCGTATACTAAAAATGATAAACCATTGTAAGATTGTATAAACATATGGACTTTCATATAAACATGGAATCGATTGTATTGCCACGTTCTGTGGACAATATCCATAAAATAGCAAATGCATGATATAATCAATTCCCATAAATAACAAAACACTTATAAAAGTAATAAATACAATAAATAAAACCTTGTAGATTGCTGTTGTTTTCTGCCCATAAGCTGTTGAAAATAATAAGTTTTTCATATCCGAATCATCATCTTTGTATACTAAAATCACAATTCCACACAATAATAAAACTGACAACAATCGAGCAAAGAAGTAGTCGCAAATATTTCTATTCCCTTATAGTTAACTGCTTCTATCTTTTGATTACTTAATTTCTGATATATATCAGCTTGAAGTAATAACTCCTGCTTCTTATTCTCATCATAGGTATCCCATAAAGGTCCTTGTTTTATAGTCTCAGTTTTTTCCTTGTAAGATATACTCTTCATAATGGTTAACTTGTTCATAATATTGTAAAGTATCTAAAATGATGTTTTGATAAAGCATTAGCCCATATTTATTTTCCTTTTCATAACGTATCAATTCTTCATCTGATAAGCTTGTTTCATGAACTCCATATATTTCTTCCTGATAATACCTAACAGCTTTATCATAAAATGAACTTTCTTTCTGAAGCCATGGCAATCGTTCATCTTCTGAAAGCATGTATAATTTCTCCTGCATCTGTACAGAAAATTGTGCATTAACTATATCTGTTTCTTCCATATTCTTTTGTAGAAAGATAAAGAAAACATCACATATAAGCACGAATATTAAAAGCAATAGAAAAGCCTTTTGACGAATAAGCTTTAACCACTCATAATACATTAATTTCATGAGTCCATCATGTAGTACAGATATACATCTTCCATATCTGCCGCTACAGCTTCCTCTTCTTTTTCGTTTGTCAAATAGCGAATGCGAACTCCATCTTTCATACGAAGCATTCTCGCAATTCGATATCGTTCCTGATAATCCTTTAATTGTTCAAATGATATGATTTTTCATGAACATGACCTGATAATTCTTCTATTAAAGTTGAGCTTTCTCCCTGATACAAAAGCTTTCCTTTCTTCATCAATAAGATTTCATCCGCAATATATTCAATATCCTGCATAACATGTGTCGCAATAATTACGACTTTATCATGCGATATGTCAAAAATATGATTTCGCATAACAATTCTTTCATAAGGATCAAGTCCAGCAGTAGGTTCATCTAATATTAGAATATCAGGATTCCCTAATAATGCCTGCATAAACAATAAACGCTGACGCATCCCACCTGAATAATCTGACATTTTTCTATGTAAATGTTCCTTTAAATGTACTTTATCAGCTAATATTGCAATCTGCTTAGAAGCATCTTCTTTCTTCATTCCTTTTAATGCTGCCATGTAATATAAAAACTGTTTTGCACTTAATTGTTCATATCCTTTTTGATTCTGTGGCATATAGCCAATATGAGAACGATATTCTCTTTTAAGATTTCGAATGGATTTTCCATTATATAAAATATCACCCTCATCCTGTCTCATAGATGTTGTTAATATATGAAATAAAGTACTTTTACCTGCACCATTTGCGCCAATTAGGCCATAAATCCCTTTATTAAAAGAACAAGTCACATGATCTAAAGCACGTATATCTTTAAAAGATTTACTAATATTATGTACTTCCAACAATGCCATACTCATTCCTCCTCTGTGTGCGCACGTTCTTGCGCTTAATATATATTTCTTTAGAAATCATCGCTCCTA
>URYK01000022.1 GCA_900552125.1 uncultured Solobacterium sp. | reverse complement strand
TGACAGGAACATTGATTTCAAAAGAAATATATATGAAACGCCTTCAACGGCGCACAGAAAGGAGAATACAGAATGAAAACCAAAAAATTATTAATGAGTGGATTATGTTTAGTTTCTATTTTAACAGCTGGATTAATTTCAGTTAATGCTGGTGTGAAAGATGGAACATCTTGGCAAACAGCCGAATATGTAAATATTCCACCGAATGGAGGTACAAAATATAATTTAACTCAAGGATCAAAGAAAGTAACTACTAGTGCTACCGCTTCAATGAAAGCATCATATGGTGCTTGGTTAACTCCTTATGCAAGATTTATTACTTCTGGTAAAGCGGATCGATCTCCAGCAGTAGGTGTTACAGGGGCAGTTAGTCATCCTAAGTTGTATAGTACTGCTGAAAAAGGGGATACTTTATACACTAAAATGTCTACAAGTAACGTTGATCCAGGTTATATTGAAGTTACGTTAAAATTTGCTTCTGATCACATTGATTAAAAACATGTTAAAGGATAGTTAGTATTTATGACTATCCTTTGATATTAGAGAGGAGATATTAAATATATGCTATATCTACAAAAATTCCTATTCATATTTAAATCAAAAAAGAAATTAACTTTGATATTTTTATATTTTATTGCAATAATAATAAGCATTTTTATTGTATATAAAGGTGCATATGGCTCAATTTCAGAAAATGAGCTTATATATATGAAATCAAATGATCCAGAAATGGGGCTTGACTTTTTTTACTATCTACAAGATTCTGGTTTAACACTCATAATGTTTATACTTACAAGTATTATTATCCCTAATATTATCAGTTCGGATTTTTTGTTATACAACAATAATAAATTTGATAATTTATTAATTACTCGCATAACAACAAATAATTATAACAAAACAGAAAAAGTTTTTAATTTTATTGTATCATTTATGGTAATACTGGTTACACATTTGATTACACTTATTATTATTCATTTATTTTTCTTTAAGATCTCATTTTCAATAAATGAAATATATATGAATGCTACTCGACAAACAAATTTATTTTCTAATTCTTTAATGATAAGCTTAATAACATATATCATCTTATCTTCTTTAGGGTATGCAATATTTTCAAACTTTATTTTTTCCCTCCAAGCCTATATAAAAAATATTTATTTGTATCGTACATTAGGAATTTGTACATCACTAGTTCTGTATATTGGTGCCTCAGTTTTTTCTAGATATTTATATGATTCTACAGGAAGTATGTTATTTAGTACGATTGCTTATTTTGTAAATGTATCCAATATTATCTCTCCTGGCATTATAAAAAGTCCAGTATTAAATAATAATTATATTATGTTTTATATTGGTACAGTATTTTTTTACTGTCTTATAACATTGATTTTATTTGAAATAAAGGAAAGAAATAAATATGTATATGATAAATAAATTTTTGGGGCTGATAAAAAAATATGAATTTATTTTATTGATGCTATTAATATTAATAATGCCTTTGTTAATTGAATTAAATGGAAAAGTGAATTTTATTTATATTTTATTGACGAGTCATTATATTACATTAATAATAAACGTTTGTTATTTTGTGATTTTGTATAAAAAAATACAAGTCATAAATGGTCTAAAATATTATATTATTACAAGATGGGGATTAAAAAATGCAAAAAGGACAATACATTTATTTGCGACTGTATGTACATTGATTTTTTCACTAATTCTTTATGTTTTTTTATTAGGAATATATGGGGGTGAAAATACAACTAGTTTATTAATAGGATTGTTGATAGTTAATACAATTTTATATTTAATAGAGGCAAATTTTATTTTCCTACAATTTAATAGAAAATCGAATGTTTTATTTGTTGTTATACCCATTATTATAAATTTTATTTACCATTATATATTTTTTATCTATTAGAAGGAGGAATTATAATATGTTATTACTACAATTAAACAATATTAAAAAAAGTTTTAATGGAAATGTTGTACTAGATAATATCAACTTAGAAGTTAAAAATGGTGACTGTATTTATATACATGGGAAAAATGGCTGTGGAAAATCAACGTTATTTAAAATTATATGTGATATTTTAAAAGCTGACGAAGGCATAATATCAAAAAGCGATAACACACATATAGGTGCGTTGATAGAAAATCCTGGGTTTATAGAAAGTGAATCTATAAAATTTAATCTAAAATTTTTAGGATCATTGAAAAATAATTATGATGAACATAAAATTATTAAATTGTGTAATGATTATTTTTTAGATTTTAACAATCGCTCTGTGCTAAAAAGCTATTCAGTTGGAATGAGGCAAAAGGTGGGAATCATTCAAGCTGTTATGGAAAATCAAAATTTAATTTTATTTGATGAACCAACTAGAGGTTTAGATGATGATAGTATTACAGTTTTTGAAGGAATGGTTAATATGTTGATTGAAGAAGGAAAAAGTGTAATTATTGCTTCTCATGATTTGTTACCGAATATACTTTACTCAAAAAAGTTTTTATTAGAAAATGGAAAGTTAGTATCTGAGTGAAGAAAATATTAAAAAATTACACTTATATCTTCATTATATTATTTGCTTGTTCATTTACATTTCATATTTCATTTCAAGATTATAATGATATAAAATATTTTTTTCCAAGCAGAGCTATATATATAGCAATCAATATTTTAATTAATTATTTTTATTTGAAAATATCATTTGATTGTATAGAACAATATATAGAAATAGATTTATTTTCATTGATAAGAGTTGGAAAAAAAGAATTTAATAAGATGTTGATTAAAAGAGTTGTTAAGTTTATTGTCATTTTTATTGTTTTATCAGTTTGTTCTGATTTGATATT
Source organism: uncultured Solobacterium sp. (assembly GCA_900552125.1). GTDB lineage: Bacteria > Bacillota_I > Bacilli_A > Erysipelotrichales > Erysipelotrichaceae > Clostridium_AQ. Next base: position 43,814 of record URYK01000022.1, on the reverse strand, counting down.
ATATAATGATATTTGTGTTTTAGGACTTATAGTAACTGTAGCCATTGAATTATTTTTAGGAGTATTTATGATTATTATGTATAAAAAATTAAGTACTAATACATTTATAATAGCACTAATGATATGCATTTTTATAAGAGGAGCAATTACTTTATTATATCATTAACATAAGTAGGAAGAATTAAATTAATTGATTTGTTCGTTTTCTTTGATTCTTCCTTGTTTTATAGGTAATTTAAAATCTAGCGTTATGAATTTTAAATTACCTATAACATAGTCCTTTTTTACAGTATGATTTTTGTGTTTTTTATTTTATTTTCTTATGTTGTTTTAATTATTATTAATTTAAATGTTACATTATCAGAACATGTATAAAATTTTTGGTTTCACTATTATATAATTTGCTACTCCTTGAAGTGTGTTTTGTATAACTCTAAATTTTCAATTTATTGTTTAAATAAGGATAATAAAATCTGATAATGACATTTTTAAGCATTTTAAAAATTATAATTAATCTAATATACCTTTATAATTTCATCATTATTTAGGATTAGCAAATACTACTCCCTTACATTTGACGCGAAATTGCTCTAATGAGTAGGTTGCTGTATGCCAATCTTTTTTTGCTTCTACAAATGTGTTGGTAACTCCATCTAAATTTCCTTCCTGAATGGTGATATTCTTTCCATCCCAGCTTATAACTATTCCAACATGATTTCTTCCAATACAGGAGAATACTGCACCAACTGCTGGTTCATTAGATTTTATAAACTTATCTGGATGTGCCTGTAATAACTGGTCAACACATTTCCAACCATCACCAATAAATCCGGGAGAATATCCATAGATTTCATAGAAACGTCCCCAAGCAAACCAAGTGCATTGGCCATAAAGATTTGCTCTTGAATAGGGATTGTTAGTCCCCCATGCCTCCATATTATCAAAATTAGGCTGTTCACGATAATTGCCGAATCCAAGAGAAACATATCGCATGACATGTTCAACATAATTTGGATCACCATAGACATCAGTACCTAGTTCTGCTTTCTTCTGATCTGAAAATACTTTAGCGTTGGCTTTAGAATATCCTCCAAAGTTTTTAACTGCCCAGTCTATATAACCATTACCATAGTTATAGCCCTGTAAAGCTAAAAAGATATGTTCATTATCAAAGCAGTCCCTGACTTGAGCTGATTTAAAGCACTCTGACAGATAATGTATGCCGACCTCAATAGAATACTCTGGTTCTTGTATAGCATTAGGTTTATTTGGGTATTTTGTATTATAAGGACATTCTGAACTTTGCATAGGATCAGTTCCTTTTCCACCTGATTCCTGCATCATGACTGCCTGTATGATTGGAACATAATCTTCCATTTCATATTGCTTCGCATATTTTTCTATCGTATCAGTGTAAGCCAATACCTCTGCACTTAGTGGAGCATTTGTAGAGCTAACAGACGAATTATCAGATAGAGCTGCAAAAACACCGATAAAAAGAAGGAGTACAAGTAACAATATTATAGAAATTCCAGCACCTACTAGATTGGAAACATTGAGTACTGTTCTTCTGATGAATATAAAAGATCCTTTTAAAGTTTTTAGGGCTGAATGAGTGCCTTTTTTGATACGATTGCTATTCCTTGAAGAATCCTTTATTTGTTTATAATTTCTCAATTTAACAAAACGTCTTATCTTATGTTGATAAGATTTTTGATTGGCTGTTTCTTTTTTGATAGTAATATTTTTATTTTTAATTGGCAGGGATTTCGAATCCTTTTTTATTTTTAAATCAGTTTTTCTTTTATTAAGAGTATTGTTTTCAGATACTGTTTTATCTGATTTACGTTGAGAAGAAGATGATGGGATAGAAGTATAAGCATTTTGATTCTGGCTTTCAATAATCTTATTTTGTTTTCTTTTGGCATATTTTTTTTTTACATTCTTTAATGATTGTTCTTTTACATTGCTTATAGCTTTTTTTCCTTCTTTGGATATATTATCAACAGCATATGTGTTCTGTGCTTCCTTTTCATCAACATTGCTGTTATTTTTTGAATGTATAGTAATATTTTTAATATGCTTTCGTACATCTACGATTTTGTCTTTACTTTTAATTTCCCTGTTTTCTGTTTTTTTCTTGAGTTCATTCATGATGTTATCAACTCCTTTCTATAAAAAGATGAAAGGACTACCTTTTAAGCAGTCCCTGTTGAACAAGTTTTTCTTTTCTATCATTTGGATTAGTTGTATTAGTCTGATACATAAATGTATGTTTTGGTATTTTGTTGATAAATGGAACTAGATTTGGACCATGTTTGATAAGTCCTGAACCTGGTTGAGAATTGGTAATGAAACTCATCTGTTCATCACTTATTTTTAATAGTTTAGCAAGCTGTTCTCTATCTTTGGCTGCCTGATTCAGCATAACGATAAATTCAGTATTGGATAGAATTGAACGTGCTTCTTCATCTTTCAGGAGATATTCTACGTTTTGAGTGATTCCTGTTGGAAACGCATCTCTTTTACGGAACTGACGCCATGCAGAGTTGAAAAAGGTCGCACTTTCAGGATTGCTGTAGACAACATGAAATTCATCTAGGAAGATGTGTGTTCTTTTTCCATTCTTCCAGTTTTCATTGACTCTGTTGATGATCTGATCGGTGATGACAAGAAGTCCCATTGTTTTCATGTTCTTATCCAGTTTATGAATGTTGTAGGAAATGACACGACTTTTTGTATTGACATTTGTTTGATGTGCAAACAAATCCATAGAGCCAATTGTGAATAGTTCCATCTTTAATGCTAGTGACTTTGCCTGTGATTCTGGCTGTTGAATGAGAGTTTCTCTTAATGTCTTTAGAGTTGGCATGATACTGGTTTTTTCGTACTTCTGATAAACGATATTGATACATCTATCCAGTATACTTCGTTCTTCCAATGAAACAGTTCCTCGATTGGCACTTTCAATCAATGATAAAATAAATTGAGCCTTATCTTTATATGGATCTCCAGAGTCACCGTAACCAAGTGTTATATCCATAGCGTTGATATAGTCCTTGCCACCAGCATAGATCTCTATAATTTCACCACCAAATTCCTGCATGATGATGTCATATTCGCCTTCAGGATCGCAGATTAGAATATCATCATCACTAGAAGCCATAGCTAATTCGATTTCTTGTTTTACTAAGAAAGACTTTCCAGCACCTGGAACGCCTAAAACAAAAGCGTTAGGATTTTTAAGATTTTCTTTGTTACAAATGATCATGTTGTTAGTGATTGCGTTGTTCCCATACCAGACACCACCTTTTTCCATAATTTCTTGTGCACGAAAAGGCATAAAGGCAGCAACACTTTCAGTTAAAAGAGTACGAACCATAGTATCAAGACGATTGATACCAATTGGAAGTGTTGTGAGAAGCCCATCCAATTGTCTGCTTGCAAAGAAAAGTGGAGTTAACTCGCAGACATTGGAACGTGCGATAGATTTTAAGACTTCTGTATCTGCATCCAATTCTTCTAATGAATCTGCCAGATGAACGATTGTAATATTAACCAGCATCATTTTTTCATCTCTTACAGTTAAATCATCTAAAAATTCCTTGATTTCTTCCTGCTGCTTTTCCATATCATAGGGAATACTGCCTGCGAAGTTGTTATTTGCAGCCTGTTTACGGGAATAATTAGCAATATTGGTTGCAATGCCTAGTAGTCTGTTTTCTGTTTCTGTTACTGCTTCATCAGTTGGTATGGAGATAATATCCATTGAATACATAAGATTTTTATTGATAGAACATAGGTCAGCAACAATTTTATCTTTTAAGAATTGAGGATATTTGGAGATGTATAATACTCGGCCATATTTATCACCCAACTGGAAATGCTTATTTTTGAATATAGGCGCTCTTGGACAGATGTCATCTTTGAATGAGCGGCCATTTTTTGCATTGTATGATAATTCAAAATCAAAATATTCTTCTTCGCCATTTCTATAGAAATCATGAAGTATCTTTAATCTTTCGTTCAGGTTAAGTTCAATCAGGGCTGAACCTAATCGTGAAAAATGAGCAGAAAGATCATTGAACAATCTTGAAAAGAATATTCTTGCATCCGTTACATCTTTCTTATAGCAGGTAACTGTAATGTATTTTTCCTGTATGATGTTTTCACATCTTGCCATGTTTTCCAGAAGCATCTGATTATATTCTCTTATAAATCGGTCATATCTTTCATCATTTTTGAGTTTTAATAATACATCATTCTTGAACTGGGCAAGATCAATTTTATGATTATTGATTGTGATTTTAACTGTAACCGTAGAATCAAATGAGTTTAGGATGTCCTTATAGTTCTTGATGATATTTTCCTTGCTTTCTTCAGAAGCGATGGAGTAGTTGATGTCTATAAAGCGATATGTCTTTGAATAACGTGTTCCCATGCGAAAGATACCATCTTCATAGACAGTATCAATTGGAATTGTCTGTTGTGCACTTCTTGGTACGTGTATTTTCTCTTTATTTTGTTTTTTTATTTTTACGTAGCTTTTTAACATTCTTTTTCACACCTTCCTTTTGTCTTCTATCAATATAATCTTTTGTGATTTCGTAATAGAGATTGTATGGTTGATCAATAAGATCTGTATATTGCAGGATCAATGAACGAATGATGGTTATAAAAATTTGTTCAGCGTTCATTCCCTGATAATTGATAAATCCTAGAGCTGCAAATGGGGCAGCTCCTAGCATACAGCACCAGCTTGTCATTTCAATTCCTAGATAATCTATAAATAGAAAGTAGATTGCTACTGCAACTATGCAAGCTATTACAGAAAAAAAACATTGTCTAAGGTTGAGTCCAAAGGCAATGCTTTCAGTATAGTTTCTTATTTCCTTGTTTACTTTTATTTCCATTCAACCAATCCTTTCTTCAATAATTTTTTTAACTTTTTAAATTGAATTTTGAATACATAGTAAGAAAAATCTTCAAGTTGCTTATCTGTATAGATACTAAGATCCATCTTTTTCATTTCTAAAAGAACATGATGTTTATGATAGGGTAGGTCTGAGATATACGTAACATTTATTCTAGAGTGCATATCTGCAAAAATATCATTCATCTATATTCCTCCATTCAGTGAAAATAAAAAAGCAGTTAATCATAAAGAACAACTGCTAAAAATTATTATCAGAAATATTATTTAATTTATCTAGTAGAAACTCCATGAATTTCATTTCTTTATCATTTTGCCAATCACAAACCAAACCAAAAGGTTCAAATGTTTTATCTTTATCATTCACTTCTCCAAAGTCAAAAATTCTGCACCAAGAATTGTATAAGCATATGGTTGCATATAAATGATGTTTTTGTTGAGTAAATATACAATAATGAAATTTTCCATCAATAAAATTTAAAGGGTTCTTTTTAGTAGGTATTGTGCTATAGGGGTATTTACCTTTTCCTATTATATAATTTCTAATATAATCAAAGCAATCTTGCATAACGTAATCATAACCTTTTAAATATGCTAATGCATTGAATCCGATTTTTGCAAAAAGTCTACTATCTTCTTCGTTTACGATAATCGGTATTTCTATTTTAGGGGATTCATTAGAAATATTATAAGATTCAATTTTATAATGATTTTTCAATCGTTGAATTATTGAAAATATATCTTCGGCTTCAAGTGTTGAATTTGGCGAATGACCAATAAAAAATTTATTTTTAATGTATCCAATCAATAACTCATCTTTATTCAATAGGTTGCTTTGTAGATTAACAAAATGACCATTAAATTTTGCTAATTGATCAATGAAATCTTTGAGTTTAATAGATTTCTCATAACATGAGTCATTGTTATCTTGGGAATAAATAATATTACCCAAATCTTTTTTTATAAAGATATGTGGACATATGTGAGAAATTCCTTTAAAAATAAAATATAGTCCAACTCTATCGTTTATGTTTCCAATATGAACGACTGGAGATCCTAATTTATTACTGCCTCTTTTTCCAGGGCCAAAAAATTTTCTATCCAGTGAGATAACTGAATTGAGAGATGCTTTTTTTTCTAAAGAAGAGAATAGCTGATTAGCTTCATCTGAAACATAACCTAGAGGTAAAGTTTTTTTACCACCTAAAAAGGCAGGAAAAATATGTTCTCGATTTTTAACTTTTTTAAAATTTTTTTTGTAATAAATACACATTGATTTCACCCTTTCTTTAGATGTATTAATCAAGAATATTATAAGAGAAAATATTCATAAATTATATAATATTTGAATAAATTAAGAAAATTATCTTTCATCGTGAAGTATTTCATTATGTTTTTGATTATTGGAAACAGTTTTCTTTAAATCGTTTAATGTTTTCTTTACAGATTTTTTTTGAGATGAAGTTCTTGATGTTAGCTCTTGTTCTTGCTTATTTATTTTTTTTATGTTTTCTTTTGTTTTTGCAGATAAACAAGTCATTTTTTCCATGACCTTGAAAAGTCCATTTTGTGTTAGACTGATAACTCCTTTATCGTGATTTCTTTGTTTGAATGCAATTGGATCTTTTCCGATAATGATACGACCGATATTCTTGAAATGATTATTGACTTGATGAATCTCATTTCCTAATCGTGTAAGGGTATCTATTGATTTATCAGCAGATTGCTGAATCTTGTCAAAGTAATGCTGACATTTTTGTAGCAATCCTTTAACATTTAGGACTTTCATAGTCGAAACTAAAGCATCTTTTCCTTTTGATTTGAATTCTTTGATACCATGTTCAATAGTGGTTTTAATGAATTCTTCAGTCTTGATGATATTATCTTTAGCAAGATTGACTTTATCAGTCACATTTTCTACAGTACGAAGTGCAGTTGCTTTTAATGTTTTTTGTTGAATGGTTCCTAGTTCTATTCTTACATTCTGAAGTTCATTGAGCACAGCATTTAGCTGTTTTTCTGTTGTATCAACATAATCAATAATAAACTCCAATTGCTTTTTTTCGTTATTCATCCCCTGATATTCTAGCAGTTCGATAAATTCCTTAATACTTTCGTAATCTTTTAATGATTTCATTGATTGTTAAGCTCCTTTCTTTCAATAGAAAAACCAGCCCTGTAAAAAGACTGGTTTAAATATAACTATTTTGATTTTATATAATGGGTTAAGTTCTACAGTAAACTTGCAGCTTGCTAGATTACAGTCCCATCATATCTTTTACAACACGGTCAGACATCTTGACAGTGCCTACCAGTACGAGCATATTAAATATAATCTCACCTACATAACTCCATACCATGCTTACAGCACTTGCCTCAGGATCAATGACTGGTGGACTACTTGCAAATTTTGTAAATATGATACAGGATAGTATGATGATTGCACCTTCCAGACAGACACCTGCATATGATCTTAGAAATGAGTAACATACACTTTGTGTAGATTCTCCAGCAGCTGCAGATAAGGGAATAGGGGAGATAGCAGTATACATATACAATTTAAAGAAGCGACTATATACTGTTAGTATCATAATGAAAGACAGTATAGTGATAAATATGCTTCCAAGTAAAGTTACAGCCCATAAAGGTATGCTTTCTAAAAAACCTACATCCTCGATTGCTGTAATGATTGTATCTGGCAATACGGTTTCAGTTGCGGTACCAATACCTACAGTTGTTATGATTGTGCTTGTAATCCCCTGTACTATATCAAAGATAGCTAACATGAATTCCATCCCGTATACCACAAGACCACGAGCTATTGCAAAACGAATGAATAATTTTGCAGCCAGTTCTGGTCTTTTGATGTCCTGAAAACTTGTACAGGTTTTAACCAAGCCAAATACAAAAAATAAGACAAGCAGTGCTAATCCAATGGCAATGAGTGCATTATGAATTGTTGTTATGGCTTGCCATATGCCACCACCTTTGAATTCTTGGGGAGACTGGGTAAGAAGAAGCCATATTTCAGCTAACTTCTCGTTCCATGTCTGAAGTGCATTTTGAAGATTGTCTAAAATACCTCCCAATTTAAATCACCTCCATTTATTTTATTTCTTAACCTCCAACAATAAGATTTAAGATTTCTTTTGCAAAGGTAATGACGATACCACCGGCAACAGTCAAGAATCCATTGGCCCTTTGACTGGGATCATGACTTTTTAATGAAAGACCAATTTGAACGACACCAAAGCCAAGCAGTATCATTCCAATCGCACGAATAAGACTGAAAATAAAATCGCTTAGATTATTGACTACTGCAATTGGATCTCCTGCTGCATGTACATGAAGTATGTTGAAGTTCAATAAAAGTACAACCACTGCATAGATTATTAAAATTTTTTTTGTTTTTTTATTTAAGTTCATTTATAAAGTCTCCTTTTCTATTTTTCTTGTTCCTTGAAATATTCCTCAAGGTCTTCTTCGCTTAAAAGTTCATATTCATTATCGGTAAGAACAATATTCTGCCAATCATCAATGGTATGATTAATCTCGTTATGATGGTAAGCAATACCATTTCCATCTCTGGTGTATTTGATATTGGGGTGCTTGAGAATATTGTATTTCCTATCAATGATTGGCAGTTCTCCTCTTATGAATAGAAGGGCATAATCATTGTTGAGCAGACGGACTTCATCTGCTGTTAGGAGTTCACGACCAGCCTGCTGATAATTGGTAGAGTAGCTTCCACTTTTTCCGCTTGATTTACCATAGGTGTTTGTATCCAGTGTTTCTTTACCTAAATATTCACTCATGAATTTATGTGTAGATTGTTCATTTCCTCCTAGATAATAGAGTTCGTCACAGTTCCCTACAATTGACTCCCAAGCATCTTTATAAAGTGTCTTAATTTGAGCCAAATTCTGTATAATGATGGATACAAATATCTGTCTTGAACGCATGGTAGCAAGCAGTTTATCAAATTCATCAGGCAGGGCAACATTGGCAAACTCGTCCATAACAAAATGTACAGGAACTGGAAGTTCACCATTATGGAGAATATCGGCACTGTAATACAGCATTTGAAAAAGTTGAGTATAAAGCATTCCAATTAGAAAATTGAATGTTGAATCATTGTCAGGAATGACTGCAAATAGTGCTGTTTTTCTTTCACCCATTTTTTCAAGCTCTAGCTCATCATGGCAGGTTAGTGACATAATAGACTCCAGATTAAAAGCGGCCAAACGTACACCAACAGAAATCAGAATTGACTTTGCAGTTTTTCCAGCAGCTTGTTTATAGATTTTATACTGTTTAACAGCAAGGCTTTCTGGCTTGACTTTTTCTAAATCATAGAATAAATAATCGAGAGGACTCATATAATCTTCATCATCTTCTTTTGGATCAGCTGCAACAATCATTTCCATGACCATGGTAAAGTTCTGTTCATCTTCAGGAGCTTCATTAAGCAGATAAAGACATAAGGCTTCAAGAAGAGCGGTTTCCGATTTTTCCCAAAAGGGGTCAGTTGATTGGGAATTTTTAGGGGTTGTATTTCTAATAAGATTTGTTATCAGCTTAAGAACATCTTTATCATCTTTGATATAGGTAAACGGATTGTATCCATGCGATCTATTCATGTTGATGAGATCAATGACTCTGATAATATATCCTTCCTTTTCAAGCAGTGCCCCTGTATCACGAAGTATCTCGCCTTTAGGATCAAGAATCACATAGGACGTATTACACTGCATGATATTAGGCTTACCATAGAAACGTGTTTTCCCAGCTCCTGATCCACCTATGACAAGAGTATTGAGGTTCCTTCTATGTTTTTTTCCATTCAAACCGATGCAGACATTTTGACTAAGTATTTTATTTTGTGACATATCCTTATTTGCATATTTTTTATTGATGGTCTTGGGATTTGCCCACTTCGCAGAACCATATTCCTCCTGTCGGCGATAGTTCCTGCGGGTGGAATAGTAAATGCCTATGCCAATACCATAGATCAGCAAAAAGATGAATATGATTTTGAATGTATCCTTGCACCAATGAAAAGAGAAGGGGTGATTGATGGCATTGTTTAAATATGGCAACGCACCAATTAGACCTCTATCCATGTAAGGTGCAATAAGAATTGCTAGCCAGATAATAGGAATAATAAAAAAGCCTATGAGAATATAGTCAGTTGTTCTATCGTTCTTCATAGGCTCTTTTCCTTTTTATTGGAACTGCATCACATGATTTGATGATGAGATCATCAATAAAATCGTAATTTTTATCTTCCTTGATTTGCTTTTCTTTTAGAATAGTCAGTGCCTTGATGAGTATTCTTCGTTCCATATCAGTAACTTTTATTGCATACTGTTTTTCCTTGCTCATCTTTCATGCTCTCCTGCTTCTTTTTGTTTCGTCTGTTCCTGCTGAGCGTACAATCCATATTTAATATTTGTAGAAACGTTGTCAGTAACACGGCTGATGTTTTCAAGCTCCTGCTTGATTTCTTTAGGGTTCATGGAGAAGAAATGTTCATTTGAAGATGAAACGAACATGGTGTTATAATCACCGATTCCATATCTTCTTGAAATCATATAGGCAGAACATTCAGCTTGAAAGGATGCTTCTTCTCTGGTTGCACCCATATCCATATATTCAATCATGCAATATTCTCTGATAATGCCATTAATCATTGCTTTGGGGTCTAATCCATCTTTGACAAGAATCTTTTGAGATTCAGGATCAAAATATACTCGTTCAAAATTCTTTGTATCCTGTTCGATGACCTCTGGTAGTATATCTTTTTTATAGATCAAGGCACTTAGTATTTCCTTTGTGCTATATTCTGGAGAATGAATATGATTATTTTTGCCTTGCAGTTGAGAAATATCAAATACAAACTTTGGATTGTAAGAAATTCCTGCACTTCCATCTTTGCGAGTATATTCTCCGGGTTCTAATATTTGGATACCTTTTTGTCCTTTTCGAATATATTTATTATCTTCTCGCCAATGACTGATGTCCTTAAGCTGTGTTGCATTAGGATTTTGTGCCATGACAAGTAATGTGTTAGTGACGGTATAATCAAGCTGAGATTTCAAATTAAGATAAGTTAAAAAATTATCTGCACTCTCCACAGCTTTTTCTACCTGTTCATTTGCCATGTTGAATAATGATTGTCTTTTTTCATTCATTATCTTTGCAAATTCTTCTTTCGACCATTTATGTTGTTTCTGTTCGTTCATGATTTATCTCTCCTTTGTTTTTTTATTTTTTGATTTGTTTCTTTGTTTTGAACGTCCTGATTTTTTATGAGACATCTTGTATTCATTGAGTTTAGCTCGAACAGAAGGACGTTCAGTATTTTTTTGCATTGAGATATGCTCGAACGGATTGTCTCTTGTTTTCTCTGTCCAAGCTTTCTTCGGGTTTATATCACTGTTTTCATTTCTGTTTTGTTGCTCCTTGTTTTTTGTTGAAGCCATTAGCTTGTGAACAAGATCATCATGTTCTTTGTCATTGAGAATAGGAACATCTTTCAGTGGGTTTTGTTTTTCATTGAGGATTGAATTTCGAATAGCGTTGGTATCGATTGTAGCTAATTCGTATTTGTCTACAATTCTGCTTATCTTCGCAGCATCTTCAGCACGAACCATGATATCGCAGATACCATCAGTGTTGTTTTTTTCTTTTAGTACAGAATATAGAACTCCATAACGTTTGGCTTCTTCACAGAATGTTTTTAAATCCTTATGTCTTATGGCAAAGACTTTTAATTCTTTGCCAGACTTTAACATGGAATTAAGTCTGGCTTTTCCTTTGACTTTTTTTCTATCTGTTAAAATAGCATAAAGCGTTGCTGCTAAAGATTTAGATGCCTTACCACCAGCTTTGAGTGCAACATTGGCAGCAACTTCAATACCCTGTAAAGTCATCCTTGTCATCTGATCAGCTGTTTCTCCACCGGTTGTCATTGTTTTCACGCTCCTTTAATTTATAATTGTTTAGAAATACAAAAAAGCAATGAGTTGAGTCATTGCTTCAGGAATTAATCTGGATAAACTGTATAGCAAAAGATATGATTCTACATCAAACTGCACATTTAAGCTCAAGCAGTTAGATAATTGTAACCTATAAATTATACATTCAAATTAAATATATTATTTTTATAATTGATGTCTTTTTTCTATCTTGCAATAGCATCTTGCTCATGTTTCTTTTCTTGTTCAGAATAATATTTTAATTTAGCTTTCATATCTTCTGAACGTTTTTTTATCCTCTCATAAAGCATCACCTCCTTTCGTAACGATTTGATTTGTTCTGTCATGGTTTCAACGTCTTGTTGAAGCAATACTTTTGATTCTGCATTACGACAGCGTTTAATTTTTCCATACACACATTTACGTTCATTTTCAAGTGAACGTTTTCGAGAATGAGTTTCTTCTAAGTTAACTTCTAATTCTTCTAATGTGTTGATATTCTTTTTTGAAAGAAATGTAACTTCCTCGGTAATCTGGTCCATTTTCAATAAATCCTGCTTAAGATAGTAATGTACTTTTGGAGTAGATCGTTGATTAGGAATCACTCCTAGAAGGAACATGTAATGTACATATAATGCTTTGAAACCGGTCAGTTTTCTTGCTTTACTTAAATCACCTTTATAGTAGTATTTCTTTGTTGCTGTATGAGTAGGTGATTCAAACTGTGCATAACGGCGTTCATACAAACGCTGTTCAATAATACTCATATCATAGCGTCCATCCTTTGTTAGTTTGTGTAGACGAAAGGCTTTCTCTCCACCTTGAGGTTTGAGTGAAATGTGTTTTCCTTCACGAATTAAGTATCCCATATTCTTTAATGTTTTTAGAAATTGTTTTTTTGTAGTCGACATAGATATGGCATATTCAACATCTTCAACAACAAGACTTCGTTTTGTTGGTCGGTTTTCTTTTTCTGCTTTCCATTCTGCATAATGATGAGATTGATGACTTTTATCTTCAATGACTGAAAGCTGATACTTTTCACACAACATATCAGATATTTCTCTCATTCTTTTATAGGTAGCTTTATTATCGTAATAACGTTTACCATCACGAAAGGAAACAGAATTGATGACAAAATGATTATGATAGTGGTGCTTGTCTACGTGTGTTGATACAAGAACTTCAAAGCGATCTCCCCATAGAATATTAGCAAGTTCAATACCAATCTGATGCGCAGTTTCTGCATCGACTTCATTAGGCTTGAATGACTGGTAGCCATGAAAGGCAAGAATACCATCTTCTTTGCAGTATGTTTTTTTAGTTAGGACCATATCTTCAAAAGCAGTGGAGAGATTAGTGTTAATTCCAGTAACATATAATTGTTTTTCTGTTTTCATATCCTGAGTTGTATAATGTATACTTTGAGAAAGTCCATTGAACTGAAAATCAACATCATCTAAGATGTCCGTCTTCTCCGGATTACTTGTATAATTAAGCACACGTTTAAGGTGATTTTTCACTGGCCATATTTTAGTTGTTGCCATCATCAATAGCCTTTCTAGGGAGAAGGACATCAGTTCTGATTTGTACAATATTTTTATTGAGGTCGTCGAGAGCATATCTTATTCTATGGTAGTCTATATTTCCTGTTTTATTGGCTATAATGCAAAGCTGATTGAGATTGTTTCCAATCATTCGCAGTTGCTTGATCATATCATAAAAATCTTTCTTTGGTTTTGGTGGTGGTTCATAACCAGCAATAAGCAGACGGATATATCCTTCTCTTTTATAACCTGTCTGGTGTACTTTTTCATTGAGTGAATTCAATTCCCTATCATTAAGATGAATGATCACTCGATGAGGTCTTTTTCTATTTTCTGTCATTGGCAATTCTCCTTTCAGTAGTAGGGGTCTTAGGGTGAAACCCTAACAAGCGAATGAGGTGGGCAACCGAATTCAGTGCTTGCTAGTATACAGGACACTCTTGGAGTGTCATTCGATATTAATTGTATTTTTAGGCTGATAAAAATCATTGATTGCACTCTGAAGCTTATCCTGTTCATTTTTAAATGTGTATAATTTTTTCAAATCTGCATTTATTGTGGATAATTCATGTTCAATTTTTTCTTTTTCACTTAGCTTTTTTTGTTTTAATGTTTCCAATTTGTTTATTGATTTTTGTACTCTTGAATCCATTTTGTATTCACTTCCTTTCAATTTTCATAACAAAAAAGAGAGATAGAAATGTATTTATCTCTCATTGTGATCTATTATTCTATTTATTTTTATGACATGAAAAATCAACATCCTACATATTTTTGCTAATAAAAGTTCATCAATATTTCTATGGATTTTTGATATTTGGATTTCATAAAATATTGAAAAACAATTCACTTTTTAGAATTTTTGATAGCTTTAATATCGTAATTTTAGTATGAAGATATTATTTTCTAACAAAAAAGACTACTCATTTTTTGAATGAATAGTCAAATATAATCAATATCATTTTTGTATATACTATATATTCTATAAATAATAATTGTAGGTGATATAGACAAACTGATTAAAGGGTTATATAAAATCATATTCTTTAAAGTCATGTGAATAGTCAACATTTATTAAACCCATTGAAGTTAAATTTTTAGATAATTCTCTTACTCTTTTTTCATATTCATCTGTGTTATATCTTTTTTTCCAGTTGATAATATAATTGAATAAAGAGTTTTCTGTAATAGTATTATTTTGTAAATTTAATTGATCATAAGAAAATAATATTGTTGTAATCAGTTCTGCTTGTTCAGTATCTTTTATTCTTTGAAACAATCTGAATGTTTTATTGATATTATCCTTATCCTCTGACGAGTAATCATTTGGATTGATTTTAAAGTTATTATTTACTGTTAACAATATCATTTGACCATATTCTTTTTCGATAATTAAATTATGGTTCGAAAGAATTGTAATCATTTTTTTGATTTCAGAAGAGTAAGGACCATAAGTGCCTTTTGTAAATTTTAATCCTAAATCTGTTCCATATCTTGATAGAACATAGCATATCTTTTGGAAAATAGTACGTCCAACTTTTATGCTGTACTTTGAATGAGAGAGATGTTTTACTAATTGTAAAACTAATAACCAGTTTTTGTTGATTGGTTCATTGATAATTCCTGTATCTTGTATTTGAATATCTTCATTTAATAAATATTTACTTGTTAGATATTCTTTTGATGTCCCAAAAGGTGCATATATGTCTATATCGATAGGTAATTTAGAAAGTTTTTGATACATTACGGGGCCAACTGTTTTCCAATCAAGACCACCGTTTCCACAACCTAGAGGCGGAAATGCAATTGATTTAATCTCTAGTTCTTGATAATTTTGAACAAACCAATCTAGACCATTGGTTATATATTCAAGTTTGGATGGTGATCGCCAGTGTTGCTTGGTAGGGAAGTTGAGTATTCTCACTTTACCATTTTCATAATATGGATAGGCTTTTCCGGGTACAATTTCTTTTTTTATGCATAAATTTTTGTATTCTTCAAACATTTTTGGGAATTTTTCTTTATATGTTTTTGCAATACCTTTTCCCATAACACCAACACAGTTTACTGTATTAACAAGAACATCCTTATCTGATTCGAATATATTACCTATCTTGATTTGAATCATAATAACTGCTCCTTTCTTTATTTAAAAAATATATCTTTATCTATTTCTATGGGCACATTTAGTTGCAACTGTTCTACGTTTTCTTTTGCCAGTTGTGTCGCAACTTTAATTTTAATTAAATAATTTACAGGAATTTTATCAAGAACCAAAACTTCTGCACATTTCTTGGCTTTTAACTCACTTTTAATATATGATATAGGATGGTTCCAATACCTTGCAAATATACTATCAAAATCTAAAAATCTTAGGGCATTTTTAGGTTCGTCAAATTGAGCAAGTTCAGCAGCAGCATTGCGGTCTGTCATGACGACATTTTCTAGATCTAGAATTTTTTTATCTACACAAATAACACAAAGCTCATTAATGTTTTTATTGTTTATCTCGACATACATCATTGGATTTCGAGCGTCAATATAAAGATTAGCATAATCATGCAAGAATCCATGATTTGGAACTCGTATGTTATTTCGTCTTTCTTGTACATCAGGATTAGATAAATCTGTGTAATTTTTTATTCCTTTTTTTATTAATGAATTCTTTGATAGAATACCATATTCAAATATACTGATTAAGTTTTTTAAATCATTAATGTTATAGAGAAAATTTATTCTAGTAAAACTATCAGATATTGAGCTCACTGGTATATCTCCTTTCATACAAACATATAAGTCCTATAACTAATTTCATTATATTATTTTTTAAAACTTCTTTCAATCATTTACTAAATAGACAGTTATATCAATATTATATTTCCTTTAATAATAAAATGTTATCTTACTTTAAGAATAGAATAGAAATCATAATTTATCTTTCATTATGATTCATTATTCTTGTTTCTTTTATGACATGAAAGTCTGTATCAATATAGTCACCTTCAGTTAGAACGATGTCTTCCTTTTTGTATCTTTCTTTGACTTTTTGTTCAGCTTCTTCACGGGAATTAGCTGAAACGGTAATCTGTTTTTGCAAAGTTTCAGTAATTTCAACAAGATATTTTTTCATAAATATTCACTCCTTCTACATAATAAAATAGCCATTGTCTCACAGACGAATGGCTAAGAAATAGACTGATTCATTTTTGAACATACGAAAGGTCCATTGGTCATTGAATGACATGCTTATGAACTTTTTTTATTCTGTTCTTTACGATATTCATCTAATTCTTCTTTACTTATAATCCCATTATCAACAAGTGATTGAACACATTCATCAGACTGCATTATTAAATCTATGGCATCATCACTTAATGAACAGATGAATTCAGGCATTTTATTATTTTCAATATAGTGGTGTATAATTGTACCTGAAGCAAATACTGCATAAATGTCTGGACAGTCTGGAACTTCCACTGGATCATTACATGGGCGAACTACTGAAATCTCATCATTGAGATATGCATTTATCGCAAAGAGTGTATAGTCGTCAATCTTCACAGGAAGTTTTTCAAAAATGTTCATTTTCAATGAAACGATGCCAGCTAGTTTTGTATCAGATTCATTAGCAAGATAGTAATAATCAATAACATCATCTTTCTGTTCTTTTAGTATAATGGTCAATATTTTTATATTATCCATCAGTAAATCACCTCATAATTATTATGCAATATTTTTCTTTGAAAATGAATTGTACAAAATTAAAAATTGCATATTTTCGGAAAAATCCTTTGCTATTAACTCATCTTTCCATGCCAGTATGAAATACTTTGGTCTGCAGTTCTTGATTAACATCTTTATATTTTTGTGGTGAGCAGTCAATGATTTTATACTGATTTTTTAAATGATATTGAATTTTTTTCACAGTATCCTTTCCAGCTTTGTCGTTATCCATATGAAGGTATATACAACTGATTTCATGGTTCTTTAGAAAATGATTAAGTGCAACAGGTATTTCAGTATCATGAATATTTTTTCCGATGAGAGTTGCTCCATCTATGGAAAGGTAATTATTGTTAAGATAATCATTTTTATTTCCTTTTAGAATCGTCATATATGATAGTAAATCAATAGCAGATTCAAACACATGTAGCTGGTGACTATGCTCATTTTGTATACAGAAACTGTATGCTTTATTGCTTCCCGGAATATTTTTTTTAATATCAGAATCTATTGAGCGTGTGCATGCAAATTTAGGCATATGGCTTTCATCATATCCAACAAATACAACAGCATGATCATATGCTGATTCATAGATGAGTTTTTTCTTGATGCAATAATCTACTATGCCCTTATCGAGCTTTCGTTCATTGACAAGATAGCTGATAATCTTGTTGTCATTTTCGTAGCGATAGGGGAGGCGAAAATGATAGCTAGATCTATTTGGCTGAATAATTTTTGTTGGAGGTTGTTTATCAATCAGATTCTTTAGATATAATGCGGCATCTAGAAATTCCATGCCTTCTACATTAATGAGATATTGAAGTGCAGTTCGACCTCCAATGTTTTGAGCCCACCAACACCATAGACCATTGCTAATATGAAGTGATCCATGAGTGCGTGTTACGTAGTCATTTCTGCTCTTTTTAACAAGTTCCTGAGGCTCATAATTCTTGAGATAATTTAGAAGGTCAAGCTCTTTTATTCTTGCTAGATCTTTTTTACTGATGAATCTTTTTGCCATTGTTAAGTTCCTTTCTGTAACATTGATAAAGTAGATACATGGCATCGGTATAGTTCATGTTTTCAACAAAAACTAAATACTGGATGGCAGTTTTACCATTAAGATGGTGTGATTTCCATGACCATCTATCCTCATATATTGTAAGACCACAATGTGTAATCGAATCATAATGATTCTTATTTTTGACGATTGAATTAGGTTCATATTGCTTTAAATATGTCAGTAGATTAATTGTCTTGAGCTGTATAACAAGCTCGATTGGTATCTTTTTTAGAAGTTTTATATTCATGTTTGTTTTCTCCTATATAAAAAAGCAACGAAAAATTTTTCGTTGCTTTTAAGATGATATTAATATTTGATTTAATGAAATTATAAATTTATATTCCTATGAAAAAGAAAAAATAGTGGTTGATATTGAAATAAAAGAAGTCACGAGACTATTTATATTATTTTTATAGAAAATTCTTTATTGATTATTTAAATGACATTGTTCTGATGATATGTTTTACTAATCATATTGAACCTCCTTTATGAACTAAAAATCCGCCGTCAGAAAAATCAGTTAAACGCAGCTTTCTACCAATAATACTGCTTGCATCTTTTTCTGAAATATTATCATTAGATAATCTAAGCAATCCATTTCTTGTTGTATTCATCTACGCTTAACTTTTTTAATTTTCTTTTTAATTGTAATCTTATTTTACTATAAATTCTATGTTGTTGATATTATATTATTTTATGCAATGTCATTAACATGTTTAAATTTAAATAATAAATATACAATATTTACATTTTGTGTTGATATGAAAATTTATCTTTCATGATTACTGATAGTCTTATCCTGAATGACTTCTGATGATTCATCTAAAGGAATTATTTCTTTATCATTTTGATTTCCTATATCCAGTTCCTTGTTTAATTCCGATAATCGATTGCTTTTTTCTTGAAGTTCGTCTTCTTTATCAAAAGGACGTTTGACTTCTTCTTTTGCATTTTCAAATTGATTCAGAGTGTTTTCTAAAAGATTTTTTTCGATTTCAAGCTTCTTAGATAAGCCATTGATCACATTATCTAGACGGGTAATGTTTCCAAAAACATCACTACCAAGTTCAACTTTATGTGCGAGATTCTTCATCAAAAAAATCGTATGCATTTGATAGAAGGAATCATAGGAAGCTAGCATCTTAAATCCACGATACTCACCGATGTTTTGCTGCGTGGAATCCTGAATCGATTTACAGATGATCAATAATGCTTTACCAGCGGTTTCTTTATCTTCATATCGTTTTCCTTTGATCATCATTCCATCAAATTCCGTTACTTCTGGTGTCTCTTTAATATCTTTTTCATAGGAAGCAATACGTTCTTTCAATGTGGAAATCTTGCTTGGATAGTATTTGATGATCTTATCTTCCAAATCATATTTCTCACTGAGATAGTTTGCTTTGGCTAGTTTTAATTTATTGACCTGTATGTCAAGATCCATCTTTTCCTTGATCTTTGGATTACCACTTGCTAGTGCTTTGATCTCTGCATAGCTCAAGGAAGCTTCATCAATATCTTCAGCAGAACGAACAGGGGATTTGCTAGTCATGATCTGTGAGATGAATTTTTGCTTGTTTTCCACAAGCTGATAAAGATACGCATCAAATGTTTGTTCGGTGACATAGCGATAAATATCGACATCTTTGTTCGTGTTTCCCTGACGGATGATCCTTCCAGCACGTTGTTCCAGATCACTAGGACGCCATGGACAATCTAGGTCATGAGAAGCGATCAGTAGGTCTTGTACATTGGTTCCTGCTCCCATCTTCTGTGTCGAACCTAAAAGAATTCGTACTTTTCCTTCACGAACCTTAGAAAAAAGTTCCTTCTTTTTTGCATCGGTTGCCGCATCGTGGATGTAAGCAATCTCGCTAGAAGGAACTCCTCTATTGATCAGTTTTTGAAAGATATCGTCATAAACATTCATGAACGGAACCGATTCATTTTGTTTGATTTGTTCAAGAAAAGCTTTGGATGTTTTGGATGGGGTAGACATATCGCAGAAGATAAGTTGCGTTGATTTTTTATCTTTTGTTTCTTCATATATACGCAAAACATTGTCGATGCAAGCATTGACTTTTCCATGTGGATAATCATCGAGGGAAGGATCGACAAGACGCTGATCTAATGCTAGTTTTCTTCCGTCATTGGTGATCTTTAACATGTTATCTTCGGTTGGATCGACATTACCATCACGTACCTTTTGTGCACGCTGGGCAAGTTCGGCTACGATCTCTTTTTGTTCCTCACTTGGTTTGACTGCGACATTGTGATAATGAGCATTTGGTGTAGGAAGATTCAACATATCAGCGGTCTTGATGTCGGCAACTTCTTTGAACATGGATATTAGTTCTGGTAGATTGAAGAAACGAGCAAATCTTGTCTTCATACGATACCCAGTGCCTTCAGGAGCAAGCTCGATTGCACTAACAGTTTCACCAAATGTAGAAGCCCAGCTGTCGAAATGCTCCAATCCATGTTGCTTCAATGTTCCATATTGAAGGTAACGTTGTATCGTATACATCTCGGTCATGGAATTACTTATTGGTGTTCCAGTTGCAAACACGACGCCTTTTCCGCCAGTTATTTCATCAAGATATTGGCATTTCATGAACATATCGGATGATTTTTGTGCTTCGGTCTGTGATAGTCCAGCTACATTTCTCATCTTTGTATACAGGAATAAGTTTTTGTAATTATGACTCTCATCGACAAATAAACGATCAATTCCAAGTTCTTCAAAGGAAATGACATCGTCTTTTCTCTCATCACTATTGAGCTTTTCTAAACGTTTTTTCAGTCCTTTTTTGGTCTTTTCCATTTGTTTGATCGAATATCCTTCGCCATTGTTTCTACGTAATTCCTGAATACCTAGTGTAATGCTTTCAATCTGGTCTTCGATAAGTTTACGTTGTCTTTCCACGGAAACGGGGATCTTTTCAAATTGACTGTGCCCAATGATGACGGCATCCCATTCGCCTGTTGCTATGCGAGAACAGAAGGTCTTTCGTTTGCTTTTTTCAAAGTCTTGCTTTCTAGCCACCAAGATATTGGCGCTTGGATATAGTTGAAGGAATTCAGAACCCCATTGTTCGATCAAATGATTGGGTACGACAAACATGGATTTTTGTGCTAATCCTAGACGCTTTAGTTCCATGCAAGCAGCCGTCATTTCGAAAGTCTTGCCTGCACCCACCACGTGTGCAAGTAAGGTGTTTCCACCATATAAGATATGGGCGATTGCATCTTTTTGATGCTTTCGTAATGATATCTCGCTGTTCATATTCGGAAAATCAAGATGATCTCCGTTATATTCGCGAGGGCGTATTGAATTGAATAGTTCATTGTATCTTTTAACTAGATGTTCTCTACGTTCAAAATCTTTCCATATCCAGTTCGTAAAAGTTTCTTTGATTGAATCCTGCTTCTGTTGGGCAATCATCGTTTCTTTCTTATTTAGAACAGCCACTTTTTTACCATCTTCGTTATATTCATAATCAAAGATCTTAGTTGCTTTTAGATTCAAACAGTCTTCGATCAATCGATACGCATTAGCTCTATGTGTTCCATAGGTCTTTTCTGCTTTAGCATTTCCTCTATCCCAGTTCTTGTTGGATATGTTCCATTCGGCCGTTACGGAAGAGTAAGACACCTGAATCCTTTCCTGGATAAATGGAGAAGGGGAAAGGATCTCAACAAGAAAATCATGATAGATTTCCGGTTCTATCCATGTGGCACCGATGCGAACTTCAATTTCTGAAGCAGTTAGATCTTGTGGCATGGCTTGTTTTAAAGCTTCTACATTTTCCTTATAGCTTGGATCAATCTCAGCAGAAAGTGAGGCTATCTTTAATTTCTCACGTACATTACCACTTAGGTATTCATCAGCAGTTACATAGATATCGTCTTCATCATCAATGTGAGGGATTTTATAGATGACACCTTTTAGATCATGGATCATCTTCTCTTTATCAAAACCTGTTAACTGATGCATATAATCAAAATCAATTTGTCCTTTCTCTGATAGTGATAACATCAAGGCTTCGTTAGAAGTTTCTGCTTTTTCAACGACGACATGTTTACGGATTGTTCTTTTTGTAAACATGTCTGCTTTCGATCTTAATGTTCCATCTTCATTGATGTTCTCTAAGGAACAAAGCAGATAGTAAGCACTGTCTTCTCTAAAAGCTAGACTATTACCACGAGAGTTGATTAATCCGTATTTTTCTGTAAAGGTATCATAAAGATCGTTTAGCTTTTGTTGTTGTTCTAGGATGATCTTTTCATCATAGTCATCCTTTTGATATTCGATCAGTTCACGTACACAATCTCGTATTTCTATCATGCCAATGACTCGATTTTTAGCGGTCTGTGATAGCTCAATCTTGCTCATGACACTGTTTTCTCTAAAGTAGATATCTCCATCAACCATCGTGTAACTGAAGTTTCTAACTGTTGGATCAGCTGGTATCGTGACGATGGTATCCTCTGGTTCATCAATCACGGATTCATCTAAGATCATTTCATCAATTTGTCCGTGAATATGCATAATTGCTTCTTCCAATGATTGCTTGAGTGGGATATCTTCAAATGGGATGACAGTTAGATCATCACGACCATACATGGACTTTGCCATTTCAAAATGACCAAGTACCATCTCAGGATGTTCGTGAAAATAGGCATTGTATGTTTGTCCGTTTCCATCGGTCTGTGTATAAAGCCATGGAGCGTCATTGACCATCTGTCTTTCTCGTTTTTTTAGGATCAGGATATCACTGACAGCTTTGGTATTGGCACTTTCACTGAAGGTATCATTGGGAAGACGGATCGCTCCTAGTAATTCACAACGCTCATTGATATATTTACGGACCGATGAATTGGCTTTATCCATCGTATATTTTGAAGTGAGAAAAAGAATCAATCCTCCAGGACGAATCTTGTCGATGGTCTTGGCAAAGAAATAATCATGAATATTGAAGTTCAATCGATCATATCGTTTATCTGATACCTTAAACTGACCGAAAGGAACATTACCGATTGCAACATCAAAGAAGCTGTCGGGTAGGGAAGTCTTTTCATATCCTTCGACTGCAATATTTGCTTTCTGATAAAGCTGTTTCGCAATTCGTCCTGTAATGGAATCCAGTTCAATTCCATAAAGCTTTGAAGATTCCATAGAAGCAGGAAGCTTTCCTAAGAAGTTTCCAGTACCACAAGCTGGTTCTAGTATATTTCCATGATGAAATCCGAAACGTTCGATGATGGAATAGATGCTTTCTATCACGACCGATGGTGTATAGAATGCCGTTAGGGTCGATTCTCTAGCCGCATTGTATTCTTCCTCGTTTAATAAGGTCTTGAGTTCATGATATTCATTAGACCAGTTTGATTTTGTTTCATCAAAGGCTTCGGATAGACCACCCCATCCAACATATCTGGCAAGGATATCCTGTTCTTTCTTCGTTGCCAGTCTTCCTTCTTCTTCCAAAGAAAAAAGCAGCTTGATAGCTGCTATATTGTTTCGATATCTTTCTTTTGGAGTCCCTGCACCAAGATGGTCATCAACGATTTGATAATTGATCTTCTCTTGAGGTAGGGGAGTTTCATTTTTTTGTTCTTGTGAAATAGAAGGATTGTTAGTATAGATAACGTTGTGATCCTTATCGTAATCGTAGAAATAAACACCAATCTTTGTTTCATCTTTGTATATCTGTTCAGACTCAATATAATATCCTTTTTGTTTGATATTTCCTAGCCATTGGATTGCATAATCATAGAGCTCTGTTTCAAATTCTGAATCCGTACCATTATGCAGATCATATTCTAACCCAATGATCGGATTATTGAAATAGAAAGGAACGATTTCATTATTTTCAACATCAAATTCAAATTGCATGTGTGGCTCCATGACTTCTCTTCCTTCAATCTCATAAACATGGTACATATCGATGATATTCGTTTCCTGATCAAAAGCGATGGTGAAGGGATAATCATTGCTATTTTCGGTTCTATAAACAAGAAAAGGACTTGTCCTATTGATAAGTCCCGGAGCAATGTCCTTGAAACGTTCATATAATTGTTCTTGTTTATCTTCACTTGGAAGAGTTTCTTGAACATTATCATTAGATGCTTCTATTTCGACTAGAAGACCGTCGTTTAATGGGTTTTCTTTTAAAAGGGATATGAATTCCTGTCGGCTCATGTAGTCAATGAATAAAGGAAAATTCTTATTTTGAATAGCAATATCTTGTCCATCTTCAAGAATGGTATATTCATCAACACCTTTATAGATAGTATCACCGATTTTCCATCTGTATTCTTTGATGGTTTCTATTTTTTCTTCTATAGCTGTTTCTTGAATAGAATCAAAATTGTTGGTATCAGCAAGTTGTTGACGTTCATATTCCAGTTCACGATTCATCTGTTCCTGCAAAAAAGTAGGGTAGTATTCTTTTTCTTTTGGTGAAAGGTAACGGTCTAACTGTACAAGTTCATTGATTCGTTTTGCGACTTTCTTCCAGTTAAGCGTGACTGAGATTTCCGTTTCTCCGATCTGTCTTGAACGAGATAATTCGATGCCTTTAGCATCATAGTTCATATCAATAATTCCAAAAGCTGGATGAGATCCACCAATTCCATATTCATGTTTGAGAAACTCTGCATTTTTATCATTTGATTCATGACGGAGCATTTGTTGGTAGATTCGCATCTTTCCTTGGTCAAATCCACTTCCTCTTGTTAGGATGCGGTCAATTTCTTCTTGTGAAAAGAAGATTCCGTTGTTGAGTTGTTCTTCATTTTCATAGACAACATTTTGTTGTTCCAATGAGGATGGAATCTGAATACTTGGATCAAAATAACGGGATAGGATCATGCCTTCAATTTCTCGATCTACGACGCTCCATGAATAATCTGATGAGGTAGTTTGGTCATCATAATGCCCCATGTAGATGTGAAGATGGTCATCTTCTTTCTTAAATCCTAGAGAAATGCCATCGACCATGATTTCTACAACCTCTTCTGGATAGAAGTCCTTGATAAATTCTGCTCTTTTATCCTTATCTGTTTCTGATTTAAGGTAAGAAATAATCTCTGATGAACTCTTTAAGAACTGTGGATGATAGGAAAACAGATAATAATCGACATTCCTGTTCATCGTCTTGTTGTAGAATGTTTTTTGAATTGGAGACATCTTATTGTAAGTAGGAATAAGATATTCACCACTTTCAATCAGTTTTGATACTTCATTTTGTAGTTCAAAGAACGTGAGATAAGACAATGATTTTTGATCAAGATAATTTCCTGACCATACTTCTAATCCATGATCCTTTTTCTTATACCCTATATAGGAAAAGTCATATCGCTCTGGTTTTCTGAACGTTTGTACCAATGTATCGTCATAACAGGATTCTAGAAAGATAGCACGTTCTTCATCATCGCCGTGTTCATTAAAGAATTGTTGGATCTCTTCTTTTGTGTGCTGTAAAGAAACATCTTCTCTAAGCAATGTAGGAAGATCAGATAAATCAAAAGGTGGTAAAGTATTATCTTCACCACCAAATCCTAAATCTAGTTGTAAATCAGTTCGTTGAGGATTATTTCCTCGGCTTGTTGTTTGAGATTGTTCATATGCTGTACCCATTTCATCTGATGTGTTTCTTTGTTGGGAGCGGGTTGTTTCTTTAATAATTGATTCATTAGGATATCCATTCTCTGCTTGGCTTGTATGTCGATCTCTTTCAAGTGATTGTTGAGTTCGTTCTTCACTCTCAATGCTAGAAGATGTGCTGGATAGGTCTCCTTGAGGTAATTGTATCTCATCCTTGCGTATCTGCTGTTGAAGATTGATTCTTCTGCTTTCAAATTCGGTATTAGATAATCTCCCACTTGATTGTATGTCAATTCTTTCATGTGTATCGCTCCTTTCGTTGTTTACACCCCTATTTTGTATTATTTGTTTAGATTGTTCAAATGTACGGACCATAATTTCCTTGGCTTTTGTGGAAATATCATTCATGCCTATTTCACATAGGTCACGACTTGCTGTTCCAAGTTGCATGATCATATCAATGGTATTAAAATCTTTTATAGCGTAGAAATCATCAGCAGTAAAGTAATCATTTACATTCAATCCACTTCTGTGAATGATTTCAAATGCTATAGAGTTTACTAATAATGATTTAAATTCAATCATGATTTCATGTTCTTCCATGTGCTCAAGTTCGCTATTTTTTCGAAATTTGAAAAGGGGAGCAAGGTAATCCTGTACATTTTCTTCAGTAATGATAGATGACATTTCAATGATTACCCGTCCTAAATCTATAGGAGAATTCATATCTCCATACTTATTTTCAAGCATATGGATATATTCTAATTCATCTTTTATTTCTACTCTCCATAGATAGAGAGGTTTGAAGCTAGGACTTCGGGTATCCTTGATATCAAACACATATCTTAAGGTGTTATCATCGTTTAGAAGAGCAATACCCTTAGAACCTTTGCGTATCCATCTGCTATGTTTTTCATTCCATGTTTCAAAAGATGCACATGCTGTTGCATTAGGTCTTTGAGCATGGATTAGTAACTGATCTTGAAAAGGTAACTTAAACATATAAGCTGATGTTTTTAAGAATGCCATCCAATTATAGGGTGACTTGGAAAGATTTTCAACTTGTTCAAGTAGAAGCTCATGAATGTATTCATATTTTGTTTTCAATGTTGAACCTCCTTTCATTTGTATATAAAAAGAGATTCTTGAAAATTAGGAATCTCTTATTTAATAATTAAAAAACAGTACATAACAATTACTTGTTTTTATGGTTTAAAATATGTTTTAAATGTTTAATTCTATCCTGTATAAGATATTTGTTCATATTAGTAGTTGAAAAATCATTTGGATAAATGATAGCACAATCTGTTCTTCTTCTGATGCGTAGTTTTTTTATCTGATTATCTTCAATATCTTTAAATACAACATAACTATCGTATTTATTTCTTATACCTTTACTATGAATTTCTTCGACTTTTTCCTCAAAAGTTGTGTCATCGTTAATATAAAACCACGTAAATCCTATTTCCTTTTTTTTCATGGGTTTTTTCAAATTTCCTTTAACACCTTCTTTAATGATATATGTGGCACTTTTAGCAGTGCAAAAATGAATTAAACCATTTAATTTTATTTTTTCGATTTCTATATCATTAAGTTTTTTATCTGGTGTATGAAAAATAATATTCAAAATTGAGTTTCTTATTTTTTTAAATTTAACCATATTTTTTACCTCAATATAAAAAGCTATTAATATTATTTAATATTAATTTTTATATTGTTGTGTATTTTTACAAACTTGAAGCTATCATATTTTACTATTGCAGGATTATTTCTATCATAAAATTCAACATTTATATAATTATCAAATAATCCTTTTACCACTACTATAAAAAAGTCTACTCCATCACTATATTTGTTTAAATATTTAGCGATATCTTTGGTTATAGGTATGCCTTTATAATCAAAATGAATTTTAGAATTATTTTTGATACAAATATAAGGATATTTAAAATATCTTCTTATTTCAATTAAAAATCCCAGCTTATTTAAATGGTTTTCTTTTTTATATTCATATCTTTTATGGTAATGTTTATTAAAAATCCTATCCCATTCTTTTATGAAAAAATTATAATCAAAGTTGTTTTGTATAGATATTAATTCATTAATAATTTTTTCTAATTCTAAACTAGCATCTTTAGCATCTTGTGTCTCAAAAGTATTTTGTTTTGCCTTTGGATGATACTTGTTATATAAGGTTCTTATATCATTATAAGTATATCGAGCTAAACCGGTATGTTTCTTTTTGTCAATGTATAATGTATCAATATGAAAATGTTCTATTCCTATAAGCACATTATTTTTTTCTAATATAAAATCAGGTCTTTCATGTGAATCATCTGTTATTAAATCAAATTTTTGTAACCAAGGAATTTTGCTAATAGCATCATCTAAGCATGATTTTTCTAATTCTTTTTTTTCATTGAAGATTCCTGAAGATAATCGATTACTACTTTCGTTATGCATAGAAGACTTCACCCCTATAAATTATGTTCTTTTAATTAGATTATCTCATGAGAAAATTAGAATTACAAGATGGATTAACGTAGGTGATTCATTTTTACAATAGGATGTTTCTTAAGATAATCATGAAGTGAGATACTTTTAGCATCATTATATGATACATCTTTAGTCTCATTTATTTTTCTATATCCATGATGTAATCCTATCTTCTTTGTAGTCAATATGGTTCCCCAGAAATTTACATGAATGTTTTTTCCTATCATTGTAATTGTTCCATCTTGATTATCATCATTCTGACATTCGTATTTGTATACTCCTTTTGGAAGAACTTTACTGTTAATTCGGTAAGGTGTGAATAACGCATGCTTATTAAAAATTGTTATTTCCTGAAATCTTATATCTTCTAGTTTTATCTTTTGTGGGTTGGGTATATTATTGTTTTTATTATTGTTATTGAGTTGATATAGATTTCCTTTGACCAGTATGTCTGAAATAGAATGAATCTGATGTTCATTTATTGATGTACTTAGACATTTATCAAATCCTTCTTCATGATTAAGGTACTGAAATGCTCTAAATACGTCCATGATGTAATCATCTTTATCAACGATCTGAGCTAGATATTTTAAATTTTCGTTACTTTGATGTGTAAACTTGAATCTTACATGAGTAAATTTAACATCATAAGGAGAATTATATCCTAACTTGCGAAGGGAATTAGAAACATGATCATATCCTTTTGAAAGGTCGATATATACTTTCTTATCATCGTTCCATAATACCATCTTGAATGAATTTTTATCTTTCATATTCCTTTTTCACCTTATTAGGCTTTGTTTTATTTCTTTCAAATTCAAGATGTTTGCTCATGATGACTTGACATCGCTCTTTATAATCCTTGAAAGCATCTGTGTAACTTGAAAAATAGTGACCGGCATAATATCCATGTTTTCTGTTAGGTGTAGTATCCCATGTCACATAAGGGGACGGGGAAATAGAGTTATGTCCTAAAACAATCGCTCTGCTTCCAATACTTGTTTCAGCAATAATTTTATATGGTCCATTTGCCTCCTGATAAAGATCAAAAATATTTATATGATCTGAACTATATAATGAAATGACTTGTGAAGTGATTTCATTTTGTTGACAGTAGGATAGATATTTTTGAAGACCATCCACATGAGAAATATCTTCGCGCCAGTTATCAATGGTGTACCAGATGCCACAATGCTCATCTACTGTCATGAACTCTATCTCAAACCCATTTTCAAGGTCATCTAGCAGATAATCCTCAATGTTATAGTCCCAGCTGGGAACTTTCTGGTATTCTGTTTTTCCCTGAATATTTTCACGAATACATCTGATTTCATCAGAATCGCTTTGAGATACAGCTATTGCCTGAAATCCAATTGTTCCATCTTCATTTTTAAGTGACAAAACTTGACTGATGACCATATCAAATTCTTCTTTATCCCTAAATATTTGATAGGAGTCATTGATGAAATCATTAATTTCTTTCTTCATTTTCTGTTCTCCTATCAAGAATCTTGTAGCATATTTCATTTCTGAGTTCTAAAGAAGTTATCATATGCTTGTTACTTTCTATAATGTTTTCGGCCAGTTCTTTAGATGATTCAAATGTCACTTCACCCAAAAAATCATGAATGAAATCTGGAAAATATCCACAGATATAGTGAGATAATAGAGTAGACGTGAGACCAATTTCATAGCAGAAAGACATATAATAAGTAAGTCCATCATCAAAATATTCAATGCTGTGATAAAAATTATCTATAAATTCCCATAATGTAATATGAAAGCCAATGGACATATAGATAATCTTATATCCTTTTTGCATTTGTTGAAGAACATATCCCTCAATGCACTCATCAAATAGATCTCTACATTTTTGTTTGTCATAACGAATATTTTGAATGGGAATTGATTTGCTTCTCGCTTTTGGACGAAATAGAAAAGCTTCATGTGGATTGATTTTATCTGAAACGCCAGCTGCGTAATAATCTTTTCCGTTGATTTTTTTAACGAGAATAAAGTCAATATGCGGATGTTCATATAGCTTAGATGCAAATATTTCATTGATTATATTTTCTAGATGTTCCGTTCTGGTTTTAAAAAGCATGTTTTTCATTCCTTTCCTTTATATAAAAACAGGTAGCAATAATGCCACCTGTTTTTAAAAAATAGATTGTTATTGTTTTTGTTTCATTTCAATGAGTTTTCTTTTTTGTCTTTTGACTTTGACATATATCTTGATGCCTAAAACAGCTATCATGATTGATAATGTTACTGTTATAATCCATAGGCTACTGTTCATTCATGTCACCATCTTTCTTTTTTGATTTTTTTGATATCACTAGGACTGTAATTCCTGCCATTGCCATGACTGCTTGATATAATCCTGTTTGAGAATCATCTCCAGTTTTCACAACAGTTGTCTTAGGTTGATCTTTCATGACAACTTTTTGAACTTCTCCAGTATCAGCAATAGTAAATTCAACATCACTGGCAACTTCATATCCTACTGGAGCAAGATCTTCATGCAAGATATAAGTTTTTCCTACCTCTAATCCTTCGATTCGATGTGGTTCTTTCTTTGAAGTCCATTGTTTAACAATTTCTCCTGTTTCCTTATCAGTCAAAGATAGTTTAGCACCTTCAATTTCCTTTTCATTTGTTGCATCTACCTTTGAAATATCTACCTTTGTGATTTCGTCTTTCATAGTCACTTTTGTTGGAGTTCCATCAGCGTTGACTGTAAAAGTCACATCACTGGCTGTTGCATAACCAATAGGTGCCAAGTCTTCATGAAGTGTATATTCTTCACCAATCAAAAGCCCTCTGATGATATGAGATTCTTTGCCTGAAACCCATTCTTCAATGATGTTTTCATTTTTATCTTTTAGCGATAAATGAGCACCTTCTAGTTCTTTTTCATCAGTTGCACTGACTTTAGAAATTTCAGTTGTTGTTTTTTCGTTTTCTACGTTGATTTCTTTAGTATAGATGACTTTATCACTATGATCATAGCTTAAATCAATTTCATATATTGTATCGTTTGGCACATATCCTTCAAGGGTCTGAACTTCTTTCAATTCATATTTTCCTAATGGAAGATTTCCAATATGGATTTCTCCAAGTTCATTGGTTACATATAGTCCGTTTTCAGAAATATCTATAGATACTTTATCACCAGCTTTATACAGTAATGTGTTTCTTCCATCAAGAGAATAAATATCTTCTTTTGCTGTTAGTTCAAATGTAATGCCACCTAAAGGTTCATTTGAATCCTTGTCAGTCTTAAATAAATCAATCTGTCCATATGGAGCAATATTAGTGACATCGATTTCATGAGTATATTCCTTAGTTGTTGTATCTTTTGCTTTAAAGACAATGTCGTGTACAGTTTCATCTAAAACATAACCTTCATTTGTCAATGTTTCTTTTAATTCATATTCGCCCATGAATAGATCACCAATAATGATCTGTCCATTGACATCAGTTTTTCCTTTAGTAACAACTTCACCTTTTTTGAAAAGAATAGAGCCATCTATTGCAGAAACAATATCATTTTTTGCAGTCAGCAGATATTCTATATCTGCCATAGCTTTGCCAGTTTCCTTATCTTTTTTATTGATAATGATTTTTCCTTTAGGTTGAGCATTGGCCACTTTTACAGTAAGAATAGGTGCTTTATCATCGTCTACATCATAATCATACTGATTAGTTATGGTAAAAGTAATAGGTTCCTTCAATTCAAGGAAACCTTCTGGTATTTTTATTTCTTCAATTGTATATGTTCCTGCATCCAATTCTAATGGTAAAGTAACTTCTCCTAGTTCACCAAAAGGAACAGTTACCTGATTCTTTGAATTTGTTGCAAAAGTATCAATTTTTTGTCCTGCAACTTTTTGAACAACATAGTTACCCTCACTGTCTCTGATTTTAAAGCTTGCACCATTTAAAGTGACGGTCTTTCTTGTTTCTTCATCGATTTTTACAAGTTTTAATTGTGAAGTGAATGGTCTATTGTTAATATTGATAATCTTGATTTGTTCAATATCTTCATATTCCGTGTAATCATCAGTAACACTGATTGTAAAGTCTGGAGCAGTGATATAGTCCTTTGGAGTCTTTGTTTCTTTGACTAGATATTCTCCGTGAGGAAGATATGGAGTCGTGGCACGACCATTTTCATCAGTAGTGATGATTGCATATGTTGTTGCATTATCCCATCCAACGTGATCAACTTCAGATTTTAATTTGAAGGTAAATTCTGCTCCTTGTAATCCTTTTACAATACCTGAGATACCATCTTTTTCACCAGATTTGAATACCTGAATTTTTTGCATGTTGACACGATCTGATGTATCACTTTCTTTGATAACTTTAGAAATTGTTTGATCTTGATATTCAAGAGAAACATTGATAATAGAAGTATTTAAAACCAATGAATCATTTGATGATGTTTCTTTGATATAATAATTACCCAAAGGAAGATTATCCCAAGTGATTTTTCCATCTCTGTTAGTTTTCTTGGTTGATACTAAAGCATCTTTTTCATAATATATTTTTGTACCAGCTTTATTTGTGATTTTTTCTTTGGCACGTAATTCATAAGTATTGCCTTCCAATGTTGCATCACCGATTAAATTGTTTGTTTTAGAAGAGTCAATTGATTTTATTAATTCAATCTTTCCGGTCGGTTCATTATTTGTAAATTCAATAGAAGTTGTTTCATTAGCTTTAATTGTAAATGTCTTTTCAGTAACATTAATCAAATAGCCATTACTTGCTTTAGTTTCTAATGCTTTGTATTCACCTGGAACTAATCTATCTAATTTGATTTTTCCGTTTTTATCTGTTGTATGCGTTTCATCAAATCCGTTAGGTCCAGTAATACGATAAGATGTATCGGCTACTGTAGATGTTTTATCATCATTGTATTTTGTTAATTCTAATTTACCGAATTTATTAACTATAACTTTTAATTTGATTTCCAAATTATTATCTACTTTAAAACTGGCAACACTTTGACAATCTGGAGATGTATAAACAATGCTTGTACCAGTTTCATTAGCTGAAATATTTTTCTTTAAGGTGATAGTGACTTCATCAGAGGCATCAGGGTTCCCTTTAACAATCAGATTGTTATTTTGGATAGATACATCTAATCCACCATTATCAGTAATGACCATATCGTTTAATACACCATTTGAATCTTCTAATGTGATGCTTCTATCGGCATCAACTGTCTGAGTAGTATCTGTAAATGATGGTGTCACATAATATCTATCAACATCTGCTAAAATTTGATTCCATGCAGCTTGGGTGCTTGCAAAGTTTGGAGTTGTATTGGTACGAACATATTTAAGGCTATTATCTTCATGGATGACTCTCCAAATAAGTCCTTGGGTAATAGCATACCAGTCTCTATCAGTTCTTCCTGGTACCTTAGTTCCATAATAAGCGATAAGGCTTAATTTTTTTGCCTTTTCTTCACTGATACCTACATCAGCAAAAGTTCCTTGTGTAACTGTCTTTCCACTTCTAAATGTTTCATGATAATTGACGCAGAAAACAGGTTCATTGTTAACCATTAGATATCCTTCTGTTCCTTCAGTTTGTTCGGTATCAGGATAAGCCAATTTCCATTCTGGATATCTTATTGAACTGGTTATTCCAGTCAATGCACTAGCATTAATTGTCATGCTTCCCATAATGGTTACAGTACTAGCGAGACATAGTACTGTCTTCTTGAAATACTTCTTTATTCGACTAATCATTGTTCTTCTCCTTTTTATTTTTATTCTTTATTTGCAGTGTTTTAAATTAAAATAATGAACATGGAGATCTTATTTTAATTTTCATATTTATTTCCTTTCCAACAAAAAAGACATCTCATATTTGAGACGTCTTTCATATTCTGCTTATTTAATTTTGATTTAATTTATATATGGAGCAATATTCTTTTCTATTTGTTCAACGTTGTATTCTTTACGTTTTTGCTTTTCTTCACTATCTGAAGTTAAATAAATAACTAAACCTATGATAAATAATGCTATTAATATTTTTTTCATAAGAATCACCTCTTGTCATGATTATAGATAACTCTATTTTGTATAACAAATGTATGAAACCATATAAGTATTTCTATATATAATTAGTTAGTTATAATATATAGTGAATTTAAGAGTTCAAAGGTGATTCCTTTCGGAATGTTAAGGGGGTTTTAGGGGGAAAAACAGTCACGACTGGCAACAAAAAAAGGCGTACTACCCCCACGAATACGCTGAAATTTGAAAATTCTACAAATTCATCATTCACATATGTGAATATTAATTATCTAGAATGTTCTCTTTCTCTTTTTTTATGCCATTCACCCAACAGTTTAAGAATTATCTCCTTTTTTTGGTTAGGTGTATAAGATTTTGGAAAATATTTATTAATTTCCTCCATCTTGAGACTTATTTTTTCCTTTTGGTTTGGCTTGTCGGCCAGTAACATATCCATCATCATATCTTTAGATAATTCATCACTTTGACTTTTACGTTTTAATTCCTGAGCCTGAGCAAGGCTAGGGGTAGCTAAAGTTTCCTTGATGACTTCAACGAGTTCGTTTTGTTCCTTAATTTGAAGAAAAGATAGTTCATATGCCGGATTTATTGCGATAGTAAATCCATCTTCTTGAATTCCATCTACCATATTTCTTAATTCTTTAACCAAGTATGTTAATCGAATGTAACGTTGTATTTGTTTCATGCTCTCACCAATATCATTAGATAAAGTCTTTAATGAATTTATCGGCTTTGACTTTTGGCCGACTTGGCCAAAAGTTAAATCTGTTCTTTTCCCTTGCCTTTTCATTGCTTCTAATTTCATTCGATAGGCAAATCCGCGTTCAGTTGGCAAAATGTGCTCACGCTGAATATTGGAATCAACCATGATGATGGTCGCTTGGTCATCATCAAGTTCTCTAACTATAGCATCGATTTCCATTATCCCATTTTGCTCTAATGCAAATTTTCTTCTGTGACCTGATACCATCTCATATCCACCATTTTTATCTGGTCTGACAAGAGCAGGCATTAAGACACCATTTTCTTTTACGCTGTTAATCAGTTTTACCATATCCTCGTCCATACGGACATGGAAAGGGTGCTGTTTAAAGTCATGAATTTCACTGATAGGAATTTTCATGACTTTTTCAAGCCTGGCTTCCTGTCTTTGTTCCTCAGTTGAAAAAAGAGTATCTTCAAATTTAGGAAGTCCAAAATCAAATTTGTCCATGATATTTCAACTCCTATCTTTCTGGTGTACCTTTATGTTTTGACTTTTCAATTTTTGTGATTTCCTTAGTTAAATCTTCATAGGCTTTAGCCACATTACTGTCTTTTGCATGTTGATATACACTTTTTCCAGATACACTTGCTTCAGCTGCTTTAACACCGATAGGGATAATTGAATTAAATACTTTGATATGTTTTCCATAATTTTCTCTAATTGTTTCCACTGTACTTTTTCCCAAATTGGTCTGCATATTAGCAAGAGTGATGGCAACACCAAGTATATCGACCTTTGGATTGATCTGATGTTTTACCTTGCCGATTGTATTAAGTAACTTTGTCATACCTTTAGCTGGCAGATACTGAGCCTGCACTGGTATGAGAATATTGTCAGCAGCAGATAATGCATTGATTGTCAGCATACCAAGAGAAGGGGGACAATCAATCAAGATATAGTCATAGTGTTGTTTGAGAGGATTAAGACACATATCAAGAACTCGTTCACGATTCATGACACTTACTAGCTTTAATTCAAAGTCAGCAAGTTCAATGTTGCTTGGGATTAAATCAATCTGTTCTTCGTGGTGAATGATAAGGCTGTTGTAATCAACTTCCTTATCGTAAATAATATCATTCATTGCCTTGGATATAGTGTTTTCCATATCATCGGTATTCTTTAATCCTAAACAAGCTGATAAGTCTCCCTGTGGATCAAAGTCAACCATCAATACTTTTTTACCTTGATTTGCTAAACCTATGCCTACATTTTCTGTAGTAGTGGTTTTTCCTGTTCCACCTTTTTGGTTTGCAACAACTATTACATTACATTTTTTTGTCATATATATTTACCTCCTTTCTCATGGCCAGTGCTAAGACTGGCTATGTAAGCAAAAATAGTATTTTTTATTGAAAAAACACTCTCGTTTTAATAAGGATAAAACACATTAAAAATATAAAAAAATAATTAAAAATAGAGATAGTTAGACTTATATCTTATTTATAAGGAATCTACAAAGCTACATAAGGTAACATATAAATTTTTATTACAAAAAAAACTCGATATATTCGAGTTTTTTTGTTATGCAATTATTTTAAATATATCTAGAAAATAACAAAACGTTAATTTTGTCAAGAATTGGGCTGTACACGAAACAGCAGAAAACAAAGGAAAACCTCGATTATATCGGGGTTTTTTCTTTGTCCGAATGAGTAATGAGAGTTGCTGGTGAGCAATGGGTAAGCACAAAATATGTAACAGATATGCAACAAATCAAAACTCACTTCGCGTAAAATTTGACGTAATTTTTGGCGTAAATTCTAGCGTAAAACGCTGACAGGTTGGAAAATGCACGATAGAATGGTGTCATAAGTTAAGTGAAAGGCGGATTGTTATCATGAAATATAAGAATATGCACAGTGCCATAAAAGTGACTGGTCAGCGATTAAAGGAACTTCGTGAATATCGAGGATTGACTGCATCGGAGCTTGGGAAAAAGGTTGGGAAGCATCATAATGCCATCTTGAACGTAGAAAGAGGAGAAACCGATCCTTCTGTCATGATGTTGGTTCAATTATTGGATGGTCTGGGAATGGAACTGCAGGATTTCTTTGATGAACGATATGACGAACTGTTCCTTGCTGCATTGAAAGAGGAAAAGGAAAATGAGTCAGCTTAAGTATGATAGCACTGCGCTAAAAGTGATTGGACAAAGATTAAAACAATTGAGACAAGAATATGATTTAAGTCTGAATCAGTTTGCTGAACTTGCTTGTGTAAATATGGATAATTATTACAGGGTAGAATGTGGAAAAAGAAACT
This sequence comes from uncultured Solobacterium sp., assembly GCA_900552125.1. Classification (GTDB taxonomy): domain Bacteria; phylum Bacillota_I; class Bacilli_A; order Erysipelotrichales; family Erysipelotrichaceae; genus Clostridium_AQ. The sequence goes on along the minus strand of URYK01000022.1, from coordinate 6,373 downwards.
GTTCGATCGGACTTATTTGTAATATTGCTTCTGGGTTGGAGATTACACCTGGGCAAATCTTCGATAAGCATTTTGTTGATATTTATCGTAGCATGGCTGATGAAAGATGGATCAGAGAAGTGATGGGTGATGAACGATATTATCTGATCAAAAGAAGAAGAGTTGAGAGCATGCTGAAATACTATAGAAGAAAAAGAGGATTAAGTCAGACGGTACTTGCAGCTAGACTTGAAGTGTCAAGAACATATCTAAATAACTTTGAATATGGCAGGGGTAAGATAAGACCTGAATTGTTAGTAGGAATGATGAAAGTAATGCATTTAACAGCAGAAGAATTGCTGACTGAGATAGGAGTTATTTGATATTCAAATTTGAACATCGATTTATTCAAAATAGTAAAAAATGAATTTTATTTTATAAATTACATACTTTTGCTGCTGGTGTTCTATAGAAATAAAATTTGTCTTTAAATTCATGCCATCATAAGATTTTTATGTTTTTATGTTTTTTATTTAAATCTTCAAATTACGGTGGTGCTAATAATCTTTTTTTGATAAAATATAATCAAAGGATATGTGGATTTAACTTATTATTAAATCTTATTATATCAGTTAAAATAAGGAGTTGATTATTATGTTGGTTGAAACAGATAAAGCAATATATAAGACTTCATTTTCCCATGCTCAGATTGAAATTACTGGTGTATGTAATATGAGGTGTACTCATTGTCGTGCATCTAATGAACAATCAATTTTTATGGATCTCAATACTATACAAATGATTTTAGAATTCGCAAATATAAATAAGAATGATAATTTTAATTTGACAATTTCAGGGGGAGAACCATTGATGCATCCACATTTTTTAGAAATTATGAATTTAATTCGCAGTTATTCTTTCGGAGAAATTGTTGTTACTAGTAATGGATCTCTTCTTACAGAAAGTATTTTATCTGAACTGAATGAGCTAAATTTTTCAAATTTAACTATTCAATTAAGTTTAGATAGTGTTAATAGTTTTGAACACGATAAAAAGCGAAATTATGTAGGTGCATTTCAGAAGGTTATACAGTCTTTAAAATTTCTGAAAAAATATCCAAAATTAAATTCATCTGTAAGGATGACTGTTACTAGAGAAACTATAAATCAAATAGAGGATATGATTGAGTTGCTTGTTGATTTAGGCGTTTCGCGTTTAGGAGTAGGAAGTGTAATACCTGTTGGAAAGGGTGCAGAAGATGACAAAGTTTTAACGCCTAATGAAAAATACAATTTTCTAACAAACCTTGCGATATTAAGTCGTAAGTGGAGGAACAAAATTGAAATTGTTACTGAAGATCCGTTGAAATGCTTAGTTTTGAACAATCCCTGGATTTCAGAAAAAGTCTATGAAATTGAATCTAATCCTATAGTTTTTGGAGGATGTACAGCTGGAATAGATTGTTTTAATGTAAATACATTTTATGAAATTACTCCGTGTTCAGTATTTAATGAACCTTTAGTTGAAGATATACGAAAATTTAAAAATGTTGAGGAATTAACTAAAGCATATGAATCAAGTCAACTTTTAAAAAAGTTATGTCTACGACATTTTACGGGAGAGTGTGAACATTGTAAGCATAAGCGTATTTGCGGAGGGTGTAGAGCAACAGCTAATTATTTTGGAAATTCTTACTTTGCAAGTGATAAAACATGTTGGTATAGAGGAGGTGAAGGTCATGGAAAATAAAGAAGTTGTAGAAGTTGTTTTGATTGACAACTCATGTGCTACTTGTGGTAGTTTTAAATAACCGTATTTTAAGATAGTGTGACATATTTTGAATGTTGCACTATCTTTTTCTATATTAAACTCTACGTAAGAAATGTCGGAAGGGAAGTATTGTTAATGAATATAAATGATTTTATTAATGCGAATTTTTCTAAAATTCAATATATAGATAATATTTCGAAAAATGTAAATATATATTTGTTGGACGAAAGAAAATATTTGGTAAAAAAAATGGACAAATCGTTTGATTTAAGAGCCTGTTCAGAAAAGAAAAAATATATTGATTTTTTATATCAAAATGGAATAAAAGTTGGACGAGTTTTAATTATTTTTTTCGATGGTAAGAATGTATATGAATTTCAAGAGTATGTTGAAAATTTTTTCCCAATTAATAAATTTTGCATGAGCCAGGTAGTAGCATTAGCAAAGTTTCATTATATTTCAAGTTTATATAAAGAAGGGTATCAAATAGGTAATGTTCTTCCCGCTGATACCATAGTATGCGGAGTTCATCTTGATAAGTTACTTATTGGATTTGAGGAGAAATATTATACATATCCAATAAAGTCGTTAACAGATAAAACAAGTGGAGAAAAAAGAGTTGAAAAACTATATAATATATATACTAATGTATATAATGAATTTAAACGACTTTATAATATCAACGATTGCATAATACATAATGATTTAACATCTAAAAATATGCTTAGTAATGGTTTTGCTAACTATGCATTTGTTGATTTTGATTTTTCTATAAAATCTTCTGTATATGTTGATTTAGTAGATTTATACCTTACACGAGAATATAGTATGTATGATTATATAAATATATTTTATTCAAAACGAAAAGAAATAGAGGAAGTTATTAAATTTTATAATGAAAATAATCCAGTAATTAAACTGGATTTTAGAGGCTTTGTATTAATGGCTGTACTTAAACTTTATTCGTATGCATTTTATTTACATTTACCAATTAAACGATTGGACGATGATATAATAGATGTACTAATTATTGTAGGAGAATTAGCTCTTAAAACGAGTTTGTAAACTAAATTTTAAAATAAAAATTGCAGTTCATAGTTTTACAGATTTCTTTTATAAATTATTTCTATGTATTTATAATGGATAGAGAATTACGTAAATCTAAATTTGAAGGGAAAATTGATTTACAGATTTTAACAAAAAGTCATATTAAATCAATATAAATTACACACTATGAATATATAAATTCACTGTGTGCTTAGTTTTTTAAGAATCAAATATCAAATATTGATGAATCTTTAACCACTTTGTCCGCAATTGATGGTTCATCCGTAAAAAAGCGTATATTGTGATTGTAGAATACCGTAGCTTTAGTATTAATCAGTAGTTATCATTTGTTTGGAAACCAAAAACATAAAATTGTGGAAGAACCTAATTAAGAGCCACTCAATCCGGGTATAGAGCCATTGCATAAAAAAACATTAATAGAGCCACCTCTAGGTGTAAGATTATTTTGTGAGGTAAATTCGTACAACTTACACGACATGAGTTTTTTTTATAGTAAGTATGCGATTTTTTTAGTTAAATAATACTTATCAAAAATTCAATTTACAATTATAAATCAAAATTTACAAAAAAGAAAGATTGTTGAAAAATTAATAGTGAATTAGTAATAATATTTGATAAAATGTAATTAAGGAGGATGGAATCATGAAAAATTGTAAATTAAATTGTAATGAAACGCATCTTATGTATAACTTGCGCTACTTAGTATCAAAAATGTATGGTAGTCAAAAGGAGTTTGCTAAAGCACTTGGTATATCAGAACCAGCTTTAACCAAATATCTTAATGGGAGTAGTGAACCAGCAATCCATGTAATGATGAAGATAAAACAATTACATAATATATCTATTGATAGATTATTGTATCAATTTGTTGATGATAAAGATGATACAATTACTGCAAAAGAAGTTATTAATGCAGATCAGTCATTTTATGATAAATTTTTAGGATTTTATCATATTTATTATTTTAATACGAACACAAATTATCTCCATTCATTATCGCTAGAGAAGTCGTTAAAGTATGGTTTGTTATTCTTATATAAGACAACAAACGATTTAGGATTAGCAACATATCATTCGATTGCGGTTTTTGGACTTAATAGAGAGAGTTCAGTAAATTATGCGTATTTAAAAAAGAAAGATTTTAAAGAAATTAAGGATACATTCTATCACCTTGCTGGAAAAAGCGAACATGTTTATTGTTATAAAGGAGTATATGATGTAATTGGAAGTGCTGTTTATATAGATTTATTAAACAGTAAAAAAGAAAAGGCTAGTTTAATATTATCAAATCCAAATAGCGAAAAAGATTATATTGGTGGATTGGGTACCATTGCATCTCTTTCACGTGGAGGAGAACATAATGCTTGTGTTCAATATATTGGACTATCTAAAGCAGTTATTGATTTAACAGAGCCCGAAATTGCACAATATTTGCTTTTAAACAACTATCATTTTGATTTGAAAAAAGAATCTAAATTGTTGATTGAAAAATTCAACCAGTTCTATGGAGAAAATAATAATGTATTAATTGAAAATCTATCAAGTCAGGAAAAGGAAGTATTAATGCAACATAATTTTGAATTGATTGTTAAAAAGATATTTGATAATCAAAGATTTAAAATTGGATATCTGAGTAACGAACAAGAAAAATCATGGTATAAGTTTATTAAGCCTTTTAATAGGAAAACAATTTAATTAGATTGGAGGTTAATTATATGTATCAGGAATTAGATAAACGTTTTAAAAAAATGTTGAGCTACATGAAAGAAAAGCAATTTATAATTAATCCATCAATATTAAAAACGGCATATGATACCGCTAAAGAGTGTCATCGTAAACAATATCGAGAAACTGGAGAACCTTATTTATCGCACCCTTTATCAGTTGCTGAAATATTAGCGTATCAAGGTTTTGAAACTAATATTGTCGCAGCTGCGTTATTACATGATGTTGTTGAGGACGTAGACGGTATGACTATACAGGATATTTGTTTAGCAACAAATCGAGAAGTAGCTGATATAGTAGATGCAGTTACTAAGATTGATAAGGAAGAAGTAAAAGGAGCTACAAAAGAAGAAATAGATAGAATTAGTGTTAATAAGTTTATTAATCTTTCTTCAGAAAACAAATATGCTTTTTATGTGAAGTTTGCCGATAGGATCCATAATTTAAGAACAATTGGAGGGAAAAAGGATCCCCAAAAACGCATTAAGAAAGCAGAGGATACAAGAAAATATTTATTGCCCATTGCCAAGGAACTAAACGCGAATTTCTTCTATAACGAAATTGATAATCTTTGCTTTAAAATTCTTGATGATGCAACTTTTCAATTCATTAATCAGGCATATAACAGTCGTGTAAATTCTCTTGTTAAATCTATTAATGAGGTTGATTCTTTACTTTCTGAAATTTGTCATGAAAGTGAAGAAAAAAATGCGATTCAAATTGTTGATGAAAAGGTAACTGAACGACAGCTTTATAATAGGTTAATTAAAGTAACTGGAAATATTGATCGTGATATTAAAGATGCCATTGATGAATGTATTATCCCAATTAAACACTATCTTGTATTAATTGATTCAGAAGATAAAGATTGTTATAAGGTTTTCTATGATATATACAATAAATATCTTCATAAAAATGGATACTATTGGATTGAAGAGGAAACATATTGTGGGGAGAATAGTGTTGTTCTTGAAGATTATTTAGAAAATCATTATCTATTTACACTATTAAAAAAGGAGGATTATTTGCAGTTTCAAAATGGTACGACAGATGGTGTGATTATCAATCGGATTGAAGATGATGATATTTATGATGCATTTTCTGACAAAATCATTGTATTTAAAAATGATGGAGAAAGATTTGAAATCCAAGAAGGAGCCACTGTTTTAGATTTCGCTTTTGCAATTCATGATGAATTGGGGTTATGTGCGCAGTTTGCATATTTAAATCAAAATTCTAATAGAGTTGATCTATCAACAAAATTATGTGAAGGAGACAGAATTGATATTGTTGCAGATACAGTAAAAGGAGAATATGCACATTATACAGCAGAAGTAAAATGGTTTGAGTTTGTAACAACAAAGAAAGCAAAAAAGAGACTTGTAAAATACTTTGAAGAGAAATATAAAAAAATTTAAATTTTTCTTCGACATGTTATTACTACTGACTTAATGACTTATTGTATGAACATCACATAATGGTGATGTGGCTTCTAATTTGGCGACACTAATTAAAATTTGCATTTACTTATTTGATGGCATCTTAACTAAAATCCTTATAAAAAGTTTTATTTTCGCATTAGTTTATATTAAAAGCAATCTTTTAATATTGATGTTCTAGTTAATTCGAATTGTCATCTGTTCTTACAAGTGCAGACAATATATTAATTATCAAGCATATAAAGATACATAGTTTGATTTCTTTATATATGTAATCTATGTATTGAGGGCCAGAAAAAAAATATGATAAAATTAAAAAAAATAAAACTATTCTTACCAATGTCATTAAGTTAAAGTTGGCAAAAAAGTTAGTAGATACACAAAAGATAATT
>URYK01000021.1 GCA_900552125.1 uncultured Solobacterium sp. | reverse complement strand
GGCAACACAAAAATTTTATATTTTTTTAATTGTCTACTTGACGGGATGCACACCACGATTCTCTTCTCGGGCGTCTGTTCTTAATGAATTAAATAGTAATTTGACAAATTTTATTTTCGGGGATATTATTGGTAAGGAATTTGTGAAAATAGTTAGAGGTATACAAATGATGCAAAAGCTAAAAGAAGAGAATTATCCAGTGCGTATTCTGGTATATATTTTTGGACTTTTTATTATGACACTCGGTATTTCAATGTCAGTAAAGTCTGATCTTGGAGTATCACCAGTAAGTTCAATTCCGTATTCTATTCCTTTTTAATAAAGTAAAAATAGGATTTGATGTGAGTATGGTCACAATTTCATTAATTTCCTGTTTACTTACACTTAGACGGCTTGGTTCAGTTGGTGTTGGTACAATTATTGCGGCTGTTCTTGTAGGAACCGTTCTTGGATTTGTGACAAGATTATTTGGGGTAAAAAGAGATGCAATCTTATATCCAAAGGGAAGAATTTCTAAATAATAGTATAAAGGGAAATATGTTAATTTATATACACTCTAATTATAAGAATTATACAGGATAAGAAAGGAATCTACATAGTATGCGAATTTTATTAATAAGACACGGTGACCCTGATTATGAAAATGATACATTGACTGAAAAAGGATGCAGAGAAGCAGAGCTACTGGCTAAACGGGCATTGTCTCTTCATATGGGTAAATGTTATGTTTCTCCGCTTGGAAGAGCACAACGTACGGCACTTCCGTCTTTAGAAGCGGCTGGATGCAAAGCAGAAACTGTGGAATGGCTGCAGGAGTTTCCGGCTAAGTTAGATGTTAATAAAGCTCCGGAACTTGCGGAAGCTTATCCGGATATTGAAAAAGAGGGAGAAAAGTATCGCCCAAGAATTGTGTGGGATATGGCACCGGGATATTTGACAGAACATGAAGAATATATGGACAAAATAAATTGGAGACATTCTTTAGTAGCAAAATGTTCTGATATGGAAGACGTATATGATAAAGTTACAAAAGAATTTGACACACTCCTCGCAAAACACGGTTATGTCCGTGAAAATGGTTATTATCGTGTAGAAAAAGAAAGTACAGAAACAATAACTTTATTCTGTCATTTTGGACTGATCTGTGTATTGCTTTCTCATTTATGGAATGTTTCTCCATTTACTTTATGGAATAGCTTTGCATTAGCACCGACTTCCGTTACCGAAGTTGTCACCGAAGAACGAAAACAGGGTATTGCATATTTCCGTGGTTTAAAAATAGGAGATATTTCACATTTATATGCCGGAAATGAAGAACCATCGTTTGCGGCGCGCTTTTGCGAAACATATAGTAATAAAGAACAAAGACATTAATCCTGATTTGTGAGGCTGCAAAGCAGACGAACTCCTGAAGCGAAATAAAGCATATTTGTGGCCTCGGAGCAAGGTTTGGATACGAGCGTGTGTAAGCGAGTATTCAAACCGCCGCGACTAAAGTCACAAATATAGGTTATTTTTATTTACTGAGAGCGTCTCCTTTGCCTGCGCAAATCAGAATACATCCAAATCTTTGCCATTAACCACATAACCTTCATAGCCAGCCTCTCGTATCTCGTCAAGAATAGCTTCATCCCTCCATGCCATTTCCGCTGCAAGATTCTTACGGTTATCCTGAATATTCATATGATAAATACGGTGGTAGGTTACGAGAAGCTTGGGATTGGCTTTTTTTGCAACCTGGGCGAGGTCTGTGCTTAATGTATGCACCTCGCGGTGATATTTCTGCCATTTTGGTTCACGGCAGGATATTCCGGCGGCATATTCTACTTCGTGAAGAAGAATGTCGCAGTCTTTGGCTTTTTCTGCCACGATATCAAGTGGGGCTGTATCGCCTGTAATCACAATAGTTTTATCTGGTGTTATAAACTTGTATCCATAACATTCTAAAGTTCCGTGACTTACAGGAAATGCCTCTACTGTTACACGGTCATCTTTATAAATAATTCCAGACTCGATTTCTGTGACTTCCACTCGGTATCCCGATTCATTTGCCTTTTCAAATCCGTTAATTCGGAAATCAATATCAGTCTCATAGGCTTTTAAGATATGATCTGTCATATGCTGCATTCCCTTAGGGCCAAATACTTTGAGTGGAACCGGACGCTCTAATACCCACGGGGTAAAAATGAGGTCTGGATATCCGGCAGTGTGGTCTGTATGCAGATGTGTACAGAATGCCACTGTTAAAAGATCTGGTCTTAACGCATCAATTCCATTAAAGTAAGCTGCGGAAGCCTGTCTGACTACTCCCGGCCCAAAGTCTACAATATATGCCCTGTCTCCTACAACTACTGCGGAAGACGGACCATTTGCATTCGGGCAGGCATTAGGTGTGCCTGTACCTAAAAGAACAAGTTTTGTTTTCATTTTATTGTATCCTTCTCTATTTTGTATTTTATATCTTTTATCTTAATTTATATTATGCTTTCCCTACATTTTCAATTGCTAACTATATATAAAATTATCAGAACACTACTCCGCTACTTCTTCCCCAGAAACATGCTTAATAGATATTCCAGTAAATCCATAAATAATACTGAAAATTGGTGTTAAATACAGCAAGAACAAATATGGGAAGAATGCAGCCCAGGCTACACCAAGTGTTCCTGCCATATATACGCCATAGCCATGCCATGGAATCATTGGGCCTGCCATTGTTCCTGAATCTTCAAGACAGCGGGAAAGGATTTCCGGTGCCACTTTTCTTTCTTTAAATACTGGTGCCATTAAGCGGCCTGTCAGTACATGAGACATTGGCTGGGAACAGCTGATCAAACTTGTGATATAGCCAACAATTAAAGTAACTAAAATCATAGAACCATCACTGTTAATACGCTTTACAACCGCATTTAAAATGTGCTCTAATACGCCGAGTTTTTCAAGCATACCTCCCATACCAACAGCAAAACTGATGATGGCAACGTACTGTAACATACTTCCCATACCACCACGATTTAAGATGGACTGAAGTACCCCTTCCTCAATTGTAGTTGTATATCCACTATATGCAGTCTGAATAATACTCTGTAATGTCGCATGCTGTACAAAAAATGAAACTGCTCCTGCTGCAAAACTTGAAATTCCAAGTGCAGAGATTGCATTTACCTTACAAAGTAAAAGCACGATAATTAAGATTGCAGGAATTAATGTTACCGCTCCAAGATGGAATTCTCCATTTAATTCTGTAATATAGTTTGAAATATCTCCTGCTGTATAACCACCGCTTGTCTGCTGGATTCCTAAAACAGTAAAGATAATTAACGTAATGATATATGTAGGAATCGTTGTCCAAAACATGGCACGGATATGATCACCTAACTTTGCACCTGAGACAGCTGGAGCTAAGTTTGTTGTATCAGAAAGCGGGCTTAACTTATCACCAAACATTGCACCACAGATAACTGCTCCGGCAACCATACCAGAATTAATTCCCATCGCATTGCCGATTGCCATCATTGCAACACCAGCACTTCCAACAGAACCATAAGAAGTTCCTGTTACAACACTAAGTACAGAACAGAATAATAATGTAAGCGGCAGTAACCATGCCGGGTTAATCATCTTAAGCCCCCAGGCAATAATTGTCGCAATCGTACCGCTCTGTAACCAGGTACCAATCATAACACCAATCGCCATAAGCAGACAAAGTGTCGGAACGACCATACGAATCGCATCATATGCGCCCGCAACAACATTATCATATGGAATACGAACAATCTTGCAAACAAGATAAATAAAAATCCAGCTTGCAAATAAGCCGATCATCGGTCCGCCAGTCTTTAAACGAATACAAACTGCAACCGAAAAAATTATCAATACAAGCAGTAACAATGACTGCGGTAAATTCAGTTTCTTTTCTTCTTTCATCACTTTTCTCCCATTCTGTCAGATTCTCTACTGTCAACAAAACAATTACATTCTATACAAATCGTAACCTTTTCAGAAACAATACTTAATGTACATCTATATGTAATTTTATCTTCCTGTCTGTATGAATCTTTATTTCGCCTCTTTAACCTATTACGATTTAATGTGTTAAATTGCAAAAGACGAACTATATTATAACCCATAATAAGCGAAAAAGCAATGTCCTATTAATGAATATTGCGAGATACACAACGGGAAGATTTTTCTAACCGCCGAGATTACGAACGGGAACTTCGTACCGTTTCCGCTAATATTGATATGATTCTTGGGAAGAATCACGAGCAGGAACAGCAGATTGAGAAAGAGCAAAATTTATAAATTTCCTGTTTTCATACTTTCCAAAAAGAGGTATTATATAAAAAAATGCAGGAGGTATATTCAAATGAAAGCACATAAATATTGGTCACTTGGTGCATTGGCAGCCATGATTGGAACCTTTTATACCGGCTATAAAAACAATGATATAGAAAAAGCCCAGAGTTTAAATTCTCTGAGCTTTTCTCTTGTCTATAGAAGTTTCGTCCACAGCTTTTCTTTTCTTATCTTCTATCTGGATATACCATAGTATTTCAAACAGCAATCATAATAGTTGATTATTCATGGATTTCTAATGGAAGATTATCCGGATCATGGAAAAATGTCATTTTCTTTCCGGTATAATCGTCTAAACGTACCGGCTCTGTTGCTATTCCTTTTGCATTAAGTTCTTTAACCGTATCATCAACGCTTTTTACCTTAAATGCCAGATGCCTCAAGCCAAGTGCTTCCGGATAATTTACACGGGCCGGAGCATCTTTTATAATAAATAGCTCAATCTCCTGCTCTCCACAAGCTAAATCTATTTTATAATCATCCCGTTCCTTTCGATAATTTTCCCGGATTATTTCAAACCCCAGTAAATCAACATAAAAATGTTTTGATTTCTCATAATCACTTCCTATAATTGCAATATGATGAATTGTGTCAAACATTGATTTATCCTCCGTCGCTTTTCCTATAAGTTTATCACAGTAAGATTTCTATGAAAACACATTAATTCTCTGTTTTTTTATTTGAGTTTTTCATTAGACACATTCATTAATAATCGTGTATCTTTTTTCATATTTATTTTACGAGAAACTCTTTAATATACCCATGTTAATCTAATCACTTGCAAGCAAAGAAGCAGGGATTTATCTCTGCTTTCCTATTTTCTTCTCTATTGCTTCCGGAACTCGGATCAAACCAAGTCGCCATAGTATCGGATAAATATATGAAACTCCTCTAATATCTCCAAGTGCTTTCGGCTTCTTCACTTCTTCTAAAATCCTCTTACTATTTTCAAATGCCAGCACTACACTACTCCAGGCAAGACTCTTACTCTTCTCTCTTCGGTCTATCAGCAGCTCTCTGTTATACTCTCCGTTTTTACCGACCTTCAATTTATATCGGAATGGTAATCTAGTTGCCGTTTTAAATGGATAATCCTGAAAAGCAATAACAGCCTGCCACAGATTTTCCTCTGATGGTATTTCCTTTAGAAGCCGAACCTGCTCCTGTCGAATCTTATATGTCCGACATCTCTCCGCATTTAGACTTATCTCTGCTGCATTATAAATTCCCTTTGTGTAGGGCAGATAGGAATGAACCGATGCTCTGGAAAGACCTGTGAGTTTCATAATCTCCGGAATCTTTTTTCCTGACTGGTACAAATCATTGATTTCTGTACATATATCTGATGTGAATACATCTGCAGTAATAAGTAGCTTACGGAGTTTAAGCAGACTAATATTTAGCTCATCTGCCAGTGATCTTAAAGAATCTGCTTCTTCATAGGCATCCCTTAACTCTTGAAGAAAATTGTTAAATTGAAGTTCTGGATTATATTCTGGTTTCTTTTTTGGTCTTCCTGCCATTTTACAACTCCTATTTCCATGTGAATCCAATCGTCTTGCACCTAAAACAGAGGATTCTTTGCTATTCCCACACTATTTATCCAAGGTTGTTCCTCCGTGATCGTATAAAATAGTATTCGCGACCCCATAAGACTCAATTAATTTTCTACCGCTATTCCCTCTTCGCGCTCTTTCGGCAAAATAAAATTTTTTACAAATAAACTTGGAGTATATGTATCTAGATATTTTCCCACTTTAAATTTATATGTTAATTTGTTATTTAAAACAGAGGATATTCCGCCGTCATATGCCATGAAATATCCCCTGCTTTATACTTTTTATTATTCTATATCCAAATTACCTGGTATTGCATTTTGTTATACTTCGCATTCCTGCAAATAAGCTATTTAATCCCCTTACAATAATCGCTTTATTATCCTCTCAACTTCATTAATATATTCATCAATTCGTTTTCTTCTATAAATATAAATATAAGATGGATGATGAATAGGAACATAATAAACTCCATTAATTTTTTTATAGTGATATTTAAACTCATCCCATTTTTCAAAATTAATTTTTAAGTGTTTTTCAACTGCTGAAGAAACTTTTCCCCCTAATAAAAATACTATTTTAGGAGACAGTTCCTGTATCTCTTCAGCCAAATGCTCATAACAACTGTCAATTTCTTTTTTATTCGGATAACGCAACTTTTGTTCTTCTGTTAAAGGGAGGCACTTTACTAAATTTGTTTTATATGTAGTAACCTCCCCACATACTTCCTCAATCCTTTGAATCACCATTCCTGTATTAGTTTCCGGGGATAATGGGATTTCTTTATTCGACTTCTTTTTTTTGGCTGAAAGCCCCACCCAAAAAACCTGACATTCCTTTTCTACATCTAATAATGGTTTTTGATTAAAACATAAACCACACTTTTGACATCTACGTATTTGCTCAATCATTTTTCTTCTTTTGTAAGCTCCTGTGTTTTTATTATATATTGATTTAAAATTTCATCTTTTTCCTTACTGTAATTTCCAAAATCAAAATTAAACTGTGACCTTCCCTCAAATTTACTGATTGACTGATTAAATTCACACTCATGAATAATTCCTGTACTTTTTACTATTTCATTATATAACTGTGTTCCATGATATGGCCTAAACTGAAATACACTAGTTCTAAATGTCCCAGTAGTATTAGTCGATATTTCCTTTATTTTAGAAGCCAGTTCATATGTTTTTTGAAAATCTTCTTTTGTTTCTCCTGGAAATCCATAAATAAAATATCCCTTTAAATCAATCCCGCTCTCTAGGATTGCCTTTGAAACAGTAATAACATCATCTATAGTTCCAAGCTTATTTATTTTTCTTCTTACGCTTTCTGACCCAGATTCTATTCCGATAAATAATTCCCTACATCTTCCTCTACGGAGTTTCTTTACCTTCTCAACATCTTTAGCTAAAGATAATACATGAACCATTCCTCTCCAACTTAAATGTGGAAATTTTAAAAAAATATTATTTGTCATATCTATACTTTTACCATTTCTTAGAAATAAATCATCTAAAACTCGAATACTTTGAATATCGGGATATGCAGATAGTATCTCTCTAATTTCCGTTATAACACTTTCTTCTGTCCTAATTCTAGTTGTGATATCTTTATTTAAACTCTTAGCCCCTCCACAAAATGCACAGTCAAACGCACAACCTCTCGATGTAATAATCGCTATTTCTTTTTCACCATAATGATTATATATTATTTCATTTCCTAAATACTTCCTATTTAAAAAAATATTTGAGATATCTTTTGGAAAATATTCTGAATTCTTATTAACTCTGTATACAACTTTTTGATCGTTTTCTTGTTCTGGAATTTGTTTACATCTTCCTGAAACAAGCGCCGGTATTATAAATTCTCCCTCCCCAATAATTATATTCAATCTATTTTGAGTATTCCACCGAAGTATATCTAAATAAATGCTCTTAACAACCTGTCCTCCAATAAAACAATCACAAGTTATCGTAATGCTCTCAATGATATACTTCACCATTTCATAATTTTGTGTAAAAATATTTATTCCAATATAATCCGGATGCGTTTTATTAATAAAATCCACTATATCATTTACAGATTTTCTTTCTTTTACACAATCAACAATAGTAACATCTATTCCTGCTTTTTCTAAATATGTTGCTATGTATCCCAATCCCAACGGTGACAAATATTGTTCTTTTTCTTTCGTAGCATCCCAAAATATAGGAGAATTAAATAAAATAAATTTTTTCATACCTTCCTCCATCTATCAGCTATATAAGAAATCACTTTTTCGACATTTTCATCTAAATTATCATTATTGTAGATATTCATAATATCAATATTATGCTTTCCTAATTCTCTAACCCCTTTCTCCATAAAATCAAGTTCTCTTTTTGACTGATTTTCCTTTTCAAATCTAGTTAATACATCCCGTTCTGACAGTCTTTCCTGCAAAATTTTCTCATCAGCAATCACCGCCAGTTGCAAGTCTGGTTTTATTATTTCAGAATTTGTATTCAATATAAACTCTGTGCCAACACCATCCATTTCTTGTAATATTAATGATGAAAGTATATATCTATCAGAAATAACTATTTTCCCTTCTCCTAATGCAGGCATAATCTCATTTATTATATGCTCATATCTATCTGCTGCAACCATACATGCTAAACTTACTCCTGAGTGTTGCTCTGCAAACTCTCTCAAAAAATTACCCAATTTGGTATCTGTTGGCTCTCTTGTCACATAAACATCATATCCTAATATTTCTAGTTTATTTTTTATAGCTGCTATTAAAGTTGACTTTCCAACACCATTAGGTCCATCTACGGCAATAAAATAGCCAATTGATTTTTTCTTCTCCAACATATAAGCAACCTCTTTTCTTTCC
Source organism: uncultured Solobacterium sp. (assembly GCA_900552125.1). GTDB lineage: Bacteria > Bacillota_I > Bacilli_A > Erysipelotrichales > Erysipelotrichaceae > Clostridium_AQ. The sequence continues at coordinate 40,147 of URYK01000021.1, read as the reverse complement.
AATTAAGATTATATCTTATTAGGTAAATATAGTAAGTGGTAGATAGCGAGTACCTTGACTAAATTTTGACCGCCTTTTGGCGGTCTTATTTTTTCTCTGGCTTTCTGCACTTTTCAGGAAGACTTGTTGACCACGGTAACAGATTTTCACAGAAGCTCAAGTCTGTATCTTCCATGTGCTGTGGTATTTCTTCCGTCTTTTCTCACAAGGACTGACGTCTCATCTGCATAACAGAGACCTTCCTTTTCTAAAGATTATCTCTATTATATCAGAAAACAGGACAGCAAGCGAATCACCCCGGTTATCCTTTTCGTCAGTATCACAATGCTTTTTTCCGCTTATTTCCGTGCCTGCAGGCAAAGGAAACAGATGCCTTTCTCCTAAAAAGAAATCTGCGTTATCTTGTAAAAAAGAAGAACAGGCGGCTTATATATAAGAAAAAATATGAAAGCCCGCCTGTTTTTTTTGTCCATAAAAAACTTTTAAAATTTCTACATTATGCACAAAACTATACCGTATAATCTGGTGCCTTTTTCAATCGTTTCACCTGCTTTTTAGGGAGGGTAGTAAGACCTTCCATAAGCCATCGGAACTGTTGGGACGTAATGGAACGTACTTCTGATTCTGTTCTTGGCCATTGAAACTTCCCTGCTTCTAATCTTTTATAAAGCAGGAACCGTCATTTTCCCATACCAGACCTTTGATACGGTCTGTTCTCCGTCCACAGAAAAGATAGAGGGTATCTGGTTCGATGGCATTTCCTCCAAGATAAGAGCACACAGTATCTGCCAGACGGTCAATCCCTAAACGGAGGTCTGTATATCCTGTTACAATAAATATCTTTTTAAAACAGGTCGCATCATTTAACATGTGAGAGTACCCGGACTGTCTTTTCCAGTAAAGCTTCCGAAATATCTCCATGAACCCGGACGATACATCCATTTATCTCGATCGAAATATCGGGAGTACTTTCTGGCAGATGCATAATGTTTTCAGAAATCTCAACAGCCCGCTGGCATGGAAGAGAATCTTCCGGGATATGCTCCAGACAGGCTTTGCGGATACATCGTAAACGATAATAGTAATTCGATTTGGAGATGCCCCTGGTATCGCACCATACTCAAACATATAGTTTGAACGGCGTGTATCCTTACTGATGGCAACCTTTGCCGGTGTATCATCCCCTCTCTGATTCTTTAACTGACCATAAATACCAGCCTAAAAAGCAACCTGCCTTATGTGCTGGTCTACTGTCAAATTTACATTCGCTTCTCCGCGAAAAACGTCTATTCCAAAGTATTTTCCCATATTTTTCTCCAAGTATTTTAATTTTCACGTTATCAGTGTAAAGGAATCTGACCCTAAGTATGCATCAAAAAACATATCCCAAATTTTCCAACGCATGCTTTGCATGAAGCACATTTTGATATAACTGATTATCTTCATTCTCAAAAATAACACTACATATTTCTTCCGCTTTGATTATACATTCCTTTGCCTTATCATTTTTATTAAAATTCAAATAATCTTCTGTCAATGCCAGATATGTTATTGCCATATCCTTACTATAGATACCCAAAAATCGTTTTCTTAAATCATATGCTTTTTCATCATATACTAACGCCTGTTGAAAATCGTCCTTATCTGCATAGACTATTGCTAAATTACTGTAAAAAGTTGCTAAATATGATTCGTTATTTTTATATTCCTTTTCAAATCGTTCTTTGAATTTATTCATAAGAGACATGGCAGAATTCATCTTTTTAGCCTGTATCAATCCACTCGTATAATTAAGAATTGCCATCATAAAATCCCTTTCGGTAATTCTCAAGTCACATATTTTATTAAAATATTGTCTTGCACTTTCTATTTCACCAAAATAACTTTTCGTCATGATATGTAGATTATAAATATCAAATAATTCATCATCACTAAGCTGAACCTTATCTACCATTTCATCTATTAATTTTAAATAAGACATAGCTTCTTTTTCATTATATGCATGAAAATACGAATACGCTATAGATAAATTAATTGATAAAAGAATTTTTTCATCCTTATTCTCTTCTGACTCACATAATTCACGTGTATGTTTTAAGACTATAATAGCTTCTTTATACTCAGAAAATTCAATACATATTTGATAATACTCATTGATTACGCCTAATATCTTTTTATAATCCACCTCAATAAAATAATCTATAATCTTTTTTGTAATCTGCTTCTTGACTAATCGTTTACTATATTCGTCATTACAATGCCAAAATTTATTACTCGAAATATTACCTATCAACTCTTCAAAATTCGAAATATTAATTACTTCTTGTTGAATTATACTCTCTTTTATTAACGGATGCATTTTATAACCTTCTTCTGATTTATCAATCCATCCTCTATTAATGAGTGCAATCAACTTGTCTTTTTTTATTCCTGCCCACTCTCTATATTGAAACGGAACATATAAATTCGGGGTTAAAGCGAATTTTTCTAATACTTCTTGTTCTTCTACTGTCATTTTTTGTAATGCGTACAAATGCTTTAATCGATTTATCAAACTATCTGTTTTCCCGTCATAACTTGAATAGATCTCATCTTCACTTATCGATAATCCCGTACTCACTATTTCTTTTATATAATCATTTAATGGCATCTCTGCATAACGTGCTGTTTTTGCAACAAGTTCAATAAAAAGTATATTTTGCTCTATATATTCTATAAGATTTTTAAAAATATCCTCTTCAATATTGCAAGGCGCATTATAATACATCTCAAAAATCTTTCTACACTCTTCTATAGACTTGTTTTCGATGCGATATCCCTTAAAATTCTCTATAAATGGAATTCTTGATGTGATAATAAAATCGACACATCCCTCTAGCTCATGCATGTATTCATCATCCTGAATCTGTTCATCCACATTATCCAGAAAAATAGTGGTATTCTTATCCTGTTGTCTTAAAAAATCACAGATTAGTTCAATCCGTTTTTCTCTTTCGATATTTTCATAAATAGTCAATGAATTAAGTAAACTATCAATTAAACTATTTTCATAATTTACCCAGGCCAAATGACAATAATCATCTTTTATTAATTCAAACAACAATATTGCAAGTGATGTTTTTCCATAACCACCTTCACCATATATTAAAAGATTGTTGCCTGCTTCCAACTCGTCTTTTAAAAGATTTACTTCATTATTTCGAAACATACAATTTTTTGCACTATGAGGTCTATTGGATATATATTTAGGAAATGATTTCTGAAAATATTTATCACACAGACCTTTATTACTCAATCGGTCTATAATCTCCTTCCCACACACCAGCTCTATCTCAAGTGAATCAACTTTATGTTCCTTTTTCCATTCTTCCCATTTTATATGTTCATCCAAAGAAAGTTCTGCTGGTAGACACAATATCCATTTATTCATCTGATAATCCGAATTTTCAATTGCTCTATTGTACGAATCAGTAATTTGTTTCCATTGGCTACTTCTCAATCCTGCATCAAAATACTTGCATTGATATACATTTATTTTCTCCTGACCTATATTTCCAACAAAAACATCTATTCCACCATCACCCTGAGCTAATCGTACACCTTTTACATTCTTACTTGGATTTTCCTTTCGCAATAACTCTTCCATCAAATCCTCAAAGCAAAATCTCGCACCATTTATACCACCATGATATCGTTTAAACGTGTCCCAATCATATACTGCACTCAAACTTCATTTTCCTTCCTATTCTGACAAGCCTAAATCTATTGATTTTACTGGCTTTGACGATTTTTATTTACCTCAAAATCAGTCCATTTTTTAGCGGAAAATTTTACAACTTTTTGAATTGTAAGGAGGCCGACCCCTTTTAATAATGTAGATATCATAACAAAAAAATGTTATTTTACACTACGTCGTGTTTTGAAGAATTCACACAATTTTCCATAATATTTTCTATATTACAATACTCTGTTCACCAATAGGTTCTGCCTTATCTTTAACAGATGTATCATACTCTTGTCCAGTAACCTCAGATTTTGTATATCTTTCAGTAAAAAGATCTATGATATTTTCGACATCAGAGAAATTTCTTAAACGCACTTGGTTTTGCTGTATTTCAAATACATTTTTCCAACGATCCACCGTTTGCAATCTTTCCAGAAGTTTTTCTTTACTCATTGTAGCAACAGGGAACTTATGTATTTGCATCATTTTCTTTGCATATTTCTTATTAGGTCTCTGGACATATTCCCTCAATTTGCCGTCATTACTAATCAAACCAACTATCGTAATTGATGATACAGCACGTGTTGCCGATGCTCGAAGAAATTTTTCCAATCCTAAATGACGTTCCATGAATTTAATTTCATCTGTTATTATTTCTTCACCTAAAATCAGTAAATCTATCTTCTTGGTAATAATAAACATCTGATTCTTCATCTCTCTAAAAACATCCGAACAATCCAAAGATTTTGTAATAAACTGAAAATGTCTTTTTTGCTTGTTCGGAATAGAAGCTGGTTGTATTTTTTGATATGCCCATAATTGTTTCAGCTCTCCATTTCTCTGAAAAGAAAATCTAAACAAAATTGCATCTGCATTATCCTTATCTGAAAGCTTAAAATTTTCAAGTTGACTTTCCTGAATATTCAAAAAACTAAATGGATGATAAGTATCGTCTTGTTTTATCACATAGAAGCAATTTTGCTCATTCGCTAAATCATCTCCATTAGCATACTTGCTATCATCTGCCAAAAATTTACTTTTGACTGTTTCTTTAATACTTTCTCTAATTCTTATCTTAAATCCATCTGTTTCATTCGGATCACCTTCATCCAAAACAAAACGCTTTAGTAATTGCTCTCCTTCTTTCATGGCAATGTATATTTCAAATCCAAACTGCTCATTAAAAATCTCTTTTATCGCTGCTATAATTCTTTGTTTAGGCATTCTCTATCCATCCTTTATCATCTGTCTTCATACACAAGAAATACGTTATCAGATATTTTTTGTCTTTTTATGCTATGCCCTACATTGATTGTCCCCCTTGTAATTCCAATACATTCTTTTCCATTATATTCAGTTAACTGTGTTGTTTCAAATTCAAAAGAAAAAACTTCATAACCTAACACTGTCAACACTGGATTTTGATAATACAAATTTGTTTTCCACATTAATGAAAACAACATCGCCATCAAAATTCCAAATACGACAAGTCCCTTCCAAGTGTCTAAATCATCCATTGCCATCGGCAGGACATATGTCATAAAAAAAGTTACTCCAGAATCCGATATCTTTTCAATATCAATGAGCGATTCCCCAGCACTAACAAAATTTGCCCTCTGAGATTTTTCAAAACCTCGTATACTATATACTGAATAAATAATCCATAGTAAGCAAAAAAGTTCTAATAACAACGTAACAAATGCTGAGTGAGTTATTGCTCTTGTAAAAGCCCAAATCGGATTTCTTAAAATTATTTCAAAAAACTTCTTACATAAATGAACTAATCTAAAGTCAAAGTATTTTATCAATAAAATCAGAAACAATGGCGCAAATGACTGCATAATCAGGGCTCTTTTCATAACTGGATTATCCGTCATAAAATCACCTTCTTCCCAATTATTTTCACACTTCAGATACCCTAAAAGCACCTCCTGCTACTCACCATAAATAGTATATGATTATAAAAAATCACCTTTTCCTATCGTAGCTCTAGCCTGTAAATAGATTTGCCTACCTTTTGATTTTAATTCTGCATCCCTTCTACTAATATCCTAACAATACTAACCAGATGTTATATGATAAAATTCAATTATATCCTACAAAAGCTCAACATAACTACTATATCTTTTTTTATTATATTATATCATAATTATTAATATAAATGAACTGCCTTGCTCTGTGTTTTAAATCCATCTAAGTTATTTACTATTTTTCTCATTTTTAATTTTTCTTAACAGCATCATATTTCATTTTTGCCAGAACCTCGTCTTTAAACCTTTCTGGTTTCATTGATGTTCCCATCAATACCATTTCCACATCATCTATATCTACTAATTTCTTAACCTCAGAAATATATTTTTCAGAAGATAACAAGTGTCTTCTTTTTAAAATCATCCGAACATCTTCTTTATGATATTGATACACTTCATTTAAATGAAACATTTTGATATTATTCTCTATCATTTCTTTCTGTTCTTCTGAAACAAACGAATCTATATGCCATGAAATATCGAAATTATCATTATTTCCCAAGATTGAATTTAAATCATGATACTCGATAGATAAAAAACAATCATTCTCAAAGCCTGCTTCTATTGGATTTAGCATTGGTGTTAACCTTTTTCCCTTAAACGTCTGATTACACAGTTTACATGCCGGAACCAGATTCCAAAGCGATAATGAATATAATTGAAATATAGATTGTGGTAAAAAATGATCCACATCTCCTGTATAACGTTTTTTATTGTCTATAATAATTGGCTGTATGTAAGTTCTATTACAATATGGACATACATTAACTTTCATTCTGCTTACTAGTTCACATCGTACGTTATTATTCAAATAACTATAATCAATTTGGGGGGCGATGATTTTATTAATATCATCCATAAATTTTTTTGCTTTACTTACAAACTCATCATACTTTTTCCAACTAGATACAATTTGAATCTTATCTCTCTTTACTCCAGCACCGTTCTCCTGTATCAAGTCAATTGTCTTATCGCTAATTGTTCGTAATCTTTCCCCTCTAAATTCTATCAGTTTCTGCCTATTATCAAGACCTTTCTTTTTTATCTTCTTTCTATAATAGGAACCATATACTATAAATCTGCATAAATTATCATATTCTTTTATCCAATAGTACTTTTCTAAAAGCTGCTTATATGGCATTATAAACAAATCTTCTAATTGCTCCATATTCATCTGGCAAATGTATCTTTCTAGTTTCTTTAAAGTTATATTGGATCCCCTGTACCAACCAAATCTTTCCGGTAAACACTTTACAACTTCTGAAATGTACCAATTACAAAGTTTCTTGTTTTCCAAATAATTTTGTTTAATCATTTTCCCTTAACATCTTTAATCGCTCTTCTAAATATTTGATTTCTTCTTCACGATTTTTCCCCAAAGTATTTTTTTCTATAATTTTATATTTGAGTCTCTTTAACTTCTTTAACAGACTATCCCTTATTAATTCTTCTCCTATAACTTCAACTTTCTTTTCTAATTGTTCTATTTCAGCTTTTATTTTCTCAATATCCTGCTCATTTTTTATATCCAAAGAAATTTCATTTATTTGTTTAATCAACTTATTTACATATTCTTCCGCCCAAGCACCATATGGTGCCTCCATAAAAAACGAATCCAATAATATATCATTTATGTTACTCATAAAACCATATGGAGCTTTTTCTACTCGTATATTTCCATCCTCTGTAGTATTAAGGCAGATAATATCCTCTTTAAGAACATCAGACAGTAATAATGGAGAATGCGTAGCAATTATAATCTGATAATTAAATTTATTAAACGGGCTAGAAGTTAATGTTTCTGTCAAATTTTTAATAAATCTTCTTGACCATTCTGGATGAAAACATCTGTCTGGTTCATCTAAAAGTAAAATACATGTATCTCCCGGAAAATGATTTTTCATTTGATTAATTCCCCAATATAGTGATGCATAAAAAGCCAAATAAAAAGCTTCTCCTGAGCTTAAATTTCTAAAATTAATCTCTATCAAATTTTCTTGTAATATAATACGATCATTTTTGTCTATTAAATTCAGTGGCCTTATATTATTTAAATCCATCGCCTTCATGAATGTCTCTACAAAGTAAAAGTCCATGTCTTTTATTTCTATAAAAATCCTACTATCGCTTACAAAATAATCATCTGGAATTTTTTCTACTCCATTACATATCCCCTTTATGATTTTGTAGTCAATATTAGATATCCTAATATTAAAAATATCTCCCTTCATATCTTGCTCTAATATTTGTTGCAAAAAATTAAGCAGAAATTTTTTCCTATATTTATAATCGTTCTTTCCTTCTTTTACTGGATTATAACGCTCTCTACATCGTGTTATTTTTTTATTCAAAACATACCACAAAACAGACTCCAAATACTGAATAATCCAACATTCTTTATTACTATATGCCAAGCTTATGTCAAATATATCAATATCTAATATTTTCTCTTTATCTCTATATATCACTTCGCCTAATAGTTTTTTTATATTATTTGGATCAAAACTATTGGCTCTCTTCTTTAATTCTATATCAACACAAACCCCTATATTATTCTGCAAATGATCAATGAGCTTCTTATTACGTGTAAACTGATATAAATAATGTGAAATTGCCTCGAATCCTGCCATTTCTATATATTGTCTTTTAAACAAAAATTCTCTCCAAGCATCAACAGACCTTCTTTTTGGATAAGTAAACCATGAAATATCCGGTTCAATTCGATAAAACAAGTAACTAAGCTGCTTATTAACTTTTCTTCCTTTATACTTATAGTCTTGTAATGGATAAAATTTCAAAATATAATTTTTCTGAAAATCATATTCAATAACAACAGAATATATATATTGAAAGTACCTTCTCTCTTCTAATCCCTCAATCATATCTGGATTATATCCCTCGATAATAAACATATTATCACATAGATGATATAAACCAAACCAACTATATTTATCTTTCTGTACAGATTTATAAGCGACACCTCCTAAACATACTGAAAATTCGTCAGTTCTATCTCCTCTAGTAGTCCCTAATAAATCAAGAATTGTGGACTTACCACACCCATTCCTTCCTACTAATAATTTCAAATTATCAATATTCTTTCCATAATCAATACTATCATTTATCTGCTTTCTTTCTATATTGATTGTTTTTTTCTCTTTATTATAAGAGACTTTATATCGATTACTGAATTCTATTCCACGCTCTTTTATATTTCTTCCTATATTATCTATATACAAATATACCAATTCTCCCATTGTTACTCCCCACATCTAATTTTATTGCAATCCTACTCTTCCTAACCTTCATAAAGCTGTTTCAACAGTAATTTCTACATTGCTCGCAATTTTGCCAATTTTTCAACGATAGATATCTCCAAAATGGCAAAATATTATTCTAACTCACAATAAAAACTAAACATTGCATGCCACACATATATTCATTATGTTTATCGTTATACTTAATCCTATTACTTACTCCAATATGTTTCTTATTAGCCACAAAATCATGCAAACCAGAAGGGCTGTAAGAACATTGGTTACTATGCTTTTAAATAATTCCATTTCTTTTCTCCTCGTTATTCATCTTGCTTTTCATTCTTATTTCAAATCCTCAAATAACTCCTTCTGATACACTCCATCTTCTATCAATCTGGCAAATGACTTTACTACATACTCTTTATCTTCTTTATAAGTTACTCCGAACCACTTGTCATTCGTATCTAACGCTTTTACAGAAACTTTACCTGCCTGAAGAAGTTCATCTATGTAGATTGGCAGTAAATATTCTGCTTTTAGGATATCTTTGTCTCCCATATTTGCAAAGAACTCTTTAAATCCATCTTCTAAGATCTGAATAAATTCCGGTGTAAGTCCCCACATATTCATAGATACGTAGGATTCAGCATTAATTGAAGTAAGCTGTCCATCGTTGTCTACTGCTGCACCTTCTGGAGTCTTAACAATATTGGAAGTCTCATGCACTGCTGTGAGGTAGCCTTCTTCATTTGTCTCGCAGATACCTCTGGTAACGGCACCATTTTCACTTAACGTATTCTTTAAAATAAAACCTGCCATGCAGAACTGATTGGATTTTTCTGGTGTGTAGCCTACAAGGAAATCATGAAGCTTAACAAATGCTTCTTTTCCATAGTAGTCGTCTGCATTGATAACTGCAAATGGCTCATGCAGAACTTCTTTACATGCAAGAACAGCTTGTCCTGTTCCCCAAGGTTTGGTACGTCCTGCTGGAAGCTCCACTCCTTCTGGAAGTTCACTTAATTCCTGGTATGCGTAAGCAATCTCCACATCAAGATTGCTGCAAATCTTTTCGATACGGTCACCGATTGCTTCTTTAAATGCGTCCTTAATATCCTTGCGGATGATAAAAACTATTTTGTTAAAGCCTGCTTCGATTGCATTATGGATAGAATAATCCATAATAATTTCTCCATTTAAACCAACTGGAGCAAGTTGTTTGATTCCGCCGCCGAATCGGGAACCGATTCCGGCCGCCATGATAACTAATGTTGTTTTCATAATATTTCTTCTCTTTCTATTTTTTATGTGTTTTGTATTTATTTAAACTAAATATTTACTTGTTTGTCCAACTTTCGATACAGAACTGAGACTATAAGCTCTACTTATTTTCAGACTTCAAAAGATCCATTATCTCTGTTTTATAGTTATCATAAAACTTAACCCACGGTCTTTCCATATCATCAAATTTAAGCCCTATCAATTCACTTTTTTTACTTTTTAATAATGTTTCCCTTTCGTCTTCTGTCATTGCCTGTAGTTTCGCAGCAATTTTTTCTATTTCACTATTTAGTTTCTGGGCAATTTCTTCTTTGCTATGATTTGAAATTTCCATTTCCCTATATTTTTGCTTAATTTCAAATATATCTGACAAATCATTCTTTCCAACAACTTGTTTATTCGAAAAAACTGTCATATTATCATCTTCATCTTGAACTAAAGAAGAAGCTCGTCTTTTAACAAGCCCATTAATGTAATTCCATTTCTCATTTTTTGTTTTAGCATCACCACCATACATAAAAACAAGCAATTTATTAGAATTATTCAAAAATAGTTCATTTAGCTTATTTATTGTATTATTTGATTTTAATTCTGTTTCTTTTATATCGTAGACTGCACTATCATACATACAAATAGCAATCTTGGGACTAATGGGGATAATAAACTGTATCCCATATTCTCCCCATCCAAATCCTCGTGATAAATTTTTTTCCTGAAATAATTGATTATAAAACACAGCAGGATTATCAGATGTTACATAATCTATACTACTTCTATTTATTAACAGTTCTATTTTTAAATCAATTACTGATGGCAGTAATTCCCGTGCTACTTCTAAAAAAGGTAATGTTGGATATTTAACTTTAGCAGACAATCTACCTTCGCCCATACTCATTATTTTCTCAAACTGTTCTGAATCCTCTACCTCAAGCACTTTTTTTGTTAAATTCATGCAGTCATTATTCATTTGTTCTCCACGTTTTAGTGTACGAGCCGATGAAATTAATATGAAATAGCGTAGCAATATTAAATCTGTTCTTGTTTCAGGCAGTCTCTCTGTTTCTATTATAGAAAAAATAATCTTTTTCCATTTTCCCTCATATTCCGCTAATCTATTTTCAACAACTGCATCCTCTCCGTAAAAATATTCTTCCCACAAATTATCATTAATTGATCCATACTCAATTATCTTTTTTACTTTAAATAAATATAATCCAACAGCTTTACCGTTTTCCGAAAAATTACGAAGGTAAAACTTTGGCACATAATGTTGGCGCCTCTTATCATTTTTTAGGTTACCCATTATTTATTTCCCCGCTTTCTTCTATTCTGTTCAATACTTTTTATAACATCATCACTTTATAAATACAACTAACGAAAAATAATCTTTGTCTATATCATAATACCAAAATATAAAGAATATCCAGCAAGCCATGCTCTCTGGATACTCTTTATATACACTCTCATTTTATATCTAGTTTACATTTAAATCAACTCACATAAACGATATATTCTCATAATCTTATCGCAATATCCTTTTCCTTTACACCAATGCTATTATCACACTCCCTTAAAGTCGCACTCCTGATATTTTACGAAATTTGCAAAACAACCCCCGACTGCTATTGCAAATGCTGACATATCCTGATACATAAACTTTCCTTTGAATAGAAAGCCCAAGAATATATAGCAAATAAATGACAGAATTGCCGGTATAGACCATTCAAAAATCACGTCTCTAAGCTTCACACCAAAATTTTTTAATTTTTGACTTTTTTCATCCAGCTGATTTAATCCCCTTCTCTCATCTTGAGGTTGTGGTAGTATAAGTACATTCATCAGCACAACTGTTATCGCATATGTACATACAGCACTAAGAATCTGATTTGTATTAGGCTTAAGAGACATCAGAATGGCCGAAATCAAATAAATAGCCGTTGAAAACAACGCACTGAACAGAAGCCAGATTGACACTCTCACAATCTTTCTGTTTTTCAAAGCGACTTTAGGAATTTCTCCCAAAAGAGTAGTAAACGTCTCCACCTTAATCGTCAGAAGGAACTGACTGATACCAATGCACGCCTCCAGTAAAATAGATATAATACATGTAAGCATCACGCAAGAAACAAAATACGTCATTCTTGTATAGTCTTTATGGAAGAATGTCTGTGTAAATGCTGTTAAAAACGTGCTTATATACGCATTATCTCCTCTCTTCATTACCGCTTCATCCTTCTTATTTGCTCGCTCGGTACCATTTTGTCCGTACTTTTGTTCTATATCTTTTATTTCTGCCTTTAATTTTTTCTGTAAATTTTTACTAATATTTTTAATATTTTTATTATATTTTTTCTGTAACGCTAAATAATCTTTGTTTACAGCATCAATTTGTTTTTCCAAGTCTTTCCGTTTAGTAATATACATTTCGTTTGTAAATGCTTTTGTCAACTTCTTCTTTTGCTTATTAAGGTCATCTAACTGTTTCTTTTGGTTACTATATGCCTTACTCTCCACTTTTAACTGTTTTTGGAAATTATCATTAGTAATATTTACCTTTTCTTCTAATTTTTTATCACATTCTTCATTGACACTTGCAACATATTGGTTTATTTTTTCTTCACTATTATTATATAGAATATTCATAATGCAAATAATATTACATATAAAAGATAAAATTATCAGCATATTTTTAATAAATGATATAAATTTTCTCTGTTTTTTCACATCAAACTCTTCAATATCTACCGCTTCTTTAGAAAACAAATATTCATAGAAATGTAAGGTAAGCTTTGATCCTTCTAAAATTAAGACAATTAATGCTGTCCAAACATCTGCGTTAATTCCTAAGTCTGCTATTTTTAGGATTTCTCTTAAAACATACCACTCTACAATACCAGAACAAAAACTGGCTAATAATCCCAGGAACAAAAATGTAAAGGCTGAGAATGGCATAAAGATGTTCTTCAAAATAATGATAATCGTTTTCATTTTTCTTTCCTCCATCGTTTTATATATTCTATATCACTATACAAACTATATGTTAACATAAAAATTAAAAAACCATACAATCAACGAGCTTAATCATATGGCATTTTACTAGTTTCAATATATTATCCTTATTTATTGCATTTTCATTTTTTCGAATAATAATACAATTTTTTCTATTTCTAGTTTTATTTTTAACATTTCTGTATATGGCATCCCCTTAAAAGCTTTTTCTCTCTCTTTAAGATACCACCTAAAAAATCCTGGTACTATCGTCTCACTATAAAGCACATACACTGTCTCCGCACAACAATGTTGTTTATAAGCCTCGGTGTAGGATATCCCAACACTATAAAAACCTTCAGGATTCCTTACAAATGAAGCTTGTGTTCTTTCTTCTTCCAAAGGTAAAAATCGCATATTTATACCTTTTATAGAAAAAAATTCTTCACAAACTTTCTCGACTGAATCAAACTGTTTTCCTAAAATAGCCTTACAGAATTCTTCATATAAAGAAATACTTTCATATTTTTCATTATATGTTTCTTCCACCAGGCAATATTTATCCTCACGCATGCTATCCTCCTATCATCACCCGATCCGAATTGATTGATCGACCAACTAACCAATACCACGTCATGGTTCACTTACTATACTATAAATTATCCTTATTTATTGCAGTATATTAATCATACAGTCTCTCAGATATTTTCTTTTCATAGTCTCATTGCTCATATCATTATCTGATTCTCCGATTTGTTTAATCAGTAGCAATACTTTTTGCAGTAATATCAAATTTTTGGGATCATCCAGATACTTATACACCTCCTTTAATATGGCTCGAAATTCTGGATTTACATTTTTTAATTCACCTGTTGATTCCTCTATATCCTCTGATACTAGAGAAAAACTTTTCTGTTCTGCCGGTTTCTCTGTAAAATCAACAGAATATCCTGCCATCGCTAGCAAATCTTCATAAGACAACATATCCAGATATGGGAGTAATGCCTGTAATGTCCGTCTATTAGGCTTTCGTGCTGTTCCATTTTCCAAACGACTTAGCTGAGCCTGTGTAATATCTAATTTCTTTGCAAAAGCCCTCTGTGACAAATTCAGAGAAATTCTCGTTTCTCTTATCAACTGCGACAGCGGGACTTTAATTCTTTCCGTATGAGTCTTCTTATTAGATAATGCTTCTGTTATATTCACCTTTCAAACTCCTTACTATTGCAATATTCATCAACTCTATCATTACTTTTTTTGATTATTAGCAACCTCTTAAGTATATACTGTATATCAATATATGTCAACTTATTATTGCTATTTCCCTATTTTTGATATATTATATATCTTGAAAAAATAAAATATAAAAAGGAGATATCTATGGCTAAGAAAAAAATAAATAGCGGATATATGACTCAAACAATAGATTTAGAAAGCAGAATATTAAAATACTTTCCAACGGACTATAAATATTTTTTTAATACCCCACTTTTTGGAACAAATGATTTCGCAAATAGTAACACTTATATAACCAATCCAGATATAGAGCAACAACTTGACTCTTTTTTCTGCTCTTCTGAAAACTTACTATCTGTATTTATAGGTTATAACGGGATGGGAAAAAGTACAATATTAAAAAATTATTTAAAAGTTCACTCTTCTGATGAATTATTAATAAGCAACAATAATATTATATATTCAAAATTTAATTGGGATTATAATTTTTTAAAAGAAAATAGTTATCATTTCAATAAAATTTTATACAACATTAATTCCAGACTATGTGCACAGTACCATATTAACTGGACAGACGAAAAAGAAGCCTTCTTTCATTTTATTTCTGTAAAAGATTCTTCTTTGATTTCATTAGACACCCCATTTGAAGAATCTTTAAATGAATTTTCCTCATATAATAGTGAACTTTTTGAAACCAGACGTCTTCAATTTATACTGCAAAAACAAAATATCAAACAATTTTCACTTGTAATTGACAATATAGAAGCTTTAGCTACTGATAAATATTATATTTTAATTGGACAGTTCGTTGAATGTTTTCGTCTACTCACAGAAAATTCTTTTCAAGCCCCTGTAATAAAAATATTGTTTTCTTTTCGTCCTAATACTTTATATGAGGCAAAACAACATGGATGTTTTAATAATGTAGAAATCAAACCTTATATTAAACAAATAAACACCATCAACCTTGAGAAATATTTTAATCTCAAACTAAAAACTTATAATAAAAAAAATGGAAATTATAAAACATGGAGTAAATGTGTCCCCCTTTTTATGAAAGTAAGTCAGAAATATAACCGTAAATACGACCAAATTATCAAAAAACTTTGTAATTACAGTGTTCCTGAATCCATGAAACTGTACAGTAATATTTTATCAAATTCAAAATGGATGCATGATACGGATACCAATTATTATGAGCCTGCACAGAAATATTTTAATATAGAAGATATTATTGTTAATAACATCACTGTTATCCGAGCAATTTCCTGTTTAGAGGATGATATGTATATAGGAAAAAGACCATACTTTTCTTCCTACAACAGCCCTTTACAAAATTTCAGAAAATATTCTGTAACAAGCCCATCTCCTATTTGCAACCTTCTGTACAGCACAGAATCAGAAGATTATAGTATACTGACACTATATATTATTAAATTCTTATATAAATATTGTGGACAAAACAATCTATATGGTTATATTTACCAGAAAAAGTGGGATATTGTTAGAATATTTTCCGAAATTTTTTATGGAATAGAAAATATTGAAGAAAAAACATCCATTTGCATATCCTATCTTTTTAATATGCAGATTCTTGACAAGAGCCTAAAAACTAAATATGGGGAAAGTTCTGAATTAACTCCTCAAAGCCGACTTTATCTTACCCCCAGAGGTGAAATTATGTGGGAGATGTTAAGTTGGGATAGTGTTTTATTAGAAATATTCAGAGAAGACTATTACAGAGAATACTCTGAAGAAAAACCAAACAATCCTTTTTGCAGCTACGTTCTAATGCACCAGAAAAAACAACATGCTATCTTTGAGGACTTAATAAATATGATTTTTGATCTGTTGGAAAAAGAAAAAGAATATAAAGAAAGAGCTATAAAAAATGATACCATCACAAGTTTAAAAACTAACTTTGGAAACGAGTGTATCTGTTCACAATTATTTGAAGGACTGAAACAATCAATGCTTTATTCTGGCTTGATTGAAGATAGTAGACTTAATGACAAATTCTTTCAGCTTCAAGAAGCTATTAATTCCTTTTTTCATTGATATACTATTACCTCAAAAGCTAACAGCAGTAACAGTTGTAAAGTGTTACTGCTATCGGCTTTGATTATTTATACCGATCTTTTGAATTGTAATCAATTATCAATACACTCAAAAGCTAGTATCATTCTCAGATATTGATTATATATTTTTTAATGTTTATCCTTTTGTTATTTTAAAAAATGATACTTCTCTATATCACTGGCTAAATCTTTTATTTTCTCCTCATTGTCTACACCATTATATAATTCTAAAGCATATATATCATGTAACTCATCTGGATAATCATTTATACTATCTAACGGTTCTAATAAAATCGGAATTATTACTTTTTCCGATTCTTTTATTAAATTGTATTCTTTCATTGCCCATTTTGAATCAAAATAGTTATTAGTTATATATAATAATATTACATCACTTTTTTCTATCACTTTTTTTAATGTATCATTAATATTATCTCCATATGCTACAGAATTTTTAGCATTATTATACGTAACATGATACTGACTATCTTTCTCTAAAATTTCTTGCAAAGCCTTTATATACATTCTCACAGTTTCTTCGTCTTTTTCAGCATAAGAAATATATATTTTTTTATTTCTTTTTCTATTTCTACCGCTTGCAAGAATGACCAGATATAATGCAGTAATGCTTATTATACAACCTGTTGCAAGTGACATATTCATAGCACTTATCTTTACATCTGCATCATCTACTGTTAATAAACTAAATATCGCCATAGACACTGTCACTGCCGTCAAACCTAACGCAATTATTTCAATTGTATTATTCCATTTTCTTTTCATTTTATCGTACCTCCAACATACAATATCGCAACTACCAAAAGAAAAATTCCTATTATATCTGGAATAATAGCTCCAGCAAGATTAATTCGTTTTTCCCTTGTATTCCACCCAATTCTGTTTACAATTATAGTAATAATCATTATCACTACAAAGAATAGCAACATAAACCATGCTGTTAAATTCGAGTCACGAACATTAGTTAGGAGAACAACTATAGCTGAAATAGATAAATCAAATCCAAAGTCCAAAAAATCTATTCCTCTGAAATCCACTGACTGATTTCTTGCGGACATTTTTATGATTACTGTCAATAAAATTGTTATTATTGGTACAAGCCATATTTGATTTTGTTCTAAAAAATGCTCCATACAAATTAATCACCTTACATTATATCTATTTTAAAGAATACAACTATACACCATTATTCTTATATTTATCTAAAACTTAAACGTATCCTTCACTCCAACCCACTTCTGATCCTTGTCAGACAAATTCAGTTTCGTTCCATCCTTCAAAGCATATCCTTCTGCAGAAGCTGTTCCATTATATTCTCCAACTAATTCTGGCCACTCAATTCCGATTTCTGGATCATTCCATGCAAGTCCGCCTTCGTCTCCCGGATGATAGAAGTCTGTACATTTGTAGCAGAACTCCGCTGTATCACTTAATACTAAAAAACCATGAGCGAATCCTTCAGAGATATAGAACTGTTTCTTGTTCTCTTCTGTAAGTTCTACCCCATACCACTGTCCATATGTTTTACTATCGGAACGTAAATCTACAGCCACATCAAAAACACGTCCCTTGATAGCTCTTACGAGTTTGCCCTGTGGATACTGTTTCTGGAAATGAAGTCCTCGTAACACACCTTTTGTACTCATGCTTTGGTTATCCTGTACGAAGTTCATGTCAAGTCCGGCTTCTTTCATGTCGTTAAGGTTATAGGTTTCCATGAAATAGCCACGGTCATCTCCGTGAACGGTTGGCTCGATTACATATAATCCTTCGATTGGTGCTTTTGTTACTTTTATCTGTCCCATTTTTATTACTTCCTTCTTTATCTCAAATTTCTAGTATTCGATTTCTTTTAAATATCTGCTTAACGCATCCTGCCATGTCGGTAATGGGGTAAATCCAGCTTCTACGAGTTTAGATTTATCTAATCTACTATTGAATGGACGAGCTGCTTTGGATAAGCCATATTCTTCTGTCGTTACAGGTACTACATTTGTGGTATAGCCTGCCTGTTTAAAGATTTCGCAAGTGAAGTCATACCAGGAAATATAGCCACCTTCGTTTGTGGCATGGTAATAACCGTATTTGTCGGTTTCAATCATATCCACAAGAAGTCTTGCTAAATCGTAAGTATAGGTTGGTGTTCCAATCTGGTCGGATACGACACGAACGGTATCGTGTGTTTTTCCTACGTTAAGCATTGTTTTAATGAAGTTCTTTCCATTTACTCCAAATACCCATGCAATACGAACGATAAAGTATTGATCGAGGTTACCGCTTACTGCCTGCTCTCCTTCTAACTTTGTCTGACCGTAGACGTTTAATGGTTTGTAGTCAGTACAGTCTGGTAACCACGGTTCTGTACCCTGTCCGTCAAACACATAGTCTGTAGAAATGTAAACCATTTTGGAGTCAAGTTTTTTGCAGACTTTAGCGATGTTTTCTGTTCCACCGGCATTGATAGCACGAACTTTTTCTACTTTATCATCGTCTTCTGCGAGGTCTACTGCCGTCCACGCTGCACAGTGGACAACAACATCTGGTTTCTGTTCTGTAAGAACTTTTTCTACTGCTTCTTTATCTGTGATGTCTAAAGAAACATAAGGCATTGTTGTAACAGCACTTCTGTCCTGCACTCCAGAATATTCTGGAGCGATGTCAGAGCCGATTCCTTCATAACCTCTTTTATTTAATTCATTCATGACATCATGACCAAGCTGGCCTGCCACGCCTGTTACAAATACTTTCATTTCTTATCGCTCCTAATATTCTTATCTGTTTCCGTACATTTTTTCGTAGTAGTTCTGATATTCACCGGAAATGATTGTCTCCCACCATTCCTTATTATCTAAATACCACTGGATTGTCTTTTTGATTCCATCTTCAAATTTTGTTTCTGGTAACCAGCCTAATTCGTTGTGAATCTTTGTTGGGTCAATAGCGTAACGCATATCATGACCTTTACGGTCTGTTACATGAGTAATCAAGCTTTCTGGCTTTCCAAGTTCTTTACAGATAATTTTTACAATGTCGATATTCTTCATTTCGTTGTGACCGCCAACATTGTAAACTTCTCCAACACGTCCGTTATGGATGATTAAGTCAATCGCACGACAATGGTCTTCTACATATAACCAGTCACGAACATTTAATCCTTCGCCGTAAACAGGTAATGGCTTATCTGCTAAAGCATTGGCAATCATTAATGGGATTAACTTCTCTGGGAAATGATATGGTCCATAGTTGTTAGAGCAACGGCTGATTGTTACAGGCAGTCCGTAAGTTCTATGGTAAGCAAGAACTAATAAGTCTGCTCCTGCCTTTGAGCTACTGTATGGAGAACTTGTATGGATTGGTGTCTCCTCTGTGAAGAATAAGTCCGGTCTGTCTAATGGAAGATCTCCGTAAACTTCGTCAGTGCTTACCTGATGGTATCTCTTAATACCGTATTTACGGCAGGCATCCATCATAACAGCAGTTCCTTTAATGTTTGTGTCTAAGAAAATCTCAGGATTTTCAATAGAACGGTCTACATGGGACTCTGCTGCAAAGTTTACAACCATGTCTGGATGTTCTTCCTCAAATAATTTATAGATTGCTTCTCTGTCACAAATATCAATCTTACAGAAACGGAAATTAGGGTTATCCATTACTGGTGCTAAAGTAGATAAGTTTCCTGCATATGTAAGCTTGTCCACGCATACAATTCTATAATCAGGATATTTATCCAACATATGAAATACAAAGTTACTTCCAATAAATCCAGCTCCTCCGGTTACGATAATTGTCATTCTTTTTTCCTTCTTTCTTAATACAAATGTTCCTGGTATTTTCCATCCAGTACGTCTTTCAGATATTGTCCATACTGGTTTTTCTTTAAGACTTCATAAACTTTCAGAACTTCCTCTTTAGAAATCCATCCATTTAAGTAGGCAATTTCTTCCAAGCAGGCAATCTTTCTGTGCTGATGCTGTTCTACTGTCTTGATGAAGTTCGTTGCATCCACTAAAGATTCGTGTGTTCCCGTATCTAACCATGTGAATCCCTGTCCAAGAAGTTCTACATTTAAGCTGTTATCTTCTAAATAGATACGGTTTAAATCTGTAATCTCAAGTTCGCCTCTGGCACTTGGCTTTAAGTTCTTTGCATACTCTACAACACGGTTATCATAGAAATACAGACCAGTCACACAGTAATTACTCTTTGGATGTTCTGGTTTCTCCTCAATAGAAATAGCCTTTCCATCATGGTCGAACTCTACGATTCCAAAACGTTCCGGGTCGTCTACATAGTAGCCAAATACTGTAGCACCCTTTCCTGTTTCTGCATTCTCAACCGCTGCCTGTAATCTCTTCTTTAATCCATGACCTGCAAAAATATTATCACCGAGAACCATTGCCACTGGCTCATCACCAATAAACTCTTCCCCAATGATAAACGCCTGAGCAAGTCCATCCGGACTAGGCTGTATAGCATATTGAAGATTCACACCAAACTGGTGTCCATCCCCTAATAAATCCTGAAATCTTGGTGTGTCTGCCGGTGTAGAAATAATCAAAATATCTCTGATACCTGCATTCATCAATACGGACATAGGATAATAAATCATTGGTTTGTCATAAATAGGCAGTAACTGTTTAGAAGTTACCATTGTTAACGGATACAGTCTTGTGCCAGAACCTCCGGCAAGAATAATTCCCTTCATATATTTCTCCTTTGTTAATCATTATGGACTTTTATAATTTCAAGGCCACATTTGTTATTTATATAATTTTTATCAAATCAATTAATCTAAATTCTCAGATAAAATATTTTCCTTCATTAAAAGATGAGAACCATATTTGGCCTTAAACTTTCGAAACTTATTACCTTGAATCTTATGTGTCTTAGCCTTACTACATACGATTCGATAAAAAATTGAATATCCCTGTAGCTCTGCCTTGCACATTCTTTCTCCTGCTGCCAATTGTTCTACAGCATCATCTATATTCTTACCTTTTAATTCAATAAAATATGCCTTTTTTGTGCTGTCATTTACAAGGAGAAAATCACAACATGTTATCTGTGAAAACACTTCTCCATCCAGCTTATAATGTCTTAAATCAAACTTTCTTTGTGGATTAGTCGCACGATGTTCTCTTCTTGTTCCTTTATCCTTTGAAACAACAATAGCCTGATCTTTCTCACATTTAGACTTCTCAGGAGTAAGGAGCATATTACTCCACCTCCATTCCACTATCGTACCATAATTCTAACATCCTATCATAATCACTGTTTATTACATCGGAAACTCCATCAATAACCTCATTATCAATTGATTCAAACTCTTTATCGAGACAGGATCGAATAACTCCCGATTCAACATAATAAGCAGACAATTTTTCAAACTGCAGCCACTTTAAGCGATTCATAATCTTTTCCACTTTTGACTTATTAACCTTCTTCGAAATTCTATTCGCATAAAGCATGTTATTGATTGTTCCTAAAATATATGGACTGTGCGTTGTCAAAAGCACTTTATTACCACCGTTTTTCGCTAATGAAATAAACTCTGTCATTAATTTCTGTGCATCAGGAAAAAGATGTGATTCCGGTTCTTCAATAATAAAAAATGTCTTTTTATTATTAAGCAGATAATAAAATACTACATTTAAAATCCATACCGCTTCCTGCTGACCTGAAGAAGCAAAATTAATCTTTACATATCTATCTTGGGATACTTGTAATCGTTCTTCTCCATCCACATTTCTATATTCTCCATGCAAGATTTGCTTCATTAAATCCGCACACTGTTTCAAATTCTCTTTATTTATCTTAATATCTGTTAACTCAATCTTATCTTTTATTAATGTCTCTATACTACTTGAAAAAGACGGCTTCAACTGCATTATTCTCTCGAGGTAATCCTGAGTACAATAATCTAAACTTCTTTTCTGATCATCATTCATAACACTGTACATATACATTAACTGGGAGCTAAATAGAGTCATCATACTTCTACCGGCAGGAATATAAATAACTTCCTCTGTGTTTTCAAATAATATATCAATATCTTGCTTTAAATTTCCACTATTATGAAGACTAAGTCGAGCATCAAATGACATATTGTCATATTGACTAAGAAAATCCGTTAATTTGTCACTAAAATCAATCCATATATAATTTCGTGAAACAGAGTCATGTTTTAAACAAATCTTTATACAAACCGAGTCAGTATAATAATATTTTATAGACATTCTATTATCCATACACCAAGTAGAACCGAAAGTTTGTAAAAAGGTTGAGCGAATTTCTTTTATCAAACGAGCTTTTACAGATAATTCCCGACCACCTATATTAATTAAAAATGGTCTATCAATCACTTTTACTATAAGATTTCTAATATTCTTAAAGAAAAAAATACTCTTCGCAATCGTGCTCTTTCCAGATGCCTGCGGTCCTGTAAAAATCGTAAAATCATTTATGTTAAAATCGCAATAATCAATTGGTCCCAATTTCTTTATTACTATTCTCTCCACTCTTTTATCACCTCTCACATTACCACCTCGATTTACTTATTATCTTACCACTTTCTTTTTACTCTTTCAATCTTTTTTGTAATTTTATTACATTTTTATTTTTTCACTAATCTTCCAATAAATTTCCTGCTTCTTTCCCATTTTTAAAGGCAAAATTTAAAACTAACCTAACAATTCCATATCGTTTCCCCATACTTTTGAATAATATGCCCTATTCCTTTATTTGTGTCACCTATAAACATTTTTACAATATTGCGGAGCTCTGTATCCGCTTTATCAAAATCTATTTTCTCAATTCCTGTAAGACTGTCTTTCTTCTCATTCACTTCTTTTATGATAGAATCTGCCTTTTCTTTATTCAATTGATGATATGATTTTCTAAGCAGTTCCATCATATGCAAAGCAAGTTCCGTGTCAATTGTATTTGATGACTCTAAAATATTATATAAACAACTACATAATTCCAACATCTCCAGCAAATATTCCTTATATTTCCAAGGGAAACATATCATTCTGAAATCTTCTCTGACCTGCTCTATAAACTTGTATATATATTCTCTATCTGTTTTATTATAAGTAGTATTCACTAACGGAACTTCATAATATTCTGGTCTGCTCCATTCAAAAGCCTCTCTCAACACTTTACTATATTTTTTGTCATCATAAGGACCTACCGCAGGAATAACAATATTATATGCACACCATCTTCTATTGAACATCATTAAATCAGTACATGTAAAATATGTAATTCCCTGAACCACCTTATTATTCCTCTGCACCCATTGCATTAACATCTGCGGAATAATATACTCTTGCTTATAGGTCACTTTTCCACTTTGATTCACAAATGAACAAGCCAAAATTAATGGATATTGTTTCATAAAACGTATAATAACCATTAACCATAATTCAAAATTTTTACATTTTACGATACTCCCCCAATCATATATTTCATCCGGAGAATATAATGCCAAAAATTTCATTTCATCTTGTAGCTTACGTTCGTATCCAGAAATATTTAATTTTTCATACTGATATTCCGAATAATAATACTTCTTAGGATATCCACATTCCTGCCAAGCTAAAGGTAACATAGAAGCTAAATACAAACTGGGGAAACCGGCAAGACTGAATCTTTCATTATTGACAATTGCCTTCTTTGATAATGGAATATGAAAAAGCTCATCTGGATTATTCTGAATGTCTGCATTTTCTTCATTAACAGCTCTTACTCTATAAAATCGTGATCCTGGAGTCAATCTGAACTGTGTATGAAAATACTTATCTTTTATATCAATTTTTACCCAATCATCAATGGATGCTATAAAAATTTCCTTTTTCATCCGTTCCATCATAGCATCTATCTCTTCTTGTGCTGCTTTAGGATTAGCTTCTTCATGATATGTAAAAATATGAACAATAGAATTAATATTCTTTTGAATCTCTTCAATGCTATCTTTCAAGCTGTTCTGAATCATTTCAGCTTTATCCTTTTCAAACTCACTGCCATCAATCAACTTTATCAGCTTCATATATTCATCTGCTTCATCCTGAAACTTCTCACATATATCAAACTGATCATTAAAATATCTTTTAGGCAATACAATTTTTCTTAGAAAGTCTTCTACTTTTATACTCATCCATTGTCCTCTCAAATCAACAATCTATTACAGATTGGAATAATGCTTTTTTTCTAACTGCATATCAATACACGGTACAATTATTCCATGTATAGTTTATTCAACCACAAAATCAATATACTCAACCTGCGGTTCTATGTATTCCTCACACATTAACGTACATTTGATTTGATATTTGCCAGGAGTTTTTCCAGCAATATAAATACCATTTGTCCTGTAATTCCTTGTATGTATAATAGTACCACAATTAATATCAAGGATATGACCATTTATCTCATAATCGGAGTGTGATTCCGTTAACATATCCATTATGGCTCCTGAAGGATTATAGGCATACATTGACGCAGCAGCTACTAATGAACTTGTTTTTAAAAAAATATTGTGTTCTTTTTTTCTCTCTCGTGCCAATTCTATTGGATTTTTTTCCACCTTCGGAGCTATCGGGCCTTCTGAATCAAACATTCCTTCATCATATACAATCACTCCCTCAGGAAATTCTATCTTAGCAGATACGTTACTTGCTTTTGCAGTTCCATAATTATAAATACCAATATTAATACAAACACCTGCTTCTTTGCATTGAAGATATATTTTTAATTTTTCCTTATACTTTTCAAGTTCTTCCTTGCTAGGCAAACTATTATTATAATTATCTATTTCACTTTGACGTTCAAATCCATATAATTCTAATGGAAAATCATCTTTTAAAATTTTTCTGTAACGATTATCTACATCATCCACCGATACATCATATATTTTTATTCCATGCAAAAATGTATTTTTATCTTGGATAGCATATTCTGGGTGACACTTTATCTCACATTCATCATCAAAAGTATCTACATTCAGCGTTACCGCCAACTTTGGAACCCTATCTATTTTTTGACGATAATAAATTTCCAATTCATCTTTTA
The DNA here is from genome assembly GCA_900552125.1 of uncultured Solobacterium sp. Classification (GTDB taxonomy): domain Bacteria; phylum Bacillota_I; class Bacilli_A; order Erysipelotrichales; family Erysipelotrichaceae; genus Clostridium_AQ. The sequence continues at coordinate 14,463 of URYK01000021.1, read as the reverse complement.
ACTTTTTATTTTCATCTTGAAGTTCTCTTATTTGCTTATTTAAAGCTAACAACTCTGCATGACTTTGCTCTATATCAAATGAATCTGCTCTAACCCAACCCGGTCGTTTTTTTCTATCCATCTGTTTATGAAGAGAAATTGATAGCTTCTGAGCTAAATCATCTGAATTCTTCCACCATTCTACAAGTCGTCCTGTTTTGACTTCTTGTTTAAATGCCTTTAATTTCTCCGGATAATCTTTTTCCATTTTTTCAGGGAGTACAGGAACATTATCATCAATTAAAAAAGCAAGAATTGGAATTCCCTTTTCTTTTGCATAACGATATTCTTTTTCTGTATAGCTAATTCCTGCATCCGGTCCATTTTCAATGATTGAACCGTATCTGTGAGCAACCAAAAGAACATAATAATCAGAACTATCAATTGTATCTTTTATAATTTCCCATTGTTCTTCATCGGCAGCACCGAATATCTCCATTCCTACTGGAAAATGCAGCATTGAGAGAATGGTATCTCTAACCTTTTTACGTTCCTCTACCAAATCTGTATATGTTGAGGAAATAAAAATCTGGTATTTCTTTTCCATAAATGACCTTGCCTTCTTTTATTAAACACGTTGATTATCCAACTTTTCGTTGTTCTTCTTTAATGAGTTGATCTAAACTACTTATCATTCGTATCTAAAATGATGACTAAATTTGCTTTCATATTATTTTTTTATATATTTTGTGTAAAAATCTTGCAAGAGTATCTGTCCCGAATAATCCTACTTTTAAACTTAATGAAATATTCATTCTTAATATCAGCCACCCAAAATAACATTCTATCTATTGTCTCTTCTCTGTAAAAAAGGAGAACAGCGAGCAGAAAGGCTGATAGAATGTCGATAATACATTGTAAGCTATTTTATTAAATACTTCAATTGCCTTTCTTTCCACTGTTCTCCTTCATTATTTATTTCAAATCTTCAAATAAATTCTTCTGATACACACCATCTTCTATTAATCTGGCAAATGACTTCACTACATAGTCTTTATCCTCTTTATAGGTTACTCCGAACCACTTGTCATTCGTATCTAAAACCTTTACAGAAACTTTGCCTACCTGAAGAAGCTCGTCTATGTAGATTGGCAGTAAATATTCTGCTTTCAGGATATCCTTATCTCCCATGTTGGCAAAAAACTCTTTAAATCCATCTTCTAATGTCTGCATAAACTCCGGTGTGAGTCCCCACATATTCATGGATGCGTAGGATTCCGCATTAATTGAAGTAAGCTGTCCATCGTTATCTACTGCCGCACCTTCTGGAGTCTTAACAATATTGGAAGTCTCATGAACTGCTGTGAGATAACCTTCCTCATTCGTCTCGCATATACCTCTGGTAACGGCACCATTCTCACTTAACGTATTCTTTAAAATGAAACCTGCCATACAGAACTGATTGGCTTTTTCCGGTGTATAGGCTACAAGGAAATCATGAAGCTTAACAAATGCTTCCTTTCCATAGTAGTCATCTGCATTGATAACTGCAAATGGCTCATGCAGAACTTCTTTACATGCGAGAACTGCCTGTCCTGTTCCCCAAGGCTTGGTACGCTCGGCAGGATGCTCCACCCCTTCTGGAAGTTCATTTAATTCCTGATATGCGTAGGCAATCTCTACATCAAGATCTTTACAAATCTTTTCGATACGATCACCGATTGCTTCTTTAAATGCTTCTTTAATATCCTTGCGGATAATAAAAACTATTTTGTTGAAGCCTGCTTCTATTGCATCATGGATAGAATAATCCATGATAATTTCTCCATTTAAACCAACTGGAGCAAGTTGTTTAATCCCGCCACCAAATCGAGAACCGATGCCGGCTGCCATGATAACTAATGTTGTTTTCATACTAACACCTTATATATTACTTTCTTAATATCTTTTTTAAACTTGAAGGAATCTTTCTACTTAGTGGATAATATATTCCATAACGAATTATATTTTTTTTACCAATCTCTTTAAAGTAGAATCTATCTAATGCTTCATATCCTTCTTCTTTATACATTTGCATAATTTTTTCGTAATACTCTTTTTTAACAGATGGATAACAAAGCTGATGATTATATTCTGAAATATCTGAGAAGTCAACTTTATCACAAATAATATCTGATAAAATCATTTCAAATAAAGCTTTGCCTTTAGAAGAATTTACCATCACAGAGTTACTTCCATAAAAATTATCTATTTCCCCTCCATTTTCAACTAGAAGTTGCGGAGTTCTTTTTTCAATTCCCCATCCATCCCCCAATGTAATGTCTCCTTGTCTATTAGCATTTGCATATTGACACTTATAGCAACTTTCTCTATAAATATCTCCATCTAAAAACAAACCATAATAAGATAGCAATTTACAGAATTTTCTTTTAGTTTTCCCGTTTGAAAATAGCATTTCAAAATAGAAAAAAACATTGGAACTAATTTTTTTTAATTTTTTTCTAAAATTCACATTGACAATTTCTTTTTTATATTTTTTTTCAAGGCTTTTTATAAAATCGTTAAAAAGTTTTACATTTGGAGTTCCATGGCAAACTAAGTCTATAGTATAAAGATTTTCATACCCTTTTCCTAAATAATTTTTTAAACCTGCTACTTGACACGGCGTACCACAGAAAAGTACTTTTTTATTTTTCTGTAATGATTTTTTTATATCATTAAATACTACATCAGCGCGACTCTGTACATACTTAGAGCCTAAAATAATTTTTAATTCTTCTTTTTTATCAACCTTTATATGCTTTATCTCAAAATAGTTATTATCCTTTTTCTGCAGAGAACAGCCATAAACCTCTCCATTGTTTTCTATAAATCTTTGAGCAATTATAGAAAACAATCCACCTGAAGTTGATTCCATTAAAATATTACTATTTTTGCAAACTGCAAAATAGCATCCACTTTCCAACTGAGGTTGTTTTTCTTTTTTCTTCTTCAAATCGCATACTTTAACACATACTCCACACTCAATACATTTTTGCGTATTAATTCTAGGATAAAGAAAACCATACTCATCTTCTTCCATTTGTATGGCATCTCTAGGACATTTATTTAAACATGCTCCACATGCACAACACTTCTCTTTACTTTCAAATAATATCATTTTCCCTCTCTACATCATTCTTAATTTTTTTTAAAAATTCTCTAGCTTTTGTTCTTTCTTTTTCTAATTTATGATTTATAGTTACATAATCTATTTTTTCATTTGCAATTTCAAAATCATCAAAACTTTCTAAATGTCTACAAGATATTCCTGCCCATTTTAAAATACTGCTTAATCTTGTTGAAAACTCATTTGGATAAATATCAATTACTTCTCTATTAAAATTTATACTAAATGCTGTTCCGTGAAAAGAATCTGTAATTACATAAGATGCATATTGAATTAAGGAAAGAAACTCTTCCACTTCTGGCATCAAAAAAACCTTTCCTTTTTTTAATTTATCCTTCATTCTCATTCCTATGTATACTAACTTCATTTTCTTTTTTTCAGCAAACTTTTGAGCATATTCATCAAACTCCTGATTGGGATTAAGTTGATATACCAGTACATAGTCTTCCTTTATTAATTTAGGGGCAGAAATTTCTTTCCAAAACTCAGCTGACATCAACAATGTTGGATCTAATATATGCTTTGCATTTTCAATTCCTAAATTATCAAGTAACTCAACTGCACTCGACTCTCTTACTGAAATATATTTTAATCTTTTTAATAATCTTGTTGTTTCCTTTACTTCCTTCTCAGGTAATCTAGTGACCCCAAAACTAGAACAAAAAGAAAATTTCATAATATCATCTGGAACAAAATCTAAATACATTGCTGGTAATATTCCTTTATTCCAACTACTATTCCAAACTTGATCGCTTCCTACACAAAATACATCTGCCTTTATCGGGTATTTGGAAAAATCATTTCCTTTTCTATATTCCTCATCCGTTAAATTTATATACTTATCTAAAAATGAATTAAACACTTTCTTATATCTACAGCACATTGGAAATAAAAAAATCTTTTTAACAACTTTCTTTAAACCAGTCTCATGTTTCACCCATTCCGTAAGCATATTATCATCCGCTGAATCATCTCTTACAAAACGAATTGTCTCCACTTCCTGAAAAAATTCATTTAGTATCTTTTCAGTCGCATAAGTTTGAAGTACTGAACCATAATTTTTTATACATTGTAATGTTAATAACTCTATTTTCACTTTATTTCCTCCGGATTTTCTTTATTAAGCGCATTCGTCCAATTGCATATTTCATAAATATTTTTAATATAATTTTTTCAAAAATATTTATTTTCATATACTCACTTGCAACATAATATCTAGATTCAAAAAGCCTCTTTGTTGCTACAATATTAGTGTTGTCCACATTTTCTATATGATCATGTATATAAAAAGCATCTGTAATTAATCCTACTTTATATCCTATTAAATTTAAACGCTTAGCTATAATTGTTTCTTCACAATATAAAAATGTATTTTCATCAAAATATCCTGCTTTTTCCAATGCGTTTGCTTTAAAAAACATAAAACTGCCTCGAACAATATCCACATACTTCGTAGCATTTTTCTCATTTTCATTAATATTATAATTTTTCTTTTTTCTAAAATTAATTTTATTTCCCACGCAAGTCATATCACTAATATAAGTATAAAATGTTGGATATTCATAATGTGATATCTGTTCCTTTTTATCTGGACCAATCATTCTCATTGAAACTAAACCTAATGAATCGTCTTTATTTAAAACTTCCTTACATTTTAAGATATTACTCTCTTCAAATATTGTATCTGTATTAGCAAAGAATATATACTGAGGATTATATTTCTCCACTGCATACTTCGCTCCAACATTATTACCTGCTGCAAATCCTCTATTTTTATCAGCTTTCAACACATCAATTTTTTCATTAGATATATTACTAATTTTTTCATAAGATTTATCTTTACTATCATTATCAACAATTATAATTTTATTAATACTACAAAATTTTTCGCAACGTTTTGCCAATAAAATTGCCCGTTCCGCATCTTTATAATTTAATATAATCATTACACAATTCATTTTCTTCTCCTATATTAAACCCTTGATTTTTTTCTTTTAAGTATATATTTTATCTGAGTTAAAAATTGATTTTTCAATGCTAAAAAAACTTCAACTTTAAGAATCCAAAGCATTGCCACATATATGCATGCAAAACCTATTGCTGTTATAACAAGATTAATAAAAGCATTATAGTTTATATAATGCCTCAGTAGCAAGACAATTATGGTACCCATAATAGATGATATCACTATTTTCAGCAATTCCTTTATATTAATACATCTTATTATAATATCTTTTGCAAAAAATGTTTGTATAGATGCTTGTGACACTTCTGCAATAAGTGTTGCTATTGCCGCTCCTATAAATCCATATCTAGGTAGTAAAAACAAATTAAGTAAAAAATCCACTACCGCTCCTGTAGTAACTGCACACATAAAATATTTATCTTGTCCTCTAGGTAATAATATTTGATTTCCTACAATATTTGAGAAACCAGAAATAATTAAAATTGGCATTAATATTTGCATTCCTAGAACCGATGGAAGATATGTATTACTCGCCAATAAACAAACACTGTCCTGCGCTTCAAAAATAAAATACAGTGACATAGGTATCGCTAACATAGATATTACTAGGATAGATTTTTTTACAAGTATTAAAAACTCATCTCTTTTATTCTGCTTGGCATAATAGGACAATCTAGGAAGTAATACTGCACTTACTGCATTAACCAATGACAATAATATTGTCTTTACCTTTACTGCAACTGTGTAATAACCTACATCCTTATCTCCATTGATAAAACCTAGCATAACTGTATCAAGACTGGTATATATACTTACTGCCAATGTTGCGGCAAATAATAGGAACGTTGCTCTTAAATGTCTTGAAATATTATAATTATTTTGCTTTTTATATGATACAAATTTCCGAGAATATATTAAATTGCATACATAAGAGGCAGCCAATGAAAATACCGTTATCGCTGAGTATAAAAATGCATCATTACTTTTTTTTACAAATAATATTAATAACACTAAAGATACAAATTTAAATAAAATTGATCTCTTTGTTATATATGAGTATTTTTCTAATCCAGAAAAAAACCAATCTAAACTAAAAATATTAGAAATAATAAGTACTATCTGTAATAATAAAAGAGAAAAATTATTTTGAAACTTTTTTACAAATAACACAGAGCCAAACAAGGCTACTATTACAATTGTTGTACTTATCGTTTTTAAAAAAAGTAATTCATGTGTTGTCTTAGATAATTCCTCTTTATTATCTCTTACTAATGAACATGCCCTTATTCCATAAGTGCCAATTCCAAGACCAGCAAACATAATTGCATATGTACCTACAGAATTCATAAAATTTACTTGCCCTAAACTTTCTACAGACAAAATTCTTGTAACATACGGAAACGAAATTAGCGGAAAAATCAGACTACTTAAAGTAAGCAATATATTCATTAACGCATTGTATTTTATTGAATTTTCCTTCATTTTATATTCCTTCCTATATTAATATATAAACTAATTATATTTTAAGTTCATATATTCACAAATAATATTACCAATCAAGTAACTAACTGGATATAGCAATTTTATTTTCTTTTCATACACAACATCTAAAAAATGCATATTATAATCGAAAAAATATCTCTTTTTACTATGTATTTTTTTCATAATAAATTTTATAGTACCTTCATTCATTTTCTTTTCATTTGAACTAGATATATAATTTTCAACTACATACTCAGAAATTTCATTATAGAAAGAAATATATTTCGGTCTATCTACTATACTTCTCTTTAAATAACATTTTTTAATTTCTTTTTCTATTTCCCTGATTGAAGTATTACTATTCCAAATATCTTGAATTAATTGCTTATAATTCTCATATAAATTTTCTAAATATACTTTCATTTTCTGATATACTTCAAGCTCTATTTCATCATTTTTTATAATCGGGCATATTTTTCTTCCATCTTCTTTATATCCCATCACTGGACCATGATTTGCAGTAAACAGCGTCTCTAAAAACATTCTATTTTTTCTAAATATAAAATAATCTTTATTTTTTCCAGTAATTGTTGAAAATACCACTCCTGTTTTCAAATTGTTAGATGAATAATAGCATTTATCTACCAATTCTCCTTTATCAAAAATCCCAAGATAATACCCTTGTATTGTCACATTCTCATTAATCACTTTTCTCAAGTTATCCTGGATGGAGCCTTTCCATCCAATATCTACCATGCAAAATTGCCCCTGTGTTATATTTATTCCTTGCTGTATTAAATACTCCTCTAATAATTTTCTTTTTTCTTTTCTAAGCTTATTATATTCTAAAATTACTCTATCATCAGTAATTATTTTCTCAAAAATAGGACTTCTCTTCTTATCATTTACGAGGACAGTTTCATTATCTATTTCATAAGTAGCTTTTACATAATCAATCGTATCCTGAGAAAACTCCATAAACTCCATAAAACTTTTCAAACTGTAACTACTACTTTTGGAAAATATAGTATCAAAAGTCTCCTCCTCTATATCGTTTAATCCTGCAATTACCGTTGCTTTTCTACTCACATACAAATATGCTGTTGTTATTTGTAACTCTTTTGGATAAAAACTTTGATAATAATCAAAAATTTTTTTCAAGCCCTGTCCCTCTCTCGAACAAAAATAAACTTTATCTTGATGTGATCTAACTAAATGTTTATATAGTCTTTCACAAAATAATAATAGAATAGGTATGTATCCATTAATTGGATTGCTTTCACATTCACTCATCTCATATAATTTTTTTATAATTTCTTTTCTCTCCAAAAGCTTTTTTGAATCCCACATATTTCTTTTATGATATGTTGCGATTCCTAAGCTTGAAGGGATTTCTACATCCGACTTTTTATTATCGCCAATCATTAACATTTGTTGTGAAGAAATGCATTCTTTTTCTAATACATACTTATATAAGTTTCCAGTTGATTTTCTTTTTCCAATATCGGAAGAAACAAAAATTTCATCAATAAATTGTCCCAGATTTAAATTATTTAATATAGGTGTTAATAATTCTTTTCCAAAATAAAAATCTGATATAAGAACTACTTTCTTTCCATCTTTCTTTAATTGCTTTAACAAATATGTTCCATCTTTATCGGAAACTAACACTTTTTGTTCGATATTTCTCTCTACTTTTTTTGATAATTCACAAAATTCTTTTAATGATATATCCATAGAAAAAGTATTATAAATCGCTTTTAGCAGCTCATCATACGTTGGTTCCTCTATCTCTTTTTTTAAATTTTGTTCTTGTTCCTTTCGAGTTTTATATAACTGCTCCATTGTAACTTTATATTGTAAAATTCTTTCCATATGTCTTGCCCAGTCAATCAATACTCTTTCATTAGAACAAGTTCTGTGCACTAATGTATCAAAACAATCAAAAGCAATTATTGACTTTTGTTTCGCCAGATTTAACAATCGTTTTTTACTTTCATCCTGCATATCCAATCTCCTTGTATATTAAACCTTCATCCCAATTATATATTCAAAATTAATCTTGATATTGTCTATCAATTTTCTTTAATATTCTCACCATTATTATATCGTTTAACCATGTTATTAAGGTTACAATAAGAACGATTACTATCGCATTTATAATAATCCATATAACTGGCATATTAAACTTCCTAACTACTGCTATCATTGGTAAAAATATGTATTGTCTAATTTCTGGATAATCAGTGATTAAATATACCATCAAAGCTGTTTTTGAAAACATATCTATATTAAATCTTTTTGTTTTAATCTCTAAATTTACAAAAAACTCAAACATACATATTGCCTGAATTACTACTAAAGGATTATTATATGTATCAATCATCTCACCAAGTTCTGTATTAAAATAAATTTTCAGCAATGCCATAATTACAGAACATATTACATAAACTATTAAATAAAATATATGATTTTTGTTTTTTTCTCTTAAGATTTCTCTATATTTATATAATACAATGCCTATTAAATACATATTCATTGCATGAGCAAACGAAAATCCATTTCCCCACAGATTTCCCTTAAAAATATATCCTTGTAATAAATTTATAAATGAAAATGAAATCACAAATTTTAAAATTTCTTTATCACTTAACGTCTCTATAATTTTATTTATATAAGGACTCAAAACAAATAAGATTAAATATGTTGTAATAAACCACCAATTTTCCCAAGGAAATAATATATTTAAAATAGCTTTCTTTATCGTAAATCCAAAAACTAATAAATATATAATTGCCAAAATCAGCTGTGGTTCCAACAAAACTATAAATTTATTAACACTGCGTTTAATCAAAAAATATCCAGAAATTATAAAAAATACATTTACTGCGGGATTACACACTCCCCACAAAAATCCTAAAGCAATTTTACTATTTTCATATAACGCAGCATCATACTGTTCCAATCCATGCCCTATTGAATGATTGACAACAATCATCAATGCCAACACTAATTTTAATAAATCTATTCCTAAATTTCTTTCTTTTTTCAACTTTTATCTCCTGTATCCATATAAAAGATAGACGTAATTATTATCATCATTAAAATACTTGTACTAAATAATGCAGGTGTCAAAGAGGACCATGTTATAATATCCATCAGTATAAATTGTAGATATACCATTTTATGATTTTTTCTATATATTTTATATGCCTTCACCAAACATATAAATGTTATACTTAATAATACTCCAACACCAAACAGCCCATATTTAAACAAAATTCCTGTTATTCCTACATCATCTAAATAGAATCTTGCTGTACCCTGCATTTTCCAAAGTGGATTCGCTATTTGCATTGCAAAATTGTTATGAATATTAGGTACTCCGTACCCAAATATCGCTGTTCTTACGGAACTAAATGTCTTGGCTATATAATACGCTCTTCCCGCTGTTCTTACAGATAACGTATCTGTATCAGCACTGTCACCTACTATCGTAGCAAATATATCTTGTCCCATAGTTGTAGAAGAAAACACTACAATACCTGCCAGAACTATTAAAATAAAAAATATCTTTTTTCCTAATTTCATGTTCTTTCTAAGACATACACATAATGCAATTGAGCCTAATAACGCAATAGTAGCCATTCTTCCTTTTGTTATAAAAATAATAATAAACATATAAACTATTAATTCAATTAATCCACCTACTTTTTGTTTAAATGAATACTTTTCATTAAAAATTCTATCTATAATTATTCCTATCGCATACGCAAAAAATGCCGAATTAAAATAAAGTCTAACACTTCCGTATCTTGCACTTACAATTGTGTATGTAAATTTAATATAATCATATAAAAAATATTGCAATACACATACAACTGCATAAATTCTACACACATATAAAATACTTGTATTCAATCCTCTTTTTGTTATTTTTTTTTCTTGATACCACTTATACAATGGATATATCATTAAAACCCAAGAAAGCCATTCACGTTGTGCAACTATTCCTGATAAAAGTCCTTGATGATATGAAACTTCTGCCGAATATGAAGACAACATTGCCGTTAATATCAAGCCGCCAATTACTAACAATCCTTTAAAATTTTTCAACTTAAATTTTGATTTAATAATTTCCCATAATACAATACTCATACAAAACAAAAATACCATATCTGAATAATATATACCGACAATATTTATTGCCGAAGTATTAACCAAATCAAAGAAACCCAAATCAAGCATCATTGCTATGAACAAAATAATATAATATTTTTCTATTTTATGTATCTTAAATAGCATATATAATCTCCTAGCTAATCATTAATTAACGATTTACTCTTCCCAAAAAAATTTATTAATTTCTTTTTTGGAACTCAAATGATATGGTCTATTAAGACATTGGCTATATCTTTTTTCTGCAATCTTGTCAAAAGAACCTATTACTTTTGCTGGATTTCCAGCAACAACAACTCCATCATCTATGTTTTTTGTCACAACACTTCCGGCTCCCACTATGACATTATTACCGATTGTAACCCCCGGTAAAATAATACTATCTGCTCCTATCATAACATTGTTTCCAATTACAATTTTATCCATATAATAAAGACACTTTTTATCTGTCGGATATCCAGCATACCCAAAAACTGCTGGTGAAATATCATGCGTTATAAATCTAACCCCTGCTGTTATTTTCACATTATTTCCTATGCTAACCAAATAAGGTTCACTTGGAATAGTATAGGGTTGCCATAAAACAGCATCTCCAAAATCATGAAATATTCCTGATTTTTTCAAAAATTCTGCTCGATTTCTAACTAAAAACATTTTTAATTGAAATAACTTTCCTTTTTTAAATAATTGTTTTTTCATATTTTCATTAACACAATTATCTTAATTGCGTTCCTTCCTTTCCTCATTACGGAAAACTTCTTTTCATACAATAATAAATTTTTTTCCGTTATCCCACAACCCTATCACTACATTTTAAACTTATAATATTATGTAGAAGCTAAATACCTTTTTTATAGCCCCATATAAGAGATGTTAGTCGAAAGATTGGGTAACAATATTGTAACATCTTTAATTCCATTTTTATTTTCCTTGAACACTCATTGTCTTTCCCTTGAATTTTTTTAATAAATTTTATTTTTGCTTCTTGAATTTCTTGATGAAATTTATTATTTTTATCCATATAGGCTTCGTCCGCATGCACTGCAACTACTTCCGCAAGGAACATGTGATGAGAACCAAGCTTCTCAATTTTCTTAACTTTACATTCAATATTTACAGGAGCTTCACCGATCATTGGTGCCTTCACATGATCCGCCTTTTCTTTGGTAAGATGAAGCTCCTGAAATTTATCAACCTCTCTGCCGGACCGCACGCCACAATAATCGGTGGCGTATGCAAGCTCTTCTGTGGTAAGGTTCAGAACAAATTCCTTTGTCTTGCAGATCATATCGTAAGAAAATCTGGTGGGACGAACGGAGATGCTTACCATTGGCGGGTTGGTACACACGGTGCCAGCCCACGCTACTGTTATTATATTATCATTACCCTCGCCATCTGTAACGCTGACCATCACAGCAGGAAGCGGGTAAAGCATATTGCCTGGTTTCCAGGTCTGTTTTGCCATATTTTTGCTCCTCTTTTATGTGAAAATTTCCCGTGCAAAGAACCTTCTGCGTTACTTTTCACTTTGTGAGCAGTAGCTTTTAACAGCCTCTTTGCCGGGAAAATCTTTATTATCAGTTAAAGTCATTTGCCATGATCTGTGCAGCTTCCATCATAGCCGGGATCATCTGTTTCTTACGGGAAACCACGCCTTTCAGGTGGAAGCACTTATCCTCCGGTTCCTGCTGAAATGCGATTTTTCCCATTTCCTCGCTGCCCTCGCCGTAATAAATTACATCTGAGGACTCGTCCATAATATTGGTTAACATAAAGTAAACACGGGTAATTCCATGGCGTCCGCACTCGCTTACCATAAATGGTTTCAGACGAACTTTGATCTCCTGAAGCTCTTCCTCGTCCATGGAACTGATCTGTCCAACACCAAAAGCCACATTTCCTTCTGCAATAAATTTCTTGTAATCCTGATAGAAAATTTCTTCAGGTGCTTTATCCTTCAGATTGCTTCCAGCCTTGAACATTTCTCTTGCGAAATCTTCAATCTTAATGTCCGCGATCAGTGCAAGCGCACTTGCTGCGATCTTGTCCTGCTGGGTGCAGGTTGGGGAACGGAACATTAAGGTATCGGAAATAATGGCTGCACAGAGAAGTCCTGCAATCTTAGGCGGAATCTCCAGTCGCTGCTCGTCATAAATCCGGTAAAGGATTGTCGCAGTACATCCAACTGGCTCATTTCTGAAATTAATCGGCTTCATAGTTTCCAGAGAACCAAGCTTATGATGGTCAATGATCTCCAGAATCTCTGCTTTCTCAATATTATCAACAGCCTGGTCTTTCTCATTATGATCTACCAGAATTACCTGTTTCTTGTGCATGTCAAGGAAATTTCGTCTGGAAATGGTTCCCACACATTTTCCCCGCTTATTGATAACAGGGAATGCACGATGGCGGTGCTTGATCATAACATCCTGGATATCATCTGTGAAATCTTCAGTATTAAAAGTTACCAGATTATCTTTTTTCATCACATAATTTACCGGAATACTCTGGTTGATCATGCGGGCAATTGTGTAGGTATCATATGGAGAAGAGATAATGATGATCTGTCTCTCCTGAGCTTTCTTTATTACCTTCTCACTTACCTGAATACTCATTCCTACAATAATGCAGCTTACATTCAGTTCTATTGCCTTTAACTGATCTTCCTCACGGTTTCCAAGAATAACCATATCATTTTCTTCGATATAGTTCTTCATCACCTCCGGATCAGCAGTTCCAATAAGGATTTTCCCTTTGGTAAAATAGCCGTGACCGTTTCCTTCTACAATTTCACCGTCAAGAGTATCCCTGATCTTGTTATACTGAGTTCTGGCATTTGAAAGAAGATAGCTGTCCTTGGTATCCATGTAAACATCAGCAATATCGCCGATTGTTACAATTCCCTCCAGCTCATCCTCGCTGTTACAGATGGGAAGGGTCACAATGCCTTTATTCTGCATCATATCCCAGGCATTTTTCAGGGACATGGTACGGTCTGCATCCGGCTTTGGACGGATATCCATATCTTTTACCTGCGTTCCGATATTTCCCAGATAAGCCGGTGGCTGTACGCCAAAACGATTCAGTACATACTGGGTCTCTTCATTGATCTGACCGGCACGTCTTGGAATATAACGCTTGGTCTGGGTGGTTCTGTTTTTGATATCTGCGTAAGCAATTGCCGAACAAATAGAATCCGTATCCGGATTCTTATGTCCCATTACAAATACTTTCTGATTCTTCATTCACATTCTTCCTTCCAAAATTCAGCTGACCTCTGCACAATTTTCATCTGTAATCAGAGTTTTTTATTTCGGGTCTACTTTTCAAACACGCTTTACAGAAGATTTTCATTTTGGGCGATTGTCTTAATCGTCCAAATCTGCACTTTATATTAATTCAGTTTAATATTTGCAAATAAAGCTCCCAGAGATGTGGTTGCCTCTTCTCCGGACTGTGGGATTTCTATTTCCTCTTCTTCCACTTCTTTTGCCATCATATCAGTTGCTTCTTTGATACTCAGGCTCAGTTTTCCATCTTTGATTCCGATGACTTTGACATTGACACGGTCCCCTGTCTTCAGGACATCAGCCGGTGTTTTGATCCGTTTTTCGCAGATCTGGGATACATGGACAAGTCCGGAGAGGCCATCGTCAAAGCGGACAAACGCGCCGTAGGACTGAATGGA
>URYK01000020.1 GCA_900552125.1 uncultured Solobacterium sp. | reverse complement strand
CATTATGTCCTTTTAGGACGAGTACATACCACGTCTTTTAGGCGTGGTTATGATTAAATATAGGAAAGGATTATGTATATGGAAGGAATCGAAATGACTTGCTTTCAAATAATTTCAAGTGTAGGAATGGCAAGAGCTAGTTTTATAGAAGCTATAGATTATGCCATAGATGGAAAATTTGATCAGGCAGAAGATAAAATAAAAGAAGGAGAAGAATATTTTGTAGAAGGGCATAAAGCTCATGCAGGTATGATTCAAAAAGAAGCAAATGGTGATAAAACAGAAATTGTACTTCTGCTTTTACATGCAGAGGATCAGTTAATGAGTGCAGAAAGTTTTAAAATACTAGCTGATAAATTTATTCGATTAAGTAAGAAAATCAGTCATAGTAAAGGGGTACAGGATTATGAATAAGTGGAACTCTTGGCAAGTGTTTTTTATTAGTATCGGATTATTATTTATAATGTTTTCTCCGCAAAGCACACAGCCTATGGTTATGCTGATTGGCGGATTATCAATTTGTTTGATAGGTGTCATTATATTAAAGAAATCGATTCGTAAGGAAAGGAGAAAAAATGGCAAATGGTAAAATTTCCAGATAATTTTTTCTTCGGTAGTGCTACTTCCGCAACGCAGAGTGAAGGAGCACATACAGAAAAAGATAAGGGAATGGATATATGGGATCTATGGTATGAAAAAGAACCTTATAAATTTCATGATAATATTGGACCTGAGCATACCTCTACTTTTTTTAAGAATTATAAATCAGACATTCAGCTTATGAAGAAAACAGGACATAATTCTTTTCGCACTTCGATTAGCTGGTCTAGATTATTTCCTCAAGGACGTGGGCATTTAAATGAACAGGCGGTTAGTTTTTATAAAGATGTATTCGCAGAATTAAAGAAGAATGGTATTGAACCATTTGTTTCTTTATATCATTTTGATATGCCTGCAGCTTTACAGGAAATTGGAGGCTGGGAAAATAGAGAGGTTGTTGAGTTTTATCGACAATATGCAAAAACCTGTTTTGAACTATTTGGAGACGTAGTTAAACACTGGTTTACATTCAATGAACCAATCGTACATGTGGAATGTGGATACTTACAATGCTATCACTATCCATATAAAGTAGATCCTCATGCTGCTGTTCAAGTTGCTTATCATACAGCATTAGCTAGTGCTTTTGCGATTAAAGAGTATCATGCGCTAGACCAAAATGGAAAGATTGGTATTATATTAAATCTTACTCCTGCATATCCAAGAAGTGATCATCCCAAGGATATAGAAGCTGCAGAAATTGCGGAACTATTCGCAAATAAAAGCTTTCTTGATCCAGCAATCAAAGGGGAATATGATTCTAAACTGTTAGAACTTATAAAAAAACATAAATTGTTGCCTGTTTATAATAAAGAAGATATTGACATTTTGAAAAATAATACGGTAGACTTTTTAGGGATAAACTATTATCATCCTGTACGTGTTTGCGCAAAAGCAGATTTACCTAATCCTAATGCACCATTTATGCCAACATATTATTATGATTCTTATATTATGCCCGGGCGTAAAATGAATCCATATCGTGGCTGGGAAATCTATCCAAAGGGTATATATGATATCGCCATTAGAATTCGTGATGAATATGGAAATATCGAATGGATGGTAACTGAAAATGGTATGGGAGTAGAAAATGAAAGTCGTTTTCGCAGACAAGGTCAGATTGAAGATGATTATCGCATAGAATTTATGAAAGAACATTTAAGCTGGCTGGCAAAAGGTATTGATGAAGGAAGTCGTTGCATAGGTTATCATGTATGGACATTTATTGATTGTTGGAGCTGGCTGAATGCATATAAGAATCGTTACGGTTTGGTAGAATTGGATATTCATACACAAAAACGTACGATAAAAAAATCTGGTAATTGGTTTTATGATTTAAGTCAAAATAAAGGATTTTAAAAAAGAAATGGAGTGTATGAGAAATGGTTGAAGTTAATGAAAAACTTTATGTATCAGCAGAAGCCTTTTTTACACAGCTGGCAGAATCTGTTGCTTATGATGTATGTGAAGCTACAGGGAAAAAGATAAGACCAAAACAGCTTCATAAGGGATATTCTTATCATAAGAAGCTGAAGAATAAAGTAGGGCGTAAAGGTGATGTTAAAGTTGTAATTACAGAGTTTTCAATTCCAACATCTTATTGTGCAGAGTTTCACTCTTATGGCGGAGTAAATAAACTAGGGTATCATATTGAAAAGATAGATACAGATTGTATAGGGGTAACATATATGGAAGATTTCATTGGAAATACGAAAATGGCAAATATGAATTTTCGTATTATGAATGCTATTTATAAAAATCGAGCAAAGAAAAAAGCAAGACGTATGTTACGAGCAATAGAAACCTATATTAAGGAAAATGGCAATAAGGTTGGAACTGCTACGAAAGAATCTGTAAAGTAAACCATTTTCTAGGCTCCTTGAAGGGAGAACTATATGTCTCGTTTAGGGATTTCTATTTATCCTGAGCATTCAACTGTGCAAAAGGATAAAGACTATATTGCTTTAGCAGCTAAATATGGATGTAGAAGAATATTTACATGTTTGTTAAGTGTAAAAAAAGAGAGAGAAGAAATTATAAAAGAGTTTCGTGAAATAATCGATTTTGCACATTCTTTTCAAATGGAAGTAATACTAGATGTTGCACCATCAGTGTTTAATCGCTTGCATATATCTTATGATGATTTATCTTTCTTCAATGATTTGCATGCTGATGGTATTCGTTTAGATGAAGGTTTTGATTCTTTTAAAGAAGCACAGATGACTTTCAATCCCTATGGTTTAAAGATTGAAATCAATGCGAGCTTAGGAAATGCTTATCTGGATAATATTATAAGTCATTATCCAAATAGGGATTTACTATGTACTTGTCATAATTTCTATCCGCAAAGATTTACAGGATTGAGTTATGAGCATTTTCAAAAATGTGCAAAAACGATAAGAAAATTAAATTTACCAATAGCAGCATTTATATCCTCCCAGGAAAATAATACATTTGGACCATGGCCTGTAAATGAAGGATTATGTACCTTAGAAATGCATAGAGATTTACCGCTTGATGTTGCTGCACGTCATTTGTTTGCTAGTGGTCTTGTGGATGATGTCATGATTGCAAATTGTTATGCAAGTGAGGAAGAATTTGCGTCACTGCAAAAAATTAAACCTGAAATGCTAATGTTTAAGGTAGAATTAGAAGGAGAATTACATCCAATAGAAAGAAATATCGTGTATGATCATCATCATTTTGTCCGAGGTGATCGAAGTATGTATATGGCAAGAAGTACACAGCCTAGAGTTACCTATGCAAATGAAAATATACCTCCAAGAAATACACGTTCTTTAAAAAGAGGAGATGTTATCATTATTAATGATAATTATATGCATTATAAAGGTGAACTACAGATCGTACTAAAAGATATGGATAATGACGGTAGAAAAAATGTTATTGGACATATACCGAAAAATGAACATATATTATTAGATTATATAGATTCATGGAAGTCATTTGGTTTTATTCAATAAGAAAAGAAGCTGAAAGAAGGTGAATTTATGACTATTCCACGGTATCAGAAAATTAAACAAAAAATATTAGATGAAATAGAAGATAAACCTGTTCATACACCTATAGCTTCTGAAAGAGAGCTAGCACAAATCTGCAATGTTAGTCGTATGACCATTCGAAATGCTGTAAACGAACTAGTTGAAGAAGGTGTATTGTATAGGAATGGCAATAAAGGAACCTTTGTGGCAGATCGCAGTCTGATGAAGAAAAATACATCGAAAGAAAGTTTGTTGAATCAGGAAGAAGGCAGCTTTATTCTAATTTATTTGAATATAAAAGAAATACCGGAAATAGCGGAAATTTTTAAAGTGATGCCAAGTACACAGATTTTACGTGTGATTCGATTAAATAAGAAAGAAAATCGCCCTGTAAGCGTAGAGGAATTTTTCTTTATTTATGACAGAGTGGATCAAAAATGTTTGAACAATCTAGATAAATTATTAGATGTCAGTCCTTATATACAAAATGGAAAAATGACACAGAAGTTTTATCCAGTTAGCGTTCCAGTTAAATATGCTAATCTATTGAACTTGAAGCTAGAAACACCTGTTATTATGGTAGAAAGCAGCATAGTTAATCTAGATGGAGGAGTTCAATTATTGATTCATACATATTACAATCCAAAGGAAGGTCCAATTGAAATAGTCTCTTAGGTGATGATAATGACGGTAGGTAAACTATCGTCTATTTTATTATATTAAATAGGAAAATTATAGAAGTTGTTTAGAAATAGATAACTATTTTATTATCTTGTGGAAAATTTCGCAAGAATATGAAAATTCTTTTGTCTGTAAAAGTATTTTTCATTGCCTAAGTTAGCAAAAAATGTTATTATCATAGATAGAGGTAGACTCATGTAAGCGTTTTTGAGTTTATCAGAATAGTATTAAAAGTATAAGTTTTATGAAGTAAGAGGAGGACTATTTTATGCTTAAAGGTATTGCAGCATCTGCAGGTATTGCAATCGCTAAAGTTTACAAATTGGAAACACCTAGCTTTGAAATCGTAAAGAAAGAAGCTAATCCAGAGGAAGAAGTAGCAAAATTTAATGAGGCTTTGGAAAAAACAAAAGCTGACATTGAAGGAATCAAGGAACGTGCTGCGAAACGTTTAGCTCCAGAAGAATTAGCAGTATTTGATGCTCATTTAATGATGGCAGGGGATCCGGAATTAGCTAATCAGATCATTGCGATGATTGAAAATGATAAAGTTAATGCTGAATTTGCGACAAATGAAGTTGCAAATATGATGGTTTCTATGTTTGAATCTATGGACAATGAATATTTTAAAGAAAGAGCTGCTGATGTTAAAGACGTTACTTTCCGTTTAAAATGTAACTTATTAGGATTAACAATTCCTGATTTAAGCGCAATCAATGAAGATTCTGTCATTATTGCACATGACTTAACTCCATCTGATACAGCACAGTTAAATGAATTTGCGAAAGGTTTTGCGACAAACATTGGTGGTAAAACTAGCCACTCTGCAATTATGGCAAACTCATTAGAAATTCCTGCTGTTGTTGGATGCAGCGGTGTTTTAGAAGCTTCTAATAACGGGGATACTGTTATTCTTGATGCTATTGAAGGCGCTGTAATCTTAAATCCAACAGATGAAGAAATTAAAGAATATGAAGTAAAACGTGAAAATTACTTAAAAGAAAAAGAAGCATTGAAGGTATTGAAAGATGCAAAATCTATCACTACAGATGGACACGAAGTTGAACTTGCTGGTAACATTGGTACACCAGATGATGTTGAAGGTGTTCTAAATAATGGTGGTGAAGGAATTGGTCTTTACCGTACAGAATTCTTATATATGCATTCTGACCACTTCCCAACAGAAGATGAACAGTTTGAAGCTTATAAAGCAGTATTAGAAGGTATGGGCGGACGTCGTGTCGTTGTTCGTACTTTGGATATTGGAGGAGATAAAAAACTTCCTTACTTCACATTTGATCCTGAAATGAATCCATTCTTAGGATATCGTGCAATTCGTTTATGTTTAGATAGAACTGATATCTTCCGTACGCAGTTACGTGCATTGATTCGTGCATCTATCTACGGTAGACTTTGTATCATGTTCCCAATGATTGCCACAGTTGATGAATTCCGTCAGGGTAAAGCAATTTTTGAAGAAGAAAAAGCTAAATTAATCGCAGAAGGTGTTAAAGTTGCAGATAATATTGAAGTTGGTATGATGGTTGAAATTCCAGCTGCAGCTGTAAATGCAGATAACTTCGCTAAAGAAGCAGACTTCTTCTCAATTGGTACAAATGACTTGATTCAGTACTCTATGGCAGCTGACCGTATGAATGAAAAAGTATCTTACTTATATCAGCCATACAACCCATCTATCTTACGTCTAATTAAGATGACAATTGATGGTGCTCATAAAGAAGGTAAATGGGCAGGAATGTGTGGAGCTATGGCAGGAGAAGAATATGCAGTACCTGTATTATTAGGTCTTGGATTAGATGAATTCTCTATGTCTGCTACTCAGATTCTAAAAGCTCGTAAAATGGTTACTAACCTAAGCAAAAAAGAAATGGAATCACTTGCGGAAGAAGCATTGAAACAATCTACTGCTGAAGACGTATTGAATCTAATTAAAGAAACTATTGCTAAATAGTACATAGAAATTAAAAGGGATTTACAGCGATGTAAGTCCTTTTTTATATACAAAAAAACAGGTTCACATTATTTCGTGAAACCTGTTTTGTCTTTTATTTTTCTGTAAGAGTTAAAAATTCATCAATGCGTTTTCCACATGCTTCTAGACAATGAATCCAGAAGTTTTCATCGCATAAATCAATATCTACCATTTTCGCAACATCTTCTACACTGGAAATTGTAGTAGCTTTTAATAATTCTCTATATTTAGGTACGAAATTTTCTTTATCTTCATGATATTTTAAGACAAGTCCTTTCGCAAATAGAGAACCAAATGCATATGGGAAGTTGTAGAAGCTTAAACCGCTTGAATAATAGTGAGATTTACATATCCACATATATGGGTGTAAATAATTAGGGTCTAATCCATCTCCATATGCTTCCTTTTGAGCATTTAACATGATTTTCTCTAATTCATCAGGGAATAAGAATGTATCTTTACATTTCTCAAAGACAGTCTTTTCAAATAAGAAACGAGAATAAATATCACACATTGTTTGTGTTAAGTCTTGTAGCTGATTTTCAATAAGCGCTATTTTTTCATCACCAGTGGCATCATCAATAGCTGCATCCATAATGATATTTTCATTAAATGTAGATGCTGTTTCCGCAACTGGCATAGAATAATCTGTATTTAATGGGCGATGATTTTCAATCATCATACCATGATATGCATGTCCTAATTCATGAGCTAATGTAACTATATCACCTAATGCTCCATCAAAATTAGTAAGTACACGACTTTGTTTTACATATGGAAGATTTGCACAGAATGCACCGCCAACTTTTCCTTTACGAGGGAAGAAATCTATCCAGTTTTCATCAAAGGCACGTTCCATCATATCTGCCATATCATCTGCGAATGGACGGAAGTGATCTAATAAATACTGTTTAGCTTCTTCTACAGTATATGTTTTAGATTCTGTATGCATTGGGGCAAATAAATCATACCAAGGAAGACCATTTTCATGTCCTAATAATTCTGCTTTACGACGAAGATAAGCATGGAATTTTGGTAAATATGATTTTAAGGCACTCATTAATGCATCTAATGTTTCTTGTTTCATATGTGCCTGATGAAGTGTCATCGCAAGAGGGGAATCGAATCCACGCAATTCACATTCTGTAAGTACTTGAGCTTTAATACTGTTTAAAGAGAACGCGATAGAATCACGAATTTTTTCATAAGAAGCAAGTTCTGCTTCATAAGCAGCTTTTCTTACTTTACTATCACTATCATAGGCAAGATTACGTATCTGAGATAAGGTTGTTTTATCACCTTCGTAATCAACTTCTACAGTGCTTGTTAGATAACTTTGTAGATTCTCCCACGCAGAACCACCAGTAATATCCATTTTTGTAAGAACTTCTTCTACATCATCACTTAACAAATATTTACTATCTTCTTTGATTGATGTTAGTAAGAACTTGTATTCCTTTAATACATCATCCTGTGCAATGCAAGATTCTAGATCTTCAATTTCTGAAATATATCTTTGGAATTTTGAGAAAACTTTCGAACTGGCACTACATTTTTGAGATAGCTGGTTATAAAGAGATGCTGCTTTTGGATCAGCTGTGTTTGTGGATTGTTTTAGAGAAATAAAAGATCTGATTTTTTCTTTTAATGTTGAATATGTTTCTAACGCAGATAACACATTCTTTAATGTAGTTACTTCATCTTCGTGGGATAATACATCAGTAATCTTAATACAGTTTTCTATTTCTGTATCTAAAGTTTTAAAGTCGTTTATAAAGGCTTCATCATCAAAACCTTTATAAAGTATGTCTAAGGACCATTCGTTCACAATTTCTACCTTCTTTCTTTTCAATTACCCTTATTATAGCTTATTTTCATATAAAATACATCAGTTTGTAAGGAATTTACTTAAGAAAAGAAAAAATATTAATTTGTTTTCAGAAAGATTTTGATATATTTCTATTGAGATTGTTTATAAGAATGCGTATAAATGATATAAGCTATTAAAATTAAAATACAGCTATATAACACATAAATAGTATTATTGCCAGGAATTGTTTCGAATAGTGTTAAAGATCCAAATAAAAAGAAGATAAAAGAGCTTCCAATCTTCATTGTTTGTTCACTAAGAAATTTAAAGAGAATTTTACCTGCGAATATACCAAATAAATTTGCCATAATCAGCCCTAAGGATGCCCCTAAAAATACAGCAAAATGTGAATGCATATGATCTGCCGCTAGAGCTACGGTTGCCAATTGTGTTTTATCACCTAATTCTGCCAAGACAAAGGTACAGGCAATGGATAATAAGGGTATTTTAAATGATAGGACATGACCTGTTTCTTCTTGATTTTGTTGTTTTAGATTTAGAAAGCCAAAAATTAGAAACATAATAGAAGCCACTAATTTGATCCATTTTATAGGTATTACATCACCAATTAGGTTACCGGCTAAAACAGAAAAACCGCTAATTAATAAAATACCTAGTATCATACCACCTATGACTTGTCTGAAAGTATAACGGTTTGTAAGAGCCATCATCATGAATTGTGTTTTATCTGCCATTTCCGCAAAGAAGACAAAGAAAAATGTGTGTAGAAACATAAAATCACCTCATTTCAATATATGAAGAGGTGAATTATTTCATACATAAAAAGCATACTCTTTAGATAAGAATATGCTTGAGTTTATTATTTTTGTGTGATGTAAGCTAGAATCAATTTCATGGTATTTTCAACACCGTCATAATGAGTACGTTCCATACCATGAGAAGCGTGAACACCAGGACCGATCAATGCACCACGAATGTCATTCCCGCCTTTTAATGCTGCACTAACATCACTTCCATACATTGGATAAATATCAACAGCATAGCTTAATTTATTTTCTTTCGCAAGCTGAATTAAATTTGTAGTCATGTCATAGTCGTAAGGACCGCTGGAGTCTTTTGCACATATAGATACATCTTGTTCTGTACAGGCTAGGTCTAGTCCGATACACCCCATATCTACTGCAATTAATTCTGTTATGCATGCTGGGATATGAGCCATTCCATGACCTACTTCTTCAAAAGTACTCATCATAAAAATTAAATCATATTCTGGAGTTACATTGTTTTCTTTTAAGTGCTGTAGAACTCCTACTAATGCACTGACACTGATTTTATCATCTAAGAAACGAGATTTGATAAATCCGCTTTCTGTAATCTGAACCTTAGGATCAATCGCAATAAAGTCTCCGTTGCATATACCTAATTCTTCTACATCGGCTTTACTTTTCACAACCTCATCAATGCGTACATACATTTCATCAGCTTCACGTTTTCTGCTGGAAGCATCTGGATATACATGTACTGCAGGAGATTTAGAAAGAATTGTTCCTGTATATACTTTGTTTTCTCTTGTGATGATTCGGCAGTATTCACCATCTAGAGTAGCCATGATTGGTCCACCAAGTTTAGTTACAGCTAATGTACCATCTGCTTGAATAGAGCGAACCATTAAACCTAAAGTATCACAATGGGCACAGAAACCAATAGTTTTATCATTGCTTTTTCCTTTTACATGAATCAGAAGATTTCCTTTTTGATTTTTTTCAGTTTCAAAACCTAATTTTTCTACTTCTGTTTTCACAAAATCAATCGCATGTTTTGTATAGCCAGTAGGAGAATCCATACTTAGTAATTGTTTTGCGAAATCTAATACATATTCTTTATTCATCGTAATCACCTCTATTTATTAATATAAACACCATCGTTTCCATCGACTTCTTCTACTCGTACACGAATAACTTCAGATAATGAACTGGGAATATTTTTTCCTATATAATCAGCACGAATAGGCAATTCTCGATGGCCACGATCAACTAATACTGCAAGCTGAATTTCTTTTGCTCTTCCATAATGCATGATTGCGTCCATTGCAGCACGTACAGTTCTTCCTTTAAAAAGTACATCATCTACTAAAATAACTTTTTTATCTTTCACAGGAAGTGAGTTTTCTGGTAATGGATAAGGATCTTCTCGATCATCTCTCCAATGAGATACATCTAATCCGAAGCAAGGAACTTCAACATGTTCTACATCTAAGATATTTTTTGCCAAGCGTTTTGCGAGATATTCTCCTCTTGTTTTTATACCAACTAAAACGATATCTTCGACCCCTTTGTTTCGTTCAATGATTTCATGTGTGATACGAATCAGAGAACGTTTTAATCCAATTGCATCCACAATTTCTTTTATTTCCATGTATACCCTCCATGTTTCGTACTACTATTAGTATAGCGTTTCATTTTTGTTTTCGCAATGATTTCCACCAATTTCGTGTAAAATCAAATGGGCATATTCTTCATAGAGGGAAGTATTTATCCGAGCCTGTTTGGTGTACAATACATAAATAGGAATATTTTGAAGAAACAGATTAGTGAAAAAATCATTAATTAATTGATCACAGGCTTCCTTATTTTGTACACAGCCATAAGGATTGATAAAATAGGATGATGCTATATGACCATGTTTAAGAAAAGGACCCTTTTTAAATAAACTTAGGCATTCTTCTAATGAGCTTAATTGAGTATAACCATACTCATCAGAAAGATTATCAAGATAGAAAATATGAGTAACTTTATGAAAGATATGTGTTTCTTCTTGAGATAATAAGGGTAAAAGCTGATAAACTTCTTGATTGTCTTGTATAAGGAATATACTATTAGATAATTTAGATAGAGCGTTTGGAATTTGTGAATAAGTGATATTTTTTAATGCGCCAATAGAACTAGCAGTACTGACTACTTCTTCATCTAAATAATGCCATGTACCATGGTCATCAAAGATGATTCTGCCATCCAGTCTCTTCTTTTGACATTCAATTGTTAGGGCATCTACGATTTCACTTTTACCTGTGCCACTTTCTCCTGCAAATATCATTCCATATAATTTTGTAGGTGTTAATAGATTAAACATAGAGGCATGAATTGGTAAATCACTTTTCTTCATACAGATAGAATTATATAAGGTCTGTATCATATCTTTTAAATAACGGATATGATGCATGGAGGAATCACCTCGAACTAGTCCGATATACATTTGATTGGTTTCATCATAATAATAAACAGCTTCATTATGTTTTGAAGATAAGCCAAATATTAGAATAAAATCTTGAGTAAGAGAGGGTGTAGTAAGAGAATATAAGGAGGATAGACATACTCCTAGCTGAAAACAAAGCTTTGGAAGATATACAATCCCTTTCTTATCAGAAATAGAAATACTCATCGCAAAAAAATCTTTCGCATCAATACTGACATTACGAAAAATAAAATCTGTTTTCCTGATGATGGAAAACTCTTTTGTATCTGGTAAATGAAATAGTGGGATATGATGAAGCTGTACTTCTTGAAGAAAAATAATATTTTCCAAAGGTAAGTGGGCATAAGGATGTGATACATCAAAGTGAGTCAGCATGATTGTGGCATCAAAGTCAAAAGGATGTAGGTGTAATAGGCTATCATCTTCCTGTACGATTCTTGCAAGGTTCTGAAATAGTATTTCTAAATCAGAAGTGATTGGTTCTGCTTTTTCACAGAGACGAAATTTAGGAAGGTTGCTAATGTAAGAAAGACATTCTTTTAAATAGGAACTAGCATGAGGAAGAGTGTCAAGAAAAGCATAAACTCGAGATTCTTCAATATCATAGGGATAAGCTTCAAGTAGAATTTCAAGATATTGTTTAGCAGTACAGTCACTAGGAAATAATAACTCTTTTAACATAGAATCACCTATAGGTAAGATATGCTAAAGATTATGGTAATAGTACATTCATAAGAAAAGAACTAAGAATCTTAGAAAAGGTCCATTAGTTCTTCTTTTGTCATATTTGTGATAATACCATCATTTTGATGAATAATGGAATCACTTAAATCTTGTTTCAGACTTTGAAGATGCATGATTTTTTCTTCAATTGTGTCTTTTGCAATCAGTTTTACGACCTGTACATTGTTGTGCTGTCCAATACGGTAAGCACGATCGGTTGCCTGATTTTGTGCTGATATATTCCACCATGGATCAAAGTGAATAACAACTTCGGCACTGGTTAGATTTAATCCGGTGCCTCCTGCTTTTAAAGAAATCAAAAAGACTGGAGTCTGATCCTGATTAAAGCTATTTACCAGTTGCTGACGCTGTAGCTTTGGTGTGCTACCTTTTAATAGATAATAAGGGATATCATGATTGATCAATTCTTTTTCTAATAAAGAAAGCAATGAAGTAAACTGTGAAAATAATAATACTTTCTTACCAGATTCACGGCAATTTTCAATAAATTCCATACATGCGGTAACTTTAGCACCTATACCATTATAATTTTCATAAAGAAGACGAGGATCACAACATAACTGACGTAGTCTTGTCAACATGCTTAATATCATGATCTTACTATTCTCAAAGCCTTTTTCTTTAAAGCTTTTATTTAAATCATCTTTAATCAAGGCAACATTTGCCATATATAATTTTTTACTTTCTTCATCTAATTCAATCAACATTGTATTTTCAACTTTTTCTGGAAGTTCTTTTAAAACATCTTTCTTTACACGACGTAGGATAAATGGTTCTACCATACGTTTTAATTCTTTTAATACTGCGTGATCATTTTCTTTGACGATAGGTAGTTCATATTGTTTCTTAAAATAAGAATAAGAATACAAATAACCAGGCATTAAGAAATCGAAGATACTCCATAATTCTGCTAATGAGTTTTCAATTGGTGTACCTGTTAGCGCAAAACGATGTTTCGCATGAATCTGTTTTACACTTAATGCATTCTTGGTGTTGTGATTTTTAATGTACTGAGCCTCATCAATAATGAGATACATGAAATCAAATTGTTCATATTGTTCTACATCTCTTTTTAAATAATCATAAGAAGTGATAATGACATCATAATCTTTACAATTTTGAATCAGTACTTTACGATCATCACTTGAGCCATGAACAATCAGACTTGTTAGATTGGAGGAGAATTTTTCAATCTCACTTTGCCAGTTAAGAATCAAAGAGGAAGGACAGACAACCAAAGAAATCGAATCTTTATGTTGCAGCTTTTCATCTTCTAATAAAGTGATAACCTGTATTGTTTTTCCGATACCCATATCATCTGCCAATATACCGCTAAAGCCATAGGAAGCCATTGTTTTCATCCAGCGATAACCGGTTTTCTGATAATTACGTAAGATATTTTTTAAGCTAGGAGGAACACGGAAATCACTATCTTTTACATTATGTATACCACGAATGATATCTTTAAAAGAAGAATCACGATCAACCTTTAACATCGTACTATCTTTTAAGCTATTATCAATATATAGAGAACGATATTTAGGTACTAAGATCTTACCGCTATTAATTTCTTTTTCACTTACATGCATGCCTTCTAGGATTACACTTAATTCCTGTAAAGCGCTGTCCTCAATGTTCACAAAAGAACCGTTTTTCATACGATAGTATTTCTTGTTCATTCGATAGGATGCTAGTACTTCCTGTAATTCATCCACAGGAAAATCAAAGGTATCAAAGTTGATTTCTAATAAATCACTTTCAATACGGACACCCATAGATATATTTACGCTTTCTTTAATTTTTAATTTTCTAAATTTCTCACTCGCAAAGATTTCACAGGTTTTGCCAAGTTCATCTAACCCATGATTTAAGAATTCATACATTGCATCTTGAGAGTGTTCAATATAGGCAATTCCTTCAACTGCATCGATGCGTGTCATATATTTCGTGAATACTAAACGTATCGCAATTTCATCATTAAAATTTCTTGATGTAGATAAAGCACTTGTGCTAAAGGCATTATATTCATTCTTCCCATAACAATACATTAGACGAGCAGATATCGTATTATGCTTAGGCATATCGATATATAAACGACATTCTAAAGGTAAAGGTGCAAAAGAAGAAATATCAACTCCATGCAGTGGAATATAAGGTTTTGTATTCATAATGACATTATTATAGAAAGTTCCCATGACATCAGCAGATAACACAAAAGGACCTTTCTTTTCTATATAGGATGCTAATAGTTTTCCACAGTTTTTACTATATTCTTCATCACAGCGATATAGAATATGATTCATTAAGACATATAAATGATTTCTTCCTTCAAATAAACGATATTGTAATGTATTTAATCCAATCTCATATTGGTCATCTTCTGTTTTCTTAACTTCCATGGTAAAGGCTGGGTTTTCATCAGTAAAACGCATATTAATTAGCATTTTTTCTTTCATACGATGCATAACATCTTGACCTTTATAAAGTTCGTAAAATTCATCTAAGGCATCTGAAGTCATACATAGGTTTCGAGCCTGTGGACATTTGGACAATTCAGAATGGTTTAAGAAATATAGCACATCATGTTCATGACGTATCATAAAATCCAGAAGTTTCTGACTTTCTTCATCAAAGCTAAAGCGATTATGAAGAAACTCTAATTCTTTACCATAGCTTTTTTTCACATTATGGCGAATATCATCTAAGAACTGAGCAATATCTTTTACAATATATTGTTTTGCCTGTCCAACTTTTAAAGTTAGCGCAAATACTTTTCGTTGGCGAATTTCCAGCACTGGTTCAATATGAATAGCCTGATGAAAGTTTATCGCAAGTGAGGAATAAATGATTTGTTCCTCATAGGCATTCATTAATGAAAAAGCATCTTTATCATATTGAGGTACTTTTATAGGTGTATTTTCCTTAATTTCTTTTTCATGTTCCTCATTTAGTTTCATTAAAACAGCTGTACAATGTTCACAAGATAAAGATGTTTTGCCATGATGCGAGCAATTGCATAGATGAGCTTTTACTACGACATCGTCTTTATCTATGGACATATTTACTTCATGATAATTTTTACCATCTTTAACTGTCGCATTGACCATAATGATATCTTTAGATGAAAAATTATCGATATCTAAAGATACAATTCGATTTTCTTTTACAAGTGTCTGAGCCTTTTGAAATACTTCTTCATTTCCCGCAAAATCTAAAATCTGTGCATTTGTGAACTCCATATATATCCCTGCTTTCATCTTTCTATTGTACCATTTTTAAGCGTTTTGCGAAATTGAAATCGCTGTTTTTTTATATCTGATTTTAAAACATGGATAGAATTTATAGAAATCCATTTGTCATTCTAGCAAATTCGTGGTAACATGGTATCTGTGAAAAGTAAAGGATTAAAAATCCGATAACAAGATAGTAAATATCTGGAAAGGAAGTAAATAGAAACTACATGGACATACACAATCATAATTTAAACATTCATTATTCGATTCCTGAAAAATTATGGGATCAGCTTGTGAAGATGTTTGAGGAGATGCCGGAATATAGAGGTTTTGTGGATGGCTGTCCACTATGGTATGGACACGATGGCAAAACGATTGAAGCATCACTAGAAGCAAGCGGCCTGCAATTTTATGCAGAACTACCACAAAAAGAATGGGATGCATGGTTTGATGAATTTAAACGTAAAGCATCAGACATTCTCGGCTACAAAGTTGGGGAAGTGGAAGATGGGTATGAGTTTTATATTTATGACTAAATAAATTTATAAGAATCTCTTGAGTGGTATACTCTTGAGATTTTTTCTTTTTCTAATATTTCTTCATTAATTGATTAAATAAAACAAAGCCAATAATAATTTGAAAAACAAGATAACCAGCTAAAAAGAATACGAATATTTCTCCATTCTCTATAATTTCTAATGCGTCTAAAATCGCAAACATAACAGTTGAAAAGCTAATGATATATAATCCTATGGTATAAGCATATTGTCCAGCTTTACCTCTTACTTTTTCTATTAATTCATCATGCATCTCAATTTTTTCGTTTTCTAACTTTTCTAAATAGCGATCTTTGTTTTTAGGAGAAGATCAATAAAAATATTTTTATATCATTGGCGAGGAATATCAAGTGAGAAGAATAAAACCTTTCATAGTTATTATCGTTATATGTGTGTGTTGTATTTTTGGTAGGTAATAAGTAATTTACAGTTGATGTAAATGAAGAAATAAATTCCGATGACATTGAAATAATATGGTAGGGTATTGGAGGGAAGAAGGTTAATGCTGATGAAAAATCAGATATTACGGATAATGAACTTCTTTTTGCGATTATTACAATAAAAGTGGATGATAAATAGTTTTTAAAAAAAGATAAATTTTGCAGAAAAAGTAATAGATGCGATTGAAGATGTATATGAAAATGAAATGCAAGATAGTAAATGATAATGTAACTAAACACTAAGTTATAACACTAAATTGACGGTTTCTATTTTCCATGATAGAATAGTGCCATTAAAAAGACAGTGAAGAGAAGAGTACATAAGATAAAACTTATAGAGAGTTTTTGGAGTGGTGAAAGAAAACAGCGGAGTCTTATGGAAAATGGCCTTGGAGTTGCATAGGCAAATAGTCTATGACGGATAAGTGCACGTTACAGCGCAAGAGTATAACCAATTTTGGCGTACTTATAAGAGGCATCGATAAAAGATGCGAATTTAGGTGGTAACACGGAGTATAACTTTCGTCCTATGGATGGAAGTTTTTTTGTTTAGGGGTGATTATATGCGTATTGATATACATGATTTATCATTAGATGAAATACTGCATTATGCAGGTATCAGTAAAGAAAATATAGATGATGTGATGTTGAAGGATATCATGGAGATGAAAGATTTAGTCTTATCAATAAGTGAGCCTCGAATCACATATCAGGTCTTTTCTTTAGAAAATGGACAGTTGAAAAATTGTACATTACAGCTAGTAGGAAATGATATTCAGCACTTATTGAAGGAAAGCTATGCTTGTGTAATTTTTGCGGCAACCTTAGGAAGCAAAGTTGATCGTAAAATGAAACAGCTTCAGCTGCAGGACATGACAAAAGCTTTATTTTTTGATTGTTGTGCAAATGCCGCAATTGAAGCTGTATGTGATACTTTCCAAGAATCCCTAACAAAAAGCTATCCTTATCTTACAGATCGCTACTCCTGTGGTTATGGGGATATGCCGATCACCTTACAAAAAGATTTTATAGATGTCTTAGATGCATCTAAAAAGATAGGTTTATTTGTGAATGAAAATAGTGTTTTATTACCATTAAAGAGTGTGACAGCTATTATTGGTATTGCGCGAAAGACTCAGCCTGCTATGTTAAGAGGGTGTGATGTCTGTCAAATGAAAGAGACTTGTGAATTGCGAAAGAGAGGGAATTTTTGTGGGAAATAGAAGAAAACTACAATTTTTAGATGGGGCAATGGGAACCCAGCTTCAAGCTAAAGGATTAACTGCAGGAATGTTGCCGGAAGTATTTATGATGGAGAATCCTGAATGTATTGTGGAAGTACACAAAGCTTATATTGAAAGCGGAAGTCAGATTATTTATACCAATACCTTTGGTGCTAATCGAAAAAAATTAAAGAAAACAGATTATTCTGTACAGGATATCATTGAAACAGCTGTGAAACTTGCGAGAAAGGCAAAAGGTAATAAGGAAGATGTTAGGGTTGCTTTGGATTTAGGTCCAATTGGAGAAATGTTAGTACCAAATGGTTATCTTCCTTTTGAGGAAGCCTATGATATTTTTAAAGAACAGATATTAGCAGGAGTAAAAGCAGGAGCAGATTTGATTGTTGTTGAGACAATGAGTGATTTATATGAAGTTAAAGCAGCATTGTTGGCGGTAAAAGAGAATTGTAATCTACCGGTATTTGTATCTATGAGTTTTGAAGAAGACCAGCGAACATTTACAGGATGTACTCCAGAAAGCTTTGCATGTTTAGCGGAACGCTTAGGGGCAGATGCTATTGGGGTTAATTGTTCTTTAGGGCCTGATCAGCTATATCCAATCGTTAAGAAAATGGCGGATACCACAAATCTTCCTTTATTCATCAAGGCAAATGCAGGACTTCCTGATCCACTTACTAATACATATGCAATGGATGAGGATACCTTTGCGAAGGAAGTAGGAAAATTACTGGCATTTCCAATCTGTTATGTAGGCGGCTGCTGTGGAACAACACCTGAGTTTATACGCCGTATGAAAGAGGAACTGCCAGAAGTTATAGAAATCTCTGATAAAAAAGAAAATGCTTCTTATGTATGCACACCAATTCATTGTTTAAAAATTAGCGATGTACATGTAATTGGAGAAAGAATCAATCCTACAGGTAATAAACGAATGAAACAGGCATTACTACAAGGAAATATGGATGAAATCATTGCGATTGCCTTAGAAGAGGTAGAAGCTGGTGCTGATATCTTAGATATTAATGTAGGTCTACCTGGTATTGATGAAAAAGAAATGATGGTAAAAGTAATTGAAGAATTACAGGCAGTAATAGATATCCCGCTTCAGATTGATTCTACAAAACCTGAAGTTATTGAGGCAGCACTTCGCAGTGTGAATGGAATTGCAATCGTGAATTCTGTGAATGGTGAAACAGCTGTCATGGAAAAGATATTACCAATCGTAAAGAAGTATGGGGCCAATGTCATTGGTTTAACACTAGATGAACAAGGAATTCCACATAGTGCTGAGAAAAGATTTGCTATCGCAAAACATATTGTTAATACGGCAGAAAAGTACGGTATATCAAAAAATCAGGTATTTATTGATTGCCTTGCATTAACCGTTTCGGCCCAGCAAAGTGATGCGCTAAAAACCTTACAGGCAATCTCAATGGTGAGAGAACAGCTACATACACAGACAGTTTTAGGTGTATCCAATATTTCTTTTGGTCTTCCGCAAAGAGGGATCATCAATCAGGCTTTTCTAGTTTTGGCGATGCAGGCAGGATTAACCCTTCCTATCATCAATCCAAATCATCAGGGAATGATGGACATGATACATTCTTATAAGGTATTGCATAATATAGATAAGAATGCAGAAAGTTTTATTTCGTATTATTCTATTCAGAAAAACGAAAAACCTAGTGCAGATATGCAAAATAAAGGATATACCATTGAAGAAGCTATAGGAAAAGGTTTAAAGGAAGAATGCAGGAAGCTATGTAGACAGTTATTAGAGGAAAAAGAACCACTACAGATAGTCAATGAACATTTAATTCCTGCATTAGATATTGTAGGAGATCGTTATGAGAAAAAAGAAATATATCTTCCACAATTGATTAATGCAGCTACTGCATCTAAAGCAGCATTTGATGAAATACGCCAAGCTATGGAAAAATCAGGCAACCAAACAATTAGTAAAGGAAAAATCTTACTTGCGACAGTAAAAGGCGATGTTCATGACATCGGGAAAAATATTGTAAAAGTTGTATTAGAAAACTATGGCTATCAGATCATAGACTTGGGAAAAGATGTTCCAGTGGAAAGTATCGTGGAAACAGTCATAAAAGAAAATGTTCCTTTAGTAGGCTTGAGTGCTTTAATGACAACTACTTTATCTTCAATGGAAGAAACAGTAAAAGCTTTGCATGATCATGGAAGTACATGCAAAATCATGGTTGGCGGAGCAGTAGTATCTAAGGAATATGCAAAACAGATTCATGCGGATTATTACGCAAAAGATGCGAAGGAAAGTGCAGATATAGCTAGGGAGGTATTTGGGTGATTCTAAATAAAATTAAGGAACAAGGTTATTTAGTGTTTGATGGAGCATTTGGAACATATTATGCAGATAAGTATCAGGAGAATCATGATACTTGTGAAATTGCGAATATAAAACATCCTCAGCGAGTGTTGAATATTTATAAAGAATATTTAGATGCAGGGGCAGATGTTATTAAGACAAATACATTTTCTGCTAATGAGCAGCATTTAGAATATGATTGGAAAACTATTCAAGAGGTACTTCGTGAAGGATATCGTTTAGCATATCAGGCAACGCAGGATGTAGATAAAATCTTTGCGGATATAGGTCCAATCGTGGAACAAAAAAATGTGTCTTTATTTTCACAATATCAAAAAATTGTGGATATATTTTTAGAAGAAGGAGCTAAAAATTTTCTGTTTGAAACATTATGGAGTACTAAGGCTATTTCTGAGATTGCCTCTTATATTCGAACAAAATGTCCAGAAGCATGTATTGCGGTTTCTTTTTCTGTGACAGCAGATGGCTATAGTCGTCAAGGCAAATCTATGCAAACACTATTATCAGATTGTTTAGAAGATGATAATATTGATATCTGTGGTTTGAATTGTATTTGCGGTCCATTGCATATGAAACAATTATTAGAGAAAATTGATACACAAAAGAAACCAATTCTAATCATGCCAAATGCGGGATATCCAACAGTATTATCGAATCGTACTTATTTTCAGGACAGTTCTGATTATTTTGCTTCTGTTATGAAGGAAATCTACCAAAAAGGCGCGATTGTATTAGGTGGCTGTTGTGGAACGACACCTGTATATATACAGAAATTAAAGAGAAATTTAGCAGATTTAAAACCAGCACAGGAAATTCATAAAACAGATGAGCAAAAACAGAAAGTTAGTGTTGATACAAATCCAATTCGTCATAAACTAAAAGAAAATAAGAAAATAGTTGCGGTTGAATTTGATCCTCCTGCTAATTGTGAGATTGATCGTTTTATTAGCAATGCTCAATATTTAAAAGAGGCAGGAGTAGATGCGATTACGATTGCGGATTGTCCAATTGCCAGGGCAAGAGTTGATAGCTCATTATTAGCATGTAAATTACATCGTGAACTTGATATAGAGATTATTCCCCATATGACTTGTCGAGATCGTAATATTAATGCGACAAAAGCATTGTTATTTGGTCTTCAGATTGAAGGGATCTCTAATGTACTTGTGGTGACGGGAGATCCTATACCAAGTGAAGATCGTCAAGAAGTAAAAGCTGTATTTAATTTCAATTCACAGATTTTAGCTAATTATATTCAGGATTTAAATCAAACGATGTTTCCACATCCATTTTTAATCTTTGGCGCCTTAAATATTAATGCGGTTAACTTTGAGGCGGAACTTCAAAAGGCAAAACAGAAGATGAAACACGGTGTTGAAGGATTTTTAACACAGCCAGTACATTCTCAAAGAGCACTTGATAATTTAAAGAAAGCAAAACAGGAATTGGATGCCTATCTTTTAGGTGGTGTTCTTCCAATTGTTTCTCATCGTAATGCGGTATATATGAATAATGAAATCTCAGGTATTGAAGTAGATGAACAATTGGTTGCGTGTTATGAGGGAAAAACTAGAGAAGAGGCTCAGCAGTTAGCTATCGATATTAGCTGTCAGACAATTGATGCGATGAAGGATTATGTGGATGGATATTACTTAATCACACCATTTAATCGAGTAGAAATTATAGGAAGTATTATTTCTTATATTCATAAACAGGAAGAAAGAGCTTAGTATATTGTTATTTTTAGATAGAAGTGCTAAGCTTAGTGTAAACGAAAAGAAAAATGGAGGATATTATGAAACAGAAAACATTTTTAATGTTAAAACCAGATGCATTTGCCACTCATCATGTTGAGGATGTATTACAGGATTTAAAACAGGCGGGTCTTTGTATTGAAAAACAAAAAGAAGTTCAAGTAGATATGGAAGTTATGAAAACATTGATTGAACATTATGCTGGGGTAATTGACTCCATGGATAAAGGTTTTAATTTTCCTGGGAAATTATTTAATTCATTCTATTATGATGGCCCACATTACATCATGCCTATGGAAGTAAGTTATGATGGTGAAGAAGATATCATAACACTTACAAGAACATTGGCAGGAAAAACAAATCCTCAAGAGGCTGATCCTAATAGTATACGTGGTAAATATAGTGATGATAGCTATGATAAAGCTAGTGCAGGTGTTCGACTAGTGAATAATGTTATTCACGCATCCGATTCTAAAGAAAGTGCAGAACGTGAATTGAAGATCTGGGAAAAATATCTATAAATCAAAATGACTCTATATGGGTCATTTTTATATGAAAAGAAATCCTTGTTTCTTTTGAAATGCCATGTTATATTTTATTAAAAATGAAAGGGTGTGCATGATATATGAAAGAACAGGTCTATAAGCAGGTCATTGATTTGACAAAACAAGGAGACATTCAGAATGCAAATGCTCAATGGATTGCTGATCAGCTTCATGTTAGCCGAAATATGATTTCACAGTATTTAAATGAATTTTTTAATGATGGTTTGTTTTTGAAGATTAATACTCGGCCTGTATTGTTTTTAGACTCTACAACATTAGAAGAGAAATACCATATTCATATACCAAATAATGTTTATGCATCTATTGACGCTTTTCAAGAAATGCTTCGATTGGAACAAAATAAGGATTTTGAAAATCTGATAGGATATGATAACTCATTACAAAGTGTAGTAGATACTTGTAAAGCAACGATTTCTTATCCTCCTAAAGGATTGCCATTTTTATTATATGGACCTACAGGAACAGGGAAAAGCTTAATTGCATCTACAACTTATGAGTATGCCGTACATAAAGGATTTATAGAAAAAGACAAACCTTTTCTGATTTTAAACTGTAGTGAATATGCGAATAATCCAGAATTACTTTCCGCAAATTTATTTGGACATAGAAAGGGAGCTTTTACAGGAGCTGATAAGGATAATCCTGGATTATTGAAACTAGCAGAGGATGGAATTTTGTTTTTAGATGAGGTACATTGTTTAAAAGCAGAATGTCAGGAAAAACTATTTCTATTCATGGACAAAGGAATGTATCATATGGTTGGGGATAATGAACATTGGTATCAGTCCAACGCTAGATTAATTTTTGCGACTACAGAAGATCCTAAAAAATGCTTATTAAAAACATTATTACGACGAATTCCTATGATTGTTACTGTGCCTAGTCTGCAGGAAAGAGGTATGCAGGAACGATTACAGCTGATTTATACAATCTTTAAACAAGAAAGCAAACGTTTGAATAAACAAATTGCAATTACGAATACTGTGTATAATACGCTTGCTACCTCTGATTTTCCTGGAAATATTGGAGACCTAAAAAATTGTATACAGGCTAGCTGTGTTCATGCTTATTACAAATGTACGCCAACAGATACAAAAATAATTGTAGACTCTTTTGATTTGCCTTCTAATCTGGTACAACTGGATATCAGTGATCGTAAAGGAATCATGGAAGCACAGGCAGCAGTTCTTGATTTAGAAGATTTACTGCATTTTGTAGGTAATGAACGACTACAAGGAAGATTGAATAATCAGATATTAGAAAATTTTTCAAATCTTTCTCTAGGTAAATGTGGCTATGCTTCTTTCTTAGATGCTTGTTATAAAGCTTTGGATAACTATTATGATCAAATTATGTTTAAAAATGATTGGAAACACAATGCAAGCTTTGTATATATTCAGACTATTCTGAAACAGATTTTAAACATTGTATCCGATCGCTATGGTCTTCGTCTGAATAATAATGATGTTATTACAATGACTACTTATTTACATGACTATACACGATTTACAGTAGAACTAAAAAACTATAATGAACATCGCAAAGAGGAAATTAGTGCATTGAAAGAATTATTAGATAATCGTTTACATCGTGAATACATAATTTCTCTTGATATGGCAGAAAGTCTTCACGCTAACGTAGATTTACAGCTGGATGATATAGCTCTTTGTATCCTTACACTTTATCTAAAGAAATTTAATCGAGCTTCTGATTGGAATAAACGCTTAGGTCTTATTTTAACTCATGGATATTCTACCGCTTCATCAATTGCGGATGCTGCTAATCGATTTTTAGATCAATATATTTTTGATGCAATTGATATGCCAATGAATGTTACCAATGCACAGATTGTTGAACAAATACAGACACATCTAGCAAAAATTGGTGATTTTGAAGAAATGGTTTTATTAGTGGATATGGGGTCATTAGAAGATATTTATAAAGCAATTGTACAGGTTCGCAATGTTAATATTGGAATTATGAATAATGTATCCACAAAGATGGCATTAGAAGTAGGAAATGGAATACGCTTAGGAAAACCATTAGAAGAAATTTTTAAGATAGTCAGTGAACATGGAATGCCTACCTATCATATTATTTCACATCGTCATAAAGATCCATTGATTTTATGCTCATGTGCGAGCGGATTAGGTACTGCAGAACGACTAAAAAGAATTTTAGAAGATTCTCTTCCAAAACAGAAGGATATTAAAATTTTAACTTATGATTATAATACCTTAATAGAAAAGAGATTGAATACATCATTTTTTGATAATTATGAAATAATTTGTATAGTAGGTACACTGAATCCTAATATTGAAGAAGTTCCATTTATCCCATTGGAGGATCTAA
Organism: uncultured Solobacterium sp.; assembly: GCA_900552125.1. Taxonomy (GTDB): domain Bacteria; phylum Bacillota_I; class Bacilli_A; order Erysipelotrichales; family Erysipelotrichaceae; genus Clostridium_AQ. The sequence goes on along the minus strand of URYK01000020.1, from coordinate 24,678 downwards.
TAATTAATGTTACCATGGATAAATTACATCAGTATTTTCAAAATTATTTGGATATTGAAGAGATAAAAACGTTTAAAAATAATATATTAAAGAATTTCTCTTTAACGAATCTGATCACAACATTGACGATATTAAATCCTGGCATATTGTTAGAGCATGTTGCCACGGCTCTAGATCAATTACAAGAGCGTATGGGAGTTAGTTTATCGAATGCCACCTGTGTTGGTATGTATGTCCATATATGTTGCTTGATTGAAAGACTTGTTACACATGCTAGCATAGATAATTATCCTCATATTGATAATTTTATGGAACAGCATCAGGACTTTATTGATTTGGTTAAACAGTGTTTTCAAAACGTGGAACGCTATTACAGTGTGGAAATTACACCTCAGGAAATGGCTTATATGTATGAATATATAGAAAACAATGAAGAGAATTAGGTCAAATAATTAGTGTCGATTGACTTGTTCGTAGTGTCGACAAAAGTATAGAGATATCAAAATACTTCCAAAAATGTAAGTGCTATATTATAAAAAAACATGATAAAACCGTGCTTTTAAAAATTGGCACGGTTTTTGCTAGTATATAGGCGAAGGGAGTTGAAACTAGTGACAAAACTTATTTTAGCATCTCATGGTGAGTTAGCCAAAGGTATGAAACATACGGCTCAAATGATTGTTGGAAGTTTAGTGGATCAAGTAGAAGTGTATTGCTTATATCCAGGAATGAATCCAGAAGATTATGCTAAAGAAATGCGTAGCAGAATTGAAGCTGATGATGAACAATATTTGTTTATCTGTGATATCTTAGGTGGAAGTGTTCATACAGCTTTATCACAATTATTAGATAATGAAAGAGTACGTGTTTGTTCTGGTATGAATCTTAATCTGATTTTAGGATTGGTAATTGCTAATCAATCTGAGTTAGACGATAGTGCGGTTATCAATGCAGTAGAAGAGGCACAATCAGGTATTACTTTTAAAACGTGTATTGAAGTAGAGGAAAATGAAGATTTTTAGGAGGAGAAGTTATGAAACCAAATTTTTTAGAGATTTTCAAAAATAAGAAACCTATTTTTGGAATGTTACATTTAAAAGGAACAACAGATGAAGAAGTATTAGAAAGAGCAAAAAGAGAAATCGACATTTATAGAGAAAATGGAGTAGATGCCGTTATTGTGGAGAACTATTTTGGTAACTATTATCAAATGGAAATGGTTTTAGATTATTTGGATCATGCAGATTTTGATATCATATATGGAGTTAATTGTTTAAATCTTGATGCAATGGGTTTTGATTTAGCAAAACGCTATCATGCAGCTTTTGTACAATTAGATTCTGTTGCAGGACATATGAAACCACGAGATGATTATTCATTTGAAGCATTTATGAAAAAATATCGTGAAGAAAGCGGCGTGTATGTTCTTGGCGGTGTGCGCTTTAAATATCAGCCATATTTATCAGAACGTACATTGGAAGAAGATTTGAAAATTGGCATGACTAGATGTGATGCTATTGTGGTTACACAGGATGCGACAGGACAGGAAACATCTATGGAAAAAATCAAAGAATTCCGTTCTATAATTGGAGATTTTCCACTTGTAATTGGTGCTGGAGTGACTGCGGATAATTGTGCTGAGCAGTTTACAGTAGGAGATGCGGCAATTGTTGGAAGTTATTTTAAAGATACATATAAAGACACTGGTGATGTTGATGCCAGTCATGTAAAGGCATTAATAGAAGCTGTAAATAAAGTTAGAAATAATTAGGAGGAAAACATATGATTAAATTAGTTAGAATCGATCATCGTTTATTGCATGGTCAGGTTGCATTTTCATGGACAAAATTTCTAGATAGTGATTGTATCTTAATAGCTAGTGATAGTCTGATGAAAGATGAATTAAAGATGGCAGCTATGAAAATGGCAAAACCAACTGGGGTTAAATTAGTTATGAAGAGTATTGAAGACTCTATTAAAGCGCTAAATAGTGGAGTAACTGATAAATATAAATTATTTATTATCGTGGAAAGTGTAGAAGATGCTTATCGTTTAAGCAATGAAGTTCCTACCATTAAAGTAATCAATATTGGCGGTATGAAAGCAAGAGATGATAGAAGACAAATTTCAAAAGCAGTCTTTGTATCTGAACAGGATGAAGCATGGTTAACTGAAATGAATGAAAAAGGAATAGATTTACAGGTTCAGTTAGTTCCTAGTGATCATAAGCAAAATGCAATGGATTTATTAAAATAAAGATATAAAAAGAAAGAGAGGAAATTAAAATGAGTTTAGGTATTCAGTCTTTGTTGATTTTCCTTGTAGCGTGTTTCGGGTATTTACACTGTTATATGGGGTCAACAATGTGGAATCGTCCTATTATAATGTCTACATTAACTGGGCTAGTATTAGGAGATTTAGAAACAGGTATTAAGGTTGGGGCAACACTAGAGCTTGCATTCTTAGGTGCCATCCCTATTGGGGCAAGTAATCCGCCTGATATGACTGCGGGTTCTATAATTGGTGTTTCTTTTGTAATTATATCTAAAGCGTCTATTGGGGCTGCAGTTACTTTGGCAATTCCAGTTGCTACCTTAGTATTATTATTTGATAATCTTCAAATGATGTTCCTACTTACTTGGGCAGGTCATCTAGCAGATAAATATGCGGCAAAAGGTGATGCGACAAAAGTTGAATGGATATGTCGTATTGCTGGTATCGGTAATAAAGTTATTCTAGCAGCTGTAGTAGCTATTGCGTTCTATGTAGGTGTGGATGTTATTGAAGGAGTACTAGCTGTTATCCCTGAATGGATCACTCATGGTATGGATGTTGCAGCTGGAATCTTACCAGCTATCGGGTTTGCCATGTTAGCTCGAATGATTCTGACAAAAGAATTAACTGCATTCTTGATTATTGGTTTCTTATTAGCAGCATATTTGAACATTCCTGTATTAGGAGTAGCATTATTTGGTTTAGCAATAGCTTTAGTTGTATATTTCATGGGCGGAAACAAACAAAACGCTACAGCTACGGAGGTGTATGATGATGACAACGAATTCTAGTAATACAATGAGTCCAGAAAGTAAAATTACAAAAGGTGACTTTTGGAAAGTCTTCTTTCGTTCCTGTACATTAGATTCTGCATGGAACTATGAACGTCAACAGCACTTAATGTATTGTTATATGATGATTCCGGTGTTAAAAAGATTATATAAAGATGATAAAGATGGTATGTCAGAAGCTTTGCAGCGCCACTTAGAATTCATGTCTTGTACTCCACATCTTGTAACATTATTAGCTGGAATTTCTGCTACAATGGAAGAACAAAATGTAAAAGATCCTAATTTTGATGCTACTTCTATTAGTGCAGTTAAAACTTCCTTAATGGGACCTATGGCAGGTTTAGGAGATAGTTTCTTCTGGGGAACTTTACTTACAATTGCGGTAGGTATTGGTGTTTCCTTTGCTCAACAAGGAAGTATTATGGGACCAATCCTATTCTTAATGATTATTAATATACCAGGTTTTTTAGCACGTTATTTCTGCTTGAAATTTGGTTTCCAATATGGTGTTAAATTCTTTGCAGATATGTCAAATAGTGATGTAATAGAAAAAGTTACCAAATGTGCTTCTATTTTAGGATTAATGGTAATTGGCGCAATGATTGCGACAACAGTAAGTATGCCAATTACATTAACTGTAGGTGCTGGAGAAATCACAGAATCTTTACAGACATATCTAGATCAGATTATGCCATGTTTACTACCAGCATGTGCGTTTGGAATTATGTACTGGCTTTTAGGTAAGAAAGTAAAAACAACAACAATTCTAGTTGCATTAATTATTTTTGGATGTATAGTTTCATATTTTGGAATAATGTAAAAATAAAAGAAGATATAAAATAAATAGGGGTAAATAGATATAAATTATAAACGTATATATTTGTATTTATCTTTCTCTTGAGTAAATTGATAGTCAATAAGAGTATAGATATATATGTGAAGACACTAATAAGAGGAATCATTATGGTTCCTCTTATTATTTGCTTGGTTAGTGTTTATAAAAATGTAGTCATTATATTTGACCTAAAATAGATATTCCTTTATGCTTTAAACATAAAAAGAAAAGAGGGTTATTTATGAGATTAAAAGAAGGACAGCTTGTCTATTATATAGTTGGAAGCCGTATTGAAAATGGACATGTAATTGATATAAATCAAAAAGGAAATGGATATACTTTTAGTATTGATTCTTTTGGTGGATGTGAAGGGCAATATGTCATTGATCATTCAGAAATAGGCTTAAGAGTGTTTCTAAGTGAAGAAGAAGCTGATAAACACTGGGGCGATGAACGTTTTAGTTTTCCAACTTATTGTTAATGATTAATTTTTGAAATACCACTAAGTAACGAGAAAACTGCAATTATAATAAAGTTCATGATCTACTTTCTAAGCCTAGTTATAGTATTTAAAAACAGCAGATTGCAAGTAATGAAACTTGAAGAACTGCTGTTTTCATATTTTATTGTTCATCTTCTTTTATGATTTCATCTGGTTTGTTTAATAGATGTCTGCTTATGACAATAAAGCACAATGTAGTCGAAGTTCCTGCTATTATGTCTGCGATTCCTTGTGCTGCAAATACACCATTTACTCCAGTATGAGTCAGCATAGGAATTAAGAAAATTAAAGGGATTAATAGAATTACTTTTCTTAATAATGCAAGAACTAAGGAAATTTTTGCTTGTCCTAAAGATAAAAAAGCGTTCTGAAATGCAGATTGAGCTCCAAACATAAATATTCCAAAGTAATATAAAGGCATGACAGTTTTCAAAATGTTGTGCAATTGCATATCTGGTGTAAATATTGTATATAAAATCCAAGGTATGAATACGCAGATGATACACATAGTACATGTGAAGATCATATTTAAAATAAATGAACATTTAACTGCATTTCTTACTCTGCTATATTGCTTAGCACCATAGTTATAGCTGATAATAGGTTGTGCACCATTATTCAGTCCATTTAACGGCATGAGTATAAGCTGCATAATGCTGGATAAGACAACCATGGCACCTACATATAAGTCACCACCCATTGACTTTAACTGTATATTAAATGCAATGCTTACTAGACTGTCTGTAGAATTCATAATAAATGGAGAGATTCCTAAAGATAAAATCATCCAAAATGTAGGTGCATGAAAATGAATGTACTTTTTTTGTATGCGTAAGGAAGAAGAGTCTCCAGAAAGAAAATATATGACCCATAATGCAGAAACAGCCTGTGAAAGAACAGTTGCTAGAGCAGCTCCTTTAACTCCCATGTGAAATACAAATATGAAGATTGGATCTAAGATAAGATTTAAGATAGCTCCAATCGTTACTGTTGCCATACCTGTTTTTGTATATCCTTGTGCATTGATGAATGGATTTAGTCCTAAAGCATACTGTACAAAGACGGTTCCTAAAATATAAATTTCAAGATAGCTTTTGGCATATGATAATGTTGTATCACTAGCACCGAAAGCGTACAGTATTGGGGTACGAAATAAATAGAAGATAACAGTTAAGGTAAGTGCACATACGGTTAAAGCAAATACACAATTTCCTAATATTTTTTGAGCTTCCTCTTTTTTATTTGCTCCTAATCGGATAGATGCTAATGGTGCACCACCTTGTCCGATTAAAGCAGAAAAAGCACTAATCAGCATAATAATAGGAAAACATATACCAACGCCAGTTAACGCATGTGTACCTATATCAGGAATATAAGAAATATACAGACGATCGACAATGTTATACAGTGCGTTGACCATTTGTGCGACAATCATTGGAATAGCAAGTGAAATTAATAGCTTTGGAACTTTTTGATGTAATAATTTATTTCTTGATGTATTCATAACTACCTCTCTTTCAAACTATGCAATTATAGCATATTTATAAATTTAATGATAAAAAAGTTATAAGAATAAAATTCCTATAACTAATATGTATTATGGTTTTTGTTTTACCCATTTTCCATAAATACCACAAGGTAGTACACTATTATTCGTTGTGATAGGCAATCCGATTTCACCTGCTTCAATAGTTCCGTTTGGATGTTTTTTTCCTACGGTTGTTTTTAATAAATTATATAAAACAGTTGGTGGAAAACCGGTAGTATAGGAATTTACTAGGAAGAATAAAGGATCTTCATCTAATATTTCCATACATGAGGCGATAAGAGGGTATAACTGTTCTTCAATTTTCCATACTTCACCATTTGGACCTCTTCCATAGCTAGGAGGATCCATTATGATACCATGATAAGTTCTTCCTCTACGTTTTTCTCTTGCGACAAACTTTAGTACGTCATCAACTATGAAACGAATTCTATTATTTTCCAAATGTGATAACATCATGTTTTCTTTTGCCCAGTTCACCATACCTTTACTAGCATCTACATGCACAACTTCAGCAGCTCCAGCACATGAACAAGCCATAGTAGCTCCACCAGTATAAGCAAATAAATTTAATATACGTAAATCATTTCTTCCACTGTTTTGAATAGTATCCATCATCCAATCCCAATTGGCAGCCTGCTCAGGGAATAAGCCTGTATGCTTGAATCCTGTAGGAGAAACTTTAAAGCGCAGGTTTTTATAAGAAATTGTCCAGCTTTCTTTAAATTTCTTTTTATATTCCCAGCTTCCGCCACCGCTTTTGGAACGATGATAATGAGCATGAGGAGTTTTCCATAATCCGTTTTCTTCATCCATAGGCCATATAACCTGTGGGTCTGGTCTTCTTAATATAATATCTTTCCAACGTTCTAGTTTTTCGCCGTTACCTGCATCTATACATTCATAATCTTTCCAATTTTTCGCAATCTGATTCATTTCATCACTCCTATCGCATATCATTATATCATATGAAAATGGCTGCCTGTCTATAAATAGAGAGAAAAGTGTGTTAAAATAAAAGAAAAACAAAAAAGAAGGAGGAGATTTGGATGATTAATAAATATTATGATAATTGTTTTACCACAGAACTACATACTAGTGTTGTGGAAGTAAGAGAAGAAAATGGTTTGTTCTGGCATGCCTGTAAAGAAACGATATTCTTTAAAGAAAGCGGCGGAATGGCTAGTGACATTGGAATGATAGATGAACATATGGTTTTGGATTTAAAATTTGAAGAAGGTTATATGTGGCATTTATTAGATACGAAATTATCAGGAAATGTATTTATGAGTGTAAACTTACATGAACGTTTTCGTAAATGTCAGATCCATACAGCTCAGCATTTAATCAGTGCAGTATTATCAAATGTATATAAAGTAAAGACGTTAGCTCATCATGTTGGTGATGAGGAAAATGATATTGAGTTTGATTTTGATGACTTTAATGATAAAATGGCTTTTGAATTACAAGTACTATGTAATGGTCTGATTCGTGATGATTTAGCTGTTAGCATTCTTTATCCTACTCGTGTGGAAGCAAGTAAAATGGTAAAAGGAAAAAATATCGATCGTGATGATCTTCGTGTAGTTCGTATCGGAACTTTGGATTATAATTTATGTGGCTGTATGCATGTACCATCACTTCGTTATTTGCAGATGTTGTATATTAGTGGATATGAAAAAACAACAAAGGGATATAAAATTAAATATTTAGTTGGTGATCAGCTGTTAGATTGCTTATCTAAACGTTATGATGTATTAAATGAAGCAAGTAAATTACTAGCAGTACCACATTTGTATGTTAATACTGGAGTGAATCGTTTAATTAATGAAACACGTCAGTTAAATCGAGATGTTGTTGTATGGAAACAGAAATACTATAAGATGCTTGCAAAAGAAATAGGACAGTCTAAAGATGATATCATTGTTCGTTTCTTTGATGATATTGATGTGAAATCAGAAGTAGATCTTGCGAAATATGTTATTGGGGAATATAAAAAAGCAGTTATATTTGTCGCAAAAACATATGATAATGTACATGTTGTAGTTGCTGTACATAAAGATATGGATGTAGATGCGTCTAAATTATTTAAATCAATTGCAGAAAAATATCGCTTAAAAGGTGGAGGAAATTCACAGTTATCTCAGGGTGGAGGTATTTATCAAGAGGGTATTTTACAGTATATAGAAGATCTTGTGAAATCTAATCAATAAGAATTTCTTAAAATTATCATAACTATTAGGTTTTATTAGATTTTTATGATATACTAATAAACGTTTTATGGAGGTTACCTATGAAGCTTATATGGAAAAAAACATTTCTTTGTATGAGTGTTTTATCTTTGACCCTATTGGGTGGTTGTGATAATAGTACAGAAGAAAATAAAATTACAAATAAAGAGGCTCAAACAGAAGAAACAGAAGTTAAATTAGTCGAAAATGATTTATATGTAGAGCCATTAAATCCTACTCAGGCACAGATAAAAGCTTATAATTTATTAAGTGAAGCAATTGCGAACGAGGATCATGAAAAAGAGGCTGAGATGGTTGCGGTTAGTTTTGCTTTTGACTTCTTTACATTATCAAATAAAGAAGATGCAGAGGATTTAGGTGGTTTACAGTTTATTCCAACAGATAAAATAGGATCTTTTATGGAGTTTGCACGTTCTTATTATTATGGAAATTATCCTACAATTGTAAATGAATATGGAGAGGATAGTTTACCAGAGGTAAGTGGTTATACAGTTGATTCTGTAACAGCAAGTGAACATACGTACAATGGTTCTCCATGTAATGGTTATGATATAAAACTTACGTTAACATATAAAGATACAGAAGTAGAGCGTTTGAAAACATCTTTATCGATAAGTGTTATCGAGCTTTCAGACTTTGATTATGATCGTACAAAGGACTATACTGATACCGTTATTTATGATACAGAAATGAAGAATGTGTATCGAGTATTGGCAGTAGAATAAGGAACTGAGAAATCAGTTCCTTTAAACACTTGTGAGGAGGAAAAAATATGCTGGAAGTTGTATTAGAAGGACAATTAGAAAAAGAAACAGATAAAGAGCAATTTAGCGGATTATTAAAGAGTATCTGTGAAGAAATGAAGCTAAAAATTGAAGATTATGGCTCAGTTTTATTGATTGATGTATGCCCAGAAGGAATCGTAGAGTGTAGTTATGAAGGCCGTTTTATAAGTGTTTCTGCACAGACAAATATTGTGGGGCCAGGTTTTCATGCATTTGTAAGTACCTTATTTGATGCGATTATTCAGAAATCACAGCTTTCTTTTGAAGTTATTGATTCAACTAGATATTATGAGGAAAGAAATTTTGAAAATCTGAAATATAAGTATTTCTATACTTGGTTAGAGAATTTACAGGATTATGTAAAAGATAACTGGAATCAAGTGAAAAATCTATGTTTATGCTGGGCAAAAGATTATTATCGCCCTATAGGAAAAGAAGGTCATATTGTAACTCCGATGGGATATATGACAAAGGATAAATTCTTACATAGTGAGGTAGAAGATTTAGCAAAAGAATTCTTTATTTGGAATGAAGAGAAAAGAACAGCTCAGTATTATCGTAATTGTGCAATTTCTTTATTGTGGAAAGAATGTTATTTTGAATATAGTGCCATGAATGAAGAAACGGATAAAATAGCAAATTCTATTCTTGATTATATAGAAGCAGCTTATGAAAAAGATAATCTATTGGCACTTCCAATGGAGGCTTATGATATTCTTTGTGATGCAATACAGCGTGAAAAGCTTATTCAGCATACGGATGTTCTAGCTATTGCGGATTTAGGGTATCGTAATCATACAGTATTTTATCCATTTGGTAATTGGATGATTCCTACCCATGGATGCAGTGAAAAAAGCTATGATAAAAATACAAAGTCACTACATTTCATGGCCCCTTATAAGACAAGTGATGAACCTTGGAGATGGATGGTCAAGGTAGATGCGTTTACGTTAGAGCAGGAATCAGCTTCATTCATGAAAAAGCTAGAAGAACCAAATGAAGAGGATGAAATATTTGAATTTCATACAAAAGAGCATGGTTTATTAGGAAAAGGCTGCATAGAAAAAGTAGATTCTTACTATGTAATGACAGTTCAAATTAATAGCGATAAGGATATTATTTATTTACAGTGTGTAATTAATGATGAAAAAGATATAGAACCTTTAAAGAAATGGTGTACTGAGATTGAGTATGTGCAGTACGAACAAAACAAATTACATAGCTAAAGCACAAAAACAGGGATTTTTATGAATCCTTGTTTTTTTATTAAAGAGATATGATTAAAGATTTTATAAAATATTAAGAAGAACGTATAAAAGTGAACTTACTATTTTAGTTTAATAAAAAAAGTAACGAGTTTTTTGTTTCGTTACATTTTTTGTTTCTTGATTAATGAGGATTTGTTGCCATTGTGTCCCAAATAATGTTAGGATCATCATTTATTTCTGGAGTATCTTCATACAGATTCTCTAGGTTAAAGTGGAAGGTATCCATCTGTAATTGGGAAGTGGCACCATCATAAGCATTCATAACTGAACGAACTTCATCTTGATTGTATAGATATACATCATATGGTCCTTCTAATGGGTTTAAACTAGCAACCTGTTGTAAGTCATAGACACCAGTATCTGATGTGATTGAGGATATGGTCCAAGGCTGTAAATTATCCAGCTCACTTGATACAAAGTTGGCAATCTGATTTGCCGGCATATCCGTAATGATATAATTAGGCGCAATATCTAATAGAGCATTTACATAACCTAAAGAAGATGGAGATAATAGTTTATTTATGATTGCTCTTATAATTCTTTGTTGAGCACGTTCTCTTCCTGCATTATTGTAGCCTTCTGTTTTACGATGACGAGCATAGGCTAAAGCCTGTTTACCATTTAAATGCTGTTCTCCTTTGCTTAGACAAATAAGATCATCTTCGGCAAAGCTTCGGTTTTCATCCTGTTCGCAGAAATCAATTTCAACATCTACATCAATTCCACCGATGGTATCAACGATTTCAATTAATGAATTAAAGCTGATTCTTGCATAGTAATCAATTGGTATATTGAAGAATTGGGAAATAGTATCCACACTTGTCTGAATTCCATAAATACCTGTATGAGTTAATTTATCATTTGCATTATTCAATGCAGTATTTGGCATTAAGGCATCACGTGGCAATGATACCATATCTATGTGATTAGCTACAGGATTTACAATTAAAATCAGATTGGTATCCGTACGAACTTGTTGATCTGGAGAACCAGTACTATCAATTCCGCTTAAATAAACAGTGAAGGTTTCTTTGGTGATATCTTTTTGTTCCTTTGTTTCTATATTTTCAGACTTTGTATAAGTTTCTAAAGTTTGTATGGTTTCTTCAAAATCAGTAATATTTGCTTTTGACATATTATAGAAGTTTTCTGACATGACTATTGCACTGATATTTCCTAATAACATTTCATCATATAGAGTAGTATAGTCAAGTTCTTCACGTGGCGTATAAGAGTCAATAGATTGGTCAATAGAAGCTTTCGCAAATTCAAGATTTTCTGTATCACTTCCGTTTTGAAAACCTATGATCTGATTTTCTAAATCAGCTATGGAATCGAAGTTACCTTTCTTTAGAGTTATAAGGTATAAGTTCGTAGTGATCGTTGTTGTGCCATCATCATTTACTTGTTCTGTTTTACTCATTCTCTGAATTGTTGTTCTTGATTTATTTAAGAAATATCCGCTTGTTGCGACAGCTGCTACTAAAAGAAGAATAAAGATTCGCTTGATCACCAATGCCCAAGTCGGTATTTTTTTTAGTGATAGGATTAGCATGATTAAAAATAAAAGAGCAACTATAACGGCTGCGATGCTGACCCATCTGACAGGGATCAGGTTGAAACTATATGCGATATAAAAGGACACAAGTGCGACGATTAGATAAAGGATAAGTAGAATCGTATCGATGATGATTGTTCTTTTCTTTATGTCTGGTAATTTCATATGTAACACCTCTTAACTTGTTTATTATATTATAAATCTTTAAAAAACGCTATAATTTGTGTTCCTTTAGGTGTAGGATGTTAAATATTAAGAAAAAAAGTCAATACTCATATCACTGATGTGATTGAATATTGACTATAAAATTTAATATGGATTTTCTACCATATCAGCATATAAGATATTTTCTGAAGTATTGATTTCTGGAGTGTTTGCATATAGATTGTTTAAGTCAAAATTAAAGGTATCCATCTGCAATTGATTTTTTGCGCCATCATAAGCATTTACAACAGCATGTACTTCATCACGATCAAAGACATATACGTTAGTAGTGCCTAGAGAAGAATCCATACTAGCAACAAATTCATCGGAATAAACTCCATTATCACTGGAAATAGAAGAAATGGTCCAAGGTTTCAAATCTTCTAATTCTGCAGATACAAAATCCGCAATGCTGTTAGCTGGCATATTCGTAATGATATAATTTGGCGCAATATCCATCAAATTATTTAGTTTAGAAATACCACTAGCCGACATTAATTTATCAATAGTAGCTTTGATAATTCGCTGTTGTGCTCGTTCACGTCCAGCGTTGTCATAACCTTCTGTTTTACGATGACGTGCATAAGCTAAAGCTTGTTTACCATTTAAATGCTGTTTGCCTTTTTCTAGACAAATTAAATCTTCTTGTTTAAAGCTTCTATTTTCATCCTGTTCACAGAAACTGATTTCTACATCAACATCAATTCCACCGATTGTATCAATGATTTCAATTAACGAATTAAAGCTTACACGAGCATAAAAATCAATAGGGATATTAAAGAAATTTTGAATGGTTGCGACACTGTTTTCAATTCCATCATTTCCTGTATGTGTTAATTTATCATTTTGATATTGGTAAGCTGCATTTGGCATCAGACCATCTCTTGGAAGGGAAACCATATCAATGTGATTTGCTTTTGGATTAACAATCAATAATATATTAGTGTCAGTACGAGTCTGCTGATCAGGACTTCCCATATTGTCGATTCCGCTGATATAAACGGTAAATACATCTTTTGTGACATCGACATTAGAAGCATTGGATGCTTCATTTTCTTTTTTAAATGTATGAATGATTTTAATATCATCTTCAAAGTTGTCTATATTTGATTTTGACATTTCATAATATGTATCAGATATGACAAAGGCATCTATGAAACCTAAATTCAGATTTGTATAAAGAGTTGTATAATCAAGTTCTTCTACTGTATTTATAGAAGATAATTCTGATTGCATCTGTTCCATGGCATAAGCTGCCTGATTTTTATCCACACCATTTTGAAAGCCGATCGTTTTATCTTCAAGGGAAGATAAATCAGTATATTCGCTATCTGATTTTACAACCACATAAATTTCAGTTATACTTCCTTCTGCATTTTGATTGATCTTATGTAATGTCGTTCTTGATTTATTTAATAAATATCCTCCAGCTGCTAAAGCGATTGTAAGAATTATAATGATTATTCTTTTTATAATAACAATCCATTTGGGAAGTCGTTTTAAGGACGTGATGAAGAATATAAGGAATATTATAAATAAAATTCCAGCAGCCATCATTGTCCATTTACGAGGAGGAATTCCAAAGGATAATGCTATATAAATAGCTACGATTCCAACTATTAAAAATATAAAAAGAAATAATAAATCAATGGTTCTTGTATAGTTACGTTTTCGTTTTTTTCTTGCCATATAAGTTCACCTCAAATAGTCAGATAACATTATAGTATAAAAGATATGAAATTACTATGTCAGATTTCTGAATTTTTCGTAATAAGTGTAGAGGTGAGAGCTGTTTTAGGTTATAATTGATGTTGTTTTCTTAAGCAAAGAGAATAAAAGTATAGTATAATATTCGAGAGGTGATTTTGTGTCGTTTTTAGATCAATTAAATGAGCGTCAGTTAGAAGCAGTACAATGTGTGAATCAGCACTTGCGTATCATAGCAGGGGCAGGCAGCGGAAAAACACGGGTGGTAACGACCAGAATTGCTTATCTGATTCATAACTGTGGAGTATATCCTAATAAAATATTAGCGATAACATTTACGAATAAGGCCGCAAGAGAAATGAAAGAGCGTGTAGAAGGATTGTTAGGAGATGTCGCAAAAGCAGTTGCGATTTCAACTATTCATTCCTTTTGTGTGCGTCTGCTTAGAGAAGATATATTAGAACTAGGATATCCTAGAAATTTTACGATTGTTGATAGTGATGATCAGAAAAGTATTTTACGAGATGCTTATAAACAGATGAATATTGATGTGAAGAGCTATAGCTATAATTCCATGTTGTCATATATCAGTGCCAATAAGACTAATTTCATTGATCCGGATATGGCGGAAGCTAATGCGGGGAAATGGGCAGGTGAAAAGATCAAGGCTAGTGTTTATGCATTTTATGAAAAACGTCTGCATGAGATGTATGCCTTGGATTTTGATGATTTACTGATTTATGCTTATCGTATTTTGAATAATAAGGTAGAAGTACGAAAAAAATGGCAGCGTCGTTTTACATATATCCATGTTGATGAGTTTCAGGATGTGGATAACTTACAATATGCGATTATTAAATTATTAGTGAAAGAAGATAGTTATTTATGTGTGGTTGGGGATCCTGACCAGACAATTTATACCTGGCGAGGAGCTCAGGTAGATATCATCATGAATTTCGAGAAAGATTTTCCAAACAGCAAGACGGTTATCTTAAATCAGAATTATCGATCTACTCAGCAGATTTTAAATGGTGCCAATGCGCTGATTAAAAACAACCAGAATCGAATTGATAAAGATTTATTCACAGAAATAGAAAGTGATGATAAAATCATTCATTTCACTGCATTAGATGATGCGAATGAGCCGGTGTGGGTAGCTTCTAAAATTATGATGCTGCAGCATAGTGGTATACATTATAAAGATATTGCAGTGCTGTATCGTTCAAACTTCTTATCACGAGGACTGGAAAAAGCGTTGTTGGACTTCCATATTCCTTATCGTATCTATGGCGGTGTACGTTTCTATGATCGTGCTGAAATAAAAGATGCTTTAAGTTATCTGCGATTATTAGCTCCATATGATGAACAAGACCCTAAAGCTCTATCAAAGAATTTAGCTGTCAAACGTGTGATCAATGCGCCAAAAAGAGGAATAGGCGCAAAAACATTAGAAATGATAGAACAGCAGGCAGCGCATGATGACTGTAATATGTATGATGTGCTATGTAATTATGAGATAGGAAAGGGAAAAGCTAAGGCTAGTATTCAGAAATTTGTGGAGCTGATAGAAGGATATCGAGTTAAGGTAGATAAAATAAGTATTGATCAGCTTTTAGAACAACTATTAGAGGATAGCGGTTATCTTGAAATGCTTCGTGAAGATAAAGAAATCGAACGTATTGAAAATATTAAGGAATTAATTGGGGACATTTCTGATTATGTGGCAAATCACCCAGAAGGAACATTAAATGAATATCTTCAGGAAATCTCTTTATATAGTGATTCAGAAGGTCAGAAAAATGGTGATTATGTACAATTAATGACAATTCATGCGGCAAAGGGCTTAGAATTTGATAATGTCTTTGTCTATAATTTATGTGAAGGTATCTTCCCAAATGAACGCTCTGTTGGTGAAGGTGGACAACCTGCATTAGAAGAAGAAAGACGTTTGGCATATGTTGCCTTTACAAGAGCGAAGAAACAGTTATTCTTATCTGATTCTTATGGATATAGCTATGTGTTAGATAAAATTAAAACAACATCACGTTTTGTGAAAGAACTTCCAGAAGACTGTATTGAAGAAGTTGGAGCGAAGGTTCATAACTCTTTCAGTAGTGATGTAGATACATATAGCGGAAATGAATTTTTATCTATGCATCAGAATAAGCGTATTGATGATTCTAGAGGTTATGAAAATCAAAGTGAAACTAGAGAATCAAATATAGATATTAAACAGAATACTATAAAAACAGAGACAAAACCGAAAAAAGCGGGAAGAATAAGAAAAGGAGATTTGGTCACGCATGCTTCCTTTGGAGATGGTGTTGTGATTAAATTGGAAGATGGACTTGCGACCATAGCGTTTGAGCAGAAATATGGGATTCGTAAAATCATGGCAAATCATCCATCTTTGTCAAAAAAATAGGAGGTTTTCATGAGTCAGCAAAGAATTCTAGAATTACGAACGATATTAGATCGTTTGGCATATGAATACTATGTGCTTGATAAACCAAGTGTCAGTGATCAGGAATATGATCGTTATTATCAGGAATTGCTTGCATTAGAAGAACAATTTCCGCAATATAAAGATCCGAATTCAATTACTCAGCGTGTAGGCGGTGTAGTGCTTGATGCCTTTACAAAGGTACCGCATAAACGAATGATGCTGTCATTAGGAAATGCGTTTAATAAAGAAGATCTAATTGCATTTGATGAACGTGTAAGAGAAGGTATAGGAAAGACGCGCTATGTCGTGGAACTAAAAATTGATGGACTGGCAATGTCTCTGATTTATCGAGATGGACGTTTTGTACAGGCATTGACACGAGGAGATGGTGTTGTGGGAGAAGATGTTACTCACAATGTCAAAACTATTCCTTCAATCCCTATGCATATACCGCTTATGGGAGAAGTTGAAATTCGCGGAGAAGTGTATATGCCAAATGCAAGCTTTGAAATGTTAAATAAACAACGTGAAGAAAATGGGGAAGAGCTGTTTGCGAATCCTCGAAATGCAGCGGCAGGCAGTATTCGTCAATTAGATAGCAGTGTAGCTGCAAAGCGTAAACTGGATGCTTTCTGGTACTACTTTGTAAATGCAAATGAATATGGAATTACTTCCCATGAAGAAGCACTTGAGAAAATGAGTGAAATGCATCTTCGTGTGAATCCGCTACGCAAAGTATGTACAACTATTGATGAAGTATGGGAGTTCATACAGCAGATTACTACAGAAAGAGAAAATCTCCCTTATGCAATTGATGGAATGGTAATTAAAGTAGATGATTTAGAGGCTCAAAATCGATTAGGCGCAACAGTTAAAGTGCCACGTTGGGCCATTGCTTATAAATTTCCAGCAGAAGAAGTCATCACAAAGCTTTTAAATATTGTGTTAACAGTAGGAAGAACAGGACGTATTACTCCTAATGCAGTGTTAGAACCAGTACGTGTAGCAGGTACAACCGTATCTGCAGCTCAGCTTCATAATGAGGATATGATCAAAGAAAAAGATATACGTATCAATGATGATGTTGTAGTACGCAAAGCAGGAGATATTATTCCTGAAGTTGTTCGTCCTTTAATAGAGCGACGTAATGGAACACAAGGTGTTTATCATTTCCCAACACAATGTCCTATTTGTGGAAGTGAATTAGTACGTTTCCCTAATGAAGCAGCGCATTATTGCATTAATCAGGATTGTCCTGCTCGTGTAGTGGAAAGCATGATTCATTTCGCAAGTCGTGATGCGATGAATATTGATACATTGGGAGATAAAAAAGTAGAATTTTTCCATAAACAGGGATTCTTGAATACAATTGAAGATATATATTGTTTGAAGGATCGAAAAGAAGAACTAATTGCATTAGAAGGATTTCAAGAAAAATCCGTTCAAAAATTACTAGATGCGATTGAAACTAGTAAACAGAATCCATTAGAAGATCTGATATATGGTCTAGGGATTCGTCAGGTTGGAAAAAAAGCAGCTCGTGTATTAGCGAAAAAGTTTTTACATATGGATGCTTTAATGGCCGCAAGTAAGGAAGAACTTGTGGCAATCAAGGATGTGGGAGAAATTACCGCAGAAAGTATTTATGCCTTTTTTAGAGAACCAAAAAATATAGAATTAATTGCTCATTTAAAAGGTTATGGGCTACGTATGGATAGCGACAAAGAAGAAGTTTTCGAAAGTATGTTTACAGGTAAAACAATTGTACTTACTGGAACATTAACGCAAATGACAAGAAATGAAGCCAAAGAGCTCTTACAGTCACTAGGCGCGAATGTCAGCGGCTCTGTTTCAAAGAAAACGGATCTTGTGATTTACGGGGAGGCAGCTGGAAGTAAATTAACCAAAGCAAATGCTTTAGGGGTTATGACGATGGATGAAGAAACCTTTATGAAAGAGGTGAGTACCAATGAAAATGAATCCTAAAACTTGGCTGGTTTCTATACTGTGTGTAATGATGCTGTTAGTCAGCGGCTGTAATAATGATTCCAATAATCAGTCTGATACAGAAAATAGCAGTGATGAAACTAAGGCTATCAATGAGGGCGACTACTCGGCTTTATTGCCGTTTACACCAAGTGATGCAGGACAAAAGCATGCGCAGATGCAGACCAATTTAAGTGATACATTAACAATTGGAACAGGTCTGATGGAATTATCAAAAGAGTATTTTTCTAGTAAGACTTATGCATTTCGCGGAGGTAAGTATTTAGATTATAACACCTTAGATGCATCAGCAGATAAAAGCGGCTTACTTGGAAGAACAAGCAGGACGAATGCCAACGGGTTAAATCCTGCGGTTGGCGATGAATTTCCAACAGATGATGGTACTAAGGAAATAACAGAAAGTGACATCTTATTACTTGATATCTTTGAGTATGACTGGTATGACGGTGATGAATTAGGTGGTTTATCGCTAGCTTTAGTTTTTAATGATAAAATAGGAACAGAACCTGATGAAGCTACGATTGAAGAAAGTAAAATGAAGGTTTATGCAGAAGAATGTGCAAGAAAGCTCGTAAACTATTTACGTAAGTCAAAGCCTGAAATTGGAAATGATACACCAATTTATGTTGCATTATATAACACAGCAAG
The DNA here is from genome assembly GCA_900552125.1 of uncultured Solobacterium sp. GTDB lineage: Bacteria > Bacillota_I > Bacilli_A > Erysipelotrichales > Erysipelotrichaceae > Clostridium_AQ. The sequence continues at coordinate 5,855 of URYK01000020.1, read as the reverse complement.
TGATGATGCATCATTACCAGGAACATTTTTTGAAGAGGCATTCTTTAAATCTAAAACAAATGCTGAATTCTCTGCAATCAATGAACAATGGGTATTATTCCCTACTCAGACAGCAAGTAAGTTAGATAGCACAAATGCAACGTATTTTGATCGATATAAGGCAAGTTTTGAAGAATTCCTTGACCAGGATATTGATATGATCGGGAAAGGCCATTATATGGATAACAAGCTTACAAGCCTTCGCATGGATATTAAGCTTCATGCGAAAAGTGCAGATGAAGTAATTGCAGCAGTACAGCTATTAGATGAACGCTTATCAATTTTTGCTAGTACAGATTATAAAATAACTGTTGTTGTGAAAGCCGAGGATGTTGATGTGGCTACAATCACAAGAGCAAAAGGCAGCAGTTCTACTGTTGCGCAGATGCTGATATAAAGGAGGAACGTATGGAAACATTTAGTGCAGAATATTTTAAAAAACTGGCACATGATATCATGTTTGATTTATCAGATGAAGAAGTTAGCCAGCTACAAGATGAATTTAAAGAACTATTACAGCAGATTTCTTTATTAGAAGAAATTAATACGGATGGTGTAGAAGAGATGATTTACCCATTTGAAGCAAGTACTTCATATTTGCGTGAAGATAAGGTAGATCATGTCATTTCACAAGAAGAGGCATTATCAAATGCGAAGAGTGTAAAAGCTGGGCATATTCATGTGCCAAAGGTGGTGAAGTAAAATGGATTTCGATAGAATGAATAAAATAGATATAGAAAGCCGTGTTTATGAGGCTTATGAAAAAGCAAAAGAATCACAGGAACGCTTAAATGCTGTAGTGACATTTGTTGATCCAAAAGATCAATTGGAAGCTTTAAAGGAAGTAGATGAAAAAGCACCAATGTATGGTATGCCAGTTGTTTTAAAAGACAATGTTAATACAAAGGGAATCCGTACAACTGCTTCATCACGAATTTTAGATAACTATGTGCCTGTATATAATGCACATATTGTTGATAAGCTAGAAAAAGCTGGTGCTATTGTGATTGCGAAATCTAGTATGGATGAACTAGGAATGGGTGGAACAAACCGTAATGCCTACACTGGACCAGTACATAATGCATGGGATAACACACGTATTTCTGGTGGAAGCAGTGGAGGTAGTGCTGCACTTGTAGCAGCTGGAGTGGTTCCATTTGCGATTGGTACAGATACAGGTGACAGTGTTCGTAAACCTGCGGCATATAATGGTATCATTGGTATGAAGCCTACTTACGGAAGAATTTCTCGTTATGGCATTATTCCTTATGCTTCTAGTCTTGACCATGTAGGCTATTTTACGACATCTATTAAAGATGCTGCGGTTGCTTTAGAAGTGCTTGCAGGACGTGATGATCGTGATATGACATCAAGCTTTGAAAAAGTAGAAGCCTATTCTTCTAATCTAAATAGTGATTTACGTGGAAAACGTATTGCGATTTTAGATAATGTACAGGAAGCAATCGAAGATGAAGAAATCCGTCAGAACTTTGATTCTTTAATGAAGAAATTACAAGCAAGAGGAGCTGTTGTTGAACATGTTCGCATGGATGATCAGCTGATGAATGCTTTACTTCCTACGTATTATATTATTGCGAATGCGGAGGCAACTGCTAATCATTCTAATTTAGATGGAATTCGCTTTGGTATGCGTGAAGATGGGGAAAGTGTAGAAGACGTGATGATTAATACTCGTACAAAAGGTTTCTGTTCTTATGTACGTAAACGTTTCGTAATTGGAAGTTATTCTTTATTTGTGGAAAATCAGGATAAAATATTCCGTAAAGCACAAAAGGTTAGACGTCTTATTGTGAATGATTTAAAACAGATCTTAGATCAATATGATGTAGTGATTGCATCTGCGGCAGGTACGATAGCACCACTTGTAGACGAATCAAAAGATTCACATTTAGGTGCAGATAATAATGTTGCGGAAAATCATATGGTGTTAGGTAATTTCTCAGGTTATCCAAGCATTACAGTACCTACTGGTTTTTCAAAAGGTATGCCAATTGCGATTAACATGAGCGCAAAAGCATTTGATGAACAAACATTATTTAATATCGGTTTAGCTATTGAAGAAGAAACCGGATTAAAAGGAAATGATGTGGAGGTAGACGCATGAAATACGAAACAGTCATAGGAATTGAAATCCACTGTGAGCTGAAAACAAAAACAAAAATGTTTTCCAGCGCACCAACATCGTTTGGCGCAGTCGCAAATACTTGTGTAAATGAAATTGATTTAGGACATCCAGGAACTCTTCCTTGTGTTAATAAAGAAGCAGTACGCTTAGCAGTACTTGCATGTACAGCTTTAAAATGTGAAATCGATCCACTTGTGAAATTTGATCGTAAAAACTATTATTATTCCGATCTTCCAAAAGGATTCCAGATAACTCAACAATTCCATCCAATTGGAAAAAATGGTGTGATTACCATTAAAACAGAAGATGGGACAAAAGACATTCGTATCAACCGTATCCATATGGAAGAAGATACTGCAAAACAGTTCCATAGTGATGCAGGTACATTAGTAGATTATAACCGTGCAGGTACTCCACTTGTGGAAATCGTTAGTGAACCAGATATTCGTAATGGTGCAGAAGCAGCAGCTTATGTGGAAAAACTAAGAAGCATTTTATACTATTTAGGTGTCAGTGATGTAAAAATGGAAGAAGGAAGTATGCGTTGTGATGTCAATGTTTCTATTCGTCCAGAAGGAAGCGGCACATTTGGGACAAAAACAGAAGTTAAGAATCTAAACTCTATTTCTAACGTACAAAAAGCAATTGATGCGGAAGTGGAAAGACAGAAGGAAATTCTTGAAAATGGCGGGAAAGTAGAACAGGCTACTCGTCGTTATGACGAAACACAGAAGACAACAGTCTTAATGCGTAAAAAAGAAGGAAATGTGGATTATAAATTCTTCCCAGAACCAAACATCTTCCCTATTCTTTTAGATGCTGAATGGATCAAAGATATTCAGGAACATATGGATGAACTTCCTGATGAACGTAAAGCTCGTTATCAGAAAGACTATGGTTTAAAAGAATATGATGCAGATGTATTAGTAGCAAATCGTGAATTAAGCAACTTCTTTGATGAAGTATGTAAATATACGAAAAACTATAAGAAAGCAGCTAACTGGGTAATCGTTGAAATGGTTGCGGTCTTAAATAAAGAAAACTTAAAACTATCTGAAAATCCATGCAATCCAAAACACTTAGGTGATATGATCAATATGGTAGAAGCTGGAGAAATCAGTGGTAAACAAGCTAAAGTCGTATTTGAAGAAATTATGAAGGGTAAAGATCCTAAAAAAGTCGTTGAAGAAAAAGGCATGAAACAGATGAGTGATACAAGTGAACTATTAGCCTTGATCACTACTGTTTTAGATAACAACCCACAATCAATTGAAGACTTTAAAAATGGTAAGGATCGTGCAGTAGGATTCTTAGTTGGTCAGGTTATGAAAGCCAGCAAGGGACAGGCAAATCCTGCAATGACAAATAAAATGATTCAAGAAGAGCTGAAAAAACGTTAGAATTTAGTAAATCGTAAGAAGATACCCACTGTAATTTTCTATAATTTGTGTTATACTGATACATGTGAAATATAAAGAATGTCGTATAACATATAAAATTGTATTTTATATTACATACAGTCAGGAGTGAACCACATGAGTAAAAAGAAAAAAAATAAAAAAGGCAGTAAAAGTAAAATCTTATATTGGATTGCCGGTATTGTTATTCTGATTCCTCTATTACTATTAGGCTGGATTTTTATAAGTACGAAAGAAAACAGTGGACAGCCTACCGTAGGCAGCCGTTTTGATAATTCATTGGATCCTGCTATTACTGAAGAACAAGTAAATCAGATAAAAGACGCAATGACATTTGATAATACGGATAATGTAGAAGTGAATCTGATTAGCGCAACTTTACGTATAAACATTGATACTAGTGATGATGCTAGCAGTGCAAATGTTAAAGAAATAATGAATGAGGCTTATGACAAAGTAAATGAAATCCTACCAATTAAAACATACTTTACGAATAATGATTCAGTAAAAATGTATGATTTGGAGGTACATGTCTATAATTTCATTCCAGATGAAGAGCATTCATCTGATGATCAAATCTATATGATTAAGACAAAGACAGCGGCTGCGGATAAGCCAAATGTATCAACGCCTTCTTCTCCTAAGAATAAGGAAGTTGCCGAAGAACTTCTTCAGCAGCAGGAAGAAGAGAGTACTAAATAAGAAAGATAAAAGGGCGCTTGCCCTTTTTTCACGAGGTGAGAATATGCAGAAAAATGAAAAGGTTTATGGAATATGCACAGGATATACACATGATGGACATGGAGTAGTCAAAATCAATGGCTTTCCACTTTTTGTGAAAGGAATGATGAAGGGGGAAGAAGGAAATCTAATTGTGACATTGGTTAAGAAAACCTTTGGATATGCAAGATTAATGGAACTAACGAAATCTTCAGATCAAAGAGTAACTCCTCCTTGTCCTATCGCTAAAAGCTGTGGGGGCTGTCAGCTACAGCATATGTCTTATGAAGAACAGCTAAACTTTAAGAAACAAAAAGTACAGGATGTCATTACTAGAATTGCAGGATTATCACTTCCGGTATGTGATGTATTAGGAATGAAGGAACATCATGACTCTTATCGAAATAAAGGGCAGATACCAGTTGGTATTCAAAAAGGTAATGTAGTTACTGGTTTTTATCGTATTAATTCCAACACGATCATTGATATGGATTATTGTATGATTCAGAGTGAGCGAATTAATGAAGTATTAAAGGCAATGAAAGCATTGTTGGTGAAATATAAAAATGCAGAAGTTTTTCGCCACATTCTAATCAAACATGCATTCTCTAGTGATGAAGTCATGGTTGTCTGGATTGTACGAAGCTTTAAGATACCTCATCAGGAAGAAATGATTACTGAATTAACGCAATCTCTTCCATTTATCAAAAGTATTGTGGTTAATCTAAATCAAAGACAGGATAATGTTATTTTAGGAGAAAAGGAAAAAATCGTGTACGGAACACGTGTTATTATTGACAAAATCCATGATTTACAGTTTTCTATCTCTTCAAAATCTTTCTATCAGGTCAATCCAGTACAAACAGAGGTATTGTATGGAAAAGCATTTGAATTTGCAGGTCTAACAGGCAAAGAAACAGTATTAGATTTATACTGTGGTGTAGGTACTATTTCTATGTTTTTAGCGCAAAAAGCAAAACATGTGACAGGGATAGAAATTGTTCCGCAAGCTATTCAGGATGCGAAAAAGAATGCAGAATTAAATGAAATTGATAATATTGAATTTGTATGCAGTGATGCGGCTACCTTTGCGAAGTCATGGAGTGAACAAGGTAGACATCCGGATGTAATTGTAGTGGATCCTCCAAGAAAAGGCTGTGATGAAGTCACAATTAATAGTATGGTGGAAATGAATCCAGATCGTATTGTATATGTATCCTGTGATCCAGGGACTCTAGCAAGAGATTTAAAGATTCTAGAACAGAAAGGCTATAAAGCAGAGATTATACAGCCAGTAGATATGTTCCCATATACTCATCACGTTGAAACAGTAAATCTGATAGTAAAAAAATAAAAGTGAAAATAAGCCGATAAATAAAGGCTTTTTCGCACTTTCCAACAAGCAAAATTTTGACTTCTGAAAATTAGGGGTTAGTTGATAGTAAATGGTATTTTGACTGGTTTTCAAGGAAATCAGTCTTTTGTGCGACAGGCAGTCGCTATAGTTCAAACATGTACAGGCATGGTTGAAC
>URYK01000019.1 GCA_900552125.1 uncultured Solobacterium sp. | reverse complement strand
TTAGTTTACTAGTAGGATCTGATTCAAAAATTTCATATGCGTATTCATTAGGTGCAACAGGAGCAGTGGCAGGAACAAGCAATGTAATAGTTGACACTCTGGTAGGGTTAGATAAAGCCTTACGAGAAGGAAAAACAGAAAAAGCAGAACAATTACAAAAAGATATTGATGTACTTAGAGGTGTATTAAAACTTGGTACAGTTCCAAGTGTTATGAAAAGAGCTACTGAACTAGCAGGGATTGCTGAAATAGGTCCTGCAAGAAGACCTGTTCAGGAATTAAATGGAGAAGCGGATGAAAAAATAAAAGAAATGTTGAAATATTATAAGTTGTACTAATAAAACAGAATTTAAAGAAAAGACTGTAATCTGAATTATGTTTAGATTTACAGTCTGTTTTTTGTTATGAGAGAGTCAAAATAGAGTAAAGTGAAAAGTATTGCTTTATCGAATAACAGATATTGGATAAAGAAATGTTATTTGTGGATAAACGGTAAAAATATATAGATGTCTGTATTTATGGTTGAGTTTGAGAGTTTGTTTAAATTAGAAGGTTCGAGGATGATGAAAGAAAAAAACATTGCTTGCAACAGTGAATTTTTATATGTTTATTTTAATTTCATATATAAAATCGGATAAGGATTTCCTTGTTCATCTAATTCAGATCTACGATAAACATTAAATCCCATATGTTTATAAAATTCTTTTGCCTGTGGATTTTGTTCATTAACTGTTAGTTCTTTCACATCATAGTTTTCAATTCCGTATTGAAGTAGCTGTTTCCCTAGTCCTTTTCCTCTTTCTTCAGCTTTAATAAATAACATTTCAAGTTTTCCATCTTCTACTCCCATAAAGGCAATAGGTATATTATTATCATTTTCCATAATAAATAAATGAGCAACACTTTCAAATGCTTGAGGAACATATTGTTTAATGTTTTCTATTTCATTATCTGATAGAAAGAGATGTGTAGCTTTTACAGATGATTCCCATACATTAGTTAGTTGTTTAATTAGTAAAGGTGTTTTATCTTTTACTTCTATGATTTTCATGAATATCCTCCTTTTTCTTTTTTTTATTTCGAAATAGCATTTTCATTAATTAATGATTAATGTAGAAGAAAAAAGACTGTAATTCAAAGAAAATAATTTTTTGAATTGCAGTCCTTTATTTAATTATAATTAGAGTTTACTTATCTCCGTATAAATATCTAGCAACATAAACACCACTAGCGCTTGCATGAGACAGAGAGTGTGTTACTCCACTACAATCTCCAATGACAAATAAACCTTTGTGTTTAGTTTCTAGGTTTTCATCGATTTCCACTTCAAGATTATAGAATTTAACTTCAACACCATACAACAAGGTATCATCATTAGCTGTACCTGGAGCTACCTTATCTAATGCATAAATCATTTCGATGATATCATCTAACTGACGTTTAGGAATTACAAGGCTTAAATCTCCTGGAGTTGCGGATAATGTTGGAGTCACAAAACTTTCCGCAATACGAGATTCTGTACTTCTTTGTCCACGAATCAAGTCTCCAAAACGCTGTACGATAACACCACCGCCAAGCATGTTGGATAAACGAGCGATGCTTTCACCATAATCATTGCTATCTTTAAATGGTTCAGTAAAGTGATTTGATACTAATAATGCAAAGTTTGTATTCTCTGTATAGCGACTTGGATCTTCGTAACTATGACCATTTACTGTAACGATGCCATTCGTGTTTTCACTAACAACTACCCCACGAGGATTCATACAGAAAGTACGAACTTTATCCTGGAATTTAGTTGTACGATAAACAATCTTACTTTCATATAATTCATCAGTAAGTGTAGAGAATATACTATAAGGAAGTTCTACACGAACACCAATATCTACTCGATTGCTTTTTGTGTTGATTCCTAAGTTTTTACAGATATTTCCCATCCATTTACTTCCGCTTCGTCCAGTAGAAATAATACATTTCTCACCAGTAAAGCTTTTATCACCACTAACTAAACGATATCCATTCTCTAGTTTTTCAACAGCATCAATATGTGTATGGAAATGAATTTCTATTTTATCTTTTAATTGATTATATAGATTTTCTAATACAACATAATTAATATCTGTACCTAGATGACGTACACTTGCTTCTAATAAGTGCAAGTCATTCTGCATACAAATTTTCTTTAAGTGTGTATTCTCATTTGTGTATAGTTTAGTGTTTTCTCCACCGTTTTCCACATTGATTTTATCTACATAATTCATTAAATCAATAGCTTCTTTTTTACCAATGTGTTCGTATAAAGTACCACCGAACTGGTTTGTGATATTGTATTTACCATCAGAGAATGCACCTGCACCACCAAATCCATTCATGATTCCACAAGTCTTACAGTTGATACATGATTTAATCTTAACGCCATCAATTGGACATTTTCTTTTATCCAAAGGGTTTCCTGACTCAAACAATGCAATTTTTAAGCTTGGGTTTAATTTCATAGCTTCATAGGCAGAAAAGATTCCACCAGGGCCAGCCCCAACAATCAGTAAATCAAAATCCATAAGTTACCTCCATTGTTATATACATAACTTTAAGGGAAATCTTGAATTTCCTATGGTATTTTATCACAGAAATAAAAAAAATCTAGTATAAATTATGAAAATTTTATGAAAACGTTATCACACCTTTATTCTATGTGAATAAAATACGATGAATTGACCATACTTTGGTTATGAGGTGAGAATAATGAAACGATATTACATTATAGGGGTGCTATGGTTTTTCATATCTTTGTCCATGATTCAGACAACAGCTAAAGCAGAAATAGAATATCAAATTAACTTTGATAAAAAAACAGAAGAGACATATCCTTTGAAACAAGAAATTCAATCAATTTATCAGGAGTTAGTTAGCGGAGTTCATAAAGAATCGTACATATTGATGGTATTACATAATAAAGAGCGCTTTGCTTATAAAGATAATCTTAAAGTAGAATGGAAAAATAATACATTATATATAACAGAGGGTGATGGAAAGGGTGATGTGATTAGTGGTGCTTTGAAGACAGAATCAGTCTGTATTCCAGAAGTACAGCCAAGATCACTTCTTAAAGAATTCTTTTCCTTTTAACTTTATACAATAGGTTTCATCTTTAGGGATGATTCCTTTTTTACATGAGAAGGGAATTACTTGATAAATAAAAAAACTCCTTTTGAATTTTTATTCAAAAGGAGGGCGTTAAATGAATAAACACCTTATGACTTACAAATTTATTTAACACGAAAGTGTAAAGAAAATCAAGTCTAGCAATGAATTTATAGATAATTTACATTAAATAAAATATAAAATATAAGAAAAATGGTATAATGTGAATTGAGAGAAGGGATATATTGAAACTAACAAATAAAGAATTACTTTATGATATCTTATGGATGCTTGCGGGTAACATTACACTTGCAATGGGTGTTGCATGGTTTATTCTTCCTAATGATGTGTTAACAGGAGGACTTGCGGGAGTTGCAGTTGCATTGGAACCAATCATTCATGTTAATCCGGAAATGTTTATTAATGTAATGACTGTCGTGTTATTCTTAGTAGGAGCACCAATTTTAGGAAAGAAATTTGCGACAAAAACGATATTTTGTACCATATGTTATCCAGTGATGTTATCTTTGATGACCTTCATTGAAAATACATTAATATCACCAGAGACTTTTATTATGGATAAATACCTAGCAACCATATATGGCGGAGCATTAATGGGAATAGGGATAGGCTGTGTATTTCGTACAGGGGCCAGTACTGGTGGAATGGATATACCTCCGCTTATCATAAATAAATTTACACATATACCACTACCTACCTTAGTTTTAATTACGGATGCTTTAACTGTTTTATTAGGTGCAGTTGTGTATGGATTACAAGCTGCACTTACGGGTATATTATCTGTTTGGGTAAGCAGTATGATGATTAATAAGACAATGATGCTTGGTGGACATGATGCTAGAAATGTCATGATTATTTCAAATAAGTATGAAGAAATTATGGAACATATCCATGAAGTGTTAGAAAGAGGTACAACCATCCTAGAGGCAACAGGAGGTTACTCTTCTCAGAAAAGACCAGTGATTATGGCGGTCGTAGTAAAAAAACAATTACCTAAATTAGAACATTTAGTATCCCATATCGATCCAGAAGCATTTGTAGTAGTAATGGAGGCAAAGGAAGTTCAGGGATTAGGTTTTACTTATGAGGAAGAAATGTAGGAGAGAGGAAAATGCAGAGATTTAATTATCATAGTCATACGAAGCGTTGCGGACATGCAAGCGGGGAAGATGAAGAATACGTTAAACAGGCAATTAAAAATGGTTATACCTGCATAGGGTTTTCTGATCATGCTCCTTATGAAAACGGATATGTAGAAGGAGAACGTATGCGTAAGGATGAGTTTAATGATTATGTACAGAGTGTTCACTTTTTACAGGAAAAATATAAGGATCAGATTGAAATACGGTTAGGATTGGAAATTGAATATTTTGAGGATTTTTTAGATGAGATTAAAGAATATCGTAATTTAGTAGATTTCATGATATTAGGAGAGCATGAATATGCGGTAAAGCAAATAGACTTCTATATGAACCATAAAGATGAAGATACATTGCTTTACGGTGAACAGGTTGCGAAAGCATGCGATGATGGACTAGTAGATATTGTTGCACATCCAGATTTATTTATGTTTAGCAAAGAAGAATGGAATGAAGCGTGTGAAAAAACTGCACATAAAATATGTCAGAGTGCTGAACGAAATCATGCATTGCTGGAACTAAATCTAAATGGATTGCGTTATGGGAAAAGACAAATAGGTGATGAGTATCGCTATACATACCCATATCGTAAATTTTGGGAAGTCGTATCACAGTATGACATAGAGGTTGTATATGGATTAGATGCTCATACACCTGATAAATATGCGGATTTTGCATGTTATGAAACAGTAAATGAGATAATAGAAGGAATACCCTTGAAATTTCGTAAAGAACTAAAGTTTAAATAAATCAAGCTATATAGTAATTTAAAAGCTATAATTTATTGAATTTATAATTCTATAAGTTATAGCTTTTTTCTAACTTTTTTTAAAAGATATTTAAGAGTTTCCGACTTTCTATACGTATGTATATATGAATCTAGTTTAAAGGAAAAGGTGTCTAAAAAAAAAGAAGTCAGGTGAAAAACTAAGAGAAAATCATGACTGGCAAGTAAAAATCATTATAAGCTATAAGCTAGTATTAGCTTATATTATCAAAAGCACAATGAAAGAGTTTGAAGATGTGCCATTGGAAAAATTACCATTTATGTTATTAACTATTCAAGCATGAACAAGGAAAGTATGTTATTGGCAAATCTGAATATCAAAGATAAGAAGATCAAACATGTGGGAATTCACTATAATCTGAAGCATAGGAAGTGAATTATCTTGATTTTTTTGAAAATATTCTAGTAATTCTACTAGTTCTCTCGTATTTTGATACCATATATTATCATAAACAAAATGTGGATAAGTTACTCGGAACAGTGTTTGGTTTTACTGAAGTTTCTTTATTTTAATAAATATTATATAGCATGTTTTATTAAATAATATCTTGTTAATTGTATTCAGGAATATAAGAAAATATCATTCATCTTAAGAACTATGTTTGTATTAACTTTAGAAAATTTCAACGATACTACATGAAATTAAATATAAAGACACTGATTACACATAAATCAGCGAGTTTTGCGATATTGAAGTGGTGACTGGTGTAAACTACGTTTAAATGCCTGAGTAAAATAGGAGGGACTGGAAAAGCCTACAATCTGTGATATTTCATTAATATGAAGATTTGTATTTGTTAATAGAAAACATGCCTCCTGAATTCTTTTTTCATTTACATAGTTTATAGGTGAAATACCCTTATATTTTTTAAAAGCGTGGACGATATGATATTTACTCAAATAGGTGATTTTACTTAGTGTATCTAAAGTAATATCTTCTTTAAAATGTGAATCAATATATTTTTCAATAAAAAGACAGTCCTTATTTACATTGTTTTCCTGATAAACATGCCATTTTACCTGAGTGCGACGAAAGAGATTGACAATCATTATCTGTAAAAGATTGTTTACTACAATCTGGTACTCTGGATCTTTGTTTTTTACTTCCAGTAACATGGTTTTAAGGTAGTATAAAAATTCATGTTTATTTTCATAAAAGTTATATCGCTGTAATTCCTGAGGGTCTTCGTTATTGTGAGTAAAGGTTAATCCATCAATTCCCATAACAATATATTCAAAATTTGTATTTCTCATACCTTGCTCAGTATGCGTTACGTTTGGATTGACAATAACAAGATCATCTTCAAAAACATCATAACATCTTGTTCCTAGATAAAAATGACCTTTTCCACGAGTTACATAAAAAATTTCGGCGCATGAATGTGTATGTAGCTTTGAATTCCATTCCTGGTCATAGGAGGATTGTGTGATATAGAGAAGCTGACAGGATTCTTCAAATTTTTTCTGTTCATAAATAAATTGTTCTGTACTCATATAATGTCCCCTTTGTCTTATGATTTAAGTATACATGATACAAATTTAATTATCAATATTGTTAATAGCACAATATTTCTAAAGTTCAGCGCAATTAAACGATTGAAAAAACGCTTACATTTTACTATACTTAAACTATAAAAAGAAGTACTAGGACAGATGAGGAGGCTTATTTAGTATGAAAAAATTACTAACGGCATCGTTAACTTTAGCGATGGCAACAACAATGATAGCAGGATGTTCTTCAAATTCTGAGAAAGATTCTGCTAAAGAAGGGGACAAACGAGTATTAAAGTTTGATTCATTTTCTGGAGGGAATGGTGAAGAAGTATTTACAAAACTGGCGGAAGCTTTTGAAAAAGCAAATCCAGATATAGATGTACAGCTACGTTTTGAAAAAGATCTTCCTAGCGTATTAAACAAAGAGAATGCTACAGGGCAATATTCAGACATTGTTTACTATAACTTAGGACAACCTAGTCAGTTTACAGAAACACAGTTAAATACTAAACAAGTGTTAGATATTTCTGATGTAGTTGAAAAAATTGATTTAGACAAATCTTATAAAGATAGTCGTATAGTTCAGTATTATGGAGATGGAAAATCTTATTTATTACCTTTAAAAACAACTCCAGCTGGATTCTTCTATAATACAGAACTGATTGGTGAAGGTAAAAAATATGCATTGCCTACAACTTGGGATGAATTCTGGGAATTAGGAAAACAAGCAAAAGCTGATGGTATCGCATTGTTTACTTATCCAACAAGTGGATATTTTGATAATACAATGAACGCTTTATTGAAACAGGCTGGTGGAGAAGACTTCCTATTTAATGTATTAAACTATAAAGAAGGTGTCTGGGATACAAAAGAAGGAAAAGCTGTAATTGATAAAATTGCTCAATTAGTAAGCAGTGAAAACTTATTTGCAGATACTGTATCAAATGCAAACTCTGGTGATAACTTCACAGTAAATCAGCAGGCAGTTATTGATGGAAAAGCTTTATTTATGCCAAATGGTGACTGGGTAGTTAATGAAATGGCAAAAACTACACCTGAAGATTTCCATTGGGGATTAATGCCACTACCAGCTGATGAAAAAGATGGAGAACGCTTTGTTGGTTCTATGACAGAACAGATTTGGATTCCAGCACAGGCAGCTAATCCAGATGATGCAAAAAAATTCTTAGAGTTTATTTACTCTGATGAAGGAGTTAAAATCATGCAGGAAAGCGGAAATATCGTACCTACAACTGATATGATGGATCGTGTTTCAAAAATGGAAGATGGATATACAAAAGAATTCTTCAGCATTTATGAAAATGCAACACCTGCATTTGGAGCATTTGGCGCTTATAACACAAACAATTTACCTGATTTCGATGTAAAAGCTACATTATTTGGGCAGATTGATGATTTAGCTACTGGTAAAATTAGTAAAGAAGATTATCAGAAATCATTATCTGAAGCTTGGAAAACTTTAGCAGCTAATCCTTTAGAAACAAAATAAATTAAAAGCAGTATGGATTCATTAGCGATGAGCGATTTATTGCTCATCGCTTTTTAGAAGAAAGGGAGCGAATATGATATGAACAAAAAGAAAGCAAAGTCTAGATTTATATTTGCCTGTCTTGCGCCAGCAGTAATTCTAGTATTTATCTTTATGGTCATTCCTACATTTGAAGTATTTAAAACGGCATTTTTTCAAAAAGCAAATTTTGTCAGTGATGCTACTTTCTGTGGATTGTTTAACTTTAAGACACTATTAGCAGATGAGCGCTTTATAGAGGCTATGCAGAATACTATCTTATATGTTGTATTAATAACAATTATCACTTTGGTACTTGCCGTATTGTTTGCGACATTACTGACACGTGAAGAATTTAAAGGAAAAAACTTCTTCCGTGTTATATTCTATATTCCTAACATTTTAAGTATTGTTGTTATTGCAGGTATCTTCTCCGCAATCTATGCACCATCAAATGGTATCTTAAATTCATTTCTGGCAATGATTGGATTAGGAGGTCTGCAGCAGCAGTGGATGGGAAATCCAGATATAATAAATTATGCGATTATCGCTGCATTGGTATGGCAGGCTATCGGGTATTATATGGTTATGTATATGTCAAGTATGTCAAGTATTCCAGAGAACTTATATGAAGCAGCCAGTCTTGAAGGAGCTAGTAAGATTCAGCAGTTCTTTATGATTACTTTGCCTTTGATTTGGAATAATATTCGTACAACTTTAACATTCTTTGTTATTTCAACGATTAACTTGAGTTTTATGTTTATTCAGCTGACTACACAGGGTAACTTAGGTTCTGAGTCTGTATTAAACTATATGTATAATAATGCATTTGCTGGTAAATATGGCTTTGGTATGGCAATCGGAGCGATGATCTTCATTGTATCTTTTGCTTTATCTGCATTAATTAATAAAGTAACTGAACGCGAAGTTCTTGAATACTAGGAGGTGCACACATGAAAAAAGAAAAGAAGTTTTCTATTTATAGAATCTTTGTCTATGTGGCATTGATCACGTTAGCAATTTCAATTATTGTTCCTATTATTTGGGTATGTCTGGCAAGCTTAAAGACTCAAGGGGAACTGGTTAGTGGTAATCCTTTCGACCTTCCTCAGCAATTAATGTGGTCAAACTTTGTCGATGCTTTTCAGAAAGCCCGTATGGGAGATTATCTGATGAATACTGTAATTGTTACAGCTTTGGCATTGATTATCTTATTAGTAGTTGCCTTACCGGCATCTTATGTTCTGGCACGTTTTACATTTGTTGGAAAGAAATTCTTCAATGCATTATTTATGGCAGGTCTGTTTGTCAATGTAAACTATATCGTTTTACCGATTTTTCTTATGTTGTTTAATGCAGACCTTGCATTAGGTACTGATTTCTTCTTAAATAATAAATTCTGGTTGGCGGTCGTATATGCTGCAACAGCACTTCCTTTTACCATTTATTTATTAACAGGGTATTTCAAAACATTGCCTAAAGGTTATGAAGAAGCAGCACGCATTGACGGATGTGGTTATTTCAAAACAATGACCAAAATTATGATTCCTATGGCTCGTCCTAGTATTATTACTGTTATTTTATTTCAATTCTTGGCTTTCTGGAATGAATACGTTATTGCCTTTACGTTCATGGATAAAGAAAATGCAACATTGGCTGTCGGTGTTAAATATTTGATGGCTGATTCACGTAGTCAAGCAAACTTTGGTGTTATGTATGCAGGTCTTGTTATTGTCATGATACCTACGCTGATATTGTACATTTGTGTACAGAAAAAATTAACGCAAGGTATGAGTCTTGGCGGGATGAAAGAGTAGGGATTATATATGAGAGAAACAAATAAATTACAGACTATTATCATGGTGATATTATTCTTTTTCTTTTTAGGATTGATCATCTGGGCACAAAAAACAGTCAGTTTAACTAATTTAGGAATAGAAATTGTTGGATTGATTGGCTTATTAACACAGTTGTTTCTTTACAACAGAAAACACAAGTAGGAGGGTTTAAAGTATGGCTGATATTTCTTTACAACATATAGATAAGGTATATGATAATAATGTACAGGCGGTATTTGATTTCAATTTGGAAATCAAGGATAAGGAGTTTATTGTTTTCGTTGGTCCATCTGGCTGCGGTAAGTCTACTACATTACGTATGATTGCAGGATTGGAAGATATTACAAAAGGGGATTTCTATATTGATGGAAAAAGAATGAATGATATTGAGCCTAAAGACCGTGATATTGCCATGGTATTTCAATCTTATGCCTTATATCCTCACATGACAGTATATGAAAATATGGCATTTGGCTTAAAATTAAGAAAAATTCCAAAAGATGAAATAGATAAACGTGTTAAAGAAGCGGCTAGAATTCTGGAAATTGAGCAGTATCTAGATCGTAAGCCAAAAGCTTTATCAGGGGGACAAAGACAGCGTGTTGCCTTAGGTCGTGCTATCGTTCGTAATGCGAAAGTATTCCTGATGGACGAACCTTTGTCAAACTTAGATGCAAAACTACGTGTGCAGATGCGTAGTGAAATCATTAAGTTGCATGAACGTATCGGTGCTACAACGATTTATGTAACACATGATCAGACAGAAGCGATGACAATGGCAGATCGTATCGTTGTAATGAAGGGTGGGTATATTCAGCAGATTGGTTCACCAAAAGAAATTTACAATAATCCTGCTAATATGTTTGTAGCTGGATTCCTAGGCTCTCCTGCGACAAACTTTGTGAAAGGTGTTTATCGTAATAAACAATTTATCATTAACGATATGAAAATTGATCTTCCTGAGATGTTTGTATCTAAATTAGCTTCCTATGAAGGAAAAGAAATCATAATGGGTATTCGTCCTGAAGATTTATATGGAGAAGGAATTGTTGCGGATACTTATCCTAGTGCTCGTTTTGATTTTGAAATTGAAGTTGCTGAACTTTTAGGACATGAATATATTTTGCATGGCTCTATATTAGGACAGCCAATGATTGCTAAGGTGGCATCTCGTTTAGAACCAGGAACTAATAAGCATTTATCATTAACAATGGATCTTAGCAAAGTTCATTATTATGATGTAGAAACAGAAAATCGTATTGATTAAGGAGGATTATATGATTAAAAGTGGACATGTAACTGTACCGACTGATATAGATGTAATTGATGCAACAATTGATATCATTCACCGCTGGAAAGCAGATGCAATTCGCGACTGTGATGGAACAAGCATGCCAGAAGAACTTCGTTCTATGGATATTAAACAGTATGCTACGTATTATACAACTCGAAAAGACAATGAGTGGGCGAAAGCTAATCCAGATGAAATTCAGCAAATGTATCTTATGAGTGATTTTATCACAGCAAAAGATACAGAATTGCGTATTGAAATCATGAAACATTTCTACAAAGATCAATTAAAACCTAATACAATTGATGATATTCATAGATGGTGGGAAGTTATTGATCGTACAACAGACACAGTTATAACAGATTGGGATTATGATGAAACAACTCGTGAAGTCATTATCCATGATACCATTCCATATCATGCATATACTGTTAGTTTTTTAGCCTTTGTAATCTGGGATCCTGTACACATGTACAATTCTCTGACAAATGACTGGCAAGATGAGGAACATCAGATGACATTTGATGTTCGTCAACCAAAAACACAAAAATATGTTATAGAAAAATTTAGAAAATTCTGTCAGGAACGTGATGATGTGGATGTTGTACGTTTTACAACCTTCTTCCATCAGTTTACGTTGCAGTTTGATGAATTGGCACGCGAAAAATTTGTTGACTGGTTTGGTTATAGTGCATCAGTTTCTCCTTATATTTTGAAACAGTTTGAAGAAGAAGTAGGTTATCGTTTCCGTCCTGAATTTATTATTAATAAAGGATTTAACAACTCTACTTTCTGTGTTCCAACTAAAGAATATCGTGATTTTATGGATTTTCAGCAGCGAGAAGTATCAAAGCTTGCGAAGAAGTTTGTAGATATTTGCCATGAGTATGGAAAAGAAGCGATGATGTTTTTAGGGGATCATTGGATTGGAACAGAACCTTTTGGGAAATACTTTGAAAGTATTGGTTTAGATGCTGTTGTTGGATCTGTTGGCTCAGGAACAACACTTCGTCTAATTTCAGATATCAAAGGAGTTAAATATACAGAAGGTCGTTTCCTTCCTTATTTCTTCCCTGACACTTTCCATGAAGGAGGTAATCCTTTAAAAGAGGCAAAAGAAAACTGGGTAACAGCACGACGTGCAATACTACGTTCCCCTGTTGATCGTATAGGATATGGAGGTTATTTGAAACTTGCTTTAGATTTCCCTGAATTTATTGACTATATTACAGAAGTCTGTGATGAATTTAGAGAGCTATATTCTCATATAAATCAGCAGACACCTCATACATTATTAAATGTAGCAGTGTTAAATAGCTGGGGTGAACTTCGTCGTTGGGGAACTCATTTGGTTCATCATGCCATTTGGTATAAACAGATTTATTCCTATACAGGAGTTATGGAAGCATTAAGTGGTTTCCCATTTGATGTTCGCTTTGTATCATTTGAAGATTTACGAGCAAATCCAAATATATTAGATGATATCGATGTTGTCTTGAATGTTGGGGATGCATATACTTCCTTTAGCGGCGGAGAAGAATTTGATCCAATCATAATTAGTACATTACGTAAATATGTTGATAACGGTGGTGGATTTATTGGTGTTGGAGAGCCAACAGCATGTGCAAAAAATGGAAAATTCTTCACATTATATGACGTTTTAGGCGTTGATGAAGAACTTGGTTTTACAATGCATACAGATAAATATAACTGGGAAGCATGTCAGGAACATTTCATCACTGAACAGCTCGAACACGAGAATTGGGGAGAATGTGTAAACAATGTCTATGCACTTCCTGGAACTCAAATCATTCGTTTAAATAATCAGCATATAAATTTAGCAGTTAATGAATATGGAAAAGGTCGTTCTGTTTATTTGAATGGATTGCCTTTTAGCTTTGAAAATTCACGTCTATTGTATCGTACAATCTTCTATGCAGCTCATAAAGAAAACGAGATGAAAAAATGGTATTCAGAAAATTATAATGTTGATATTAATGTTTATCCTTCCACAAACAGTTATTGTGTTGTAAATAATACTTATGAACCTCAAACTACAAAAATCTATAAAGGAAATGGAGAATCATTTACTGTTGATTTAGAGGCTAATGGTATTCGCTGGTACGAAATCGACTAAATTTTCGAATAATGAAAAAATGGTAATTTAACATAAAGATCAATGAAGTGTGAATAAGCTAGATTCATTGGTCTTTTTTTGTGCAAAAAGCAATAATTAATTATGTGAACTTATTGTATTTTATGAGATTTCATACACTTTCTAGTTTTCTATGATATAATGCATAATTGTGCGTGGAGGTAGATATAAATGATTGAAACACAGAATGTCAGTGTACGATTTGGTTCGAGAACACTATATGATAATGTAAACTTAAAATTCACTGATGGAAACTGTTATGGTTTGATTGGTGCAAATGGTGCAGGAAAATCAACCTTTTTAAAAGTATTAAGCGGTGAGCTACAGCCTGATACAGGTTCGGTTATTATGAAACCCAATGAAACAGTATTTACGCTAAAACAGGATCATTTCCAGTTTGATGATTATACAGTATTAGAAACTGTTTTAATGGGAAATACTAAATTATATGAAATAAAAAAAGAAAAAGATGAAATCTATTGTAAAGAAGATTTTAGTGAAGAAGATGGTATACGTGCAGGAGAGCTAGAAGCAGCATTTGCGGAAATGGATGGTTGGAATGCGGAAAGTAATGCCGCCACTTTATTAAATGGTTTAGGTATAACACAAGAACTGCATGATGTATATATGAAAGATCTTGCAGGTAGTGATAAAGTCAAAGTACTGTTAGCGCAGGCTTTATTTGGGAAACCAAACACGCTTTTACTAGATGAGCCTACGAACCATTTAGATATTAAAGCATGTGCATGGCTGGAACATTTCCTTATGAATTATGAAAATACGGTAATTGTAGTTAGTCATGACCGCCACTTTTTAAATAAAGTATGTACACATATCGCAGATGTAGATTATGGGAAAATAAAACTATTTGCGGGAAATTATGACTTCTGGTATGAGTCTAGTCAATTGATTACACGTCAGTTAAAAGACGCAAATCGTAAAAAAGAAGAGAAAATTAAGGAATTGGAAGAATTTATTGCTCGTTTCTCTGCCAATGCATCAAAGTCAAAACAGGCAACATCTAGAAAGAAGATTTTAGATAAAATCACATTAGATGATTTACAGCCATCCACAAGAAAATATCCATTTATTGAATTTAAACCAGAAAGAGAAAGTGGTCGTTCTATATTATATATTGAAGATGTAGAAAAACAGGTAGATGACTGTAAGCTAACTAATGTTTCCTTTAATTTAATGAAAGGTGATAAAGTAGCACTAATTGGTGATCCGCTAAAAACTACCTTGTTGCTGAAACTGATTGCGAATGAACTTCAGCCGGATAAAGGAAGCATTCAATTAGGACAAACAATTAAAGTATCTTATATACCAGATGACAATAGCTCATATTTTGAAGGTACACAAAGTATTTGTGATTGGCTGAGTCAGTATACAGACATTGATGATATGGCATTTATTCGTGGTTTCTTGGGAAGGATGCTGTTTAGTGGCGAAGAACCATTAAAACCAGTAAATGTTCTATCTGGTGGTGAAAAAGCTCGCTGTATGTTGTCAAAGACAATGTTAGAAGCAGGGAATCTATTATTGATGGATGATCCAATCAATCATTTAGATTTAGAATCCATCCAGACATTAAATAATGCATTGATTAAATATCCCGGAGAATTAATCTTTGTGAGCCACGACCATCAGTTTATTCAGACGATTGCCAACCGCATCATAGAAATAACAGATGACGGCATTATAGATCGTCGTATGAGCTATGATGACTATCTTGCGAAGGAATATGGAATAGAGGAATAAATTTGTAGTAAGAATTTGTGAATCTGAGCGTTTTTATGATAGTAGTTACTAAAGTTGAAACAAATTAATTGACAAAGTGAAAGCGCTTGTGATATATTCTTCGTGTATAAAAGGATTGTTACTGGTAATGCAGGCTATACCGATTGTACACATACGTCTTTTTTACGTGATGTGAACCGGTATAGTCTTTTTTTGTACTGGTTCGAGAAAGGAGGATGCAGATTGGTAGTAGAAAAAGTAATAAATAATAATCTTGTACGTTCTCGTAATAATAAACAACAGGAAATATTAGTCATGGGATGTGGACTCGGTTTTAAGAAACAAGTAGGAGATTCGATTGATGAATCGAAAATAGAAAAAGTTTATACCATGCTAGATGATAAACAAAATGATCAATTTGAAGAAATACTTTCAAGAGTTCCACTTTCTTGCATTCAGATTACAAATGAAATTGTTGATTATGCGAAAGCTTCATTAGGAAAAGAATTAAGTGATACTATTTATTTAACTCTATGTGATCATATTGCTTTCGCAATTGAGCGATTTAACAATGGTATCAATATTCAAAATGCTCTTTTATCTGAAATTAAACGTTTTTATCTACATGAATTTCAAATTGGAATGGAAGCTTTGGATATTATTGAAACAAATGCTGGTATTCGTTTACCAGATGCAGAAGCTGGTTTTATTGCGTTGCATGTTGTGAATGCTTCTTTTGATTCAATAGGTATGGATCAGACAAAAGAGATGATGAAAGTAATACAGAATACATTAAATATTATTAAGTATCACTTCAACATTGAATTAGATGAGACTTCTATTCATTATGATCGTTTTTTAACTCATTTAAAATTCTTTGTGAAACGTGTTTTTTCAAATGTTGAAATTGAAGAAAAAGAAGATAGCTTCTTCCTAATGATTAAAAATCAATATAAAAACGAATATGCCTGTGTTTTAAAAGTGTATGAGTATCTTAGAAAAGAATATCATCTGCAGATGACAAATGATGAAATTATGTATCTTATGATTCATATTCATCGCATTACATCTATGTAAAAAAATGACGTATCTACATATTAGGAGGTACTGAAATGAATTATCAGGAATTAGCCGATAAAATATTAGATCTAGTCGGCGGATCTAACAATGTTACAGGTCTTACGCATTGTGCTACAAGACTTCGTTTTAACTTAAAGGATGAAGGAATTGCACAAACTGAACAATTGAAGAAAACACCTGGAGTATTAGGTGTTGCGATTAATGGAGGACAGTATCAGGTTATCATAGGAAATGATGTAAACCATGTGTATAAGCCAATCATGGAAAAATGTACACAGCTAGATTCTTCGAAACCGGAACAAGAAGAGAAGAAAGGGTTAGCTGCTAGATTTATTGATACTATTACAGGTATATTTACACCAGTATTGCCTGCGATTACTGCAGCAGGTATGCTGAAAGCTGTTTTATCTTTATTAGTTGCTTTTCATGTGGTAGAAACAACAGATCAAAGCTATCAGATCATTAACTTTATGGGAGATGCAGCATTCTATTTCTTGCCATTCTTATTAGCAAATTCTGCCGCAAAGAAATTTGGCTGTAATGCATATCTTGCGATGATGCTTGCAGGTATCATGTTACATCCTAACTTTGTGACAATGGTATCGACTGCATCCGAAACAGGAGAAGGGATTTCTTTATTCTTCCTGCCAATCTATCAGGCTTCTTATTCCTCTTCTGTTATTCCAATTATATTATCTGTATGGTTCATGTCTTATGTAGAGCCAATCGCAGATCGTATTTCTCCAAAAGCAATTAAATTCTTTACAAAACCATTAATAACTATATTAGTTGCGGGTATTGCTACATTAGTTGTATTAGGTCCTATTGGATACATTATTGCTGGATGGATTTCTACAGCAGTTACTACTTTGAATACATATTGTAGCTGGTTGGTTCCAATGCTTCTAGGTGGTCTATTCCCATTATTAGTTATGACAGGAACACATTATGGAATCATTCCAATTGGGATCAACAACCGTATGACAACAGGGTTTGATACTATTGTATACCCTGCAAACTTAGCAAGTAATATTGCTCAAGGTGCCGCAAGCTTTGGTGTTGCCTTTAAAACTAAATCACAAGAAGTTCGCCAAATTGCTTCTTCTGCCGCAATTACAGCAGTATGCGGTATTACAGAACCGGCATTATTTGGGGTAAACATGCGCTATAAAACACCATTAATTTCAGCATGTATTGGTGGTGCAGCTGGTGGATTGTTTATGGGACTATTTGTTGTGAAAAATTATGGTGGTGGTTCTCCTGGACTAATGACATTACCTGGATATTTAGGAGGAGATGGATTCCATGATTTAATCTTTGCATGTATCGGTGCCTTAATTGCATTTGTAATTTCATTTATTGTATCTTTCACATTATATAAAGATGAAGAAGTAAATGAACCAAAAGAAAAAAATGTAACGGAACCAGTAGAAAGAAAAGAAGTAGCTGCTGGAACTACATTAGATATCTGCGCCCCTGTAGAAGGTGAAATCAAGCCATTATCAGAAGTAAATGACCCTACATTTGCACAGGAAATTATGGGGAAAGGTATTGCAGTTTATCCAAGTAATGGAACATTTGTTTCTCCTGTAAAAGGAAACGTACAAATGATTTTTGATACGAAGCATGCCATCGGAATCAAATCTGAAGATGGTGTAGAAATTCTGATTCATGTAGGATTAGATACAGTAAATCTAAAAGGTGAACATTTTGAAGCTTTAGTTAACGTACATGATAATGTCGAAGTAGGTACACCATTATTAAAGGTAGACCTAGAAGCTATACAAAAAGCAGGTTACGATATCATCACACCAATGATCATCACAAACACAATGGAGTATAGTGACATTATTTCACTAACTGAAGGTAATTCACATCCTAAGGAAACTGTGATTAAAGTTATTAAATAACAGAAAGGAAGATGTATATGGTATTACGAAAAGACTTTTTATGGGGTGGTGCCACTGCTGCTAATCAATGTGAGGGAGCCTATCTTGAAGGTGGACGAGGTTTAGCAAATGTTGATGTAATTCCTCATGGAGAACTACGTCCTCTGGTTATGCGTGGTTTATACAAAATGGATAGTATTGATGAAAATCAATACTATCCTGCCTTAAAAGGAATAGATTTTTATCATCATTATAAAGAAGACATTGCTTTATTTGCGGAAATGGGATTTAAAACATTCCGTATGTCTATCGCATGGAGTAGAATCTTTCCTAAAGGTGATGAAGAAGAACCAAATGAAGAAGGTCTACAATTTTATGAAGATGTCTTTAAAGAATGTAAAAAATATGGAATTGAACCATTAGTCACAATTACGCACTTTGATTGTCCAATGCATTTGATTAAAACTTATGGCGGATGGAAAAATCGTAAGATGATTGATTTCTATAAACGTTTAGTAACTGTATTATTTACTCGCTATAAGGATTTAGTTAAATATTGGATTACATTTAATGAAATTAATATGATTTTACATCTGCCATTTATGGGGGCGGGGTTACAGTTTGAAGAAGGCGAAGATCAGCAACAGGCCAAATATGCAAGTGCTCATCATGAATTAGTCGCAAGTGCTTGGGCCACAAAAATAGCACATGAAATAAATCCAGACAATATGATTGGATGCATGATGGCTGCGGGAAATTATTACCCATATTCCTGTATGCCGGAGGATGTTTGGGCTGCCTTGGGCAAAGATCGAGAAAATATGATGTTTATTGATGTACAGGCTCGTGGATATTATCCGAATTATGCATTGAAGTTCTTTGAACGTGAAGGTATTCGTTTTGATATAAGCGATGAAGATCGTGAAATATTAAAGAATCATACTGTAGATTTCATTAGCTTTAGCTATTATTCTTCACGTTGTATCACTACACAAGAAGGTGTTGGTGAAACTATTGGAAATGCGTTTAAAGGCACAAAGAACCCTTATTTGAAATCAAGTGAATGGGGTTGGCAGATTGATCCATTAGGTCTTCGTACAACAATGAATACGTTATATGATCGTTATCAAAAACCATTGTTTATCGTAGAAAATGGATTAGGGGCAAACGATGTACTTTTAGATAAAGAAGTTGATGGCTATAGAGTATCTGATGACTATCGTATTTCTTATTTACAGGAGCATATCAAAGCGTTTAAAGCAGCAGTTGAAGAAGATGGAGTAGATCTATTAGGATATACTCCATGGGGATGTATTGATTTAGTAAGTGCATCCACAGGAGAAATGGCTAAACGTTATGGTTTCATTTATGTAGACCGTCATAATGATGGCAGTGGAACTATGAAACGCTATAAGAAAAAAAGCTTCTATTGGTATAAAGATGTAATTGCCTCCAATGGCGAAAATCTATAAACGAAAAGGTGGATTTCTATTCATCTTTTTTTAGTTTATATAATATCTTCTTGTTTTGAGAAATGTAATCTGTATTTTACTGAAGTATTATGTATAATAAAAATAGGAGGTAGGTAATCATGAAGTTAAGAAAAATGTTAGGGGAAATAGATTGGGAAGAATGTCAAGAAATGATGAGTGTTATAGAAACGCAAAGTAAAGAAACACTAGCTTTATGGGGAATAGAATATGTAAAAGAAAACTATGTAACTATATATAAGAAACATTATCAGAACTCAGAGAAAATCATAGAAGAAGTCATAGATGTTTGTGAAAAGACTATTAAGGAAAAAACAGATTGGAAAACAGTTAAGCCATTGTTGAAGGACACAAGACAGCATTCTTCTACTATAAAAGACCCAATTGCGCAAGCAGCCGCAAGAGCTATATCAACTGCCTGTGCTATCTATCAGACACCTACGAATGCATTGGGGTTTATCTATTATGGAGCTGCAGCTGTAGCATATGATGAATTTGATTTAGATAAGGCACAAACGGAATATGATAAGGCAGCTAAAAAAGAATGGCAGAAAGCTTTATCTTCGCTAAAACAACATGCCAAACAAAATGAAACTAATCCAGTTAAAGTAAAATGGAATTGTTAAGGAGAGTTATATGCAAAAGGGTTTAAGTTATCGTTATGCATCTAGAGAAGATGTATCATTAATTTTAAAATTTATTAAGGATTTAGCGCGTTATGAAAAGCTAGAAAATGAAGTTGTGGCAACAGAAGAAATTTTGGAAGAATGGTTATTTGATAAAGAAAAAGTAGAGGTAATCTTTGCGTTAGAAAATGAAAAGGAAATAGGATTCGCGTTGTTTTTTCATAACTTTTCTACATTTTTAGGACGTTCCGGCATATATTTGGAAGATTTATATGTTATGGAAGAGTATAGAGGAAAAGGTTATGGGAAATGTATATTACAAAAATTAGCTCAAATTGCAGTTGAAAGAGGCTGTGGAAGATTAGAATGGTGGTGCTTAGATTGGAATCAGCCGAGTATAGACTTCTATCTATCATTAGGTGCTGAACCTATGAAAGATTGGACAGTTTATCGTATTACTGGAGAAACTTTAACATCTTTGGCAAAAAATAATTAATTAGACGTATCTATACAAAGGAATTGGAGGCTCGTATAGATACTTTTTATATACCTTTTTTAACCTTTTTATATATAGATTAAATTCATATGGTTCATGAGATATTAAGTGTTTTTGTATATAATCTTCACAAAGTTAAAATTCTATTACAAATACGATAAACAAAGGACTTATAGCGGTTTCAGATAAATTAAATTAATGAGTTAATTTGTGATTAATAAAATATATTTCACAAGTGATTTTATAACTGGATAAACAATAGTAAATTTATAAATGCGATATTTAAAGGCTTTATGCGAATTAGTCATTTAAATTCATATGTATAAAACAAATAAAATGGTTAAAAATAAGAAAGAACACATGTTAAAAACACAAATTATTGGACAAGTGTGAGAAAGTATGATAGACTTAAGCCTGTTTTTTGTAAAAGGAGGAACAAATGGACGTAAGACGAATTAAATTCGCTTTATTCATCTGTGTTTTCGTTTTATATGGCTGTACTTCAAGCAGTACTATTTTACAAGGTACTTTGAATACAGATAGCAACAAGACTAGGACATCAAATGATGTCATATATACAAGCACTGTGATTCAGCCAGTTAACATGCTTAGCGACTTAACACAAATGATGCCTATTGAGAAAGAGGAAAGTGTGGTAGTTAAGGTTGATACAGGAATTAAATTAGAGCTGGATATGGATACATATGCGAAAAAAATGAAAACCAAAATTAAACAAGAAAGAGAACGACTTGAGAAACAGTTAAAGGCTGAAGAAGAGAAAGCTCGTTTAAAGGAATTGGAAGAAACTACAACTGAAACTTTCCAGCCTAGAATTACAACCTATGGTGTGGATTGTTATGGATGTGGTGGTGAAAGCGGCAGTGGAAATACAGCTTTTGGTGTCAAATTAGATACATCAATGGGAGTGTTGATGCCCGATGGTTCTTGGCAACAGGGGATTAAATACGGGAATTACTACATAGTAGCCGCAGATCCTAGTATTCCTTTCTGTTCGATTTTGAAAATCAGTAATCATGGGTTAAGTGGTAGCGGAATCTCACCTAATGAGCCATATTATGCGATTGTCTTAGATCGTGGAGGAGCAATTCAAGGAAGTCACTTGGATTTATACATTGGTAGTGAGAGTTCAAATGCGATTATCCCGGTACAGCAAACACAGGCGAATGCGCAAATTCTTCGATATGGGGGACAATCTGGGGCAAGAAGCTGTGCGTTATAAGGTAGAAACGGAGGATAGAAATACTATCTTCTTTTTCTATTCTTTTGCATTATGAAAACTTGTGGTAAAATAAAGGCGAAAGGCTGATGTTTTGTGAAGATGAAAGAAATACTTGTTGTAGAAGGTAAAAACGATACGAATGTATTAAAGAGCTATTTGGACTGTGATACTATTGAAACGCATGGCACACATCTAGGAAAAGAGATTCTTAGACAGATTGCGTTGGCACAGAAAACAAGAGGGGTCATTATCTTCACAGATCCTGATTATCCTGGTGAAAAAATTCGTAACACTATCAATCAGGCAGTGCCTGGTTGTAAAAATGCATTTATTGCGAAAAATAAAGCAAAGACAAAGAAAAAAGTTGGTGTTGAACACGCAAAACGTGAAGATATCATAGAAGCACTATCACATTTAATGACATATGATGAAACTCTTCAGGATACCATTTCTTATGATGATTTTTTAGAGCTTGGTTTAAATGGACGAGATAATAGCGCAGAAAAAAGAGCATATTTAGGATATAAACTGCATTTAGGTAAACCTAATGCTAAAACTTTATTTAAACGATTAAACATGCTGCAGCTGAAAAAGCAGGATGTAGAGGAATTGCTGAAAAATTATCATGAGTGAATTAATAAAAGTAACATATGCTCTTCAGAAAAAAGAAAAATTAGAGGCATGGTTATCTGACATTCTTCAAGAAGGCTGGGAATTAGTATCATTTCGTTATGTCATGTTAGGTGCTCTTATGAACTTTCGCTTTGTGGAAGGAAAGAAACAGCATGTTAAAGTATGTTTTTATGATGTCAAATATGATGTAGATGAAGCAATCTTTCTTGAAGAAAATTGGAAAGTCTTATGTAGAAATGGACAGAGCGTTATTTTTTATCATGAAAATTTGAACCAGCCGCTTCCACTATTAGATATGAGGCTATATACAAAACGAAGATTTTTTAAGATGAGCTGTAATCTTTTATACTTGTTTTCTTTATTGTATTGTGTTAGAGAAGAAAATGAGGCTATTCGACAGCCATGGCTATATTTATCCACATTAATATTATTTAGCCTTCCTTTATTGTTTGATATAAAATCAACTCGTAAATACAGTAATCTGATACGAATTCTTCTTAATATATGCTATGCTTTAATTGTAAGCGGATTTGTATATCTATTATTAGAATTAATTATTTCCAGTTTTTATAAACTGTTTTAGAAAGGATTAGTATATGAAAAAACCAATCGCAACCCCATCTAGAACCAAAGAAATTTTAGAAACACATGGAATGTTTGCTAAAAAGAACTATGGACAAAACTTTCTAGTAGAATCTGGAATTGTAGATAAAATAGCTCGTCATGCTATTGTATCTGATCATTGTGTAGTATTTGAAATTGGACCAGGAATTGGGGCATTAACTCAATATTTATGTGAATATGCTAAAAAGGTCGTTTCTTTTGAGATAGATGAACGTCTGCCTTCTGTCTTAGCTGATACTTTACAGGAATACGATAATTTCGAATTAGTAATGCAGGATTTTTTAGAGATAGATTTAAAGGCATGGTGTGATTGTTATAGAAAAGAAGGATATGACGTTGTTATTGCGGCTAATCTTCCATACTATATTACTACTCCTATCCTATTTAAGATTTTTGAATCTAATGCAGATATTTCTGCCATAACTGTAATGATGCAGAAAGAGGTGGCAGATCGATTCTCTGCAGTAGTAAATACGAAGGATTATAATGCTCTAAGTATTATTACTCAATATCGATGTGATGTTATTCCTGTAATGAAAGTACCGAAGAATGTGTTTTTACCTAAACCAAATGTAGATAGTGCAGTCTTACAGTTCCGTTTTAAAGAAACAGATCCTACTATTGATGAATCTATTTTCTTTCCACTTGTCAAAGCGTGTTTTCGTCAAAGAAGAAAGACGATATTAAATAATTATAGTGAATATTGTGAAGATAAAGATCTAGCACGCAAGGAATTAGAACTAAGTGGTATTGATGTAAAACGACGTGCAGAAAGTGTAACATTAGAAGAATTTATACGATTATATGAGGTGCATATACATGAAAGTAAAGGCTCATGCAAAGATTAATCTATGTCTTAATGTAGTAGGTAAAAGAGAGGATGGTTATCATGAATTAGAAATGATCATGGTGCCATTGATGTTGCATGATACGATTCATATTGAATTATCTGATAATGATGAGTATGCATGCAGTGACCAGTCATTACCTATGGATTCATCTAATACAGTTGTAAAAGCTGTAGAACTGATGAGAAAAGCATTTGATATAAAGGAACATTTTAAAATTCATATACAAAAAGAAATACCTGCACAAGCTGGCTTAGCTGGAGGAAGCGCTGATGCGGCAGCTGTTATGAAGGGAATAAGAGAACTGCTTCATATTAATATCACAATTGAAGAATTGTCTCAGTTAGGAAAACAAGTTGGAGCTGATGTGCCTTTCTGTATCGTGGAAACTTGTGCACTAGTAAAAGGTATAGGAGAGAAAATAACACCATTTTCTATGCCTACTGATTTTTATGTTCTATTAGTAAAACCATCACTTGGTGTACCTACAGGAAAAGCTTTTTCAATGCTTGATTTTGATAAATGTGATCATCCAGATTGTGACGAAGTGATTGAGGTACTTAAAGAAGGAAATCTTGATAAATTATCTTCTGTTATTTCTAACTCATTAGAATATAGTGCATTTCAAATCGTTCCAGAAATTAATGAAATTAAGGATCAGTTAAAGAATATGGGATTCTCTGTTTCATTAATGAGTGGCAGTGGAAGTACAGTATTTGCCCTAACAAAGGATGAATCATTAGTAGATTCTGCGATAAATCAGCTACAGAACAAATTATATTTCCTTTGTAAAACAAAGATAAAAGAAGGATAGTTGAACTGAAGGAGGATTCTTATAATATCCTCTTTTTTTAGTATAAATTTATAAAGAAATCTTAAATATAGTGTTTCTATGCTGCTTTTGATATATAATGAAAATACATGGAGGTCGGTTATGGAAAGAAAGATATTAGTTGTAGATGACAATGTAGAGATCCGTGAAGTAATTCGTGTTTTACTAGAAAATGAAGGTTTTATTGTAGAAGAAGCAGAAGATGGGGAAACTGCAATTGCTAAAGCAATCGATATGGATTTAATCATTTTAGATGTCATGATGCCTAAGCTTGATGGCTATGAAGCTTGTCGAAAAATTCGTGAAGTAAGTAATGCGCCTATTTTATTTCTAACTGCCAAATCGATGGAACAGGATAAGGAACAAGGTTTTTTAAGTGGTGGGGATGATTATTTGGCAAAACCTTTTTCCTATAATGAATTATTATCTCGAGTAAAAGCAC
The DNA here is from genome assembly GCA_900552125.1 of uncultured Solobacterium sp. Taxonomy (GTDB): domain Bacteria; phylum Bacillota_I; class Bacilli_A; order Erysipelotrichales; family Erysipelotrichaceae; genus Clostridium_AQ. Next base: position 26,720 of record URYK01000019.1, on the reverse strand, counting down.
TATTACGTAGATATTTTGTATATAAAGGAAAAGAAGAATCTAAAGAAGATAAGATAATAGTACATGATTTATATATAGATACAACTAAGAATTATGTGACAAAGAATGGAGAAATAGTAAATCTTACGGAAATGGAATACCAGATATTATTGTTGTTGGCAAAACATCCAAAGAAAATATATTCTAATCAGGAATTATATGAAACAATATGGGAATCTCCTTACATGTACTCAGCAAATAATACAATTATGGTACATGTTCGAAATCTTAGAAAAAAACTAAGTGTTGACACACAAAACCCGAGTTACATAAAAACAGTCTGGGGAAAGGGGTATCGATTTGATTAGAAAGAGAAAACCTGTTTCTAAATTAGGGATTAAGTTTCTTAGTGTTGTATTTTCATCTGCTATAATATCTTTTCTAACATTTGGATTATTGTTTTTAAGTCGTTATAAAATTTTTGATTGGTTTGTAGGAGAGGAAACCATCGAGGAAGCTACAATTCATCAGATAGAAGAATTACAAAATACGATTACTGAACAAGGATTATCAAAGAAAGACTCAGAAGCTATACGAAAGGAATTAAGAAAGTATAAAGACTTAACATTACAGTTATATGATGATGAGGCAACTCTTGATGAAATATCATTAAGCGCAAAAGAAGAACAGGCAATTGTAGGAACTACTTCATTTTGGGTGTATGTTTATGATCCAATCTTTATGAATTTTACTCTTGAATTCAGTGATGGAGATGCATATCTAATCGTATCTTCTTTTATTGGTATTACCTTTATTATTCGTTATGTAATTATAGTGCTTATATTATCTATTTTGTTGTTTATTTTCTTGATTATGTCGTTTATACATCAAAAGATGAAGTATATATTATCCATTGAAGAAGAAATGGAATACATAAAAACAGGAGATTTCCATCATACGATTCCTTATAAAGGAAATGATGAAATTACAGATCTTGCTAGACAATTAAATCATTTACGAAATGCTTTGTATGATAATATGATAAAAGAAGAAGAAGCAAGAACCGCAAATTATGAACTAGTAACCGCGATGTCTCATGATTTAAGAACTCCCTTGACTTCATTATTAGGTTATTTAGATATACTCTCAATGAAAATCTATAAAAGTGATGAGGCAAGGGATGAATATATAGAGAAAAGCAAACGTAAAGCAGAACAAATCAAAGAACTTTCTGATAAATTATTTAATCATTTCTTGGTATACTCAAAAGATGAGGAATTACAGTTACATCTGATTTCTAATGATGAATTTATCCAGATATTGAGCTTTTATCAGGATGATTTAAAGGAAAATAAATTTGAAGTTCTAACAAAAATCGAGAATAAACAATGGAAAATGATGGGAGATGAAGCTATTCTTCAACGGGTTTTTGATAATATTTTTTCTAATATTATGAAATACGCAGAAAGAAGTATTGTGACTATCACACTGCAGTTTGAACAAAATAATATGATATTGCGTATAACAAACCGTAAAAAGAAATCTGCCTCACTTGAAAAAGGAACACAGATTGGGCTAAAAAGTGTGGGTAAATTGATGAAAGGTTTAAATGGCAGTTTTCAATATGAACAAAATGATGAAGAGTTTATTGTAGAATTAGCATTCCCAGTTAAGATAGAAAACTACAATTGTTAGGTATTAAGGAAGGATGTTTTACTGTTGAACAGTTAACATTCTTCTTTTTTTACAAATGAAATATTGAGTGAACCAGTAGATGTTGCATCAGAAATAAACTTATCAAATTTTTTAAATGTATTATTACGTCCCAATTTATTGACAAAAGTGAAGAGTACAAAATCCTAGAAGAACAATAAGGTCTATTATTAGTAGATGAATTCAAAGCAGTGGTGGAAGAAATGTGTAACTTAAGCTTAGGTGTACGGGAAGAAGGAATGTTACACAGTATGATCCATCATGTGAAAAGCTTAATGAAGAATTTCCTATTTTAGATTTTTATAAAGCAATGGATTTATTAAAAGTAGACGAAAGACTTCGTGATAACAGGAATAATAATTAAAAAAGCTGTAACGTATGAGTAATGATCACATACACTATAGCTTTTTAAATATTAGAATAACTGTTTATAGATAGATAATATATCGGTTTCTGTTAGAGTTATTGGAGTGTTTGATAGTAAACGCTGTTGAGATTGTAGGACACTTTGTGTGAACTCTTCAATTTCATTATACTTCATGCCGTATTCCTGTAATCTTTTCTTAAATAAGAGCGCTGAAAGAAGGTTGTCTAATTCATCAAATACAGAGTCAATTGGACATGATAACGCTTGTGCTAATTCTTGTTTAAGAAGTAAGATATTTCCCTGTGGCTGAAGCTCTTCATACTTGTGTAATACAGCAATAAAAAACTGATAATTAGCTTCACCATGAGTTACATGATATTTACCAGATAGTGGATAACTTAATGCATGAACTGCACCTGTTCCTGTATTACCAAAAGCAATGCCTGCATAATTACTAGCTATTAGAAAAGAATCTAAATCTTGAAAACGATAATCTTCACCATATTTGTTAAGGTTTATAAATCCTTTAATTAGTAGTTGAATGGCATTCTTACTAAAAAAGGAAGTATAGGAATTTGATTTTGGTGACAATAATGATTCGCTTGCGTGAATCAATGCATCAATAGCACTTGTAATAAAATAGAAATAAGGTAATTTAGAAAGAAGCTGAGGAATTAGAATTGCCTGATCTGGAAATAACTCATCAATCGCAAGACCTAGTTTTGTATGTAAAGAGGTTAATTCGCATATTGATATTTTACTTACTTCAGAACCTGAACCACAGGTTGTAGGAATTGCGATGAGCTTTCTTGTTTTCTTGAGCTCACATTTTTGAAGAAACATATCTTCAGCATTAGCGTTACTATCAAATACAAATAACTTGGCACAATCAATCACACTTCCTCCGCCAATCGCAATGATACGTTTGGGGTTTGCTTTTCGCATATCCGCTAACATAGCATCTAACATTTTATCGGTAGGCTCACCTTTTCCATAGTCACTATGGAATGCAACAGTACAAGGAAGATTTTCGTTCGTGAAGAAGTGTTCGTAGATAGTTTTACTGGCAAGTATATAATCATCTTCACTAAAAGAAAATTCACTTATAAATTCAGTAACATCATTATAATGTAGTATTTCAGTAGGTTGTTGAAAAAGTCTCATAATAATATCCTTTCTAATCATAATGTATAAAATCTTTAGTAATAAATGACGAAAAAGTATCCCTAATTAGGATACAATTTAATTCATTAAGGTAGTATCTGGAAGTGCTGAAGAGCTTTATATATACCATCATCTGATACATCTTCTGTGATATAATCTCCATGTTTTTTTACTTCTTCATCTCCGTTGCCCATCGCAATTCCGATACGAGCATTTTTTAACATTTCTACATCGTTTAAACTATCACCAAAGGCAATATATTCTTTCATATGAAAGTGTTCCAATATGAATTGAATGCCAATTCCCTTATGAAATCCTTTTAATACCACATCGGCATAAGTAGATTGGCCAGGTAGAATATCAATGCCATCAATTGCTTTGTATTCATCATATGCATATCCCATTGGTCCATATGCAATCATCATAATTACAGGTTCCTGGTGGTATGGCTTAACTTCAGGAATTTGCTCCTTAAAGAATGCGGAAGATATTATAACGTGATCATTTGGCTGTTTAGTTAATAGCTGATCGTTTTCTGTCATTATGAAAAGTGGTACATTTTGTTTGTTGGCGACATCAATACAGGCATTAACACTCTGTTGTGTAATTGGTTTAGAAAAGAGAAGCTCTTTTTCTGCATTATATATTGCCTGTCCATTATTACATAAAAATATATCCCAATCTGCAAGCTGATCAAATTTGCTATCACATACGGATTGCAGGGATCGGCCTGTTGAGATACAGATAATATGGCCTTGCTGTTTCAATGCTTTTAGTGCAAGTTTAGTAGATTCAGGAACAATATGTGTAGTACTATCTACAAGTGTTCCATCGATATCAAAAAAGAAGATTTGTTTCTCCATAGATTTCCTCCTAACTTTATGGTAATCATATCATAGAGTTAGAAAAAGGGGAAGAAATAGAATATTTAGTTTTTTTAAAGATATAGTATTTAATTCCTATCAAAATTATTGAGGAATTGGCTGGATAACCTTTTTTTTAGCCTCACTTTTTGATAGAATAGTACTGGAGGTATGTTTTTATGAAATCTGCTATTGTTTTAGCTGCTGGAAAAGGCACAAGAATGAAGTCAGCATTGAATAAAGTAATGCATCCTGTATTAAACAAACCTATGATAGGACATATCGTAGATACTTTACAGGAATGTGGAGTAGAGCGTATTGTAGTTGTTGTAGGGCATGGTGCAGATAGTGTTAAAGAATATCTGCAGGATCGTGTAGAATATGCAGTACAGGAACCACAGCTTGGCACAGGTCATGCAGTTATGCAGGCTACTATGCTAGAAGGTCTATCTGGAGATACGATTGTATTAAATGGAGATGGACCATGTATTCAAAAAGAAACTATTCTAAAAGCTTTTGAAAGCAATGCAAATCATGCTTGTACAGTATTAACGAGTGTATTGGAAAGTGGGGCGCAATATGGTCGTATTGTACGAAATGAAGATGGTATGGTTGAGAAAATCGTTGAAGCAAAGGACTGCAGTGATGAAGAATTAAAAATTAAGGAAATCAACACTGGAATTTTCTGCTTTAACAATCAAGCATTATTTGAGGGATTAAAAGAAATTACCAACGATAATGCACAGAATGAGTATTATCTTACTGATCTTGTGGAAACATTTAATAAAAAAGGTCAAAAGGTAAATGCTATGATCGTAGAAGATCCAGATGAAACAATGGGGGTAAATGATCGTGTGGATTTAGCAAAAGCTAATGCTTATATGAAACATCATGTAAATGAATTGCATATGCGTAATGGAGTAACTATTATTGATCCTGAGAATACGTATATTGATAAAGATGTTGTAATTGGTGAAGATACTACGATTTATCCAAATGTTCATATTCAAGGTAAATCGGTAATTGGAAAGAATGTAACTATTCTTCCGAATTCATTTTTACGTAATGCGACAATTCATGATGATGTAGTGATTGACAGCAGCAAAGTGGTAGAAAGCAGTGTTGGAGCTCGTTCTACTGTTGGACCAATGTCACACTTAAGAAACAATACAGAAATCATGGAAGATTGCCGAATTGGAAACTTTGTAGAATTTAAAAACTCTCACTTTGGTGATGGCAGTAAGTGTGCACATTTAACTTACATCGGAGATTCTGACTTTGGTAAGAAAATAAATGTAGGTTGTGGAGTTGTTACTGTTAACTATGATGGTAAAAATAAATTCCGTACCGTTGTACATGATGGAGCCTTTATTGGAAGCAATTGTAATTTAATTGCACCAGTAACGATTGGTGAGAATGCCTTACTGGCGGCAGGGTCAACCATAACCGATTCTGTAGAAGATGGTGATATGGGAATTGCCAGAGCACGACAGTCCATAAAAAAAGGATTTGGAACAAAGTATAAAAATAAGTAGGAAAGGAACAGGGAATTAAAAACAATGGAAAACAAAACAGTAGTCTTTGCGCTAACTTCAAGTGTTGAATTAGCAAATGAAATCGTTGGAGAATTAGGGATACCTTTAGGTCAATGTGATGTAAAGCACTTCTCTGACGGGGAGATCATGGTAGAATTAGGGGAGTCTGTGCGCGGTAAAAATGTGTATATTGTACAATCTACATGTGCACCTGTCTCTAGCAACATCATGGAAGTACTGATTGCCATTGATGCCTGTAAACGTGCTAGCGCCGGTCATATCTCTGTCGTGATGCCATATTTTGGCTATGCACGTCAGGATCGTAAGGCTAAGCCAAGACAGCCAATAACATCAAAGTTAGTTGCAGATTTATTAGAAAAAGCTGGAGCAAATCGTGTTATTACGATGGAACTTCACGCAACTCAGATTCAGGGATTCTTTAATATTCCTGCAGATGATATTTCTGCTATCTGCATTATTGGAAAATATTTCAAGAGCTTGAATCTAAAAGATATTGTTGTTGTATCACCTGATCATGGAGGTACTACTCGAGCAAGAAGACTTGCGGAAATTCTTCATGCACCACTTGCAATTATTGACAAACGTCGTCCAAGACCAAATGTTGCGGAAGCAATGAATATTATAGGTGACGTTAATGGAAAAACTGCTGTCATTGTAGATGATATTGTAGATACAGCAGGTACATTAACTGCTGGTATTGATATGCTGTATGAAAAAGGTGCTACTGCAGTATATGCATCTTGTGTACATGGAGTTTTATCAGGCCCTGCAATTGAACGATTAAATAATAGTCGTTTAGAAGGATTTGTATGTACAAATACAATTGATCAAACTGAAAAAGCAGCACAATATCCTAAAATGAAAGTTTTATCTGTTGGACCAGTGTTAGGACAAGTAATTAAAGCTGTTGAAGAAAGCAGACCAGTTAGCGAAGTTGTTTCAAAATACGCAGAATAAGAGTTGTAGAAAGGAAGCATCATGCTAGAACATTTAATTGAAGTTATGTTACCTGAAATTATCTCTTTCATCGAGACTGTAGGTATCATAGTTGTTACTATTGGATCATTAAAAGCGTTTATTCATTATGTACTAACGCTTATTAACCGAAAACAATATCCTATTCGTATTGAATTAGCAAATGCTCTGGCATTAGGTTTAGAATTTAAAATGGGTGCTGAGATTCTAAAAACTGTTCTTGTCAGAAACATTACAGAAATATATGTATTAGGAGCAATTATCTTATTACGTGCTCTATTATCATTAATGATTCATTATGAAATGAAGGCAGAAAAAGAACATGGAAAGCCTAGTGAGGCATCTCCTAATAATTATTAATAAGCATAAACAGCAGTATCTAATGATAGATGCTGCTGTTTTACTTATATTTGTATATTAACTCTAAAAATAAAGCCAATGAAGAAAGTAATTCTCTTACCTGATCATTGGCTTTACTACTAACTGAAATAAATATTATGAATAAAATCTTTAGGACCATGATTATAAAGCTCAAGGATACCATCATAACCTTTTTCTCTATATACATCATCAAAAAAGAACATGCCTGCAATGATAGGAAATTGATTCCAAAAATCTGTAGATGGAATACTTTCTAATATTTTGTGTTGTAAAGAGATATCCTCTATCTGCAATGCCTGGGCTAATAAACCAAAACTTTTTTCTTTATAAGTGTCATACTTTGGTGTATAGAAAATGTAATTATCACAAGATTCATTCCAAGCAAGATAATTTGCAAGGCCATTTGTAAATGACAAGTGATTTAAAATATCTATGTAATTATTTGAGATAAGTGGATATTGTCTTGTGATTAGATATTTTGTAATTTCTAAAGTTAGATAATTTTGCATAATGTATACCATTTGAGAAACAATACGAGTATAATTCGCAATAAGTATTAAATCGATTAAGATATAAACTGTATCTTCTTTTTCTACTATACAATTTTGTTCTGTTCCAACAACAGTTAGAATACAAAGATTGTTTAGCTCTTTTTTCATGTCTGGAAATATTTTATTTAATAAATCTTTATTAAAGGTAGGAAATTCATCTATAATCATTTTTAACTGATAATCAAGCTCTTTGACAATGTCTTTTCTTTTGATATCAGGTGCTTTATAGTTCTTTAAAAGACAAAAGCATTTTTCATTTGTTATGTCTGTGCCATTAAGAAAGGCTGAAATTATTGAATTATTGTACTGCATGTAAATGCCTCCTTTGTTTTTCAATTATATCATGATTCTTATACTTATGATAATGATTTCGAGAAGGCTTATAGGAAGTAAGGATTAGGGTAAACTAAGTCGTAAGGAGTGATATTATGAAAAAAGAAGTATGGAAGTATGTAGTAATCTCTTGTTTAGCTTTTCTAGGAACTGTCTGGTGTTTATTCGCATATATAAATACTTATATACCAGAAGATTCAATACTGGTAAATACTGAAAAAAAGGTTGCTTATCTGACATTTGATGATGGTCCCAGTAAGAATACAGAAGAAATCTTAAATATTTTAGATACTTATAAGGTAAAAGCAACTTTTTTTGTAACAGGATTAAATAAAGAGTATTACGATATGATAAAAAAAGAAAAAGATGCAGGGCATATAATTGGCATACATACGTTTTCTCATGATTATGAGTCAATTTATTCAAGTGAAGAAGCATACTTTGAGGATATTGACATGATTCAAGATATTATTGTCAAACAGACAGGTCAGTTATCTATGATTTTACGTTTTCCAGGAGGAAGCAGTAATACAGTTTCAAAAAATTATAGTGCGGGTATTATGAAAGTATTAACTGATGCAGTTACAGAAAAAGGATATTTGTACTTTGATTGGAATGCTTCTAATGGAGATGGAAACAGTAATATGAGTACAGCATCATTGATTAATACAGCGTTAAAGGAAATTCGAGGGAAAAATGAAGTTATGATTTTAATGCATGATGGAACAGGAAATAAAAATACAGTTGAAGCTCTTCCTATTATTTTAAAAAGTATGATATCACAAGGATATGAGTTTCAGGTTATTGATACTTCATCAGCAGTTTTTCACCATCAGATTGCGAATTAGTAATAACTTAAGAAATCTTTAATTGACATTTATGGAATAAAAGCTTTATGATATGACTATCTCAAAAAATATGCTATAATGACTAACGTATTTCTTATTGGCGGATAGGTGATTAACATGAAGTTTATTAAAGAAAAATGTTTTGAGGATATAAAAAATGGTTATACAAAAGATAAACATAAGAGATATTGTTGTAACTATTGCGATGCTGTTTTTGAAGATGGTGAAATCTTTCCAATTGATGGACATTTTTATCGGGCAGAAAAAGCAGTACAAATTCATATTCAGAAAGAACATCGATCTGTTTTTGAGAAATTATTGCAGTTAGATAAAAAAGAAAGTGGAATGACAGAGGTACAGAAAACACTTTTACAATATATATATGAAGGGAAAAATGATAAAGAGATTGCGGCACTAACAAATACGAGTGCTTCTACGGTACGACATCAGCGGTTTGTTTTTCGTGAAAAAGCAAGACAGGCAAAGATATTTCTTGCATTATATGAGCTAGCGTTAGAGAGAATGGAAGAACATCAGATTGGTATATGTGACAATGTACTGCAAGAAGAAAAACAAGAATCTATAACGGAAGAGAATGAGAATAATTAGATAAAAAGGTTTCTTAATGTTAACCTTTTTTTATCAGTAATATATGATACAATAACGTAGAATGGCAGGTGGTTTTATGTTGAATGACACAATAGCGGCAATATCTACTGCAGCGGTTGATGGAGCTATTTCCATCATTCGTATGAGTGGAAGTGATGCCCTAGCAATTGCGAATCGGATAGTAAGCTTTGATATAATGAAGAAAAAAAGCAATACGATTAGTTATGGTTATATTATTGATCCTGAAAATGATGAGACAATAGATGAGGTTTTAGTAAGCGTTTTTCATGCACCTAAAACTTTTACTTGTGAGGATATCGTAGAAATTAATTGCCACGGAGGAAGATTTATCACAAAGAAAATTCTTCGCTTATGTCTAGCTTATGGAGCTCGTTTAGCGAACCCAGGTGAATTTACACAGCGTGCCTTTTTAAATGGTAGAATCGATTTAACGCAGGCTGAAGCGATAAATGATATGATATTAGCTAATACGAATGAAAATGCGAAAATGGCTATGCAAGGAATAAAGGGAAGTGTTAAGAAACTTTTAGACCCGCTAATTCAAGACCTTTTAGATATTATCGCAAATATAGAGGTAAATATTGACTATCCAGAATATGATGATGTTGAACAGCTGACTACAGATATTATTCAGCCTAAAGCTAAACAATGGCTTGATAAAATTTCTAATATCTTAGATCATGCGCAAAGTGGACAGCTAATGAAAGAAGGGATTAAAACTGCTATTGTCGGAAAGCCCAATGTAGGAAAAAGCAGTTTACTAAATGCGCTTTTAGAAGAAGAAAAAGCAATTGTGACAGACATTGCGGGAACGACTAGAGATATTGTAGAAGGACAGATACATCTACAAGGTTTAACATTAAGATTAATAGATACAGCGGGAATTCGAGAAACTGATGATGTTGTTGAAAAAATTGGAATACAGCGGAGTCTTCAGGCCATTAATGAAGCCCAGTTAGTCATAGTAGTACTAGATAGCAGTAGAGAATTAGATGCTCAAGATCAGGAATTATTAGACTTAACAAAAGATAAAACACGGATTATTGTACATAATAAAGCAGATATATCTTCAGTAAATGAAGGAATTTGTATTTCTGCTTATCAAAAAGATATTGATGCTCTTATACAAGAAATTCATCGATTATTTGATGTGCATAAAATTGTTTTAGAAGAACCGCTATTAAATAATGAGCGACAGATTTCTTTAATGATGAAAGCAGAAAATAGCATGAAACAAGCATTACGCTCTATGGAATATGGAATGGAGCTTGACATTGTAGAAATTGATATACAGGAAGCTTATACATCATTAAAAGAAATATTAGGAGAAGTTCATAGAGAAGATTTATTAGATACTCTCTTCTCAAACTTCTGTTTAGGAAAATAAGGAGATATTATGTTTCGTTTAATTGATACACATTGTCATGTTACATGTGATTCTTTATTTGATCACATTGAAGAAATTATTGAAAAAGCAAAAAAAGAAAATATTGAGAGAATGCTAATTATTTGTACAAACTTAGAAGAATATGAAAGAGCAGCTCAATTAAAAATCCAGTATCCTAATTTATTTGATATTGCCTTAGGATTTCATCCTAATGATTTATATGAGGTAGAAGAAAGTGATTTTAAACGATTGGAAGAACTGCTGGAAGAAGATAAGCTCATCGCAGTAGGAGAAATTGGATTAGATTATCACTGGGATGATGTAAAACCAGAAGACCAGATACAAGGTTTTATCCGTCAGCTAGAGTTAGCGAAAAAGTATGATAAACCAGTATTGATTCATATGCGTGAAGCTACTCAGGATACTTTAGATGTTTTAGACAAGTATAGTGGACATAAAGGTATTATTCATTGTTTTAGCGGAAGTGTTGAAGTTGCTAAACAATTTGTAAAAATGGGATTTTATATTTCATTTGGAGGACCACTGACATTTAAAAATTCTAGACATGCCCCAGCTGTTGCGGAAGCAATTGATTTGGAACATATCTTTGTGGAAACAGATAGTCCATATCTAACACCACATCCATATCGTGGAAAACAAAATGAACCTAGCTATGTACGATATACATTTGAAAAGCTTTGTGAAATTAAAAATGTAGATCGTAAAATGGCTGCAGAACAGTTACGAGAAAACTATAAGAAATTATTTAATGTATAAAAGAAAGAGATATACACTAACTATGAATAGTAATGTATATCTCTTTTACTTACTGTATCAAAAACGAATAAATATGTTTTTTTAGTCTTTATTAGAAGTATAATTTTCTAAAAAGTCTTTAATTTTTATAAAAGTATCTTCGCTAATAACATGTTCTATATGACAAGCTTCTTCCTCAGCAGTTTCTTCATCTACACCTAAAACATGCTGTAAAAAAGATTGAACGGTAGTATGGCGTTGATAAACTTTTTCCGCAAGTTCTTTTCCTTCGGGTGTAAAATGAATATCCCCATATGTTTCTTGTTGAACGTATCCCTTTTCTTTTAAAACATTCATTGCTTTATTAACGCTTGGTTTAGAAACATTCATTCTTTTTGCAACATCAACACAGCGAATTTTTTCATTTTCTTTGCCTAGAATTAACAAAGTTTCTAAGTAGTCCTCTAAAGATTCACCTAAGATCATACATTTCACCTCTAAATCAATTATCAATATAACATATATTTATTCTTCTGAACATAGTTTTTTATAACTATCTTCCTGAAAACCAACTAAAATTCCTTTTTTAGAAACTAAAATAGGACGCTTAATTAACATTCCATTTTCGCTTAGCAAAGTTAACAGTTCTTCATCACTCATATCTTTTAAGCGATCTTTTAATTGCATTTCTTTATAAAGCTTTCCAGATGTATTGAAAAATTTCTTCAATTCCAGGTTGCTTTGTTTCCACCATGTACGAAGCTCTTCCTTTGACGGAGTGTCTTCTACAATGTGTCTAGCAGTAAATTCTGCTCCATGTTCAATAAGAAACTTTTTAGCTTTCTTACATGTCGAACAGGGTGGATATTCAATAAATAACATAAATTTACACCTGCCTTCTTTAATTGTGTATACTATATAATCATAACTTTAAATTGTAATTTATGCAATTAGATTGCATAAAATTGGTATGTCATAATGTAAAAAATGCATTTTGAAAAGAAAATAATGAAATAAGAAAGTAAATACTGTAATCTATAGTCAAGAAGGGAGGAGTCATATGAATGTACATATTGAAGAAAATCAATTTTATAACGGGAATGAGGTGATAATTAGAGTTAAGAAATATGAAAAATGGTTAAATCCATTAGTTTGTTATATTGAACAATTTGATCGAAAACTATTAGCATACCAAGAAGATAGAGATTATTATATTAATTTAAGAGATATATGGTACATAGAATCCATTGATGGTAAAACTTTAATTAATACAGAAAAGGATACATTTATATACAAATCTTCGTTATCTTCTATTGAAAAAGAATTATCAGGTACATCATTTTGCCGAATACGTAAAAATGCTTTAGTTAATATTCAATATTTAAAGAACGTAGAATCGTATAAAAACCATCGTTTATTATTAACATTAACAAACGGAGAAAAGCTACTGACAAGTCGTGCTTATTTGAAAGTTTTGAAAGAAAAGCTTATTAGGGAGGGCTTATGAAAAATATATATGTAAAAAGATATCTTAAAGATTATTTGCCATTTGGATGTTATGGCAGTGTTATTTGTTTACTATGGAATGCAATTAATAATTTGGGTTTAACCACTTCATTCAATTATATTTTAAATATACTGATAATAGGGCCTTTATTTGCATTAATAGAATATATATTCTCTTTTATCTCATTTAAATATAGTATAACTTATTATGTTACTAAATGGATTATTTATTTAAGTTTACTATATATTGATATATTTCTGATACAAGGTATCCCATTCATTCTAGTTAACATTATTTCCAATACTTTTGTGTGTTTAGGTATTTATTTTTTATTACAGATTTATATTTACTTTATATATCGTAAAGATATTAATACAATAAATGATTTATTAAAGAATCGGACATAGTTAATTACATATAAAAACGAGATTTCCATGAAAGAAACCTCGTTTTTCTACTTTTTCTTATCGTTTATCTATGATATAGCTTTTTAGTCTGATATTTATCTTCACAAGTCAGATTTACTTTTAGTTTTCTAAATGTATTTGCATCTACTTGAGAAAGAATGACTGTACTATGTGCTTCACAATTTTTAAGTTTATCAAGTTGCTGCATAGCAAGATGAGAAACTGGATTTGTTGTAGCACTAATCGCAAGAGCTATTAATACTTCATCAGTATGTAATCTAGGATTATGATTTCCAAGAGAGTTAACTTTTAGCTTTTGAATTGGCTCAATGATATTTGGAGAAATTAATGGTATTTCATCATTAATATTACCAAGTGCTTTCAATGCGTTTAATAAAGCTGCAGAGCTAGCTCCTAGTAATGACGTAGTCTTTCCTGTTACAATTCTTCCATCGCTTAATTCAATTGCGACTGCTGGAGCTCCAGTAGTTTCTGCTTTTTCAAGGGCAGGAGCAACTACTCTACGATCACTGGCTTGAATGTTAGCCTGTGACATAATGATTTCAATTTTACCAATTGTATCTTCTGTTGTATATCCTTTTTTAAAGTCTACTTTTGCTTTATAATAACGACGAATTATTTCGTCATTGCTGGCACGACGTGCTGCATCATCATTTATAATACAGTAACCAGCCATGTTTACTCCCATATCAGTAGGTGATTTATAAGGACTAGTTCCTAAAATCTGTTCAAACATAGCGTTTAATACAGGGAAAATTTCAACATCTCGATTATAATTTACAGTAGTTTCGCCATAAGCTTCTAAATGGAAAGGGTCAATCATGTTAATATCATTTAAGTCTGCAGTTGCAGCTTCATAAGCTAGATTAACAGGATGTTTTAGAGGAAGATTCCAGATTGGGAATGTTTCAAACTTTGCATATCCAGCTTTAATACCACGTTTATGTTCATGATATAGCTGAGATAAACAAGTAGCCATTTTACCAGAACCTGGTCCAGGAGCGGTTACTACAATCAATGGTTTACTAGTTTCAATATAATCATTTTTTCCGTAACCTTCATCAGATACAATGTGTGGGATATTATTTGGATATCCAGCAATAGGGTAGTGTAGATATACGCTTACACCTAAATGCTCTAAATGGGCTTTAAATGTATCAGCAGATGTCTGATTAGCATATTGTGTAATAACAACACTGCCTACATATAAACCAGTTCCACGGAAAGCATCAATTAAACGTAATACTTCCACATCGTAGGTAATTCCCATATCACTGCGTATTTTGTTTTTCTCAATATCATTTGCGGAAACCGCAATTACGATTTCAACTTTGTCCTTTAACTCAAGAAGCATTTTAAGTTTACTGTCAGGCTGAAATCCAGGCAATACTCTTGAAGCATGATGGTCATCAAATAACTTGCCACCAAATTCAAGGTATAATTTGTTGTCAAATTGACTAATTCGTTCCAAAATGTGTTTTGATTGTAGTTTTAAATACTGATCATTATCAAATGCCAGCTCTTGCATATTATCACTCCTATCTCAATTTATTTACAATAACGTATTATACCAAAAAAGATGAATATTTACTAATTAAAAAAGTAAAAAAATGAAATTTTATATTCATAGGTATAAACTCTATCAATTCTATAAAAATTGAGAATAAATGTAAAAATTTTGTAGAAAAGAGATATATTTCAATTGAAAATCAATAAAAAAACAAAGAGTTTTTAAGAATTCTTATTTTATATAGATATCTGCCTTGAAATGCTTTATAATAATAATGCGATTTTGCACATTAAAGAATCACAAGAATAAACAAATACAATAAAATAGTAATACTGGAAGGAGAATTGTCATGGAAGAAGTAATAAAAATTGAAGGTAAGCACGAATTAGAGGGAACAGTAAGAATAAGCGGATCAAAAAATGCTACAGTTGCCTTGATTCCTGCAGCAATATTGGCGAATGGTCCAGTTACTATTTGTGGCGTTCCTGATATATCTGATGTACAATCATTGTCTGATTTGTTGAAGAGCTTAGGTGTTATGGTTGATATACGATCTAGTGACACTATAGTAATAGATCCTACCACAATGGAAAATCGTCCATTAATTCAAGATGCAGTTAATAAACTACGTGCTTCTTATTATTTTATGGGCGCATTGCTAGGAAAATATGGACATGTTGAGATAAAGATGCCTGGAGGTTGTTATTTAGGGCCTAGACCGATTGACTTGCATTTAAAGGGATTTGAAGCATTAGGTGCAGAAATTCGTTATGACCATGGCAGTTATATTTTAGATGCGAAGGAATTAGTAGGTACTAAAATCTTTTTAGATATCGCAAGCGTAGGTGCTACGATTAATATTATGATGGCAGCAGTATATGCCAAAGGAAGAACAACCATTGAAAATGCAGCAAAAGAACCAGAAATTATTGATGTTGCGACCTTGTTGAATAAAATGGGCGCAAATATTCGAGGTGCTGGGACAAATGTTATTACGATTGATGGTGTAGACAGCTTAGGCGGCTGTTTCCATGAAATTATTCCTGATCGTATTGAGGCAGCAACCTATATTGTTTTAGCTGCAGCTGCGGCTAAAGAGGTACGTATAGAAAACATTATTCCGCATCATTTAGAAGCACTATTATCTAAATTAAAAGAAATAGGATGCAATATGGAGATTGATGTAGATAATGTAGTAATACGTTCTTCCAAAAACTTAAAGGCTACCGATATAAAGACATTACCATACCCTGGTTTCGCAACAGATATACAACAGCCTTTGACTGCACTATTAACGCAGGTAGAAGGACAATCTATCGTGACTGAAACTATATATACTGAGCGATTTAAACATTGTCAGGAATTAAACAAAATGGGAGCCAATATCAATGTTATGATTCCAAGTTCCTTTATTAATGGGCCAACACCATTATCAGGAGCAGAGGTATATGCGACAGATTTACGCTGTGGAGCTTGTTTAGTTATAGCGGGATTGATTGCGGATGGAGTAACTACGATTCATAATATTTATCATATTGAACGTGGTTATGAGCATTTAGATGATAAACTAACAGCTTTAGGAGCTAAAATCTGGAGAGAAACAGTGGAATAATAGAGTCAGTAAAAAATTGACTCTTTTCTATTTTGAAATAGGTCTTATAAAATATATAAAATTATGAAAAAGATATCATACATTTTAGTTTGATTTATTGACAAATTCGTGAATTATCAATAAAATAATAGTACTTGCACGGAGGGTAAGTCATTCATTAGAAATGATGAGCTGGATAAGAGCACGGGCTGAGATGCCTGAAATCTTATCCGGCATTTTTTTGTTTTGGAAGGAGAAAAGAAATGGATTTTTAACAGGAAAAATAAAAACACTATACTTTAAATATTTATTAGCTGCATTTGGAAGTGCCTTGATTACTTCCATTTATTCGATTGTGGACATGGCAATGGTAGGACAGTATCACGGTCCAGCAGGAACCGCGGCTCTAGCTGTTGTAGCCCCTATCTGGAATATTATTTATAGTTTAGGACTTCTTATGGGAATTGGTGGATCCGTTATTTTTAGTACGATTCGAGGGCAGTCCAAAGATAAAGAGGATAGTTCAAATGAATACTTTACAGTTTCCATATTAGGAGCTATTGTATTTTCTTTAATTGCCTGGTTCGTTATTATTTTCTTTGATAAAGAATTATTGATGTTATTTGGTGCTGATGAATCAACATTAACATTAGCACGTGAATATGTATATCCAATTAAATTTGTAATACCATGTTTCTTATTTACACAGGCTATGGACGCTTATTTAAGAAATGATAAAAATCCTGCTTTAGCAACAGCAGCTGTTTTAGCAGGAGGAGTTTTCAATGTTTTTGGAGATTATTTCTTTGTCTTTACATGTAATATGGGTGCTATGGGAGCAGGATTAGCTACTGCCATAGGTTCTATTATCTCTATCTTAGTAATGTGTAGTCATTTCTTAACAAAGAAAAATACATTACGTCTTGTAAAACCTTCACAGCCTTTACAACAATTTAAAAAGATATGCATAACAGGATTTTCAACTTTCTTTATTGATATTGCGATGGAATATTGACTATATTATTCAATCGACAGATTATGACATATTTAGGAACAAATGCCTTATCTATTTACGGGGTTATTGTTAATGTCAGTACATTTGTTCAATGTTGTGCATATAGTGTTGGACAAGCATCACAGCCTATATTCTCAACAAACTATGGTGCTGGAAAATGGGACAGAGTAAAGGAAACCTTAAAATACGCCTTATATACAGCAGGATTCTTTGCAATATTATGGACAGTTCTTTGTTTAACGATACCAAATCAATTCATTCATATTTTTATGACACCAACAAAAGAAGTATTAGAAATAGCTCCATCTATTATTTCTACTTATGGTTTATCATTCTTATTGTTGCCAATCAATATCTTTTCTACTTATTATTTCCAAGCTATTATGAAACCTAATGTAGCATTTATTGTTTCTGTAGCACGTGGTTTAATAATAAGCGGATTATCTACATCTTACCAATTGTATTTAGTGCAGATGCATTATGGTTCGCAATGCCTCTAACAGAATTAATCGTTGCGGTATATGCTATTTATATGATGGCTAAATTTACTAAAGAATTTATGTTTCGTAAAAAGCAAGCAACTATGTAACGATTTAGACTGCATTATGCAGTCATTTTTTATTAAGAATATAAACTATACGCAAAGAAATACTAGCGTTATAATATAAGTGAAAAGCATATTATTGTAGAAAAAGAGGTGATGAATCATGTTACGGATCGCGATACTAGAAACAGAGGAAATTGCCAAACAGATTCTATATGTATTTGCGAAGCAATTTCAACAGGAGGATTGTAGCTGTTATTGTTTTCAGAAAATATCACAATTCGCAAAAGTAGAAGCAGAAAAGGATTTTCAAGTTGTCTTTTTCCATGAGAAAATGGAAGTACCAAGAGTCACTCAGACATTTGTGTTAAATAAACCACAAAGAATCGTGATTTATATAAAATCAAAATTGACAGAAACGGAGAAAGAAATACTGCCATTCGCAAGAATATTTTATATCCAACGTAAAGAGATTTCCCAGGAAATGTTAAAAATATTGCCTTATCTAAAGAAACTGATTCATCATCAGGATGAATATCTATTTTCCTATAATAATGTTAAAGTACCACTAAAAATCAGTGATATTTACTATATAGAGAAAGAAGATAAGATGTTAGTATATCATACAAAACGTGGAGAATTCAGAGAAAGAAAAAATATGAAAGATGCTTTTGCCTTTTTTGAACCTTATGATTTTCTGTGGATTCATGCTAGCTATCTTGTGAATATGGAGTATATTTTAAAGATTGAAAATGATACCGTTATTTTACCTAAGATATCCTTACCTGTTTCTAGGGCAAAGAAAGCTAAAATGATAGATACTTTCCACAGCTATATAGAAAAGAAATAACAAAAAATTCCAGTTTATTGCATATTATTCCAATAATATTTACATATAGGATAGACTAGTTATAATAAAGGTGTAAAAAGAAATAGCAATAAAAAAGAGAGCGGTGAGAAGATGGGAACGTTAGCTAGTTAGATTAATGGAACTTGTTCATAATACTGGTGCGTGAAAGGGTTTCTTGTAGAGGAACTTATCAGTAGGAGAAAAGTTAGAGAGATACCATTAATAACTAACATAATTCGGAAAATACGGTGTGGATCATCGGAAGTTTAAGCCTAAAGAAGATTGGTGACAGGGATCAAGGTATTAGGAAAAGATATAAGTGATTATATCTACTAGGTAAAACTAGAAACTCCAAAAAGCATGAGAAGCTATATAAAAAGCTTATGAACGGCTGGAACATAGTGATATGTAAAAGCAATAATTTATCTTAATGAAGATAAATATGGGAAGATGTCATAAGTGATATCAGAGCTTAATAAGAATGTAAGTATGAAGCACTTATAAAAATTAAGCTATGATAATAGGAAATCTGTTGCGACAATTAAATAGTAGGGATAAGCATTTGACAACCTACGCATACATAGGTAAGAAAGAAATAGACATAAACAGAGTCCATATAGTATTCAAAATGCAACGTTCAAAGTTTATCAGTAATGTATTGTAATTTGACTAATATATCTTATACAAAGACATCAACATAGATAAGAAATGGACGTGATAAAATACAATTGAATATATAAAAACCTCCAGTTAATAAGAGTAATAGCTGGAGGTTTGTTTCGTTATGTAAAGTATACTACATGCCATTGTTTCTCATGAAACTAGGGAATGTTTTGATAAATACAAAAGATGTGATCATAGTCGCAAGAACATCTGCAATCGGCTGTGCGAAAAAGATGCTTTCAGCCATAAAAATCATTGGAAGTATAAGCAGTGATACAATATAAATAGTTTTTCTTGTCATAGATAGGGCAAGAGAAATTTTAACATTGGATAGTGCAGTAATACCATCAACTAAGGCATATTGTATTGCCATTGGAATTATACCTAAAATAAAGATACGAATAGCTCGGATTGCGATAGGAGTTGTTGTCGCATCATTTGTAAACATAGAAACAAATGAATCAGAGAAGATCATAATAGTGATAAACATAAAGGTACAAAAGCAAAGAGCCATAGTGATAATTGTTTTAAATGCTTTTTCTATACGTTTACGATTCTTTGCGCCAAAGTTATAACTGATAATTGTTTGTGTTCCGCTGGTTATTCCAAGTAAAGGACCGGTTATCAATAAGAAACAGCTTTGGGCAATCGTTGCGGCAGAAATTAGTACATCTCCATAACCGGAACCGCCAACTTTTTGTAGAATCGTATTCATTAATATAATGATAATGGAATCACTGGCAATGATGATAAATGGAGAAAAACCTAACTTTAATATTGTTTTCGCAAAGTGAATCTGAAAAGTATTTTTCTTTAATCGCACCTGTGAATGTTTACTAATTAAAAAACCAACTACAAATAGGGAAGACATAATCTGAGCAATGACAGTTGCGATTGCGGCACCTGCAATCTGCATATGAAATACTCTGATAAATAATGCATCTAATATAATATTTGTGATAGCTCCAATAATAACGCTAAACATTGCCATAGATGCAAATCCTTGGCAAGTAATAAAATAATTCATTCCAATTGCCATTAGGGCGAAGAAAGTTCCCGCAGTATAGATTGTTAAATAAGTATTTGCATATTGATATAATGCATCACTTCCTCCAAACCAATAAATCATAGGCCTTCTTAAGAATAGAAATAACACGGTAAGTACAATAGAAACACATATCAGCATAATAAAGCTGGTATATAAAATCTGTTTAGCATCTTCCATTTTCTTTTGCCCCATCTTAATTGACATAAGAATAGAACCACCAATCCCTATTAGGGTACCAAAGGAAGATAACAGTGTAACAATAGGACCACAAACTCCTACTGCAGCTAATGCCTGATTTCCTATCTCAGGAATTTGTCCTACAAACATACGGTCAACAATACTGTATAAAACATTGACAAGCTGTGCAATCATGGCAGGAATAGCCAAAGAGAACACAAGCTTTAATATGGAATCTTTTCCTAAATCCTTTTTCAAATATATCCCTCATTTCATCCTAGCTAATTTTACATGAAATGATTAAAAAAAGCTAAGTATATTTAAAAAATAAAAGAATAAATATATAAGCATTAAAAGTTGATTTAAATAATAATCATATAAGTCAGATGATTGAATTGTTGGTTTGTATTATAAAAATCATAAAGTAAATGTTTAGTTCAAAGGGTTTCTTTGATATAATAGTAGGTGCTGGAGGGATACTATGTCCAAAATATTTCATAAAGAAGACTTTGTAAAGATATTAAATGAACACGGAATTCATTTACAAGAACATCAAATTAAACAATTTGAAGATTATGCCAATATGCTGATAGAGTGGAATCAGAAGATGAATCTAACAGCAATAACTGATATTGATGAAATTTATGAAAAGCACTTTCTGGACTCAATATTACCTTCTTTTGACATGAAGATACAGGGAAGTTTCTGTGATGTGGGTGCTGGCGCAGGATTTCCAGGAATACCTTTAAAAATAGTATATCCTGAATTAGAGCTTACAATTGTGGAAACTTTAGGAAAAAGAGTAACTTTTTTAAATGCTTTATGTGAGAAATTACAATTGGATAATGTGACATGCGTTCATGCTCGAGCGGAAGATTATGCGAAAGATCATAGAGAAAGCTTTGATATTGTTAGTGCTAGAGCAGTTGCAAATTTACCGCTATTAAGTGAATTGTGTATACCGCTTGTGAAGCTTCATGGCTATTTTCTAGCATTGAAAGGTGCTAATGGAGATGAAGAACATGAATTAGCAAAGAATGCAATTCGTATCTTAGGGTGTGAAATGAAACAAAGAGATGTGCATAAACTGTCAGATGGATCTCAGCGTATTAATTATGTATATGAAAAAACTAAATTAACTCCTAAAAAATATCCACGACAATTTGCACAGATGAAGAAACATCCCCTTTAAGGAGGAATATTATGAGAGAAACCAAAATTGTTGATATAGATTTGGTAGAACCGAATCCATATCAGCCTCGTTTAGAATTTGATGATGATGCATTGATGGATTTAGCTCAATCCATCCGTGAAAATGGTTTGATTCAGCCAATTACTGTTCGAGAACTTGATGGGAAATATCAGATTATCGCAGGAGAACGTAGATTTCGTGCTTTAAAATTAAATGGGGCAGTTGATGTTCCTGTCATGGTCATGGATGCTGATGAATTGCAAATGGCAGAAATGGCATTGGTAGAAAATATTCAGCGAGAAAATTTAAGTGCGATTGAAGAAGCGAAATCTTATGTTGAAATCATGAAATATTCAGGCTTAAATCAGAGTCAATTGGCTTTGCGAGTTGGGAAAAGCCAATCTTCGATTGCTAATAAAATACGTCTATTAAATCTAGATAAAGATGTGCAGGAAGCAGTTAGTACTAAAAAAATTACAGAGCGTCATGCGAGAGCATTAATTGGTTTAGATGGGAAAAAACAGCAGGATGCATTACATACAATAGTGAAAAAAGGATTAACTGTAGCACAAACTGAGAAAATGTTAAAACAACAGGCAATGCCTAAAAAAGAAAAGAAAAAAGTGTTCTTAAAGGGTATTAGTAAGAATATTAAAATTGCAATTAATACGATACATCAAGCTGTCAGTATGGTAAATCGTGCTGGTACAGAGGCAAATGTCAGTGAACAGGAATTTGAGGATGAAGTAGTTATTACTATTCGCATTCCAAAATAGAAAGGATAGATCATATGGGTAAAATCATAGCGGTATCCAATCAGAAAGGCGGAGTTGGAAAAACAACGACGTCTATTAATCTTGCGGCAGGGCTTGGATACCTAGGAAATAAAGTATTATTGGTAGATTTCGACCCGCAGGGGAATGCTACACAAGGAGTAGGTGCAGAAGTTGGAGAAGATAAACTATCTATTTATAATCTAATCATGGAAGATTATAGTGTTCAGGATATACGAAAAAAATTAACTTCTCCACCAATTGATATTATTCCTGCAAGCATTGCTTTAGCAGGTGCAGATCTGCAAATGGTTAAATTTGAAGTTGGAAAAGAAGAATTATTAAAAAAGAAATTGGATCCAATTAAAGATGAATATGATTTCATTATTATTGATTGTCCACCTTCTTTAGGTTTATTAAATACAAATGCTCTTACAGCTGCAGATTCTGTAATTATACCAGTTCAATGCGAATATTATGCATTAGAAGGTGTTACACAGCTATTATTAACAATACGTCTTGTTCAGCAGTTGTTTAATCGTAATCTGATGATTGAGGGCGTAGTACTAACAATGTATGATGCTCGTACAAAACTAAGTGTAGAAGTACAGCAGGAAGTGCGTCAGCATTTCAAAGATCGAGTATATAAAAATTATATTCCTAGAAATGTTAAGCTAAGTGAAGCTCCATCAAGAGGTATGTCAATTTTTGAATATGATGTAAGATGTGAAGGGGCAAAAGCTTATGCAGGATTATCTAATGAAGTCGTAAAAATGAATAAGAAAGCAAAAGCTAGATAAGGAGGTAAAGAATGCCAAAAAAAGATAATAGTGCCAGACTTGGAAAAGGTTTATCCGCAATCTTTGGTGAAGATGTTAGTGATGTTCTAGAAGACATTCAACATGGGAAAGCAGAGATACATGAGGATTCTAAGTTTGAAGTAGAGGTAAGTGAAGTAAAACCAAATCCTTATCAGCCACGTAAAAACTTTGATGATAGTAAAATTCAGGAATTAGCAGATTCTATTAAATTACATGGAGTATTTACTCCTATCCTAGTAAAAAAAGCCGTAAAGGGTTATGAACTGATTGCTGGGGAACGTCGTTTGCGCGCAAGTAAATTAGCAGGTCTAAAAACAATTCCAGCTATTTTGATGGATTTTGATGATCAGCAGATGATGGAAATTGCTCTGTTGGAAAATATCCAAAGAGAAGACTTAAATGCGATAGAAGAAGCTCAAGGCTATGAGAAACTAATTAAAAAGCTTGGCTATACACAAGAAGAACTTGCGAAAAGAATTGGTAAATCAAGAGAGCATGTAGCAAATATGCTACGTTTACTTAAACTGCCAAAATCTGTTCAGCAATATGTAATTGACAAACAATTAAGCATGGGACATGTTCGTGCATTATTAGGATTAAAAGACTCTTCTTTAATCGAAGATGTTGCGAAAAAAGCTATTCAATTACACTTAAGTGTACGAGCTGTAGAAACTTTGGTAAAGAATATGAATGAACCAAAGCCAGAGCCAGTTAAGAAAGAAAAAGATATTCATTTAGAAAAAGTTCAGGAACGCCTACAAAGCCGTTTCCAGACTAAAGTTAAAATTGATGATAAACAAATAACCATTCGTTATGAAGGAAACGATGATTTAAACCGCTTATTGGAATTATTAGGCGGATTGGAAGAAGAGTAATTGAGCTAGTTAAGATACTAGCTTTTTTGTGAGCATATATTTTGACTCAAATAGAGAAGTATGAGAGAATACAGTCATAAAGTTAGATTAAACTAATATTTGGAGGTATTTATGAAAATATATTATGCATCAAGAATGGGAAAAGTTGAAAAACTTGCGAAGACAGTTGCAGAAGATGCAATTAAAATTGAATCAACTAATGAACAGGCAAAGGAAGATTATATTCTTTTCACTTATACAGATGGAAAAGGAATTGTTCCTGAAATCGTTGTAGAGTTTTTAAAGAACAATCACAAGTATCTTAAGGGTGTTGTAGTATCCGGGAGCATGGAACGTCATGCGGACACATATTGTTTTGCAGGAGATATTATCGCAAAAGAATACAATGTACCTTGTCTGTATAAAGTTGATGGCTCTGGTACAGATGAAGATGTAGAAGCTATTCGTAAGTTAATAAAATAAAAAAACAGCAGATCCTAAAAAGGGATTTGCTGCTTTTTAGTTATGACAGATTTTTTGAGAATAGTAACCTAATTAATTTATATCCCTCTTCGTATTTCTAACTGATTATGTAATAAGTAATTGCATATTATGTATTGATATAAATAGATAATTAGTGGTATATTTTAAATATAAAGCAGGAGGATATAAGATGAAAAAGTTTACATTAGATGATTTCTCACAGATGATTGATCATACTAATTTGCATGCGGATGCTAGTAATGCTGACATGAAAAAGTTATGTGAAGAAGCTAAAAAGTATCACTTCAAAATGGTTGCGATCAATCAGGTTCAATCAAAACGCTGTGCAGAATATTTAAAGGGGACAGATATTCATGTGGGGGCGGCGATTTCTTTTCCTTTAGGTCAAACAACAATTGAATCAAAAGTATTTGATACAGAAAATGCTATTTCCATTGGTGCTACAGAGATTGATTATGTTGTGAATTTAACTGAAGTTAAGAATCAAAACTGGGACTATATTGAAGATGAAATGAAAAGAATAGTGGAAGTTTGTAGAAAACATAGTGTTACTTGCAAGGTAATTTTTGAAAATTGTTATTTAAATGAAGAAGAAATTGTTAAACTAGCTGAAATTGCGAAAAAAGTGGAGCCAGACTTCATTAAGACAAGTACTGGATTTGGAACTGGCGGAGCTACGTTGGAAGATGTAAAATTAATGAAGGAACATGTAGGAAAAGCGGTTAAAGTAAAAGCAGCTGGCGGAATAAGAAATGCAGAGACTTTCCTAGATATGATTCGCTGTGGGGCTGAAAGAATTGGTACAAGTGCTGGTATAGCGATTATAGAAGAATTAAAAGAAAAAATGCAGAAAGATAATGTAGAATTTATAGAATTATAGAAATGAAAAAAGAGATTTGAAAACTAAGCTTTATTTTTCAGAATCTCTTTTCTTATGTATGAAATAGTGGCATCTGTGCCATGATCACGTTGATATTCTAAGATTAATTTCAACAATGCCTTTGTATCTTCATGCATGATAACATAATGATATCCATTCATAAAATACTCGTAAGCACTGCCATCATGATAGTTTTCTTTCATATAAATTTTTGATGCAGCTGTACGATCACAATACATTTCAACTAAATAATTTATTGGCATTTTTATAGGTTTGATTCCATCTTTAGAATTATCTAACCAGTATTCCCAATGATGTTTATTTCTACCTTTATGATGTAGCCAGCCTAAGGAATAGCCTTTTACTTCTTTCTCATAATCAATTGGACTTCGATTACCTTGAAAATACTTTACTCCAGCACAAAACTCAACAGGGGAATACTTAGATAAATCATGTAAAATACCTTGTTTATACAAACCACATCGAAAGCATAATTTTGTGACTGCAATTTTGTGTAAAGTAATGGTTTTGAAGTGTCCCCATAATTTGTTCACAATTAACACCCTCCATATGTTATTATTCTATCACGATATAAGTGATAAAGTAAAAAAAATAAAATTTTTATTTTTTTCATATAAACTTCACACAGTATTCACAATAGAGGTCTATTATATAAGTACAAGCAAAGATTGCTTGTAGCAAAAACTCGGTAATGGAAATTCCCCATCCCTATAAAACAGCTATCATGAAAAAAATATTTCCATTACCTGCCTTCATGCTGAATCCCTATTCCCTCATAGGGATTCTTTTGTGCGACAGGCAGTCGCTATAGTTCAAACATGTACAGGCATGGTTGAACT
>URYK01000018.1 GCA_900552125.1 uncultured Solobacterium sp. | reverse complement strand
AGGTGCCCGTACGGTTCGGGAAGGGGCGAGGTCTTTAGACTTCGCCTATTTCATTGTCTATATTTTCCTACAACAATATTTCTGAAATGTATTTCTTTTGTTTATGAATTATTAAAATTACAAATTTATTCATCAGATAAGAAAAAAGGAAGACTGCAGCTTCGTACAATCTTCCTAATAATCTAATGCATTAGTTCATTTGTCATTTTTAAAATTTCCGGTGCAAGTTTCTTTCTCTGTTTATCCGTAATACGCATATATAATGGATAAGCAATCAGAATTCCTATAATACCGATTACTCCAATAATAATTCCCGGTACAAATAACGTATCTGCCCATATCATTGTACAACACATTCCAACACCAAGAATTAAAGAACTGACAATCCCTACAATTAATGAAATTATCGTTCCAGGTCTTGTTGTACTTTCATCTAATTTTCGCAGTTGATCCATCTTATCTTCTTCTTTTGGTATATATTTATTACGAATTTTCTTAAGTTCTTCTTGTTCTTTTGATGAATATGTATAATTAAATTCCTGTTTATCACTCATATAAAATTCCTCCTTTTTTTTCTTTTATCCAAATAATTTATACTGCTTTTTTCAACTCTTTATTTGATCGATGAATCATAAAGAGTGCCATACCTAACACAAAAACACATACAGTAAAACCAGTAGTTGCTGTCATCATACGTCTAAACATAGGTCCTTTACTATTAAACTGCGAAAGCATTGCGGTTTCCAATGAAAGCATAGACACTAATGCAGCAGTTAAGTTAATAATTTTTGCGGCAGATAAAACCGGACTATTGTATTTTCTAAACTTAATCACATTGATAATGGAAGTTATCATTGTATAAAATGCATATAAAGCCATAGCATAAATCAGATATCCACCATATGCAAATCCCTGATTTTCCATCACAACCAATGTAACGATCACACAAAGTGCCAGGTTCATTATCAGTAACATTCCTCCACAGAAACGATAACGTTTAAGCTCCGAATAATATTCTTTCCCTATAGGATTGCGCTGTACATGATGTAACAATAAAAAACGAATAATGGAGAGAACAACATAGTAGGCGGAAAGAGCGATAAACCATAGAGAATGGTAATATATCCCTGAAACAAGCTTAATTACTACATATAGTAAATTAATAAATAACCCGCCATATAATGATATCTCTGTACGAAATACATGATCATTCCTATATCTGGCTACAATTGGAATACTAGATAGTTTTTGTACTATAAACATGTTATTGAATTTATTCTGTACCATATCTGTTACATCAAATAAACCAGTCACTGTTATGATCAATGCATAGGCAGATGCAACATAAGATATATAAGTAAGAACCGTTTGATTTTTTCCAGATCCTAGCATAACAAATACAAAAATGAACGAAGGCACAGCTATTAAAATGGTTAGCCATGGTGGCAAGAAAAATATTTTTCTCAATATATTCTTTAATCTCTGCATTTTATCCACCAAATGAATACTTTCTCTATAAAATGTGCATTGATTTAATGCTTAAATTCATTTCTTTTTTCTTGTATCTTTGCTAGACGAGCTTTTGCCTCTTCTAAAGATTCTCCATCCTTAACTAAATACCTATCTACAAATTTATCATTTATTTTTGTGAATCCGCCTACCACACTATCTTCTATCTTCTTATAGCCACCAACTACACCATCTTCTATTTTTTTGTATCCTTCCACAACATTTTCTGCAATTTTTTCATTTACCTTTACGAATTTAGATTTTGCCATAATATATTCCTCCTTTGAGTTTACATCCATATTCTAACCTGTCCATGTTTCTGAATTACTTATGAAATGTTAAAGAATTATTAAAAAAAAGAAATCACGCGTTATGCATGACTTCTTAAACTATTATGTATCATTATTTATGATGTTTGATCAAACCAAATTTCTTTGAAAATTCCATAACAAGAACTGGAATTAATATTAACACAAGAGCAAGTACATAAAGATTAATTGGAAGAGTCACCATACCAAATAATGTTCTAACCGGTGTGAAGACAACTAATACTACTAATACTACTGATATTAAAGCAGCCCCATTTAACTTATGATTAGAGAATGGTTTAATAACAAACAATGAATGTTCTGAACGCATATTAAATGCCTGTATAATCTGTGATAAAGCTAATACGATAAATGCTAGTGTTTGTCCGCCAGCAGGATCATTTGTATAATCTGCACCAACACGATAAGCGATTAAAGAAAGGATAGCGAACATAATACCTTGTAATACGATACGTACTCCAAAGCCATGAGCAAATAAACTTTCATCCTTTTGTTTTGGTTTATGTTCCATTACATCTTCTTCTACCGCTTCCATACCTAATGCGATTGCTGGTAAACTATCTGTCACAAGATTGATCCATAACAATTGCATAGATAATAGTGGTGTTTCATGCCATAAAATCATCGCAAAGAATACTAGAAGTACTTCTCCAATATTAGTTCCTAATAAGAAACCAACAACCTTTTTAATATTTTCATAAATACCTCTTCCTTCTCGTACAGCATCTACAATTGTCGCAAAGTTATCATCTGTCAAGGTCATGTCAGCTGCTCCTTTGGCAACATCTGTACCGGTAATTCCCATAGCACAGCCAATATCTGCTGCCTTTAATGCCGGTGCATCATTTACACCATCACCAGTCATAGAAACAACTTTTCCTTTTCTCTGCCAAGCTTTTACTATACGAATTTTATTTTCAGGAGATACTCTGGCATATACTGCAATATTTTCGACTTTTGCATCTAATTCTTCTTCACTCATCGCATCTAGTTCTACTCCAGTTACTGCACAATCGTCATCATCCATAATTCCTAATTGTTTAGCAATAGCACTAGCTGTCACAACATGATCTCCCGTAATCATAACAGGTCGAATTCCAGCTTTTTTACAAACCGCAACGGCAGCTTTAGCTTCTTCACGAGGCGGATCAATCATACCAACTAATCCCATGAAGGTTAAATCACATTCAATTTCTTCTGGCACTAAAGTTTCTGGTATCTTATCTAATTCTTTATAGCCAACCGCTAATACTCGTAATGCTTCCTTACTCATCTGTTCATTTATTTCTTTCGCATGTTCTAAATTACCTTTGATACAGCGGTTCATCATGACATCAAAAGCACCTTTCACGATCGCAATATTCTTTCCATTCATTCGATTAATACTTGTCATTAGTTTACGATCAGAATCAAATGGTATTTCACCTATACGAGGATACTTCACTAGTAATTGATCCTTTGTCATATGATTACGATATGCAGCATATATTATAGAGGTTTCTGTTGGGTCACCTATGTGCTGTACTTGTTCATTTTCGATAGAAATAGAACCATCACTGCATAGAGTTCCCATCATTAAAAGGTTACGTATTGCTTCACTATTCTGATCAGAAATTGTTTCTATCTGATTGCCTTCATCTAAATATGCTTTCACTAATGTCATACGATTCTGTGTTAATGTTCCTGTTTTATCAGAACAGATAACAGAGGCTCCACCAAGTGTTTCAACTGCAGGCAAACGGCGGATAATCGCATTTTTCTTAACCATACGCTGAACACCGATGGATAATACAATTGTCACAATTGCTGGCAATCCTTCTGGTATAGCAGAAACTGCAAGAGAAACAGCAGTCATAAAGATTTCCAATACAGGAATACCATTTAGTAAACCAACTACGAATATAATAGCACAAGCTAATATGGCTAGAATTCCTAAATATTTCCCTAACTGAGCTAGTTTCTTTTGAAGTGGTGTCTGTGTAGAAGATTCATTACTTAACAATCCTGCAATTTTACCCATTTCTGTCTGCATACCAACTGCCGTAACAATTGCCTTCCCTGTTCCATAAGTAACACTACATCCAGAAAATATCATATTACTTCTATCACCAATAGGGGCATTTTCTTCTACAACCGCTTTTGCGTCCTTTTCAGATGGCACGGATTCTCCTGTTAATGCGGATTCTTCACATTTCAAGCTAAAGCTTTCTATTAATCTTGCATCTGCAGGAACAAAGTCTCCCGCTTCTACTTTGATAATATCATTTACAGTTAATTGTGTCGCATCAATAACCTGTTCCTTCCCATCTCGAATAACACGAGCATGTGGTGCAGATAAATCCTTTAATGCCTCCATAGCTTTTTCAGCTTTACTCTCCTGCATAACACCAAGGATGGCATTTAAAACTACAATGAGTAAAATTAAAAATGGTTCAAAATACTCAGTTGGATCATCACCAGCACTTGCTGTAATAAAAGAAATAATCGCCGCTAAGATCAGAATTAAAATCATTACATCTTTAAACTGTTCTATAAAGCGTTGAATATTTGTTCTTTTTTTCTCTTGTGCTAATCGATTTTCTCCATATTTCTTCAAATTTTCTTCTGCCTGTTTTGATGTTAATCCTCTTTCATAAT
This sequence comes from uncultured Solobacterium sp., assembly GCA_900552125.1. Taxonomy (GTDB): domain Bacteria; phylum Bacillota_I; class Bacilli_A; order Erysipelotrichales; family Erysipelotrichaceae; genus Clostridium_AQ. Next base: position 49,940 of record URYK01000018.1, on the reverse strand, counting down.
CAACCTTTGTGTCATCACAATGATCTATTTGTGACATATACATAACCTCCCTTGTTTATATTTATTCTAACACTATTCTCTTAAAAAACATTGGACAAATTCATTAGTTCGTCTTATATTTCCTCACTTTCTGCAATTTGTCCCATAGGTTATGTATAAATTAAAGTAATTATGAACGAAATTTAATAATTTTACACATTATCACAACAATACTTATGTTAAAATAAATATAGTTAGTAGGAGGATTCTATTATGAAAGATAAGAAAATAGGGATTATCATTGGAGTAATTGCCGCAGTCATCGTCATCGGGATTGCCGGATTTTTCTTTTTAGGAAAAGACTCTAAAGAAGCTGTATTAAATGAATATGTTGAGTATATAAATAAGAAAGAATATGAAAACATGTACTCCTTAATTAGCAGCGATTCCAAACAAAACTGGAATAAAGAGGATTTCGTAACTCGTGTTCAAAATATTTATGAAGGAATCGACGCAAACAATATCACAATGGATATTACCGATGAGAAGAAAACAGATGCCGGTACAGAGTTTACATATAATATGACTCTTCAAAGTGCCGCGGGAAAACTTTCTTTTGATAATAGCGTAGTTGTGAAAGAAGAAGATGGAGAAGCAAAAATTGTCTGGGATAGTACACAGATTTTTCCAGATCTAACAGATTCTGATAAAGTAAGTGTTAATGTCACAAGCGGAGAAAGAGGAAGTATACTGGATCGTAATGGTGAGTATCTAGCTACACAGGGAACAGTTTACCAAGTTGGTTTTGTGGCAGGTAGTATGAAAGATGAACAGGATAGTATATCTAAAGCGGCAGAAGTATTAGATGTTTCTAAAGATAGCATAACGCAGAGCTTATCTGCCTCTTGGGTTCAGAAAGGAATGTTTGTTCCTATAAAATCTATTTCTGAGAATACTTATCAGGATATCAAAGATGATTGGAATGCCATTGATGGGTCCATGGCTCAACAAACCACTGGGCGTGTTTATCCATATGGTGAAATGACAGCCCATTTAACAGGCTATATCCAAACTGTTACGGAAGAAGATTTAAAAAATCATGAAGGAGAAGGCTATACTTCTACAAGCATGATTGGAAAAACCGGATTAGAAAGTATATATGAAAGCACACTTCGCGCAACTGATGGATGCAGTATCTATATTATAGATGAAAAGGGGAATCAAAAAACAACCGTTGCGCAAAAACAAGCTCAGAATGGAAAAGATGTAAAACTAACAATAGATATGAATGCTCAGAAAATCGCTTATGAACAAGTGAAAGATGATGCAGGAAGTGCAGTTATTATGGATTCTAAAACAGGAGAAATGCTAGCTATGGTCAGTATGCCTGCCTATGATCCAAATGATTTTGTATTAGGCATGGACAGCAAATCATGGGAAGAATTGAATAATAATCCTTTAAATCCATTATTAAACCGCTACATCTCTGCTTATTGTCCTGGTTCTGCTTTTAAAGCGATTACTGGTACTATTGCCTTAGATTCCAAAACAATTACTTCTGATACAACTTTTGAGAAAACGGATAAGTGGCAGAAAGATTCTAGCTGGGGAGATAATTATGTAACTACAACGCAATCTTATGATGAACCTAGCAATCTTCATAATGCTATTGTATATTCCGATAATATCGTAATGGCTCAGATTGCGGATAAGATCGGTGCCAAAACATTCTCTTCTTATCTAGATAAAATCGGGTTTGGTAAGAAAATTGATTTCCCATTTACCCTAGCAACTTCTACTTATGGTGATGAATTAGACAATGATCAGAAATTAGCCGCAACAGGATATGGGCAAGGAGACCTTCTTCTAACTCCTATTCATTTAAATGCTTTATATACAGCTTATGTGAATGATGGAAGTATCCGTCAGCCTTATCTTGTATATGAAGATGGAAAAACTAAAACTTTAGTGGAAAATGCATATTCCGCAGATGCCGCAAATACCATGTTTACAAATCTAAAAGATGCGATGGATAGCTATGGTGATAACCCAACAAATGCTGGTGGAAAAACTAGTACAGCACAGGTTAAAGAAGGCAAAGAAGAAATTGGCTGGCTATGTGCTGTTAATGATGATATTGCCGTTACTGTAATGATTGATGATACTAAAGAAATTGGACAAAGTCACTATGTAATTCCAAAAGTACAGGCAATCTTAAGCAACTACACAAAATAAATCATAAAAGAGGATGATAGTGATAAAACAATCACCATAATCCTCTTTTCTTTATCTTATTTATTCTTATGAACTACTTTAGTATTTACTATTCTTAAACTTCTATCTACCATCAATTCCTTCAACAGCTTTACATACTTTTCCACAACAACCGTTATATCTTCCTTACTGAAAGAATAAATCACTGTCATGATTTGATGCCTTCCTTCTTTTACCATAGAACGCTCACTATCACTTGTCGGATTTCCAAAAAAACCGATATCATCAGTTAAAACAGGCAGATTTTCAATATTTACAAGTTCCTTCCCAATCCCCTTATAGGTACAAGCCCCTGCTTTATCAAAATATATATTCCCTTGTAATTTATCCATATCGTAAGAACCAATGGAATACCCTGTTGTGATTGACATGATATTATTTACATCCACCACATTATTCACTCGATATAATCCTTTTTTATTAGCTATTCTTCTAAGCATAGCCTCACTGGCATTACGATATTTCGATGGACTTTTCCCTAATTTCTTATAAGCTTCTCTGGTATCCTGAATAGCCTGTATATGACTAATTTCTTCTACGGCAAGACTATCTAAGCTCTTTAAGCATTTCTCAAAATAACAATTTACATTATCATCATCTGTTACTACATCTACTTCATATTCAATGACTCCTAACTGTACATTATCAAGAATATCTGTTAATGACTGGCTAATTGTTACTTCCATAAATTCACCTTCCTTATGATTTATTGCTAGCTTTATTTTACAAGAAAACTGAATAGAACGTAAAGCTATTTTATATGCTATAATTTAAATAACCAAGAGCTAATAATTTGAATAAATTGCTAAATTTTTATATACTTTATCATATAATCGGAATACTATTTATATTGATTTACCCTATAAATACGAATATAAGTGAGGTACTATGGAAAAATTAACTTTAAAGAATTGGCAAAGACTTCAGCCATATACTGCATTAGCAGATTATCATGAATATAATTCTAATCCTATGACTATGTTGATGTGGTCAAATAAGTATGAAGTATACTTCAAGACAACGCCAAAATATGCAATCGTTTATATAACAATACCAGATAGAAGTCCAATCTGGATAATGCCTTTTTGTAAGAAGGAAGATCGAAAAGAAGCAGTAAAAGCCATACAGGAATATTCTTCTAAAATTCAGATTGATTTTGAAATTCACTCTATGACTAAAGAATTTAAAGATTGGCTTATGGAAGCATTTCCTATGAAATTTTTAGTATGGGATTGTTATGATGCTAGAGATTATGTTTATGATCGTTACCAACAACAGTCCTTATCCGGAAAGAAAATGCAGAAACGAAGAAACCATTATCATGCATTTCTAAAACAATATCAGGATCGTTTTGAATATCGTAACTTAAAAGACTGTCCAACAGAAGAAATATATGAATTTTTATCCTTCTGGCAATCACAAAAAGAAGAAGAGGAAAGCATAAAGGTAGAAGAAAAAGGAATTCATTTTTTCTTAGAAAATCAAAATAACCTTCCAATAGAAGGCGGCTGTATTTACATAGATGGTAAAATGGAAGCTTTTATAATTGCTTCTCGTTTAGCAAAAGATATGATTCAAATTCATGTAGAAAAGGCAAATCGTAGTATCCGTGGCTTATATATCGCAATCTTAAAGTTATTTCTTGAAACATTAGAGGAAGATATTAAATATATCAATCGTGAAGATGATATGGGATCTCCTGCATTAAGAAAAGCTAAAAAAGATATGCAGCCAATCACAAAAATCCAGAAATTTGCATGTAGCTATGAACCTCTACAAATTCGAACTGCTGATGATTCAATGAAAAATCAGATTAAAGAATTATGGTTTAATCGCTTTGAAGAAGAAACTAAGGAAAGTACAGATTTTTATTTCTCAAATCTATATCAAAAGGAAAATTGTTATGTACTAACATGGAAAGAGAAACTAATCTGCATGCTACAGCTTCGCTGGTTTTCTATCATGATAGATGATAAACCAGTAGAAACACCTTTTGTTGTTGGAGTCGCAACAGATCCTGAATATGAAGGATGCGGCTATATGAAAATACTTTTAAATCATGTATTAGCTAAATTAGATACTCCGTTTGTTCTGATACAGGCATATAACTGGGATATCTATAGAAGCTTTGGATTCCATGAACAATATTACCGTATCCGTTATAAATTAAGAAAAGAAGAATATTCACAAATATCGAAAGGATACTTTAAAGAATCCACACAAGCAGAAGAATTATTATCTCTATACAATGCATATTGTATGAATAAAAATGGCTATCGCTTGCGAGACATTGCCTATTATGAAAAACAATTACTTCCTTATATCTCTATATGGAATCAAAAACTAATCGTATATTATGAACAAGATATTGCGAAAGGATACATGATTCTAACTGAAAGCGATGAGGAAATTCTTGTGAGTGAATGCATCTATACATCAGAAGAAGCCCTATCTTCCATGATGCAGTATTTCTATCAGGAAACAAGAACTGTATACGTAGATGTAGATGAGGAAACTGTACTCCAAGGAAGAGGAAAGAAACAAATCAGTATGATGGTAAAACAACTATCCAATATTCCTTTCCCTAATAAACATTTATTTATTCGTGAAGAATTGTAAAAGCAGAAGATCACTCCTGTGACCCTCTGCTTTTTCTTACTTTAAACATTCTTTTAATTTTTCTACTGCTTCATCAAAGCTTCTCACAAAGTAACCATGAGATAAGATTGCACCTAACACATAATGATTCATCCCATAAGTAGGCACATCATATTTATTGGCGGATTGTAAACGAATATCACTATTAATACCAATGATAATCTTAGTATTTGTTTTTATCGCAATACCTAATTCTACCATGACACCAGCATCTTCATTTGTAAGATCCGCAATAAAAACATCACATTCTTCTACTGCTTTTGTATCTCCATCATATATTTCCTGTGGAGTGGGCAAAGATTGTTTATTTTCATTAAATGGCTGGTCAATAGGATTAAAGATGTCTAACTGTGGAAATTCTCTTCTTAGAATTTCTCCCTCTTTTTTTCTCTGAGCCACTTCTGCTTCATTAAACAAAGAACCTGCAACATATACTTTCATGTTTCTCCTCCTTTTTCTCTTTAAATTATATTATAAATTATCAGACTCTTAATTTCTATACACTGCGTTTTATTTGCACAAAAAAAGCTCAATTATTTACCGATCATGTTCAATGAACTATATTTCATATCGTTTCTTGTTTCTTTTCCATTAAACCAATATCTTTCAAAGTATATTTTGACATAGTTTAGCTTTTGCCTTCTTTATTCTATTTCGTTATACTATATCCAGATCATGATAATCATGCTCTACTGTCTGTATGCTTGACTCCCTTGTATTAATACCATACAGACAGTTTCCTCCACGATTCTTTTATCATATTTTATTTGTAATAATTATTTTTTAAATAGTTATTTCATGATACAATACAAATATAGACGAGGAGATGATTGTATGGAAGGCTATCAGCTTAAAATTACACTGAAACATACTAAACCACCTATCTGGAGACGTATATGGATTCCTAAAAACATGTCTTTTTTTCACCTGCATTATGCTATACAAAGCATGTTTGACTGGGATGGCTCTCATTTATATGATTTCAATATTCCTTCCCTTAATCTAGAATTTATCCCTGATGAAATAGCAGAAGATGATGATTTATTATTTTCATATAATCATCAAAGAAAAAGTATTAATTCTGCCCTTAGCGATTATCTTTATGATTCCCTACGCATTCATTATACATATGATTATGGAGCTAATTGGGAAGTACTTATTTTAGTAGAAAAAACCATAGATAATCCAAATTCTACAATTCAATTATTAAAGTGGAAAGGCGATAATATCTCTGAATATGATTACAAGATTGAGAAATTTGATGAAGAAAGTGTAATAGATGCATTTAATGGTATATCTTCATTAGAATTATATTATCCTCTAAGCGACGAGAAAAATAAGCAATTATATTCCACAATTGATTCTTTCTTTGAAGAGCTAGATAAGAAAGAACTTTCAGATATGAGTGTTCTTATCGCAAAAACTCCATTTTCAAAGAAAGTGCTTTCCATAAATAAACAAACAGATTGCATACATATCTACCTCTTTGAGAATGAATCTGAATTCATGCGAGGCATTGAAAATGCACCTGCTTTATCAACCAATACATTTATGAATTCAGTTAGTATTATTCATCTCAATACTGATGATCTAACAGATGATGATTGGGAGAGCGAAAACATTAATTTTGTGAAAATTCTAAGAATGGGATCTCTTCCCTATGACCCTAATGATGAGGACGCTCAGACTATCATAAATGATTTAAATAATTTCACTTCCATATTGAATGCCAGCAGTTATTCAGAATTACCGGAATATAATGATGGACATGTCCTTTTAGGAGAATGGGATTCTAAGAATCAATTGAAGATATCTTATCCGATAAAATATATGGTTCAAGAAATTATAACGATTCATATATCTAAAGCGGATGTGGAAAAGCTTACTCAAAAACAATCAAAGAATTCAATAATTTATATTGATTTAATATCAGATCTAAATCCAAAAAATATAAACGATTCACATATTCCTCTTTACTTGACATTTGAAACATTCTCAAGCCAAGAGAAAGAACTATTAGATGAATCAGCTTACTTATCATATAAAAATGTTTGTCACTGCGTCATCTCTATTCTTTGTGATTATATTGAAGCTAACGGCTGTATGCAAACCATAGTAGTCAATAACGATAATATGGCTCAGATATTAAGTGGAGTATGTGAAGATTTAGGAATTGAAATACGAATAGAAGATTTCATCTCCAAAGCTCAGGAAGAAATATTATATAACATACAAGAAGATTATGAATTTTTAAATACATTATCAGAAATGAACGAAGAAGAATTCTGTCATATGTTAGAGAATATGGATGAAGATGAATTAAGTGAGTTTTATGAAACAATTAAAGATTATCTATTTAAATATGGAATTGATGAAGAAGATGATGATGAACTAGATCTCCCTCATAAAAGAAAATTCTTTGATGCATAGATAAAAAGCCTATCCTTACAATTACATTAGGGATAGGTTTTTATCTAAAAGTTATTTTTATAAATATAAGTTACGATCCATTACCTGTAGTTCTTCTTGATTTGCCATATCAATATAAGCTTCAAATGCTCTTTTAATGTCAGTATAAATTCCACTTTTCTTTACTATATTTGCTGGATATGTGCCTTCAAATACCCAATATTCATTTCCTGTATCTGTTTCTAATAACCATGCATCAAATTCACCAGCATCTTCATTAATGGAAGTATATAGTTCTATGTTTTCTACTTCTTCCGGCTGTAGTAAATCCTCTGCATAAATTCTAATTTTCTCTTTTTGAATAGCTTCCTTCACTTTAACATCTCCTAATCACTCATTCTGTTATTTCTCTTTCAAACATGAGGGATATGGTTTCTTCCCCTCCATCTCCTCTTGTGCAAATGGGAACATAGCCTATATAAGTCCAGCCTTTCTTTATAGCCTTTTGAACAATTTCTTCAATTCCTTTAAATTCATATTTATTACCTTTAATTCCGCCAAATCCTATAAATTCTGCCTTGATTCTTTTAAATTTTACTTCTTTCATAACATATTCCTTATTTTAATGTATATTCCATCTGTGTTTTTTGAGGAGTTAACCCCATTTTTTCATAGAAATATTTAGCGGAATCATTGCCTTCCCATACATTGAGTGTTATTTCATAACAACCTCTTTCCCTAGCTTCCTGCTTTACATATTCAAATAAAGCTTGTCCTATATGCATTCCTCTTGCATTTTTATCTACACATAAATCATCAATATACATGGATTGAAAAGGAATCATGTTGTTGGAGAAGGGTTGTTCCTTTAAGACACAAAACGCATAACCAATGACTTCATCTTCTTCATTTACCGCAACAAAGATAGGTTTTTTATCATCTTTAAACATTTCTGCTAATTCATCATGTGTATACTTTGTTGTGCCGGGAATAAATATATCTGGACGAATTTGCGCATGTATTTCCAATACCTGAGATAATAAATCACTAATTTTAGGAATATCTTTTTCTATTGCTTTTCTAATTTTCATTTTTTATCACCTTTTATATTATCCTACTTTATGCTTAGATTTTCAATTAAATAAAGACAGGATTATCCTGCCTTTGCCTGGTTAATATCTGTAATTCTTATAATTCTAGTACCTACTGTTTTCGCAAAAGTTTCATCATGAGTAATAATTAAAATTGACATTTCCTTGCTAAGATTTTGTATGATGGAAGTAACTAAAGAAATAGATTCTGCATCTAATGCACTAGTAGGCTCATCAAAGCATAAGAGTGATGGTTGCAGCATACAGGCTCTTGCGATTGCGACACGCTGTTTCTGTCCACCACTTAATGTGGAAGGATAAGCACCTGCTTTATCTTTAATCTGTAAAAATTCTAATAACTCCTCTGCTTTTTGTTTTGCCTCTTCTTTTGTCATTAATTTATGGTAAATGGGGGCATCAATTAAGTTTTGCAATACGGTTCGATGAGGAAATAACTGATAATTTTGAAACACCATTCCTACTTCTTTACGAAGTTTCTTTTTTGTTTCCTTATCGGCATACATACTTTTTCCATTCTCCTCTTTTAATAAATAAGTGCCATTTATTATAATTTCTCCGCTATCGGCGGTTTCTAAATCACAAAGACATCTTAAAAGTGTTGTTTTTCCACTTCCGCTTAGTCCCATCAATACGACAATTTCCTGATCATCTATATCTAAACTAACATTGTTGAGAACCTGATTGTCTTTAAATGATTTACATAAGTTTTTTATTTGAATTTTCATAACGACACCTCTATTTATAGTAATTCAATCTTTTTTCCACATAATTTAAACCTCTGGATATAGGCATATTTAAAATCAGATAGATGATTCCAACATAAATAAACGGTAAGCTTGTTGCATATGTTCCTGCCGCAATCTTGGCATAACGTAATAATTCATCAATACCTAAGATAGATACTAAACAAGTATCTTTTAATAATGTAAGACTTTCATTAATAAAAGACGGAATACAGTTGCGTAATGCCTGTGGCAATAGAATCTTGAGGAAAGTATAGGTATTTGAATAACCTAAAATTTTTGCGGCCTCTTTTTGACCTTCATCAATGGATTGAATTCCACCTCTTAATATCTCTGTAAAATAAGCAGTATAGTTTAAGATAAAGGCAAAGATAGCAGCTGTTGTACGATCCATACGGATTCCAATATAAGGAAGTCCAAAATAAACAAACATTAACTGAAGAAGTAATGGCGTTCCTCGCATGATATAGATATAAAAGCGAAGTATAGAAGAAATAACTTTATTTCTTGATAAACGAAGATACACTATAGGAAGAGATAAAATAAAGGAACCAAATAAGGTGACAACCCAAAAGAATAAGGTGATTTTTAAACCTTCGATAAACGCAGGTAATAGACTTATAAAGAATTCCATACGTTATTTAAACCATTTGTCTTTGATTGTATCAAATGTACCGTCTTCTTTTAGTTCCTTTAATGCTGTATTTATTTTATTGCATAATTCTGTATCATCTTTACGCATACCTACTGCATATTCTTCTTTTCCAAAATCTTCATCTAGTACTACATAATTTATACCGTTGTCTTGTTGTTTCATATAATAACGAGCTAATGTTTCATCCACAACAATCGCATCACTTCTACCTGATTCCAGATCCATAAAACAATCATTATTCGTATCAAATTGTGTTAATTTTCCACCATCTAAACTTTCCACAAATGCTGTATCCTGCATAACCGCATCATATGCACTTGAATTTTTTTGAACAGAGACAGTTTTTCCTTTCAAATCTTCTTTACTTTGTATTCCAGTCTGATCAGTAGTAATAATTAATTGTTTGTTTTCCATGTAGGCATCAGAGAATAGAACCTGCTCCTTACGTTTTTCAGTAATAGAATATCCATTCCATATTAAATCAATATTTCCAGCGTCTAATTCTGTTTCTTTTAAATCCCAATCAATATTTTGGAATTCTACTTCTACACCAATTTTTTCCGCAACAGCTCTTGCTAATTCTACATCAAAACCAACTAATTCTCCATCTTGTAAAAATCCCATTGGCGCGAAGGTATTGTCAATCCCAATTGTCAATACTTCTTTAGATTCTTCATTAGATGTTTCTGATCCGCAAGCGGCCAGGGTGAGTGTACAGCATAGTGCTAACATTAACATTTTAATCTTTTTCATAAATCTCCCTCTTTTCTAGCTCTGATAAAGAAAAAAGCCTTCGTTCTCATGGATTTCTCCAGAGGACGAAAGCTTGTGCTTACGTGGTTCCACCTCAATTTTATCAGTGTCTTGCGATCACTGACCTCAGCGAGTAAGTTACTCTTAACATATAACGGTGTATACCGGCAGAAGCTACTGATTTCACAACTGCAGCTCAAAGATGTGTTCAACATACCTTGTATATTCCTTTTTCAGCTACCAGGAACTCTCTGCATACCGGTTTATGTTTACTATTTCTTATCATAGCGTTTTATTTATCTACAGTATACGTACTATGAAATCATTTGTCAACACTTTTCTGAAATATTTTGTAAATTATTTTGAAACAATGAAAATAAACAATATTTCTTTCATTCATATTTTTATGCTCTTTGTCATAAAATATCAAGTGTGACTAATATGTTACTAAAACGCTACCAATTTTCTACTAATTGTCACACTAATATCTTGTAAAATAAAAAAATAATAATTTTATGAAAAAATTGCATTTAACTATACCTTTTTTCTCGGTTTTGTTATAAAATAAGGTGATTTAGGAGGTAATAAGCATGAAAAATCTATGTTTTTTAATTCCATCTCTGCAACCAGAATGGCAATTAATCCCCTATATTCAAGAACTTTCTTCTTTGAATATTCAACATATAATAATCATAGATGATGGTTCAGGAAAGAATTATCAATCTATTTTTCATAAAATTAATCAATTTGATAATTGTACAGTTTTAACACATGAAATCAATAAAGGAAAAGGGGCTGCATTAAAAACAGCTTATCAATATATAAAAGATAACTTAAAAGATATCAAAGGAATCGTTTGTTTAGATTCTGATGGACAACATCAGATAGAAGATGTAAAACACATTAGTGAGGAATTACTTCAGAATCCTAATCAATTGATTTTAGGAGAGCGAAACTTTAGTTTTTCCCATGTTCCTATAAAATCATGGATTGGTAATCGATTCTCATCTTTATTATTTTCTATCTTCTGCTTTCGCTGGATTCCAGATACACAGACAGGACTTCGAGCTTTTGGTGCTCAATATCTAGATGAAATGCTTCAATGTTCTGGAGAACGATTTGAATATGAATCACAGGTACTGATTCACTGGTGTCATAAAAAACTCCCACTATCTTTTATTCCTATAAAAACAATTTATAACAATGGCAATAAAGGAACACATTTTAAACCTGTACAAGATAGTCTAAAAATATTAGGTTTATTCTTTAAAACAATATCACTATTTATATCTTCAGCTGTAGTTTGTTTTATCATTGATTTCTTAGCCTTTATGTTTTTTCTAAGAGTATTTGATGATGTATTTCAGGAAATATATTCAGTAATTCTTCTTTCTACTGTACTAGCAAGAATTATTTCAATGATATGTAATTTCCTCATTAATAAAAATGTTGTCTTTCATTCTTCCCAACGAAAACATTCTTTTATTAAATATCTAGCTCTATGCTTCATCATTATGTTTTTATCTGCAGGATTCGTAAGCATATTCTATACATTTGGCTTTCCTAGATCCAGCGCTAAGATTCTGATAGATACCCTTTTATCTATTCTTTCTTATCAGGCTCAAAAGCGATGGGTTTTTAACACGAAGGAGGGGTAGCATGACTGATGATAGAAAACGTAATATTCTCTTTATATTAACGTTTATATTCACAACAATTTATCTAGTATGGAGAACGCTATTTACCCTTCCTATACATGAGGGATTATGGAATATTATATTTGGTGTGCTTTTATTATTAGCGGAAATTACCACAACCTTCACAACATTCGAACTTTACTACAATAAAATGAAAAACAAACGTGCAATATTAGATTTCCCAACAATACCAGATGATGCATATCCTGATGTTGATGTCTTTATTGCGACGCATAATGAACCAGTTGAACTCCTATATACTACAGTTAACGCCTGTACGTATATGGAATATCCTGATAAAAGTAAAGTTCATATTTACTTATGTGACGACGGTAATCGTGCTGAAGTTAAAGAACTTGCGAAAAAGCTATCAGTAGGATATCTTGGTCTAGCAGATAATAAGCATGCGAAATCAGGAAACCTGAATAATGCTTTGAAACATACAAATTCACCTTTAATTGCGACCTTTGATGCAGATATGATTCCTCAAAGAACTTTTTTAATGGAAACAGTTCCATATTTTCTCTTACCTAAATATAAAAAAGAAAGTGATGGAACTTATCGTATTCGCAAGGAAGAAGAAATTGATCCTAACTTTAAGATTGGTCTAATTCAGACACCACAAAGTTTCTATAATCAGGACTTATTCCAATTTAATCTATATGCACAAAATAGTATTCCTAATGAACAGGATTTCTTTTCCAAGGAAATCAACACCTTGAGAAATGTAACCAATTCTGTTGCTTATACAGGAAGCAATACAGTAATCGCAAGATGCGCTATGGAAGAAATTGGCGGATTTCCTTATGATACTATAACAGAAGATTTTGAAACCAGTATTCGTATTCAAAAAGCAGGATATATTACCTACTCTACTTCTAAAGTATTGGCTGCTGGGCTATCCACAACAACGATTCCTAGTATGATTAAACAAAGAGTACGCTGGGCACAGGGAGTAATTCAAAGTATCCAGAATACAAATGCGATTTTCACAAAGAAATTACCTATCAGAGCTAACATATCTTACTTAAATGCCTTTTTATACTGGTGGTCTTTCTTCAATCGATTTATCTTTATCCTTTCGCCTATCCTATTTGCCTTATTTGGTTTTCAGTTAGTAGAATGTGATTTTATCGAACTTGTTATCTTTTGGATTCCATCGTTTATCTTATATAACCTGTCGATGCGCTATCTTAGCTCACATATACGAAGTCAGCGCTGGTCACAGATTATTGATACAATATTAGCTCCTTATCTAGTATTCCCTGTACTCTTAGAAACTATTGGTATTCATCAAAGAAAATTTAAAGTTACTAATAAAAAGAAAACATCGAATCATACAACAAAGCTACGCTTCATTATTCCTCACTTAGTTTTATTACTATTATCCGTCTTAGCATTAATAAAATTTATCTATAGTAAATATGGATGGTCCTTATTCTACAGCAGTGTAATCATCTTTTGGTTAGGTTACAACCTCATTGCGTTATGTTATGCTATTTTCTTCATGTTAGGAAGACCAAGCTATCGAAAATATGAGCGTATTCGTGCTAAAGAAAACATTACAGTAACTTATCAGGGATGTATAATGGAAGGTAAAACCGTAGATGTATCACAACAAGGTATTTCATTTATCTTAGATAAACCAATTCATATCGCCAAAGAAGATACTTTTGAAATTAAAATAACAACAAAGCATTATAACGCAACATTAAATGCTCATTTAGTTTATGTTAAAGAGAGTAATAACTCATGGATGTATGGTGCAGTAATAGAACCAAAAACTGAGGATGACTTACGTGAATACCTACAAATTATTCATGATCGGCTACATTCTTTACCTACAAAAATTGATCCATGGATGACATCATACGATGATTTTATACGTAATGTAAGATTACGATTACGTCCTGGAATACGTCAAAGACGAGAATCAGCACGTGTAAAGATAGATAAAAAAGTTCGTTTTGAAGAAGGTATTCAAGCCACAATTCATGACTTTAATTTTCGTTATTTCACCTTATCCCAGATTTCAAACCTTCAACAGGAAGAATTAACTTTACAGCTTCCTAATACTTCATTACACCTAAAAAAGGCAAATGATATTAGACCTTCTTATGGAGTATTATATGAATTAACAAATGCCCAAGAGTTACTAAGACAGGGTATTCAGCTTTACCAAATCGTAGAATTTATTAATGAAATGGAGGTGACTCTATGATTTTTTTTGGTATCGGACTATTTCTATCCTTCACTGGCTATTTTTATGTAATTTATCGCCATTTACATTTTTCGTGGTATACCATTCCTATCTTTATCAGTTCCATGATAAGTATAGGTACATACGTAGGTGGTTTAGCTAATCTTTTATTACCAGTATCCTATTGTATTTATCTCCTTGGTATTCTAGGCTTTATGTATATGTTAACTGCATGGAAAAAACAAGGCCTTCCTAAAATTCATATAGAGGCCTTCCCTATTCTATTTATCATTGGAACAATTATCTTTTTCCTACTGACTATAAACCTACATCTTCAGCACTATGATAACTTCTCCCATTGGGCAATTATTGTTAAGTATTTACTTACTGCCAATTCTTTTCCAAATGCAGCTACTGCTATGATTTCCTTCAAAGAATATCCTCTTGCGGCTTCCAGTTTTATTTATTACATCTGCTTATTCCTTGGTCATTCTCAGGGAGTCATGTTACTAGCACAAAATATTTTAATCTTCTCCTGTATGCTATCTGTTTTTGGAATCATTCAAGAGAAAAATCGATTTTTACTTTATATCTTCCTTGCCTTTGGAATGACGTTACTATCTATCTTAAATATAACGATTCGAATTAATAATCTATTAGTGGATTTCCTACTTCCTATGTGCACATTAAGTGCTATTGCGATTATTTATATATACAAAGATCAGCTATCAAAAACTATGCTTTGCCTCATTCCTCTATTAGCAATGACAAATCTCTTAAAGAGTACAGGTTTGATCTTTTCAAGCATCGCATTATGTTTCTTTGCCTATACACTTATCAGAGACAAAAAATATCGTAATCTAAAAACAATGATGTTATTTCTTCTATTTATCATCATTACTTTGATACCGTATATATTATGGAATTATCATTTAGATTCCATTATTCAAGGTGCTACAAAATTCTCCACCACAAATATATCTAGTGAATATATTAAACTGCCTGCCTCTATGTATTCTCAGGTAATCTCTAAATACCTATCCACAATCTTCTCTTTTCAGAATCGTTCATCACAAATGTTATTTCTCTATGAAATTGTTTCTATAAGTGTTATCATCTTCTATAAAGTAAAATATAAAAAGAAACTAAGGCTGACCCCTGCCTATGTATGGCTGAATGTTGTAGTGATTTTATATTATATTGGAATTCTTGGTTTATATTTATTCTCTATGCCCTATGATGAAGCTATTTATCTTGCAGGATTTGAACGATATGCCTGTAGTATCGTCATCTTGTTTGGCGGAGGATTATTCATTGCAGGTACATTAGATATTGAAGATTCCTTCTATATAAAATTAGGAAATCAAAAATATGATTATAAAGCTTTCTACTCTCCTAAGACTAAACAGCGTTATCAAAAAGCTATTCTTGTTTTCGCAATTCTTGCTTTAAATCTACTATATTCAGAATTTAACGGCTTATTATCCATTGAAAGCCAATATGAAACTTCATTACCAGGTAAGATTTCATCACTTCTAGGAGATGAATGGCCTGAAAATGGTCAAATAAATGAAAATCACTATCTATTAATCACAAATGATTCAGATGCACAAATATCTAGTTACTATGTTCATTATACTGCCAAGTATTTTCTTTACAGTCCTTATGTAGATGCGACAAATACATTAGATGAGAGCTTTATAAAGAATGAATTAAAAAGTATGATTATATTATTGTGTTAGAACCAGAAGAAAGCACTCAACAAGTCCTTTTAAATCAGCTATCTATACAAACAGATGGAGTATATTCAATTAATGAACTTACAAAAGAGATGCAGTGATTGCATCTCTTTTTTGTCTATTTATCATTTTTCTTATATTTTTTTCCTTTTGTTAAACCGTCTTCAACAAGAAGACCCTTTTCAACGAGTTCATTCAATAATATTTTTATTCTTCTTTCTTTAACATCCAGAATATCAACAAAATTACTTGTTTTATACCATTTATTTGATTCCATAAAAGAAAGTATTTTATCATAATGCATTTTTGTTTTTTTAGTTACTTTTTTATCGATATTATTTTTCGGCACTTTTTTTCGGCACTTTCTTTATAAATTTCATAGTTAAAATAGTACGATCTGGGTCAAAATGTTCTTCTATGGTCGGTTCTATCCAACCTTCATTTTCCCAAACACTAAATAGTTCGGGAACACCACTACCTGCACGTTCTCCAACTCCAATAAGATTAAACATTTTCATTAATGCTTTATTTCTAGGATCAGATTGCCCACCTAATCTCATTTGATATTTTCCAACTCGAATAGAGCCAGGATTTTCGATAGTTAATACATCTTTTTCTAGTTTAATGACAACACCTCTTGGTATATAAAAATCTGTATTTACTAAGCAATTCGCAAGAACTTCTCGTATTGCTCTATGAACAGGTGTATCACCAACTCTAATTCCATTTTCAATTTTGAAGGGAACTTTAATATTTAGTGCAATTTTGTTGTAAACCTTAAAATAAAAATCAAATACATTCCCAGTCCATTCACCGGAAGAAGATTGTAAACGATCTGTCCATCTAATTGTTGGATCTAATATTTCTCTATAATCTAAAAAATATTCAGGATATTGTCTTAATATTCGATGTTCTTCTCCAAACATCAGTAATCCAGCACCTGTAGGATAAATTTTTCCATCTCTATCTTTATCGATTGCACCAATCATCAACAAATAGTCCTCATCTGGCAAACCATTCCAAATATGATCTGGTCTATATGATTTATGCCTATTACGATATTGATGAACAGTTTCAAAATTCAGGTCTTCAATCGTCATATTCTCTATAATATGCATATCCATTGTTTCTTCAATCTGATCTCGAAGCATTGATTTCACTTGAGAACGGGAGCAGTGATAATCTCCTGTATGTGTCCTTTTATAAGTGCCTCTAAATATGTCATTGTTAATGTAAACTGGCTTTTGTTCGCGTTTAGCCATAGGAACATGAATTACAATAATAAGATCATCATTCATTTCGTAAGTTTCAATATCATTTTCAACCAAAAGATTGATGCTTACTTTTTGTGGATTATGAACTTGATTCCAAAAATCATCTAATAATTTTTCTTTATTTTCGGATTTCAATCCCGTTGTTTTCCACCTTCTATCATCTAATTCCTTAATTCCCAGGATAATGACACCACCATAAGTTAGCCATAGCAGAATATGATTCCCACAATGATACTGGCAATCCACCAGTAGCTTTTTTTACTTCTCTACGATTATCTTCTTTATAAGAGTCAAAATTTGTGATATCAAATAATTCAGTCATTCCAATATCCCCTTTCTTTTATTTAAAATTAGTTTTTATTCTATTCTTCATCTATAATAGTTCATTAGCATTATGAAAAAGAATTATCTGATTCATAGCGGAAACCAATTCATTAATAATAAAAGCCTATAAAAAATATCTTTTTCTTTTTTGACATATTCTTTTCCCCCTAAATGATTCATTAATCTTTAATTTATATTATACCATTTTCCTAAAGATTTATAATCCATTTTATAGGTTTTACGGCATTGATTATGTAATATAAAAACAAAAAGGCAGGAAACCATAAAGTATAGGTTTTCTGCCTTGTTAATTATTTCATTAAGATAATTGTTTTAAAATCCATTCCTTATCATCTGTTGTCTTCATCTTTTCAAGAATAGCTTCATCTTCTAATGCAGTACATACTTTCGCAAGTACTTCCATATGTTCTCCACCCATTCCAGCTATACCAATCACAAGCTGTGCTTTTTCATCCCCAAAATCAATTCCATCTGGATATTGTAGTAAGACAATACCTGTTTTATGAATAATATCCCCTTCATGTGTTGTGCCATGAGGAATCGCTAATCCCATACCAATGTATGTCGTAACAATCTTTTCACGTTCCAGCATAGCAGTTATATATTCTTCTTCTACATATCCCAGTTTTACTAATTGTTTACCTGCGGCTATGATTGCTTCTTCTTTTGATACAGATTTCAGATTCAATTGGATACCATCAAGTGTTAAGATGTCTTTAGATACACTTACTTCTTTTTCCTCTGGTTCCTGTACTTCTACAACTCTAGCATCACCAGTAGATAACTGGAAGAATAAATCATCTAATGCAGGATCAGCCAAGAAGTTTCCAATCGTAATCAATTTAGCTTGAGGAGCACATGCCTGTGCACGTTCAGCCAATACAGATTGAACAACCATGACATCACAATCTGCAGGAATATTATCTACTGAAGTATTTGTAACAATCAAATCAGGACGTACAGCTTTTAGACGATTTCTAAATTTAGTTGCGCCCATTGCGGATGAACCCATTCCTGCATCACATGCAAAGACGATTTTCTTCACTGCTAATACATCAATAGCTGTACCTTTTGCCTGTGCTTTCATACCTTGCACTGTTTCCTGAGCATCTTCTAAGCTCTTCTGATTTTTAGAAGCTGTTAACTTAATGATTGGACTAGCAACCGCAAAGGATACACCTGCCGCGATTACCACACCTAAAAGTGTCATTAATGTCGTACCTTTTGGAGCCATAGATAAGAAGGCAATAATGGAACCAGGACTTGCTGGTCCTTTCAAACCACATTCAAATATTGAATAGAAAGCTATAGCACATATATTACCTGCAATAGGTGCCAGAATTACAATTGGATTCATTAAAATATATGGGAAATAGATTTCATGAATTCCACCAAGGAAATGAATGATAATTGCCCCTGGCGCTGAATCTTTCGTTGTTTTATCACTTGAGAAAAACCAGTAAGCCAATAAGACACCAAGCCCAGGTCCAGGATTTGCCTCTAGCATATACATAATAGATTTTCCAGTTTCTACTGCCTGTTCAACTCCAATCGGAGTAAAGATTCCATGATTAATGGCATTGTTTAAGAATAATACTTTTGCTGGTTCCACAAAGATTGCGACAAGCGGCAATAAACCATGAGTAATTAATATATTTACTCCTGCAGCTAATACAGATAAAATTGCTGTCATTAATGGACCAATTAAATAATATCCTAATATAGCTACGATCATCCCTAAAATACCAACAGAGAAATTATTAATTAACATTTCAAATCCTGCAGGAATATGTCCTTCCACGATTTGATCAAATTTCTTAATTACCCAGCCCGCAAATGGACCGATAATCATTGCGGCCATTAACATAGGCTGTCCTTCTGTTCCGCCGACACCGGCGATACATCCAACGACTGCGATTGCCCCCATTACCTGTCCACGTTCTTTCGCAATCATTTTTCCACCAGATGCGGCAATTAAGATAGGTAATAAATATGTTAGCATATAAGGCTGGATAGATGCTAGTTGTTCATTTGGCAGCCATCCATCCGCAATAAATAAAGCAGTTATAAATCCCCATGCAATGAAAGCACCAATGTTTGGCATTACCATTGCAGAGAGAAATTTTCCAAATTTTTGAAGTGCTGTTTTCATAGTATGTCCTCTCTAGAACCATATCAATATGTTTCATATTGATGGACTTACTTATTTCATATGATCAATATACGGAAAGTCCGAGGTTCTCCCATTCTTCTTTCATTATTTGTGGAAGTTCCTTGTCACAGACAACAGCATCTACATCTGTTTCACTACAAATCGTATAAGTTCCTCTTTTATTAATTTTTGAAGAATCCATTAATAAGATTACTTTCTCAGCTCTTTCAATAACAGTTCGCTTAATTAGGGCATCTTCAAATGATTCACAGGTAAATCCCGTTTCTTTACTATAACGAGTAACCCCAATAAAAGCAATATCAAAATTTATCTTTTCTAAATATCGAATTCCTTCACTGCCATTGATACTTAGACTTCTCGTATTTAGATTTCCGCCTACTAAAGATACTTTGATTTTATCATATTGAGCTAATTCAATTGCACATGTCAATCCGCTTGTAATTATTACATTTGGCTGGTTTTGAAGCCGATGTGTCAACATCGTAGTTGTGCTTCCTGAATCTAAGAAAATGGTCTTATGAGGCTCAACTAATGGTACTGCTTTTTCTGCTATTTCTTTTTTTGCCTCTGTATTCTGAATGAACCTTTTTCTTAATAAATCATCATTTCCAGTAATCTGTTCTAATGATTTTGCGCCTCCATGAATACGTACCAGTCTTTTACTCTGATCTAATATTTTTAAATCTGTACGTAAAGTCATTTCTGATACAGATGGAAACCTTTCTTTTAATTGCGCAAAGGTAATGCTTCCCTTTTCATTTACGAACGCTACGATCTCACTGCGTCTTTGTTCCATAACTTCCATGTCAATCAACACCTACTTCCTTACCTATTAGTATACATGAGGGAAGTAGATAATTCCAATTTATTCTTCACTGAAATGTGCCAATAGATATTCTTCTGCTTCAGGACACCATAATCCTTTATGAGCATCTACAATATCCGCCAATTCTGTATATCGTGAATCTTCTTTCCCCTTTTCACGTAAGTCTGTTAATGCAATTAATGGCATATTCAAATGTGTATAAATTAATTTCTTCCCACCTGGAATTTTTGGTAAATTTAACGTTGTTTCAACAGCTGCGTCTAATCCGCCAATGTGAGTTACCATAACAGCAGGATTAATTCTATTTTGTGCTGTTAATTCCAAAGACTCGATCATATCTGCTGTATTTCCGCCTGTTGTCCCCATAACATGAGTAGAATTATAATGTACATCATAGAAATTCATCTTTGCGCTAAATTTATTATCTGTAGGTCCAGCAAAGAAGTTTAAACATCCATCTCTACCTAAAACGGCACTAGATAATTCTACTACTTCTGCAACAGGTGCATAACAGAATACATCATCAAAGCCGGTATTACCTGTAATCTTTAATAATTCTGCAGCAGGGTCTTCCATTTCTTTTGTATTTACAAAGTGTAATTCAATGCCATCCTTTTTAGCTTCCTCAACTGGGAATAAATGTTCTGCACGATCTAATCGTTCCTGATTAATATCTGTCACAACAATCATAGATGGACGAATATCACGATGTAATGCATATGTCAAAGCCCCTAATCCCATAGGTCCAGCTCCAGCTAAGATAGCCAGTTTTCCATCTTTTTTAATTCCCATTTCATGATGATAAACACCCATTTTTGTATGATAATTAGCATTAAATGCACCAATACTACAAGACATTGGTTCTGCCAAAGAGGCTTCATAATATGCACGACCTTTGTATTCCAATAAACATCCTAATTCCATAACCTCAGCTGGAATAATACAATACGTTGCATCTCCTCCAAAGAATTCATAAGAATAACCTGGACTCCACATTGTTCCTTTATAATTTAAGGCTGGCTGTAATGTGAATTTCATTCCCGGTTTAAACTTATCCTGATGTTTTTTTCCTACCTGTACAATGTCCCCTGCCATTTCATGTCCCATGATAGCCGGATGATCTGCAACATCTTCATGAACACGTTTATGTTTTGTCCCTAAGATTGCACATTTATAAGTTGACATACAAACACTATCAGAAACAACTTTAACTAATATTTCATCATCTTTAATTTCCGGTAATTCGAACTCATCTAATCTTAGATCGTTAGCGCCATGTAATCTCACTGCTTTTGCTTTCATTTCGAAAACTCCTTTCTTTTAATTTTGTTGTTTCAACAATTACAACTCTATAATACCACGATATATCTATTTGTCAACTGTTATTTCAACAATTTATATTTGACTTTCAAAAGTGAAAGTGATATTCTATACATGAAGATATAAGGAGGATCCAATCATGATTTATACCGTTACATTTAATCCATCACTCGATTACATTATTCAAGTTAAAGATTTCACTGTCGGCACTATTAATAAAACACATTATGAAAAAATACTTCCTGGTGGAAAAGGAATCAACGTTTCAATTGTACTTTCAAATTTAGGGCATGATAGCACTGCTTTAGGATTTATGGCAGGTTTTACTGGCAAAGAAATTGAAAACCGTTTAAAGAATTATGGCTGTTGCACTGATTTCATTCATGTTGAAAAAGGACTATCTCGTATTAATGTTAAAATGAAGTCAAATGAAGAAACAGAAATTAATGGTCAGGGACCGAATATCACAGAAGAAAATATTGAAGAATTATATAGAAAACTAGATAATATCAAAGATGGAGATATCTTAGTTATTTCCGGAAGTATCCCTAGCTTCCTTCCTGATGATATATATGAACGCATCATGCAAAGACAGGCAGAGAAAAATGTCAAAATTGTCGTAGATGCGACAAATAATCTTTTACTTAAAGTATTAAAATACCATCCATTCTTAATTAAACCAAATCACCATGAGCTTGGTGAACTATTTAATGTAACACTTACTACTCAGGAAGAAGTCATTCCTTATGCAAAGAAACTTCAGGAAATGGGAGCCATCAATGTTTTAGTATCTATGGCAGGTAAAGGAGCAGTATTAATTGATGAACATGGTGAAGTACATCATAGCAAAGCTCCTAAAGGAACAGTAATCAATTCGGTAGGTGCTGGTGATTCTATGGTTGCTGGATTCATTTCTGGTTATCTTGAATCTAATAAAGATTATGCCCAAGCATTTATAAAAGGAATTTGTTGTGGTAGTGCCAGTGCTTTCTCTGAAAACTTAGCTACTAAAAAAGAAGTAGAAGAACTATTACATAGTCTAAACCAAAAATAGCTAACAATAAATAAAAGACTTATCCTAGAAGCCATACTCTAATGATAAGTCTTTTTTATAATTTTGAAAAATCTTTAAACTCTATTTTATCTATAATATGTATTCCCAGTTCCTGTAGACGTTTCAATCCTTCATCACGATAACGATCTGTTTCCATAGCGGCCGGTTCATGTGCATCTACACCGATAATAGCTGTATTACCTACTTCTGCCGCAATTTTCCAGAATTCTTCATGTGGATATTGCATGGTATGCATAATATCATTGTAGGCAGCTCCAGCTAAATTATATTCTAATGGAATATTTAATTTCTTAGCAGCTTCACATAAACGAATTGATTCTCTTTTTGCCACATCATCAAAAACTCTTCTGCCTCGCATAAATAAATCTGGGTGACATAGATAAGAATATAAACCAGTTTCCATTCCTGCGATAGCTTCATCTACATATCGTATTAAATATTCTTCATTTTCACAGGCAGTTCCAAAATAAACACGTTTCTCATCTGTTTTATAATAATGATTACCAAAAATAATATAATCTAATTTCTTTTCCACAACAAACTGTTTTAGCCAGTCCATATACTTTGGAAAATATTCACATTCCAAACCGATTTTAATAGAGATCTGGTCTTTATATTTTTCTCTTAAACTTGCAATTGAAGTATAATAATCATCAAATTGTGATAAAGGCATACGCATATGCGCCACAAAATCACTATCATATTTCCATGGTGAATGATCAGAAAAACCTATTTCTTCATAACCATTTTTGATAGCACTTTTTACATATTCTTCATCTGTTCCCGATGCATGCATGCATCGTTTTGTATGCATATGATAATTCGTTTTCCGCATAAATTACTCCTTTCGTTAGTATTACTATACCACAAAAACACATATTTTTACATATAAAAAGAGGGCTAGTATATGTTACTCAAATCTTATAGATCCTCAATTAACCACTACACAACAAAAAGACAGGTCGCCCTGTCTATAGTTTTACGTGAAATATACTAATTCATCTTTTAATGGTTCTACACTCTCTACGAGTTTTACATAAAGAATAGGTACTTCCTGTCCATATTCTTCATCAAATTCTACTCTGATGTCTGCTTCTACAGACACCCATTCC
Organism: uncultured Solobacterium sp.; assembly: GCA_900552125.1. Lineage (GTDB taxonomy): Bacteria > Bacillota_I > Bacilli_A > Erysipelotrichales > Erysipelotrichaceae > Clostridium_AQ. The sequence continues at coordinate 25,596 of URYK01000018.1, read as the reverse complement.
TTAGGTAATAGTTCACTGCTATCTTGATAATGACATAAGAGTCCAATCAATGAAGTATCATCAGCACAGCATACCATAGCATAACGTCCAAACACAAAGACATGATCCATGTTTTCCACATGTGTAGATATAACCTTACCTTTTATCTGGATTTTCTTTCCATCATACTTACGAGGATGTTCCATACAATCCATATACCACAGACCATAGTCCTGATCTTCTATCTTTAAGATATCAGCAGAAAGATCAAAAGGCATTTCATCATCTTTTAAATCAACAATCTGTCCATCTTTTGTCTCATAAATCAGCTGAGCTTTTTGATTGATAGCTTTCACGTTATTTCTTAAGTACAGTTTCTTCGTGTTCTCATCACATCGATTAAAGATAATTACTTCAGAATGAACTAACTGATCATAAATCATAGAACGCATATTGTTGATGTACATCTGAAAAGTAGATGCATCTACCGTAGATAAGATTTGTACCAATAACCAATCAAATGGATATTCCACATCTAAAAAGTTATTAAAGTTCCAAGTTCCGTTAAATTCAATCATAATTCGGTCAGGTTCAATCAAACTATCACATTTTTTTAGAAATTCATAACTCAAAGTTTCTTCATGATCTACTGTAACTATAGTTGTATTTGTCTTGGTTAGAAATTCATCTTCGTATTCTTCTAAACCTTCTTCGCAGGCAAGTAATAATGTTTTTTCCCCATCATTAAAGCCTGGATCTAAAAGTGTTTCTTTAATTAAACTGGTTTTTCCACTTTCAAGAAAGCCAGTAAATAAATATACAGGTACTGTCATATAGAATTACTCCACATCAAATAGTTTTGCCAGATTGTCTTCTTTTAATGAAGAACCAATGACACAGAAACGTCCTGTATATGTAGATTTACCATTACGTATTTCATATTCTTCCGGAACCATATCAAAATACAGCCATTCACTGTCTTTTCCGCTTACCATTCCTTTTGCACGTAGTACAATACCATATTCTTCTTCATTCGATAGTTCTTTAAGAATATGTTCCAATTCTTCTTTTGTATAGGAACGTACAGTTTCTTTTCCCCAGCTAGTAAATATTTCATCAGCATGGTGGTGATGGTGTTCATGATCATGGTCATGGTGATGATGACCACAGTAACAGCTTTCATCATGATGATGTTCATGATGGTCATGTCCACAGTCACATTCCTCATGATCGTGGTGGTGATGTTCATGTTCATCATGATGGTGACCACATGTAGGACACACTTCTAATTCCTTTAATAATTCATCTTTTAAGCTTGTTGAATGTTCCATAGCAGCTAGAATTTCTTCCCCTGATAATTCATCCCATGGAGTAGTGATACAAGTTGCCTGAGGATTATGTTCCTTTATTTCTTTCACAACACTCTGCAGTTTTTCTTCATTTAGATTTTGTGTACGACTTAAGATAATCGTATTTGCATGTTCAATCTGATCATTAAAAAACTCTCCAAAGTTTTTCATATACATACGACATTTCTGTGCATCTGCTACAGCTGTAAAACTATTTAAAACAATATCTGTTTCTTTTTCCACACCTTGTACAGCACGAATAACATCTGACAATTTGCCAACTCCGCTTGGTTCAATTACGATACGATCTGGGTGATATTCTTCTAATACTTTTTTCAATGCTTCCGCAAAATCTCCAACTAAGGAACAGCAGATACATCCTGAATTCATTTCACGAATCTGAATACCTGCTTCTTCTAGAAAGCCTCCATCAATACCGATTTCACCAAATTCATTTTCAATTAAAACAATCTGTTCTTTATGTAGAACATCTTTTATTAACTTCTTGATCAAAGTTGTCTTTCCTGCTCCTAAAAAACCAGAAATGATATCAATTTTTGTCATTATGATTCCTTCTTTCTTATTTGTAGTCTTCCCAACATTTGTAAGTATAACACCAGTACTTTCAACTTTCAATCTTCATGATAAAAGAAAATGCCACTCATTATTTATGAATGACATCAGATAAATTTATATATATTTATTTTCTCTATACTCCGCATCAATGCTTTCCCAACACTCTGCATCTTTAATTCCTAACTGTTTTGGATCAAATAAAGGATCTTTCCCTTCTTTTTTCTGTTTCTGATAATCTTTCAAGGCAATAAATGCAATATTTCCTAATATCAGAATAACAATAATATTTTCAATAGCCATAAAGCCCATTAGTACATCTGCTAAATCCCAGATGGTGGAAAAGTCAGCTTGTGCACCAAAGAAGATAACCACAACACTAACAATACGGAATATAAACAATACCGTTTTATTTTTCACAATGAACTTTAAATTACTTTCTGCATAACAGTAATTTCCTATTAAAGATGAAAAGGCAAATAAGATAATAGAAATGGTAATGAAATGAATTCCCCATGTGCCAATCTCTGAAGAAATAGCAGTCTGTACATAAGGCATTCCTGTTAAGCCATCCTCAATCCCATAATTTAATAACATAAACGCTGTAGTTGTACATATCAGCATCGTATCTATAAACACAGAAATCGTTTGTACTAAACCTTGTTTTACCGGATGAGATACATCAGCACTAGCACCTGCATTAGGCGCAGAACCCATACCTGCCTCATTGGAAAATAAACCACGTTTGATTCCATACATTACACAGGAACCCGCAAATCCGCCAAAGATTGCTTTAAAGTTAAATGCTTCACTAAATATCTGTGCAAACATAGCAGGAATGTTTGTGATATTACTTATAGAGATATATAAACCTAATGCTATATATAAAACAGCCATAATTGGCACAACAACAGAACTAATGATACCAATTCGATGCACTCCGCCAAAGATAACTGCAGCAGTCGCAACTGCTAGGAAAAAACCTACAAACATGGATGCTGTTTTAGTATCCTGTACATAATACTCTAATGCACTACTTACATTAAATGCCTGAAGACCATTAAATCCAAAAGAGAAACAAGCAATTAACAAAATCGCAAATAAGATTCCCAGCCAGCGCTTATGCAATGCTTTTTCTATATAATAAGCTGGTCCTCCAATAAATTGATCGCCATCTCTTTCTTTATATATCTGTGCCAGCGTGGATTCCACAAAAGCACTTGCACCTCCAATAATCGCAATGATCCACATCCAAAAAATAGAACCGGCACCACCTGAAGCAAGTGCTGTCGCAACTCCGGCAATATTTCCTGTCCCAACTCGAGATGCAGTAGATATCATTAATGCCTGGAATGAAGAAACACCATCCTCTCGATGTGCTTTCTCCTTCAATAAACGAATACCTTCTTTCAGTAATCGAAATTGTACAAATCTTGTTTTAACAGTAAAGTAACATCCAGCACCTACCAATAAAATAATTAATATGTAACTGTATAAAAAGGTATTTAGATTACTTAAAATGTCTTGTATGAAATTCACGTTTTCACTTCCTTTCGTTATTATTCTTCCCCAATATTCATTTTTTTCCAAATAAAAACACGTATTTCGCGTGCTTTTATATATACCCCGTAATAGTATACCATATTAAAGCACTATGGTATAGAAAAAACGCTCTACTTAAAATTCTTATACTATGGTATACTTATAGTATATTTAATCAAAGGAAGGCGATTTAATGAAATTACCAGTCTTAAAAGTGAAATATCTTCCCAACTTATATAAGCATTGTAAGAAGGTACAGGCATTACATGTTGATTATCAGGTAGATATAGAATATGAACAAAATCAGGAAATTCTTTTATGGCTAAAAGATTCAAGAGAGGTACTTTATCAATTTATAGAGGATCAGTTTTCTACATGTTATGCTAGCCGGGTATTCACATCTAATCAGGAAACTTTTGTCGTTTTTAAAGACAACATGACGAAAAAAACAGTTATTGCTTTTCTTGAAAACCTTTTATCCGAACTATCCAGTTATACAGATCAGCATGTTACTTATAGTTATCAGCTATTACCTGTAATATTATATGATGAAACAAAAGAAGTGAAATTCTTTTCAAATAAAAAATTGGGTGACGATATATTAGAAAGTGAAGAATTAAAAGAAGCTACTATTGTATTCCATGCGACTCAGCCACCGAAAGGAAAATATTTTAAAAGCTGGAAAGAGATGCCTAAACGTAAAGTTAAACCAACCAAATCAGTCAAAGAAAAAAAGCAGGAAGCTCCTGTACAAGAAGATTCCGGCTATATGTATTATATTTAAACAAAGATACTCATACTATTTTGAGTATTTTTTTATTCTCTCCACCCTTTACAAACATCTACCCATTCTGCATTCGGCAGTATTTCTTCTAATTCACTGTTTGTAAGTTTAATCGCTGAATTAGCTGTCCCACAGGCTGGATATACAAAATCAAATCGTTTTAAGGATTCATCTAAATATACTTTTGTTTCATTAGGCACTCCAAAAGGACAGACTCCACCTATTGTATGATTGGTGTATTTCTCAACTTCTTCAGGCTTCAACATTTTAGCTTTACAGCGAAAGCGTTCTTTATAAGCATGATTATCAATCTTACAGTCACCTGCACATACAACAATCAATGCATTATCCTTTCCTAAAAAAGATAATGACTTTGCGATTCTTTCTGGCTGTGTTCCCAATGCTTTGGCAGCTAGTTCCACCGTAGCACTAGACTCCTTTAACAACATAATATCTTTATCTTTTCCATATTTACTCAAATATGCTTTCGCCAATTCTAATGACATCATTATCTCTCCCTTCTAATACTCCACACCTAAACGTGCCGGTATCCCTTTTTGATAAGGGTGTTTCTTTTCCACCATTTCTGTATGATAATCACATAACTCCAATAATCGTTTTGAAGGATTTCTTCCTGTCATAATAATTTCTTTATCTTTCCATCGCAATAAGAAATCACAAACAGCATCCTCTTCTAATAATCCTAAATTCAATACATCAAGAATCTCATCTAATAATATGCAATCACAATTTCCGATATATTGTTTTACCCATGAAAATAAGTCATTGATCGCATTCTGAGTCTGAATCTTTTGTTCCTCATTCATTTGAAAATAAAAAACCTTAGGCATATCTGTAGCACAAACTTTTACCATAGGTAGCTGCTTCAATACTTGTATTTCACTACTCTTCCCATCTTTTAGAAATTGCGCAACTAACGCTTTATGTTCACAGCCAAGCTGTCTAAGTACTAAACCCATACCAGCTGTTGTTTTTCCTTTTCCATTACCGCTATAGATATGAAGCATGTAACCACCCTTTCTTATTTTTCCCCTATTATACCACTGTTTATAATTTATCCTCAATTATTTTCATTTTCCTCTTTCCCTTTAAACAATGTTTCTAGTATAATGAAAGAAATTAGGAGAAAAATTATGGATACATATAAAATATCACAAATTGCACAACTATTAGGAATTAGCATTGATACAATTCGTTTCTATGAAAAGAAAGGCTTTGTACACCCCTCTATAAATAAAAACAATAACTATCGAGAATACGACGTAAACAATATATTAGAATTATTAGATATTATTTACTATCGCAATTTTGAATTATCCTTGCAAGAAATTTCCTCTATTATGACTGAGGGAAATAGAGAATATATTCAAGAGCTACTACAGAAGAAGAAAAAAGAAACAGAAGAAAAAATTCGTTATGAACAGCAGTTATTAAAGAAAATCACTTATATTTCCGATACTTTCCAGCGTGTAGAAAACAATCAGAATCGATGCAGTATCAAAGAGTTTCCTTCTTCTATTGTTTTATTCAAGAGTGAGGAAACTAAAGATTTCTTTACTAAGCAGATTGCGCATCTATCACAAGACCAGTTTGTCCTATGTTCCTTATATAAAACCTATGATATAAAAGAAAATGACATTTATCATAAACAAATCATTATTAGTATGGAACAGGATATCATGGATGAATTACAGATGCCCTATAAACAGAAAGATATCACTTCTCTATCGAATCAGAAATGTATCTTTCTTGTGATTAACATGACAAAAAAGAATATAGAAAATGATGATTTAAAACCTGTATTTCAATTTGCAAAAGAACATCACTTAACTTTAGATAATACATTATATGTTAGAGAAATACCTCTTACTAGTTATCAGGATCACAAAAATTATTATGCAGAAATATATATTCCTATCAAAGAGATATAATTCTCTTTTTTTATTATTGACCATGGAGTAACTCCATAGTTTATACTATACTCCGGCATGGAGGTGTTTGAATGAAAAACGAAATTATTAATAAACAATTTTGGAGATATGTATTACCATCTATGTTTGCCATGTTGTTAAGTGGTTTTTACTCAATCGTAGATGGATTATTTGTGGGAAATGCGGTTGGTGATACTGCATTAGGCGCAATTAATATTGCCTATCCGATTCAGGTCATTCTAAGTGCCTCTGCAATAGGACTTGGCATTGGCGGTTCTGTTGTTATGTCACGTAATCGTGGTGATGGCAATGAAACAAAGGCTCGTCATGCTATGGGATCAACATTAGCTTTATTATTAATAGCAGGGATTATCTTATCCATCATTCTATTATTTACTCATCCTACTCTATTAACATGGTTAGGTGCTGAAGGTGACTTATATGTTCAGGCAAAATCTTATATCTTTATTATCCTTTTAGGAGGATTATTTTTAATGCTAGGAAATGGATTAAATCCGATTTTACGTAATTATGGCAAAACCTATCTAGCGACATGTATTATGAGTTCAGGATTAATCACAAATATTGTACTAGATTATCTATTCGTATTCCGTTTTCGATGGGGATTAGGTGGAGCAGCTTTAGCCACTATTACAGCGCAAGCAGTCGTAGCTATTTTATCCTTAATATACATATATGCAAGAGAGCTTCACACCTATTCATGGAGAGAAGCAATTCCAGATTTACCATTGATTAAATCCATTATTCGCATTGGTTTATCTCCTTTTGGACAAACATTAGCCCCTTCTTTAGTTATCGTAATCACGAACTGGATGTGTATTCGCTATGGAGGAAATTCTGCAGTAACAATATATTCTGTGGTATCTTATGTTCTATACAGTGCCCAGCTTTTATTGCAGGGAATTGGAGATGGTGTACAGCCTTTACTTAGCTTCTACTATGGAGCCGGTAAAGAAAAAAATATTCATATGATATACCGAAAAGCTTTCTATGTAACCTTAGGTGCCTCTTTCCTATTAGCTGCTGCTGTTCTTATCTTCATTAATCCATTGACTGCATTATTTGGTATTAGTGATCAGATTTTCGCACAGACTAAAGAAGCTATCCTAATCACAACTATTTCATTCCCATTCCTTGGAATTGTTTGTGTAACTTCCGCTGTTTTCTATGCGACAGAAAAAACACGCAATTCTTCCATTTTAGTTTATCTGGATCCTTGTTTCTTATTGCCAATCTGCTTGTTTGCATTATCCTCATATTTAGGATTAACAGGTATTTGGCTAGCATATCCAGCAGCTCAGATATTGTTAAGCAGTATATCTCTTTATATGAAAAACCCACGACATTCTTATGTTATCTTACAAAATGAACAGGCATTATCATAAATAAAAGTAAAGAACGATGTGATTATAATTCGCATCGTTTTTTCTACCCTTTTTTAGTTGCGGAAATCAGTAGCATCATTGGTCTACGCATTTCATCCTTCATTCCTTCTAAATACATCATATTTTCTGGGGGCTGTGGTTCTATCACTTTGTTAATCACAAAACCATTTTCCAAAAGTTCATTTAAATACGTTGTCAGCGTTCTGTGATATTTTATTACTTTTTCACCTAAAAAAACGGCTTCACGTTTACCCTCATAAAAGTAATTATCCACAGGAAAATGTAAAATTTCCCCATTTTCTCCATAATACCAATCCTGTGATCCATAAGAAGTAAAAATAGGATGTTCTACAGAAAAGACAAAATTTCCTCCTGGTGTAAGCCAATTTGAAATTGAAGAAACAAGATCATGAAAATCACGAACATAGTGAAATGCTAATGAACTAAGAACTACATCAAAAGATTCTTCAGAAAACACAAGATTTTCCATAGGAGAATGTACTAGTTTGATTGGATAACCTTCACATTTCTTCTGTGCCACTGCTAACATTTTATTAGAGATATCTACTCCCGTTATATCCTTAGCACCATGCTGTGCAGCATAAACACAATGCCAGCCATAGCCACACCCTAGATCTAATACACGTTTTTCTTGAAAATTCGGTAACATTTTTTCTAGTTCTGACCATTCTCCAGCACCTTCTAATCCATAGATAGAACGATTCATCTGTTTATATTTATTAAAAAATACTTCTTCATCATACTTATTTTCTTTCATCCTTGCACCTCTTTTCTTTAACTAGTATAACATAAAAAAACTTCCTAAAATAGGAAGTTAATGTTATCTTTCATCATGTAAGCTAAAAAAGAATGATAACTGATAAATACCACAAATTCCAACTAGAATATAAATAGCTCTTGTGATAATAGAACCCATTCCAAAGATTGCGGATACTAGATTAATATCAAATAACCCGACCAATCCCCAGTTTATACAACCTATAATGCTTAATGTTAGAACTAAATAATTTAATATTCTCATAATGTAAAGCCTCCTCATAGTGTAGTATAGACAGGCTTGTTTTATTTATACTATTTTTATTTTTAGATTGAAAAAAAATCCGGAAAATCCGGACCTTCTCTATAAATTAATCAAGCACATAAATAATACCTAGGCAGTAATAAATCCTTTATGCTAAGCCATTCTAACACATTTGAATTATTTTTCAATGAAATTATTCTATTTTGATTGTTTTTTTTCAATGTTTCTAAAATTATCTCTTTTTCATCCTTTTTTCTATTTCAATTATATACGATTAAGTCAATAGCCAATACATTTTTATTTAAATAGCATATCTTACTGTAGTTCTAATAGTGTAAAACTTAGAGCTAAGAAAGAGGTGGTATTTATGTATTCTATGTATGATGATTACGATGGTTGTAACTGTTTAGATCATTCAGGTTGCTGTTGTAGACTAATTAGAGGACCTAGAGGCTTCCGAGGAGCAACTGGCCCTACAGGACCGAAAGGTGATACGGGTGCCCAAGGCATTACTGGACCTACAGGACCGAAAGGCGATACAGGTGCTCAAGGTATTACTGGACCTACGGGACCGAAAGGCGATACAGGTGCTCAGGGTATTACTGGGCCTACGGGACCGAAAGGCGATACAGGTGCTCAGGGTATTACTGGGCCTACGGGGCCGAAAGGTGATACAGGTGCCCAAGGTATTACTGGGCCTACGGGGCCGAAAGGCGATACAGGTGCTCAGGGTATTACTGGGCCTACGGGACCGAAAGGTGATACGGGCGCTACAGGTCCAGCTGGTGCCTGCTGTTCTTGTGGTTGTGTCTCTCAATTAATCAATGTTATAACACAATTAATTACACTTTATCCTACGGATAATGCTATAATCGCATTAGAAAGCGGAGATAATGTTAGTGGTAGATTAAAAGAGCTTTTCCCTGCACTTAATTCTGGACTATTATTTACTGCTGATTCCAAAGGCAATATACAAGAAGCAGTTTCTTTATGTCATATAGCATTTATAAAAATAACTAGTGCAACCTACAATAATAATATAAAATATCTGCCAGTCCCAACAGATCAATCAACATCATGTAATTGTGAATGCGATTGTGAGAAAGCTATTCGCTCTTATCTTCCTGTTGGCACAACAGGAGTTAATATTAAAGCTGGTGGTCAAAGTGTAGGTCAAGGTTCTGTATTAGCTAGTCAATTTGGCATGATTGTCGTTGGTGGACCTAATGCAAGTACGCCGACATTTATATCCTCATGTAAATTAGAGATAATTACGAAAAAATCAGATAGTTAATCAAAAATGGTCATATTCTCTATGACCATTTTTATAAAAAAAAGCACCTTATTAGGTACTATTCTCTACTTACTAGAATTAAACACTTTTGTGATACTAATATAATCTAACATTAATCTAATACGATCCGTCTCCTCCTGAATATTGCGTAATTCACGAATTAAATTTAACTCCACCTCTGTTAAAACCTGTTCAGTTCTAATTCCACAAATCTTAGAGATATCCATATTTAAATAATTAGCAATTTTAAGCGAAACATGGAGTGGCATCGTACGCTCTTTCTTTAAGTATTTAATAATTGAATTTTTATCCATCCCGATACTTCTAGCAAGAGATGACTTTGACATGTCTAGATCCTCTATCTTATCGTTTATATAATCTATGAATTTATCTACCATTTCATCATTCATCATATTATCACCACATACATTTTTATTATAATATAAGTGATATCTTAACTATATTAATTTCATCCATTTTTACACTAATACATAGTATAATATACTAAAATAGTAACTTATTAGTTACTAAAATCATTAAATTGTATTGCAATTTGAGATTATGTAATTTATAATAATTCTGCCATCATTAATGACTTTTTAACTTCATTCTCATAAATTTCAGTATAAATATTTAATGATGGCACTTTCTAAATTTAAAAGTATATAAAAGGATAGACCAGCTTTGATCTATCTTTTTTGTTTAAATAGAGGCATTAATTCTTCTAATTTAGTTACCCCCAGGTCCGTCTTGTCTTTCACGCTTGTCTGGGTAATATTTTAAATTATTATTTGTCCACTGATTATTTCCTTCTGTTTTCTTCTGTTCTTGACTATGCAGCAACTCTTCGCTATTTTTTTCTTTATTGTTCTTCTTCATATTATCACGCTCCAAAAATAGTATGTGAACAAATATTAAATCTATTCGATATTCTTTATTTAACTTCAACTAATGACGTTGATCTTATCCAAATACCATGAATCATTACTAGATTTTTATTCTTATTCACTTTTTGAATTATAGCAGGAACTAATACTACTTTTGCTTTATCATTAATAATTATCTTTAGAAAATGCGTTAGGAGATATCTTCATCCCTATTTTACATGTCTTCTTTATTTGAACATTAGATTTTGCGATAACATCTTTTAAATATTTCCATTTTATATTACCAGCCTTCATAATAGTACCACCTATGAAACATATCTTTCTATTGCGACATTATTAGGTAAATGCTAAAGACCGTTATAATTTTTATTATACATATGAGTAAATTTACCTTTCGCAAATTACTTAACAAAAAAAGCCCTTAACAAATAAAGGCTTTGCATTTTTATTGGTGGAGGTGAGGAGAGTCGAACTCCTGTCCAAAAATAGCTCCACGTACAGACATCTACAGTTTAGTTCATATTAATTAAGACATCAGGAAGACATGAACAGCCTCTGATGAATTTGCCTAATAAGATTTTCGAGAAGCAAGACTTAGACAATCCTGCTTCCTTATTCCTTGCGTCTTAAGCACACAACTACATGGTCAAGGAAGAAGCATGCAGCGGGGCTGCGAACCTATATCGGTTAATTAAGCAGCAAAAGCCATTCTCTGGTTTGCACCAAAGATGTTAGCTAATTTAGTTTTTCCGTTTAATTTTAATTGGTTATTACGTAACCACTCGACTGCAGTCTGCACCAAGCATATCCCTGTCGAAACCAGTACACCCCCGATGTTCAGCATTAGTAGTTTACCACAAAACACTGTAAACTACAATGCTATTTCTATATTTCCAAGTTTTACATCAATACTGATTCTTTAAAGCTTTTTCAATTTCTCGTTTGGCATCTTTTTCTTTTTGGGCATTTCGTTTATCATGAAGATCCTTTCCTTTCGCAAGTGCAATCTCCATTTTTGCCAATCCTTTTTCCAAATAAACAGAAATAGGAATGATCGTATAGCCTTTCAGTTTTACTTTCTGCTGAAGCTTACGAATTTCATCTTTATGTAGCAGCAGTTTACGAATACGTGTTTCATCATGATTAAATCGATTACCAAACTCATAAGCCGGAATATGCATTTCTTTAATAAATGCTTCATTGTTTGTAAAACTAATATAAGCATCTTTAATTTGTACATGCCCTTTTCTTATCGATTTTATTTCTGTTCCTTGTAAAACCATCCCAGCTTCAAAACGATCTTCTAAAAAATAATCATGAGATGCCTTACGGTTAAATACGATTACTTTTCTTCCTGCCATGGAATCCTCCTTAACTAATATACAATATCTATTTTATCATTCATTATTTCATTCACTAACTGAATGAAATATTCTCTTGTCATATCCTGATTTTTTTGTATTGTCAACGTATGTCGAGCAGCTAGATCATTTGTATAATCTTTTAAAGTATATGTTCGAAAGAATGAGTAATCACCTTCAATCTGTGTAATTGTAGGCAAGAACTCTACATTTTTAAATTGAATCTCATCAGTTGTTTTATTATAAGAAATTGTCCATCTAGCCATTCCGCCCAACATTCTTTCATGCTCATCCTGCGCTGATAAAAAATTTCCTAAAGAATAAATAACCAAAGTTTCATTTCCTTCTTTACCGGTGACATAATCCATTGGCTGTATAACATGCGGATGCCCCCCAATAATGACATCTACACCTAAATCACTTAAATATTGTGCCAATTCTTTTTGCTCATCACTAGGTTTAAAGGAGTATTCAACACCCCAGTGCATACTCACAACCTGTACATCACTTACTTTTTTTAGTTTTTCCACATCTTGAGCAATTTTATTCTTATCAATTAAATCAACCATATACTCCTTGCCTTCTGGTATTGAATAACCATTCAATCCATAGGTATAGCCAAGCACACCAAAACGTACTCCATTTTTATTGATTACTTGCGGTTGTTCAGCATCTTCTTTAGTCAAATGACTTCCTGTTACAGTAATATCTGGATAATGTTTATGCATATAGGTCAACTGATTCTCAATTCCCTGAATACCTGCATCCATTGTATGATTACTGGAAGCCGCCATCCAATCAAAGCCTGCATCTGCAACTGCATCCAATACTTCATAAGGACTATTAAAGGAAGGATAATGACTTAATCCTAGTTCTGTCCCTCCACAGATTGTTTCCTGATTAATATAGGCTATATCTGCTTCTCGTGTATAAGAATTCGTATGTTCATAGATATCTTTAAAATCATACGTTCCATCTCCTACTGCATTGTAGTAGTAAATTGCACCATGAATCAGATTATCTCCTACCGCAACAAAAGATACATCACGAATATCATCTTTCTTTTCTGTTTCTTCTACTTCAGTTACTTTTTTATCATCTATATTTTCTTCTTTTACTGTACAACCCATCAAAAGTAATAAACTTGAAAATGCTATCCATACTTTTTTCATAAATATCCCTTAAAAACTATCTATTTTTTACCTTTTTGCGTTTCTTCTTTTTCACAATAACTTCGAAATCTACTTCTCGTTTATAACGATCTGCACCAGTACAGCGTACTGTAACAGTTTGACCCATTTTATATACGTTTGCAGTATGTTCGCCAATTAATGACTTTGTCATCTCATCATAATGATAATAATCATCATCTAAAGAAGATATATGAACCAAGCCTTCTACTGTGTTTTCTAATTCCACAAACATACCGAATTTAGTAATTCCGCTAACAATTCCTTGGAATATATGTCCAACATATTTTTCCATGTACTGAGCTTTTTTCATATCATCTACTTCACGTTCTGCATCTACTGCATTACGTTCACGATCACTTGACTGATTAGCAGCACCCTCACACCATGCTTCATCTTTTTTCATTCTTTCCACATCTTCATTAGTATTAAAGACATAACGACGAAGCATACGATGTACGACTAAATCCGGATATCGGCGAATTGGAGAAGTAAAATGTAGATAGTTCTTCAACGCTAATCCGAAATGTCCAATACAGCGATTATCATAACGAGCCTTCTGCATTGCCCTTAACATAAAGCTAGATAATACAAAATAATTATCTTCACCTTTTGCCTCATTTAATAAACTCTGTAGCTGGGCTGGATAAACATTCTGAATTCCGCCTTGGAAATTATATCCTAAAGATTTCGCGGTTCTCGCAAATTCACGTATTTTCTTAGGCTCAGGAGCTTCATGAATACGATACATCGATGGTACTTCCATCCAGCGCACATGTGTAGCTACACATTCATTAGCCGCAATCATGAAATCCTCAATCATACGTTCACTTTCTCCACGTTCACGAAGTACAATATCTACTGGATTTCCTTTTTCATCAACAAGTATTTTTGCTTCTCTAGCATCAAAATCTATTGCCCCTAGTTTTTCTCTTCGCCTACGGATAATTCCAGATAAAACTTTCATATCCAAGCACATTTTTAATAAATGCGGATACTCGCTTTGTACTTTCTCATCACCAGCTAAGATAGCATTAACTTTCTTATATGTCATTCTTTCATCACTACGGATTACAGATGGGAATATACGATAGTTAAATACTTCTCCTTTTTTATCAATATCCATGCAGCAAGTCAATGTTAAACGATCTACTTTCGGATTTAAAGAACAGATTCCATTACACAAGGCATGCGGCAGCATAGGAACAACTCTATCCACAACATACACAGAAGTACCACGATTATAAGCTTCCTTATCAATAGCACTTCCTGCAGTTACATAATGAGAAACATCCGCAATATGTACATAAAGTCGATATCCTTTATGATTATCTAATTTTTCCACTGAAATAGCATCATCTAGATCTCTTGCGTCATCTCCATCAATGGTAATTGTCAAGAGATTACGTAAATCCTCACGCTTGGCGATTTCTTCCTTAGACACTGTTTCTGGAATACTTTGTACTTCCTTCATGACTTCTTCAGGAAATTCAGGATTAATATCTTTTTCTAACAAAATAGAAAGAATATCTACTCCTGGATCATACTTATAGCCAATTTCTTTTTCTATATGACATTTCAAAATAGCACCATAGCTATCTATACCTAATAATACCTTAGAATCATTAACTAAACGAAAATCCTCAAAGTTAGTTACTTTTACTTTTCTATTATTTAAAAACTTATCAGATAAAAAATATTTTCTTCCTTCTTTAATTTTTACGGTTCCAACTAATTGTTTAACATTATGTTCTACAACTTCTATAACTTCCCCTTCTACACTCTGATCATTATTTGTCCAGGATCTAGCAAAAACTACATCACGATCCATACCTAATCCTAAACGATCTCTTGAGATATAAAAGCTTGTATCTTGTGTTTCTACAAATCCAAAGCCTTTGGGATTAATACGAAGAGTTCCAATTACATACCCTAACTGTTCACTTAGAAAATAACGTTCTCTTTTATCTCTTGCGATTTTATGATCCGCCTCTAATTCATTTAGTATTTTCATTAATTGTGTGAATGATGCACTATCCTCCATATCTAATGCTCTTGAGAGCTGAGCAGCATTCATTCCTTTATATTCATTGCTTTTTATAAAAGACAATATCTCTTCTTTTTTATTCATATATTATCACTTTCCTTTTCCATAGCATTCCCTGCTATATTTACTTTTTCCATAATTATTTTCTTTATTACAGAAAAACTATACTTTTAAACATAAATACGTTTCATCCTTCTGTGTATATTATAACATGATTATTATATTCTTTATATTTTCTGTTCTTTTTTTGCAAGAAAAAAAGACCCGATCGGTCTTTTACTCAACAATACGAATAATTATAACAAGTACGAAAAACACAATTCCAGTTACTAATGTAACATTAGACATGATTTTCTCTGATCCGCGTTCTTTTACATTTGCGAATAGATTCAAACCTTCACTTCCACCAAATGCACTTCCTAATCCGTCGGATTTTCCACTTTGTAATAAGGAGAGTATTATTAAAACGACCGCTGAAATCATCAGTAAGGTGTCCAAAACGCCCATAATAGTCCTCCTTTCTCTTTACGTTCTGTTTCATTATAACAAACCTAACCATAAAAAACAATTATTTTTTCTCTTTTCCCTATTTATTTCTATAAAATGTAAAAATTGCCAACACTTAATATTTAAATTCTATGCATAAAACTTTATCAATAGTATAATAAACGAAAGGGGAGAATCATCATGTTAGAAGTACATAATTTAAGAAAATCCTTTCAATCAAGAGAAGTTCTAAAAGATGTAAGTTTTTCTATTAAAGAACATGAAATAATCACAATTCTTGGTAAAAATGGAGCTGGAAAAACGACTATTTTAAATAGCATTTTAAAATTAGTACATCCAGATAATGGATTCATTTTATTTAATGATAAGGATATTCAGACAATATCTAATAAAGAATATTTTAAAAATATTGGTGTAGTATTAGAATCCAGCAGTAATGTGTATGATTATTTATCAGGTTATCAAAACATAGAATATTTTCTAGGTTTATCAAACATTGATATTAACCAGAATTTAGATTTATTAAACCGATACCTTGATATATTTGACATGAAGAAAGATATACATAAGAAAGTTGGAGATTATTCTCGAGGAATGGTTCAAAAGCTGGCTATTATGATTGCCTTATTAGGAAAGCCTAAACTCTTGCTATTAGATGAACCAACATTAGGGTTAGATATACAAACAAAATATTTAATGCTAGATGCGATAAAGCAAATTGTAAAGGATGAAGGAATAAGCATTATTCTTACCACTCACCAAATGGAGGTTGTGAAAGAATTGTATAGTAAAATTCTGCTGCTTCGTAATGGATGTGTTGAAGAATTTGAATCCTGTGAAGCAATGATGACTAATCAGGATGAGGTTTATCAGGTTACTTATAATGATCAGAATAGTATCAAAGTTATAGAAGTAACTGGTAAGTTTAAAGAAATATATGATCAATACAAAGATAAGGATATAATAGAAATAAAAAAAGTAGAACAGAATTTAGAAAAAATAATTATGGAGAAATTAAATGAAAGTATTAAAGTATGAATGTAAAAAAGTATTTTATGAAGCAATCACCTATTATCCTGATTTCATAGTTAGCACTATATCAAACATCATTTTATTCATCGTTTTGTTTCAGTCTATTAATTCTGAAAAAATCACCACTGAAGTTTATGGCTATGTATTATGGCTTCTAACAAGCAATGTATTAAGTGAAATATCTATTGCGATATCTACTGAAAAGCAGTTAGGTACTCTTCAAAACTTAATGGTTAAACCAAATTCTATTATGAAAATATTACTATGTAAAACCATTGGATGGTTTTTAGTAAATTTTATTAAAATATTTTTAGTGTTGATTATATTGTCTTTCTTTGTGCCATTTCCTGCCATCTATGACATTAATTTTCTATACATCTGTATTATGACTTGTGTTGGAATATTAGGTCTTTCTTTCCTGTTAGGTGCATTCACTCTAATCTATACAAAGATGGCTTCATTTGAAATGATTCTTAATTATATCCTGCTATTCTTATCTGGCACATTCACAAAATTACCGGATTTTGTTTATTATACAAATCCTCTATCTTTTGGTACTAAGATGATTGAGAATTTATTTTTGCAGCAAATCACCTTGCAGGATAACCTTCTCTTATTTATCATTAGCATTATGTGGTTTCTTACCGGCTATATGATTTTTAGAAAAATATCACAACACAGCAAGAGTTTTCGATGGACATATTAAATTTAGATGCGAATATCGCATCTTTTTAATTATATTTTACCGATAAAAAAGGTATCCACACCTATAGTATGAATACCTAAATTATCTTAGTGTTTATAGATATTGTAGAATGCAGATTTTCCTGGGAATTCTGCTACTTCACCTAGTTCTTCTTCAATACGAATTAACTGATTATATTTTGCGATACGATCTGTTCTTGACATAGAACCAGTTTTGATCTGACCAGCATTGAATGCAACTGCGATATCAGCGATTGTTGTATCTTCAGTTTCTCCACTACGGTGAGATACTACTGCAGTATATCCATGTTTCTTAGCTAATTCCATAGCATCGAAAGTTTCAGTTAAAGTACCAATCTGGTTAACTTTAATTAAGATAGAGTTTGCTGTATCTTTTTCGATACCTTCCTGAAGGATAGCTGGATTTGTAACGAATAGGTCATCCCCAACTAACTGGATTTTCTTACCTAAGTGTTCAGTAAGTTTTTTCCATCCGTCCCAGTCACGTTCACCAAGACCATCTTCGATAGAGATGATTGGATATTTTTCAACTAATTCATCATACCAAGCAATCATTTCATCAGTTGTTTTAGTACCTTGTCCTGATTTTTTCAATTCATACATACCAGTTTCAGTATTGTAGAATTCACTAGCTGCAACGTCCATAGCGATACAGATTTCTTCTCCTGCTTTGTATCCAGCAGCTTCGATAGCTTCCATGATGCATTTTAAAGGAGCTTCGTTATCTTCTAGGTTTGGTGCAAATCCACCTTCATCACCAACAGCAGTAACCTGTCCTTTATCTTTCAATACTTTTTTCAATGCATGGAATGTTTCAGCACCCATACGGATTGCTTCACGAATGTTCTTAGCTCCTACAGGCATAATCATGAATTCCTGGAAATCTACAGAAGAATCTGCATGGCTTCCACCATTCAATACGTTCATCATAGGAACTGGTAATGTTTTAGCGTTAATTCCGCCTAAGTAACGATACAATGGTAAACCATAGTATTCAGCAGCTGCATGTGCTACCGCTAGAGAAATACCTAAAATAGCATTTGCTCCATATTTTGATTTATCTTTTGTTCCATCAGCTTCGATCAATGCTTTATCGATTGCAGCCTGATTAGTAACATCCATTCCAAGCACAACATCGATTAGGATATTGTTTACATTTTCAACAGCCTGTAGAACACCTTTTCCACCATAACGGCTCTTATCCCCATCACGAAGTTCTAAAGCTTCTCTTTCTCCAGTGGATGCTCCACTTGGTACCATTGCACGGCCAACAAAACCGCTTGCTGTTTCTACTTCTACTTCGATAGTAGGGTTCCCTCTTGAATCCAGAATTTCTCTGGCATGTACATTTGTAATTAATGACATAGCTATGTCCTCCTTTACTAAGCTTTTACATTCTCAGTATATCACAAACATTTTATCCCCAAAAGATGTTTGCTCATACTAACATATTTTCACATAATTCATTCTTCAATTAACTCTCTTAAGTTGTCAATTACTCTAGTTGGATGTATATGTAGACGTTCAATATCATCTCTTTGATGTACGCCGCTTGTTACCATAATGGTCTTTACACCATTTTCTACACCTAATAGAATATCGGTTTCTAGATTATCTCCTAGTACAACTGCTTCCTCTTTTGTTAGCCCAAAATATTTTAAAGCCTCTTCCAAAATAGGGGCATAAGGTTTCCCAATTTTAGGTGATTCCTGCCCTGTCGCATACTCAAACATCGCAACTACAGAACCATTCCCAATCGCAAATCCACCAGGCTGAGCAAGCAGACGATCATTGTTTGTTCCAATCAGTTTTGCTCCCTGCAATAAAAAGTGAAGAGCTTTTGAATATTTTTCATATGTACCTGTACTATCCAAGCCGACAAATACGAAATCGACATTTTCTTCTGTTATCTGAAAACCTGAATCCATTAAAGCCTCTTTCAAACCATCTTGTCCTATATACCAAGCATTTCTGCCTCCATAGTTATTTGCAGCATATCTTGCAGCTGCCATACTGGAAGTAAAAAAATGTTCTTCCTTAATTCCAGTAAATCCCATTTTTTCCATATGCTCAACATTTTGACGTTTTGTTCTTTTAGCGTTATTAGTAAGAAAAACAAAACGCTGATCATTTTTAATTAAAAAATCAATAAAATCCTTAGCACCATCAATGATTTCTGTTCCACGATACATTGTACCATCTAAATCTATCAAATAGGTTTTTTTCATACTACACCTGCTTTCTACTCTTTTATGATATAGAAAGCTGATTATTTGTCAAGTATTGTCAACGGCTTTTTCCTTTATTCCTTTTCTTCTTTGGATTTACCAGCAAAAGTCCAACAAAGACAAGAATAGCAGGCCAATATTTCATTGTGATAGAATTCATTGATTCCATAATCTGATGCTGATCTATCGTTGGTTCACACAACAATATAATCCCGCTTAACGCAAAAATAAATCCTATTCTTCTTCTCATGATTTCACTTCCTACTAATAGTATAAAAAAGATTCATGAAGAAGTTTGTCACATTCTTGTGAAAACAAAAAAAAGAATCTCATCATATGATAAGACCCTTACATTTCAACTTTTTCAAGCTCACTATAGCTTACTTCAGTTGGTGTTTCACGTCCAAATAGAATTGTTAATACGACCGCAATCTGTGAATCGTCATGTAATTCTTCTACTGTTCCTTCTACATTCGCAAAAGCACCACTTAAGATACGTACACGATCCCCAACTTTAAAGTCAATCTGTACATTACGATTGCTCATGCCTAAACGACGTAAAATGTTGTCCATTTCTTCTTCCGCAACAGGGAAAGGTTTTGCACCTCCACCACTGGACCCGATAAATCCAGTTACCCCTGGAGTATTACGAACGATATACCATGCTTCATCAGTCATGATCATTTCTACGAATAAGTATCCGCTAAATAAATTAGTAGTTTTTTCAACTTCTTTACCGTTCTTATATTCAATTTCTTTTTCTTCTGCAACAATTACCTGAAATAGATAATCCTGTAATCCCATGGATTCAATACGACGCAAAAGATTTTCTTTTACACGATTTTCATGTCCGGCATAGGTATTAACCACATACCATTGTTTTTTATTTTCCTCAGCCATGTTTTTCCTCCTACATTCCAATTAACTTCAAGAAACCGGATGACACAACCTGACACAGGAAGAAAAATAAGGCCAAAAATGCCACAAACACAAATACTGTAACACTATCTCTGCCAAGGTCCTTCCCCTTTGGCCAGCGGATTCTTTTTATTTCAGTTAAAATACCGTTGATACTGAACCATTTCATAAAAAATCCCTCCTTATTTTGTTTCCTTGTGAAGCGTATGCTTTCCGCATTTCTTGCAGAATTTCATTAATTCTATACGCTCATTATGTGTTTTTTTATTTTTTGTAGTTGTATAGTTTCGAGAAAGACATTCGGTGCAGGTTAATATAACTTTATCACTCATCAAAAACACCTCTTTCTTTGCCTATTAACTTTATCATAAACTATGGATTTCGTCAATTTAATTTGCTTTTCTGCTTATCACTTCGTATTTTCTGCAACGTATTATCTACTTTCTTTACATTGATCTCCAATAAACCAGCTATCTGCTGGTATGTATAGCCCAAAGCTCTTAAATCTACAATTTTCTTTTCAATTGGATTTAACTCAGCTTTTCTTTTTTGGATGCGTTCCAGCGATTCCGAAGAAACACTTATATAATCTACTGGACTTTCCATAATATCCAATAAACAAAAATTACTGTCACTTCCATATAAAGGTTCATCTAAAGAAACTGCATAATACTTACGCTTACTTTTACGATAACAATCAATCAAAAGATTATGATAAATCTCACAGTAAAAATGATAAAACGATGAGTTACTGTCTTCTCGATAATCTTCAACTGCCTGTAAAAGTTTGAGCCTTCCATTTTGAAGATAGTCTTCCTTAATTAATAAGCTCAAATCTTCTCCTACATATTTTTGAATAAGATAGTTTGCGATTCTTTCATATTTACGCATTAGAATTGCAAGTGCTATCTCATTCTTTTGTCGAATTAAATAAAGTAATTCATAATCATTATATTTTGTCTCCATTGTATACTCCCCAATAGGGAAGCAGAATTACAGTGGATGGCGCTGTGCATGAATCTGATATAATAAAATGCCTGCCGCAACGGATGCATTTAAGGAAGTAACGCTTCCTTCCATTGGAAGACGAACACAGTAATCACAATTTTTTTGTACTAGATTACTGATTCCAAATCCCTCACTTCCAATCACAAGCACTAACGGTACATCATATTGTCCTTCACGATAATCTCTTGAATTTTCAAAAGCTGTACCTACTACCCAATAGCCTTGTTTCTTTAAATATTTAATTGTTTGTGCCAGATTAGTAACCATACTTACCTTAACTGTATCAATAGCTCCGGTACTTACCTTGGCAACCGTTGGTGTTAAACGAACATTGCGATGTTTCCCAATGATAACTCCATCAACTCCAGTACAATCACAGGTACGTAATATGGCTCCAAGATTATGAGGATCTTCTAAACCATCTAACATCACCAACAAAGGCTGTTTACCTCTAGGTATACTTTCTAATAACTCTTCTATATCCCAAGTCTTATAGTCGTCAATAGCCGCTGCTATTCCCTGATGATTTCCTTGCAGCATCTGATCCATTTTCTTCTTACCCATAATTTTTACAGGAATTTGTTTTCTTCTTATCTCTGATTCTAAGACGTGATCTCGAACACCTTCCTGTAAAATGATTTCGTGGATAGTTTTATTATCCTTTAATAGCTGCTTAATTACATTTTTTCCGTATACGTACTGCATTATTTATACTCTCCTATCTTTTGGATTTCTTCCCATAGGTTCTGTAATCTTTCATGCTGATGTGTAAGATATAGCCAGCCAAATAATGCTTCTAACCCTGTAGACATTCGATATGTCAATACATCAGCATTTTTCGCCTTACTGGCAGTATGCGTATTTCTGCCACGAAGAATAATTGCTTTCTCTTCTTCTGTAAAGAAACTGCGTTCTTTCAATTGTGTTAAAAAATACGCCTGTGCTTTTGCGCTAACCCATCCTTCACTTTTCTTCTGCAATACTTTGGGCTTCTGCCAGCCTTCCTTCAATAGCTTTTCTCTTACCATCAAAGACATGATAGCATCTCCCATATAAGCTAGAGATGTTCCATTAAATTCCTTAATATCCATTATAGAATCCCTTTTTCTATCAATTGAGCACGATACTGATCAGCTGTCTCAAAGTCTTTTTCTTTGACTGCAGCTTTCCACAAACGATGCAGTTCTTTATCTTCTTCGCTCATCTGTAAACGAGGAATATCAATACCAAGAACATACATCATTTTTTCTAATGTTACCGTTAATTCAGCTACTTTCTGTAAATCAGCTTCTCTTTGACGCAGCATCTGATTTAATGACTTCACTGTTTCAAATACTGCCGCAAAGGCATTAGGGGTATTTAGATCATCCTGCATTGCCTCAATAAATGGTTTCCATGCACCTTCATCAAATGTATCCGTAATTTCTACATCTTCTAAGGCTAATTTTACATATGCCTGTTTCATTGCAGTAGATACACGATTTAGTTCCTTTTTCGCAGTTTCAATAGCTTCTTCATTAATATTTAATGGTGCACGATAATGTGCAGATAACATTACCCAACGTAATGTATTACCACCAATTTTAGCAATCATATCCTTTGCCCAGATAACATTTCCTAAGCTTTTAGACATCTTTTCTCCATCTATATTAACCATACCGTTATGAATCCAGTAATTTGCGATTGGTGTACCATAAGCTGCTTTTGACTGAGCAATTTCATTTTCATGGTGAGGAAATTTTAAGTCCATTCCTCCGCCATGAATATCAATTAGATGTTCACCTGAAAATTCTTTATTGATCATGACAACGCATTCTGTATGCCAGCCAGGACGTCCTATTGACCATGGTGAATCCCATTTAATACCTTCTTCTGTTTTCTTCCATAAAGTAAAGTCCAAAGGATTTTCTTTTTTACTGTTTTCATCTATTCTTGCGCCTACCATCAAATCATCAATCTGCTGATTTGATAAATTTCCATAATTTTCTACACTATTTACACGAAAATATACATCGCCATCTACTTCATAAGCATGTCCCTTATCTACTAAAAGTTTAATAAATGCAATGATTGCATCCATAGTCTCTGTAACTCTAGGAGCTGCATCAGGCATTAAGGCATGCAAAGCAAGACGATCTTCGTTATATGCTTTAATAAATTTATCTGTAATCTCTGCTTCACTTACTCCGCACTCTTTTGCGACTTTAATAATTTTATCATCAACATCAGTATAATTTGATACCATTTTAACGTTGTATCCGATTGCCTGAAAGGTTTTCTTCAGAGTATCAAATACAACGATTGGCCGGGCATTCCCAATGTGCGGATAGTTATATACAGTTGGTCCGCAAACATACATATGTACTTCATTTTCATGTAATGGCTTAAAGTCTTCAATCTGCTGTTTCATGCTGTTGAATAATTTCATATCAATTCTCCTCTTCTTTTCTAAATAAAAAAAGCACTCTACGATAGAGACGCTTATCGCGTGCCCTCTCTATTTGAAAAAATGCTTTTCCACTTATAACGTTAACGCCGAACTACGTATTTTTCTACAATATCGAAAAATCCCTCAAAGGTGCATTCCTTGCAGACCTCGGTTCTGCTTCCACCAACCAGAAATCGCTTTAGTTCCAGCATTATACAAGTACTTATCCTTATCGCAGGTTTTATCTTGTTTTAGTATAACAGGGAAATAGATGGATTTCAATACTGCTATTTATTTCCCTCATTTTTTTCTTCATCTAATGTTTTCGTAAGATTCATAAACTGCATCATTAAATCTTCACTAATTCCAGATTTCTTCATTTCTTCTAGATATACGGCATCTAGTTCATCTATAGTATCTAAACCATTTAATTCGCCATCTTCATTTGTGTTCAATTTTGTGCGTACTGCCATATAATCACCTCTTTTAAAACATGTATAGTTTACAACTTTCCAACTGATATGAAAAGACCTATGCTTAATTTTATGAAAAAAAAATACTATCTTCTAATGTTACAAAATAAGTATTCCTATATATTTATATGTGAATTGATTTGAAGATTTACTCGAAAGGTTGTGGAAATCTTCAAATTATTAATAAGTAATACATATCCTAAATTTGTGATAGTATTTTCAACATACTCATAATTCTGTAGTAAAACATATTAACATGATCCTAAATTTACACTTCTCCACACTATGTTTAATCTGGTTTTCCACACTTGTGGAAAAAGAGTTTACCATAGGCTTTAATAAAAATGCTAGAGTTTTGGAATCAAAAACTATAAATCTACTCATAGGTTATTTTCTTCATTTTATAATAATTTTATAACTATCATTTTATACGAAAAAAAGACCGCTAAGCGGTCTTAATTCACACAGTCTCTTAATTAAGCTAATTCAGAGAAGTATTTGATTGTTCTAACCATCTGGCTAGTGTATGAGTTTTCGTTATCGTACCAAGAAACAACCTGAACCTGAGTGTTTCCATCTTCCATTTCGATAGCCATAGTCTGAGTAGCATCGAATAGAGAACCATAACGCATACCGATTACATCGCTAGAAACGATTTCATCAGTGTTGTAACCGAATGATTCAGTTGCAGCAGCTTTCATAGCAGCATTGATTTCATCTACAGTTACTTTTCCTTTAACTACAGCAACTAAGATAGTTGTTGATCCTGTAGGAGTAGGAACACGCTGTGCAGAACCGATTAGTTTTCCGTTTAGTTCAGGGATAACTAGACCGATAGCTTTAGCAGCACCAGTTGAGTTAGGAACGATG
>URYK01000017.1 GCA_900552125.1 uncultured Solobacterium sp. | reverse complement strand
GGTCATTGCCTTTTTTTGTTTTTTATTGTTTAGGCTAATTTCGTTAAAGCCCCTTTTTTTAATTCCATTTATTTGTATCATACAAATTATTTGTATCATACAAAGATGTTTTTGCATATATAGGTTAATAAAAAGCTATATATCAATCTAGGATATATAGCCTTTAGTAAATATATTAAACAATTCCTTGTTCAATCATGGCATCTGCAACTTTTACAAAGCCAGCAATATTAGCACCAGCCATGTAATTTTTCTCCATGCCATATTCTTTAGCAGTTTCACTAACTGTATGGAAGATATTTTCCATGATTCCCTTTAATTTAGCATCTACTTCTTCAAATGTCCAAGATAGACGAGCTGAGTTCTGAGCCATTTCTAATGCTGAAGTTGCGACACCGCCAGCATTGCTAGCTTTTCCGGGAGCATATAAGACATTATTTGCCATTAATGTTTCAATTGCATCTGGTGTTGTTGGCATATTAGCACCTTCGCAGACTGCGATACAGCCATTTTTAATTAAGCTTTCTGCATCACTCTTATGCAGTTCGTTTTGTGTAGCACATGGTAATGCAATATCACATGGTGTATTCCAGATACTTCCTTCTGCATGGAATACTGCACTATCTACTGCATCAGCATATTCTTTGATACGACCACGTTTTACTTCTTTAATATCTTTCATAACTGCTAAGTTAATTCCATTTTCATCTACAACATATCCGCTGGAATCACTCATTGCGATGACTTTAGCACCTAACTGCATAGCTTTTTCTGCAGCATAGATTGCGACATTTCCACTTCCACTGATAACAACTTTTTTCCCTTCAAAAGAAGTTCCATTTTCCTTTAGCATTGCTTCAGTGAAATAACATAAACCATAACCAGTAGCTTCTGTTCTAACTAAAGATCCTCCCCATTTTAGACCTTTACCAGTTAATACACCAGTAAATTCATTGCGGATACGTTTATATTGTCCATACATATACCCAATTTCACGTCCGCCTACACCAATGTCCCCAGCTGGTACATCTGTATCTGGTCCGATATAGCGATATAATTCAGTCATAAAGCTCTGACAGAAACGCATGATTTCCGCATCGCTTTTTCCTTTTGGATCAAAATCACTTCCACCTTTTCCTCCCCCAATAGGAAGTCCAGTAAGTGAGTTTTTGAAAATCTGTTCAAAACCTAAAAACTTAATAATAGAAATATTTACACTAGGGTGAAAACGAAGACCTCCCTTATATGGACCAATTGCGGAATTGAATTCCACACGATATCCTCGATTTACCTGTAGTTTGCCTTGATCATCTACCCAAGGTACACGGAAGATGATTTGACGTTCTGGTTCTACAATACGTTCAAAGATTCCTTTTTCAATATATTCCGGGTGTTTTTCCACTACACTTTCCAAAGATAATAGTACTTCATCAACTGCCTGGATAAATTCCGCGTCGTTTGGATTTCTCTTGACAACGGCTTCTTTTACAAAATCTAATTTAGCCATATCTTTACCTCCTATTAACATGTTTATATTATATACGAAAAATTTCAAAAATGAAAACAAAAATTTATATTTTTTCATTTCTTTGAAAATATATTCATAATCAATGGAAAATAGAACGATATTATTTCGTCTTTTTATGACGATGTTTTCTATCTGTTGTTTCTATACTTATAAAAGGTGATAGTATGAGATTAACAGATATTAGTGTAAGGCAAAAGGTAAAAATTATTGATTTTCATATTTCAAAAGAGAATAGAAAACGTTTGTTTTATTTAGGATTTTATAAAGGCAGTGTGATTGAGAAAGTTGCACAGGCTCCACTCCATGATCCCTGTTTATATCGTATTCATGATAATATTTATTTTTTACGGAATGAAGATGCGATGAAGATAGAAGTAGAGGTGATATAATTTGTATCGTATAGCTTTTGTGGGAAATCCAAACGTAGGAAAGAGTGCCTGGATCAATGTTTTAAGCAACAGCGATCTTAAGGTTGGAAATTGGCAGGGAGTAACGGTTGAAAAGAAAGAAGCATTTGTGAAATGGGGAAAAGAAACGTATCATCTTATTGATTTACCAGGGATATATTCATTAGAAGAAAATGATAATGAAGAAGATGTAACAATTCAATATTTGAAGAAGAATGCAATTGATTTAATTGTGAATGTCGTAGATGCGACAAATCTGGCAGGGAATCTGATGTTAACGCTGTTACTAAGAGATTTACAGATTCCTATGTTCATGATTTGTAATTTTATTGATGAAGTAAAAAAGATGCGGATGGAAATTGATATCCAATCATTATCTAGAAGATTAAGCATACCTATTATCGCATGTTCTGCTTTGGAAGATGATGCTTATAGAAAGGTTAATGAAGCCATACAAAACCAAGTGAAGAATGATTATGGAGGCTATCATCCCTTATTTACAGAAAAGCTTGATGAGATATTTGTGACCATTTATGATTATGTGCAGAAGTATAGCAATCAACCTTCTTCTTTTCTTATCCCTTTTGTCATTCAAATTATGAAAGATGATGAATTTGCTTATAAACAGCTTTCTGTTTGGCATATAGATACTGATTATATTCATGAATTATGTTGTAATATTACATCTGAAGAAATATTGAATGATTATTGGTATATCGTAAATTCTTTAATGCAATATGTACATTCTAATGGAAGTCATCGTAATAGAAATAGTGAAAAAATTGATCGTATTCTTTTACATAAATGGTTAGGCCTGCCTATTTTATGTTCCCTGTTTTTCATAGTATTATATTTAGTATTTCAGCTATCCTCACCATGGAATGATTTTATTGCTTATGTCATACAAGTAGAACTTTCAGGGTTTATAGAAATGTATATCACATGGATGCCTTTGTTTCTTCAGCAGCTTATTTTACAAGGAATCTTACAAGGGATAGGAGGAATTTTAGGCTTTATACCCTTAATGATGTTGCTGTTTTTGGTTATTTCTTTTTTAGAAGAGAGTGGATATATGGTCAGAATTGCATTTTTACTAGATAAAGCAATGCAGAATTTTCATTTAAATGGCAAAAGCTTATTTCCGTTATTGATGGGATTTGGCTGTAATGTTCCTGCTATTTATGCAACTCGAATCTTAGAACAGAAACAAGAGAGATGGCTGTGTGCTTTATTGGTTCCGTTTATGTCCTGTAGTGCAAGGCTTCCGGTATATGCATTGTTTGCGAGTGCCTTTTTTCCTGATAAGGCAGCCTTTATGGTCATTACTTTATATGGAATAGGGATTATGTTTGCTATGGTAATGGCTGTTTTTTTATCTCGATTCCCAGTATTTCGTAATGAACGTGTAATGGTAATAGAGCTAATTCCATATCGTTTGCCTTCTATTCATATTATTTGGAAAAAAGTAAAGATGGAAGTGAAAGGATATGCTAAAAAGGCATTTGGTATTGTACTATGGACGATGATTATCTTGTGGAGTATTTCATACTTTCCTAATGGAGAGGCAGAATCGAGTTATTTATATACAGGAGCTAAAATCATTCAGCCGATGTTTATTCCTTTAGGCTTTGGAGATCGCATAGAATGTATCGCATCACTTCCAGGAGGAATTATCGCAAAAGAGACAATCGTAGGTTTCTTTGATTCCTTGTCTTCAAATGATGAAGGTATTAAAGAACAGGATAATATAACCACAAGAATCAAGCGAATAATGGTTCAGGGGAAGCATGCTTTGTATAAGAGCTTTTTATTTTTTCTGCCACAGATAGATACAGAAAATATAGACTTTAACTCGGTGATTTCGGATTTATGGAAAGGAAAAGATGCATCTTTAAAAGCCTTTAGTTTTCTGATTTATGTTTTATTAAGTATCCCTTGTATCATGACGCTTCAGGCAATGTATCATGAATATGGTTATCGATTTGTACTACTAAGTATTATAATTATGTTGACGATACCATATCTTGCATCATTTTTAGTATTTCAGATTATGTCATACTTTTTATAATTTTGTCCATTCTATTGATGAAATCGATATTCAAACTAGAAAATCAAAGAAAAAAAAGCTATAATATTACTTGTGTATAAATTTAAAAAAGGAGTTCTTTTTATGGCAAGAGTAAGTGAGCAGTTTTTACAGGCATATAACCCTCTATCTATTGAAGAATTACATAATCCAATTGTATTTGTTGTGGATATGGTCAATGGATTTGTTCATGAGGGAGCTTTGCATGATGAAGCAATTAATGATATTACTCCCAATATTCTGCATCTGATTCAGGATGCACAGCATAGAGTTATTTTTATTGCGGATTCACACCCTCCTAAAACTAGAGAGTTCATATCTTACCCATCACATTGTGTTATAGGTACAAGTGAAAGTGAGATTATTGATGAGTTAAAGCCACATGTACAGGAATTAATGCGTAAAAATTCAACGAATACTTTCACATGTCCAGATTTTCAGAATTTTCTGCAGGAAAGAATTGATCAATATGCAGATATTGTTATTACTGGATGTTGTACCGATATATGTGTTATGCAATTTGCCTTGTGCTTAAATGCCTGGCTGAATGAACATAATAAGGATCAGCATCGTATCATTATTCCGATAAATTGTGTAGATACGTATCATATAGATGATATTCATGATGCAGAAAGCTGTAATGAATTTAGTATTCGAAATATGCAGGCTAACGGCATTCATGTAGTATCAGAATTAGAAAGAGAGGAAACAGCATGCAAGGACTAGATTATAAATTTGATTTTCGAGATGAAAGAAATCTGAGTCTTGTAATGGATTTTTATGAACTTACGATGAGTCAATGTTACTTTAATTCAGATCATAAAGATCGTATAGTCGTATTTGATTTATTTTATCGAAGAAATCCTGATAGTGGAGGATATGCTGTATTTGCAGGTTTAGAAGAGATAATTGGCTATATCCAGAATCTTCATTTTGAAGACAGTGATATTGAGTATTTACGTTCATTGAATCGCTTTAGTGATGAATTCCTAGATTATCTGCGCCACTTCATCTTTACCGGAGATATTTATGCGATAAAGGAAGGAACACCTGTATTTCCATATGAGCCGTTAATTCGTGTAAAAGCGAATATTATTGAGGCTCAGTTATTAGAGACTGCAATGCTGTTGTGTGTAAATCATCAGACACTGATTGCGACTAAGGCAAAACGTATTGTACAGGCAGCGCAGGGAAGGGCTATTATGGAGTTTGGAGCGCGCCGTGCTCATAACTTTGATTCTGCCAATTATGGCGCAAGAGCTGCTTATATTGGCGGTGTAAGTGGAACTGCGACAACATATGCAGGAAAAAAATTCGGTATTCCTGTATTAGGTACGATGGCTCATTCTTTTGTACAGTCTTTTGATAGTGAATATGAGGCATTTTTAGCATATGCGAAAACTTATCCAGATAGCTGTACAGTTTTATTGGATACTTATAATACATTGAAGAGCGGTTTAGTAAATGCTATCCGTGTTGCGAAAGAATACTTAGAACCTAATGGATATCGCTTGCAGGGTGTGCGTATTGATAGTGGAGATATGGCATATTTATCTAAAGAAATACGTAAAGCATTAGATGAAGCAGATATGCAGGATTGTAATATTGTCATATCAAATTCACTAGATGAATATCTAATTCAATCCTTGATTGGACAAGGTGCTAAAATTGATAGTATGGGAGTAGGCGAAAATCTAGTATGCAGTAAATCCGCTCCAGTTTTTGGCGGTGTCTATAAGATGAGTGCTATCATTGATGGTGATGAAGTTATTCCTAAAATTAAGGTAAGCGAAAATGTTGAAAAGGTAACAAATCCAGGATATAAAGATTTATATCGTATATATGATAAAACTAGCGGTAAAGCTGTTGGGGATTTAATGACTCTACATGATGAAGTAATAGATCCTAATAAGGATGTGACAATCTATCATCATATGAATAGCTGGAAAAACAAGACAATTCCAGGTGGAAGCTATGAAATCAGACCGTTATTAGAACCAATTTTCCTAAAAGGAGAGCTTGTATACAATGTGCCGGATTTAAAAGAAATCAGAGCCTATAGTGAAGAAGAGTTTTCAAAACTATGGGATGAAATCCTTCGTTTTGAATATCCGCAGACTTATTTCGTAGATTTAAGTAAAAAACTGCTGGAATTAAAATTAGCTATGTTGGAAGGTGTTAAACATGTCGGATAAACAAATGCGGAAAGAAACATTTCTAAAAAACTTTCTTCGCATATGTATTGTAATCTATGTCATTACATTGGTTTATGCACTCTATCATAACTTTAGTATTCAAGATTGGGAATCCTTTGGTATGGGACTTGTTGCGATGATTACGCCACTGATCGTACCTGTAGCCTTTAAAATATTTCATTTAAAGCCAGTCTATGAGATTTATATCGTATCAACAATTTTTACATATTTTGCGTCTTTACTAGGAAGCAGTTATCACTGGTATTCTTATTTTGGCTTTGATAAAGTACTTCATTTCAGCAGTGGCTGGTTTGCGACTACCTTAGCTGTAATATTGTATTTTTATATTAAGAAAAGCAATACATTTAAAGATAAAAGAGAATATACGATTTTTCTTATTTTTATCAATGCGGTAAATCTAGCGGTAGCAGAGCTTTGGGAATTTTATGAGTATGGAATGTTGATATTTTTCAATAATGATTGTATTAACCACTATACACAAGGTGTTCATGATTCCATGACCGATATGCTTTGTGCAGCATGCGCTGGAATTATATTGACATTGCTAATTGTTCGGTATTATAAGACGGGGAAAGGAAATTTCTTTATCTCTGTATATGAAAAATTTTATCAGCGTAATATTGTGGAAGAAAGCGAAAAATAAGGTCAGAAGCAGAATTTACTTTTGACCTTTTTTAATTATTCCTATTGAGGTGTGGCTTCTCTTCTTTTTTTCTCTTTAAGTAAAGAGGGCATAATGTCTTCCTGCATAGTCACGTTATGATCTGGAAGAATATCGCCTTGAAAAAATAATTTCATATTCTGATATACAGTCCAGCTGATTTGTTCATCCATCAATAAACGATGATGTCCTTTATGTATAACAACAAGACTTTTACGATCATGAGGTATTTTCTGATATGCCCATAGAGAACTCTTGATGGATATGACTTCATCCTGGTCACCATGTAAAATATATACAGGACAATTTACTTTTTCTATATATTTCTTTAGATTTTTAATGACCTCTGTAAAGGCATTATAAAATGAGCGAGGCAGTTGTATTTCTTCCTTTTTCTCATTGCCCATTAAGCTGGAAGCAGATTTTGAAATTATACCGGTAATGGTGTCTACATTTACATATGAGAAAGCAGGTGCTATTAGTAATAAACGTTTTACTGGGCATACACAGGCTAAATATGAGGCAATAACACCACCCATAGAAAACCCTGCTAAATAAATATCTCTTCCGCTATCTTTATAGGAATCCACAACTTCTTTGGCTCGTGATACCCAGGTGAGCCAATGATGGTCATTTTCATCGAACAAATCATACATATCGAATTGAATGATTTCAAAACCATCTTGTTTTCCCCATGCAGCAAAATTATCAAATTCATGTTTGCGTCTTCGACCGTAGCCATGAATTGTGATAATGATAGGCTTTAAAGCTTCTTCTTTTTCTAAAGTATCTTTTTTACGAAAATGTTTTATCCATTCGAACATACTATCACCAAAATCATTATAGCATAATTTCTTTTACAAATGATATGCTTATAGCGTATAATAGATTAGCTTGGGGAGGGCTTTCTTTTGAAAAAATATGCGACTTTATTAATTAAAAATATTGATAAAATTTATACAATGCGAAAAAAGCAGGGAGAATATGAGATATTATCTAATGCTTATATTGCGATTCATCATGATAAGATAATGGCAATAGATACCAATGATTATCATAAATATGTAGAATCTGATACAAGAATAATTGATGGAAGCGGACATATTTGTTTACCGGGCTTTATTGAAGCAGATATGAAACTTCCTGAATCTTGTATACGAGATGCCTTTCGGCTTCAGATGGAAGTTTGTATGAAACAGATGAAACATGGAAGTCTTACTCTTCAATGTGATGAATTCTGTGACATTTTAAATAATCAGATACATTTTGAATGTGTCAAAAATAAAGAAAACCAATCTGTAATAGTATATCCGTTTATAGATTGTACAGATATAAATGCTCCATTCTGCATTAGTGGAGCATCTAAATATGGTATGCAGACACAATTGATGGCAGCACAACTTTTATTTCTTCAGCAAAAATGTGATTCATTTACATTATTAAAAGCACTTACCATATGGCCGGCTAAAGAATTAAGGCGTAAAGATATAGGGAGTATTCGTGTTCATGGACAAGCTGATCTAGTTTTATTCGGATGTAGTGATTTAGATAGTGTCTTCTCTATTTTAGGAAATGATTATGTTAGTCAAGTGATAAAAAAAGGAATCCGTATTTTTCCAAATATACTTATTTCATGATAAATTTCGACAAATTTTTAACTCTTTATCATATAGTATGGTAAAGAGGTGAAAATAATGGAAATCATTCAGCGAGAACTTAAGAAGCATAATATTGTACTGACTTCAGATTATCGTCCTAATCAGGCTATGATCAATGAATTTCAAACTATTTTCTTTACATGTAAACTGCATCGTATTGAGTTATGCGGGAAAGAATTAAAAGATTTTTTAGTAGATGATGAAGCAAGATTTATTATGTTGCATGTAACAGTGAAGAATATTACGAATGAAATTTTAAATATGTATAACGATGATTTTATGATTACCTTTGATCAGGATGGACCGTTTGAACCTGAAAATAACTTTGGTGTTTTACATCAGCTTCCTGATGAATATGCATTAAAGCCGCAGGAGGAAATCCATGG
This sequence comes from uncultured Solobacterium sp., assembly GCA_900552125.1. Lineage (GTDB taxonomy): Bacteria > Bacillota_I > Bacilli_A > Erysipelotrichales > Erysipelotrichaceae > Clostridium_AQ. The sequence continues at coordinate 45,954 of URYK01000017.1, read as the reverse complement.
CAATCTGATTTTTATTATTCCTTCTAATACTAAGAAAATTATGTTAAGCTATACAGAATATTTTGATGATGAGAGTGAAGGTAAAACATATAAATTAAAGTATAAGATAGGCTAAAAGAATGAATTTGAAAATTTTTCATGAAAATCATTTATAAAAATATGAAAAAAGACTTGACGATTTAGGAAAAATAAAGTAACATAAGGAACAGATAACAAAAGACGTAGAAAAGAAGAGTAGACAGCTATGCTTTTATAGAGAGTTTCCGTTTGGTGCAAGGAAATAAAGAGGAACTGTTGAAAATGGTCTTGGAGTCGTGCAGTCGAACAGGGTAGGCTGCAACGTGTTCGCTCGTTACAGCGATAGAGTATAATTCTATTTTTATAGATAGAACGTACTTGAAGAGGTTTCCATCGTGAGGTGGAAATAAAATTAGGTGGTAACACGAAATACAGCTTTCGTCCTATGGGATGAAGGCTTTTTTGTTTATTAGGAGGTAGAAACATGATCAGACTGGAACAGGTAAGTAAAACATTTGATTCAGCAGCAGGAAATGTTCATGCGGTAGAAGATGTCAGCCTGACAATTCATGATAAAGAGATCTATGGAATTATAGGGTTTAGTGGAGCTGGTAAGTCTACGTTAGTACGATTGATCAATTTAATGGAAAGACCAACAAAAGGTTCTGTAATAGTGAATGATAAGGATTTAACAAAACTAAAAGATAAAGAGCTTCGTGAGATGCGTAAACGTATTGGAATGATCTTCCAGCATTTTAACTTAATGCGTAGTCGTACAGTTTATCAGAATATTGCTTTTCCTTTAAAGGGAAGCTCACTTTCTAAAGAAGAAATAGATAAAAAAATTAAACGTTTATTAGAGCTAGTAGATTTAAGCGATAAAATCAATGCTTATCCATCTCAGCTAAGCGGAGGACAGAAACAGCGTGTAGCGATTGCGAGAGCATTAGCTAATGATCCAAATGTATTATTGTGCGATGAAGCAACAAGTGCTTTAGATCCGCAGACAACCAAAAGTATCTTACGCTTACTAAAAAAGGTAAATGAAGAATTAGGTATTACAATTGTGTTGATTACTCATGAGATGGCAGTAATTAAAGAAATCTGTGATCGAGTAGCAGTTATGGAACTTGGTCATGTGGTAGAAGAGGGAAGTATCATTGATATCTTTGCTAGACCACAGGCTGAAGTAACGAAAAACTTTGTAGCTTCAACAAGCAATTTATCTCGCATTGATGATATGTTAGAGAGTAATGCAAGTATTACGCAGTTAAAAGAAGGGCAATACATGGTAAAACTGAATTATGATTCGGTTAGTACCAGCAAGGCGCTAATATCTGAAGTATCTAGAAAATTCAATGTGGATACTAATATTATCTTCGGTAATGTAGAAGTAATCAAAGATACACCATTAGGAGATCTAATCGTTATTTTCAGTGGAGAAGAGAATCATATACAACAAGCCATGGAGTATTTGAAGCAGCATGATGTTGGAGTGGAGGTGTTGAAATCATGCTAGAATTTCTAAATAATATCATTCCAAATATCATGAATAAATTGCCTGCCTTCTGGACAGCCGTTATAGAAACATTTATCATGTTAGGAGTTGTAGGTATTGTATCATTATTCTTTGGGACAATATTTGGCGTGATTATGGTAGTGACGAAAAGAGATGCGATTCTTGAAAATCGAACAGTCAATTTTATATTAGGAAAAGTTATTGATTTTCTTCGCTCAATTCCATTTATTATTCTAATATTTGCACTTACACAGGTTACAAGAGCAATCGTTGGAACATCCATTGGTATTCGTGGTGCTATATTTCCATTAATTGTTGGTTCTGTACCTTTTGTTGCTAGACAAATTGAAAGTGCTTTATCAGAAGTAGATCAGGGGTTAATTGAAGCGAGTCAGGCAATGGGATGTTCTCCTGTAGAAATCATATTCCGTGTGTATTTAAGAGAAAGTATACCTGGAATCATTCGTGCTATGACGATTACTTTAATCACCTTGATTGGATATATTGCCATGGTAGGAGCTGTTGGAGGCGGTGGTCTTGGAGACTTCTGTATCCGTTATGGCTATAATGGATTCCAATTTGATGTTATTTATGTAAGTGTAATTATTTTACTATTAATCACATCTATTATTCAGGGAATCGGAAATATATTGATTCGTAAAACGACACATTAAAGATGGGAGGAACAGCATGTTGCATTTAAAACAGCATTGCCGTATCTGCCGAATGTGTAGCTGATAAATGTTAAGCAGATATAGGTTAAGAAAATAATAAAATGACAAAAGAAAGAAGAGGGAAAAGATTATGAAATTAAAAAAATTAGCAGTTAGTTTATGTACCGTAGCTTTATTAGCAGGTTGTGGATCAAGTGGAGGAGGCTCTGATACGGAAGATAAAACATTGAGAATTGGAGCAAGTGTTACTCCACATGCAGAAATCATTCGTCACATTCAGCCAATCCTTGAAGAAAAAGGATATACAGTTGAAATAACAGAATTCACAGATTACAATAAACCAAATCAGGCATTGGTTGATGGTGAATTGGATGCGAACTTTTTCCAGCATCAGCCTTACTTAGATGAATGGGCTGAAAAAGCTGGCGTAAGCGATAAACTTACTAGTGTTTTAGATGTTCATTTTGAACCATTAGGAATTTATTCTACTAAACATGATAAGTTAGAAGTAAAAGATGGAGATGTTATTTCTATTCCAAATGATACAACTAATGGTGGTCGTGCTTTGAAATTACTAGAAGATAATGGAATTATTACTCTAAAAGAAGGAGTAGGTGTATTCGCAACAGTTCAGGATATTGAAAAATACAATGTTGATGTTGAAATTACAGAATTAGTTGCAGAACAATGTGCAATTGCGATTGATGATGTTGATTATGCAATAGTAAATGGAAATAATGCATTGAATGCTAAAATCAGTGATAAATTACTTGTTTCTGAAGATGCTAATAGTGAATCTGCAAAAACATATCCAAATGTAATTGCTGTACAGACTGAACATAAAGATGATCAGAAAATCAAAGATTTAGTAGAAGCATTGAATACGGAAGATGTAAAAAACTTTATCGAAGAAAGCTATGATGGTATTGTTGTTCCTCTAGTACCAGCTAACTAATAAAAATAATCAGGTTATATTTAACATGATGTTAGATATGACCTTTTTTCATTTAGTCAGAATATCTGTATATAATTTAATGATTGTATTCTGAATAATAAAACAGTATAATAAAGGATATAGAGATATATAATAGGTTAAGATATATAAGTTAAATAATATCAAATGTAATATTTTATCTATTCAGAAAGGAGGAAGTTACTGAGTTAATTTTCAGTAATGATATATATGAAGAATGCTAAAACATATTTGAAAAAGAATGGCTTTTTCATTTTCTTATTAACGTTTATCGTTTTGATTATTATTGCTTTATCTTTGTATATGTTTGTGAATGCAAATACAGATACTCCTATAGAAAATGGTAACATTACAGAAAATCCTGTGGAAGAAAAAGAAGAACCTAAAACTGCAGAGATTACTTCATTAGAAACTGAGTATAATAAAACATTACGTTATATCAATGTATCTTGGACTTATGAGGAACATGAATCTGATGTAGTCAGTACTTATTTGTATGTGAACGATACGTTAGTAGATAATGTATCTTCCTATAGTTCTTATCAGATTGCAAAAGATGCATACCATTATCCAACCGGTAATAACACTGTAAAATTAGTATTGAATTTAGCAAATGGTGAAACTGTCGAAAAAACTTCGACTGTCTTTGTGAATTATGTTGTAGATACGGAACAAAGTGTAAAACAAGAGAATAATTCAACTATTTTAACATTGCGTTATCAGTACGATGAAAGTAATCCGGTTGATGTGCCTAGTATCTTTATTACGGATGCTAGTGTCTCTACCAGTAAGATTGAATATATTGATACTAAACGGTCTACAAGAGATGGAAGCGTATATGCGGAAACATCTTATCGTATAGTTTGGTCAGAGAATCCAGTGACGTATCAGACATTTGGAGTGCGGTGGTCATTTAAGGATATTCAGTATAGTAGAGATTTTGAAGCTGAAAAAGGTGTACCGACACAAGAGAGTGAAGAGTAGGACAGAAAATTCTGTCCTATTTTAGTTAAGTTAGGAGGATTTATGCGAATTTTACATACTGCGGATTGGCATTTAGGAATAGATTTCCATAAATTATCATTAATAGAAGATCAACACTTCTTTATGAAACAATTAAAAGAGATTGTACTAGAAGAGAACATTGATGTTGTTATTGTTGCTGGGGATGTATACGATACAAGCTTAGCTACAAAAGAAGCAATTGCTTTATATGATGAAATTATGCAGATGCTATGTATAGAGTTAAAAAAGAAAGTAATTGTAATTGCCGGAAATCATGATTCCGCAACTCGTCTTTCTGTTTTGTCAGGGTTGTTAAGTGGCATGGGATTATATGTTGTAGGGAGCCTGACAGAAAAAGTTAAAGGTATTGAAATAGATGATTGTATTTTTTATCCGATTCCATATTTTCATTTGGAACAGGTTCGAAAAGCTTATGATATAGATGTAAAAACGCAAGAAGAAGCCTTTACATGTATATGTAATGATATATTAGCACACGCAGATCATTCTAAACATCTAATAGGCATTGCGCATACATTTTTGGCAGATGCAAGTGTATGCGAAAGTGATCGCTTTGCGAATGTAGGAGGAAGTGATTTAGTTTCTTCTAAGGTGTTTGATGGTTTTTCTTATGTAGCTATGGGACATCTGCACCGAAGACAATATGCAGGAAATCATGTCTGGTATAGCGGTTCTCCTCTGCCATATTCATTTTCAGAAGCAAATATGAAAAAAGGTGTATTGATTTATGATAGTGAAACGGATGCTGTATATGAGAGAGATATGGAACCTTTACATCATCTGATTGTGAAAAAGGGAAAATATGAAGAACTGAAAGAAAGTATGAAGATGGAAGCAGCAGATGAAAAAGCATATGTAAAAATTGAAGTTGAAGATTTTCCTGTTTCTTTTGAAATGATGGAATACTTTCGACAAGGCTATCCAAATCTACTTCATTTAAGTGGCAAAGTACTGCATCAGGAGGATAGTAATATTACAATTGATATAAAAGATTTAGAAACAATTTCAGATATTGATTTAGTTAAACAATTTTTTAAAGATTACTATAATGAAGAAATCAGTGATACAGCTCTTTCTTTATTTAAGGAAATTCAAGAGGAGGTGGGGGTATGAAGCCTGCATGGTTAAGAATAAAAGCTTTTGGTCCTTATGTTGAAGAACAGTTCATTGATTTTCATGTTTTTGATACTTCCCCTATTTTTTTAATTCAGGGAGAAACTGGAAGCGGAAAAACAATGCTGCTTGATGCAATGGTATATGCACTTTATGGAAAGAGCAGTGGTGGACAACGAGAGGATCTTTATAGCATGCGATCTCGTTTTGCAAGTAATCAGGAAGATACTATCGTGGAATTTCAGTTTCAATTACGAAATCATACATATCGCTTCAAACGAAAAATTCAAATGCGCAAAAAACGCAATAATGAATGGACGGCTGTAATGAGTGTTGATGCCGGTGAAGTTATACAAGATGAATTTATTCCTTTCTTTGAAAATCCAAAACTTAAAAATGTGGAGGAAAAAGCAATTGAACTTCTTGGGCTAACACACGATCAGTTTGTACAGGTTATGGTTTTACCACAAGGAAAATTTGAACGACTTTTAACAAGCAAAAGTGAAGAAAAACAGGAAATCCTACGAACATTGTTTCAAATGGAGCGTTGGGAAAAAATCAATGATGCATTAAGTGAAAGAATGAAGAAAGCTAAAGAAGAGCTAGATACTTATAAACAGCGTAAAGAAGCTTTATTAAGTGGCATTAGCATGGAAAATGAAAATGAAATTGAAGAATGGGTACAAAAGGCTAAAGTCGAGCTTTTAGAGCTGGAAACTAAAATTCATCTTAAACAAAAAGAAGCTGAACAGTTAAAAAATGAATATACAAGACAGCAGTCACGTATCGATAATGAAAAACAATTACATGGTCTTATGCAGAAGTGGAATATACTGATACAGGAGCAGCCTTCTATGGATAAACTCTTTGCTGAGCTTACTCGACAAAAAAAGCTACAGCAGGTTCTTCCGCAATGGAATCAGTTTACACAAAACAAACAGGCTTATGAATCTCGTTCTCTGGCAGTGCAAGAGGCTAAAGAAAAGTTAAATGAGCTGCAGCAGCAGAAACAAAAGGAAGCTGATTTTAAATCTCAATTAGAGAATAGCCGTATGCAGGAACAATCTTTAATGAAGGAAATTGCAGAATGTGAAAAAACACTTCCACAATATGAAAAACTACAACAGGAAGTAAAAACAAAAGAAGTACAAAGTCTGCAGTTAGATAAATTACAACAACAGCTTTATCTTCAGCAGAAACTTTTAGAAAATCAAAAACTACAGGAACAAAACCTTAGTAAACAGGAAGAAGAAATTGAACAATCACTTTTAAGGCTACAGGATTATTTAAAGGATCAGACCAATTGGGAGCAGGCTTTCTATCATGAAGAGCAGCGAATTAGTTTACAAAATAAAAGAAATGAGAAACTAAAGATACTTAATAAATTTAAAGATGAAGAAAAATTAAAACAGCAGGAAATCATACCTTTAGAAATCGAAGTAGATGATAAAACACGAAATTATTTAAAGAGCAGTGCAGCACAGTTAGCTTCAACGCTTAAAGAAGGTACACCCTGCCCAGTATGTGGCAGTACACATCACCCTAACCTTGCGGCGTCTAATACGTTATATCAGGATGTTGTTTCATTACAGAATAAACAGGAAGAACTGGATCAGCTGAAAGAAGAATATACTAAAATCATACAGCAGATTCATCAGGAAGAAGTTTCATTAAAAATGTATGAAACCAATATACAGGAACATGAAACTGAGATTCAAAGGCTTCTGCAGCATGAGTTTATAAAAGAAAAATATGATAAGAAACATCAACAGAAAAAACAATATGAAGAGCTTAATAAGCAAAGAGAGCATTGTCTTACTCTACGAAACAAACTTCAAAGTAAGCAGCAGACTGATGAAGCGGCATTGAAACAGATAGAACAAGAGGTTCAAGCATCCCAGACACAAATATTATTATTGGAACAGCAGATTCAATCACTACGCAGTACACTGCCAAAAGACTTCTTACATCAGAATGATATGCAAAGCCATATACAAAAGTTAAATAAGAGATTAGAGATTGAAAAACAACAATGTCTAAAACTTGAACAGACTTTACAGAATATAACAATCTCTTATGAAAAAGCTAAGTTAGATCTTGAACATGCAGAGAAAGAACAGAAACAGGCACAGAAATTATGGGAAGGTGCTTGTGCTATTTGGGAAAATATTTGTTTAAAACAAAATATTTCTAATGATGAAATGTCTAGTCTTTCTCTAAATGATATAGAAGATAAGGAGAAAAAAATAAAACAGTTTGAACAGGAAAAAGAACAGCTATCAATTCAGATAAAAGAGTTACGAAAGGCCTGTGATCAAATTGTACCACAGGATATACAAGTATTGACACAGCAGATTCAATTACTGGAAAATGATATAAAAACAATGCAGAAACAGATTGCCGATACACAAAGTCACATTGATTTATATGAGAAAATTTTATCTTCTTTGATAACGATACAGAAAGAGCTTGATGTGAAAGAACCGGCATTTGTTGAAATGGCACATTTTGTGAAAGCGATGCGAGGAGACCAAGGCATGGGGATTGAACGTTATGTTTTAGGAATCATGCTGACGAGTATTACTCAGCAGGCTAATCAATTATTGAAACTGGTTCATAATGGACGATATCAAATCTATCGAAGTGATGAAGCAAGCGGAAGAACAAGGAAATATGGATTGGAGCTTTCAATCTATGATACCTATACCTGTAGCAGTCGAAATGTTGTATCCTTAAGCGGAGGAGAGAAATTCTTAGTTTCATTAGCTCTTTCTTTAGCCTTATCCAGTGTTGTACAGGCTAGAAATGGTGGCATCCAATTAGATACTATGTTTATAGATGAAGGGTTTGGTTCTTTAGATGAACATAGTATTGCCGATGCTTTAGCTGTATTACAGATCATGAATCATCATAAAGGCTATATAGGTATTATTTCTCACGTAGAATTATTGAAAGAAAATATTCCAGTTGGTATCATAGTAGAGAAGAGTAGAGAAGGAAGTCAGATTCGTATACGAAGATAGAGGTGAAGGTTATGTATGAAGATTTAAAACAAGTCATAGAAGAATCCGATAACATTGTATTTTTTGGTGGTGCAGGAGTAAGTACAGAAAGTAATATTCCAGACTTTCGTTCACAAACAGGAATTTATAGTAAGAAAACTTATCCATATCGTGCTGAAACAATGATTAGCAGTGATTTCTTTTATGATCACTGTGATCAGTTTTATGATTTCTATTTTCATGAAATGGTATATGAAAATGCAATGCCAAATGATGCACACATTGCACTAGCCAAATTAGAAGATATGGGTAAATTAAAAGCGGTTATTACGCAAAATATTGATGGTTTACATCAAAAAGCAGGAAGTAAAGAAGTATTGGAGCTTCATGGCAGTATTCATCGCAATACTTGTCAAAGATGTCATGCGCATTATACATTAGAAGATATGCTGAAACAAAGAGATGGGGTGCCTCATTGTCCAAAATGCAATGGCATTATCAAGCCTGATGTAGTTTTATATGGAGAAAGCTTAGATTATCATGTCATGGAAAAATCTATTTCGTATATAGCACAAGCAGAGGTGTTGATCGTTGGTGGAACAAGTCTAGTTGTTTATCCGGCAGCAGGACTGCTTCAGTATTTTCATGGTAAAAAACTAGTTCTTATCAATAAGGAAGAAACTGCAATGGATCATAAAGCAGATATTGTGATTCATGATGCAATTGGTAAAGTATTAAAAGAAGTAGTTTTATGATAATTGATTGTATATAAATGTGAATAGTATAAAAATCGTGTGATTTCTATTATCAGGAATGATACGATTTTTTTATTAAAAATGCACCAATTTGAACAATTATGAATAAAAATGATTGGAAATTATCAATTCTTATGCTATAGTAAAATTACCAAGAGAAAGTGAGGAATATGCATGACAAGAATCAATATTGATGGAGTACAGAATGTCGAAGTATCCAAGCCTATTCCATGTGAAAAAACACCAAAGGAACAGTTAGAAATCATGGAAGCATACACGAAGGCTCATAAAGATAGTGAGTCTCTTTCGAAAGCACAAAGGGAATTGAATTGTTTAAAAGTTATTTATCCTACCATGTTTCGTAGCATAGAAGATACGGATTTATTTGCAGGTCGTTTAGATTTTCTGCCTATTGGATTTGGAAGTGTTACCAGTATCGGTGGTGTAGGACATTATTGTGTTTTCCATAAACTTAGAGCATTTAAAGAACAGTTAGATGATCCTAATGATCATAAACGAGTAGATGCATTATATGACTATTGGCAGGATCATGATGTAAAGGCAATTTATTGTCAGGATATACTAACAGAAGACACTACTGGTCGTTTTATTGACTGTGCCTATCCATTTATGGCTACTGCTCGTTTAAGTGGTATGATGTTAGACTATAATAAATTAATGTATTATGGGGTAAATGGTCTAATTGATATGATGAAATCTTTGAAACAAAATGATTTTATTCAGGCATCAATTGGCTGTATGGAATTGTTTAAAAAAGTAATTTTAAGACAGGTAGAACTTGTAGAGCAGGCTTATGAAAATACTACAAATGATACACGTAGAAAAGAATTAGATTTAATGAAAGAAGATCTGCTTTATATAGCGGATAATAAACCACAAACATTCCACCAGGCACTACAGTTATTCTGGCTATATGCTTTATGTGCAGGATGTATAAACTATGGTCGCATGGATATTGTTTTAGGCCCATATTTAAAGAAAGACATCGATGAGGGAAGATTAGATGAAGAAACTGCTTATCTCTACATTAAGTCCTTATGGAAAATGATTGAAAATCGTAGAACTACAGTTAATGGGCGTATTATTGTTGGGGGAAAAGGAAGAAAAAATGTAGAAGCCTGTGATTTATTTACACGTATCTGTCTTCGTGTCTGTAAAGATACTCGATATGTTGAACCGCAGTTTACACTTCGCTTTGATTCAACTACACCAAAAGATATTCTTGATATGGCTTATGAATGTATCGCATCAGGTGCAACTTATCCAACATTATATAATGATGATGTAAATGTACCTGCTGTCCAATATGCTATGCGTGTATCAAGAGAAGCTGCTGAACAATATGTGCCATTTGGCTGTGGTGAATATGTAATTCAAGGTAAGAGTGTAGGAACACCAAACACATTATTGAATATGCTTAAGATCCTTCAAATTGCGATGAATGAAGGAAAGGATCCAATGGATAATATATATAAAGCGGGTCCAGTAAAATGCAAACCGTTATCTGAATTAACAACTTTTGAAGATTTGATGAATCAGTATGAAAGAGTACAGGATTATTATTTTGATTTAAGCATTAACGCTCAGAAGCATTCATATGAAGTTATGAATCAGGAAGTAAGTTTCTTGTTTACATCAATTTTAATGGATGATTGTCTGAATAGAGGAAAAGCTCTATTGGATGGTGGGGTAGAAATACTAGGTGGAACAAATGAAACTTATGGCAATATCAATGCCAGTGATGCTTTATATGCGATTAAAAAAGTTGTATATGATGAAAAGAAATTTACATTAGAAGAAGTAAATGAAGCAGCTTTACATGATTTTAAAGGCTATGAACATATTCAAAAAGAATTGTGGAAACAGGATAAATATGGAAATGATAAAAAAGAATGTGATGATTTAGCTAATCGCTGTTATGAGTATGTCGCAAAGGGAATACGACAAAGAGGGATTGATGCAGGATTAGGTTATTATCTAATTGTAATTTCTAATAATCAGACAAATACAGATTGGGGACATCAGACAGATGCCAGTCTTGATGGAAGACATCGTGGTGTTTATATGAATCCAGCTAATAATCCACAAGGTGGTGCAGCAGTTAGTGGTCCTACTGCTGTGTTGAATTCATTAACACGCTTTAATGCAAAATATCATGGAGGAAGCGTACAGAATATGAAGTTTACTCCTCGTATGATGCATGAAGATAAAGAAAAGGTAAAAGCTTTGTTTAAAATATATTTTGAAAATGGAGGCTGCCAGCTGATGGTTAGTGTTGTGGATCATGGTGTATTGGAAGACGCACAAAAACATCCAGAAAAATATCCGGATCTGATTGTACGTGTAGCGGGCTATAGTGCAGTCTTTGTAAATCTGACACCTGATATTCAGGAAGAATTATTAAGCAGGACTTTATATGATTAGGGTTTCCAATATTGAACGTTTTGCCTTACATGATGGACCTGGTATACGATCAACGATTTTCTTAAAAGGCTGTCCGCTTCATTGTCCATGGTGTGCAAATCCTGAAACATGGAGTGTCTCACCTGTCTTGATGCATGATCAGAAAAAATGTGTAGGCTGTAGAGTGTGTGAAAAAACATGTCCCCAGCAAGCTATAACTTGGAATCAGGAATTTCATTGGAACGCAAACAAATGTCTTGCCTGCGGAAAATGTGTAGATGCATGTATACCTGAAGCTTTATCTATTTCTGGGAAGAATATGGAAATAGAGGAAATTATTGAAGAAGTGTTAAAGGATATACGATATTATCAGGCAAGTGATGGAGGAGTTACGGTTTCAGGAGGAGAACCATTTGTACAATTTGAAAGCTTTCTGTCACTGTTAAGAGAATTAAAGAAACACAATTTACATGTTGCAGTTGAAACAACAGGGAATTATGATATTGAAAAATTAAAAGAAGCTGCACCATATATTGATTTATTCTTATTCGATATAAAACATACTGATCAAAAAATACTGCAGCAGATAACAGGTGCGGATTTAGAACAGATATTTCAGAATTTAGCTTATATAACACAATCGGCGAAATCTAATATTATCATACGTGTACCTGTGATACCAGGGTTTAATTATGAAAGAAAGACTTTGTGTTCTATTTTTGATATCGCAAAGCAGTATGGAGTCTTGCAGGTTAATTTATTACCTTATCATTCATTAGGAATGAATAAATGGAATCAGCTACATAAACCATATGCATATGAAGGATTAGCGATGATGGATAAGAAAGAATTAGAAGAATATATTATGATTGGTAAAGAATATGGTTTACAAGTAAAAATTGGAGGATAACAAACATGCTTACAAAAGAAAGAATGTATCGTATCATGGAGCGACTGGAAAAGAATTCTTTTGTGACGATCAAAGAATTAACTGATGAATTTGGGATATCTCGTTCCAGTGTGATGCGTGATTTAATTGAACTGGAAAACCAGGGATTGATTCAAAGAGAACGTGGAGGAGCATCTTTGCATAAAGCAAGAATGACACTTACAAGTTTTAATGAGCCTTCCGTACGTTTAAAAGAAAACTTATATATTAAACAGAAAAAAAGAATATGTAAAGAAGCTGCCAAATCAATACGTGATGGTGATTGCGTATATGTAGATTCAGGCACAACACCAGTATATCTTTTAGATTATCTGGATCAGAAGAAAATTAAGCTTGTTACACCAAGCACGTATTTACTGATGCATCATCTTCCTAGTGATTTTCAAGGAGATATTTATTTACTGGGAGGAGAATTTAAACCATCATATGATATGAGTTATGGCCCTTTGACGATTGAAATGATTCGACAATTTCATTTTGATCACGCTTTCTTTAGCACGAATGGAGTTGATCTGGATCGTGGAGAGACGTTAGTGTTTGATTTTTCAATCGGTTCAGTGAAGAAAGAAATAATGGATAGATGTTATAAGAATGATCTATTGATTGATGCTTCAAAATTTGAAACGAAAGCAATGTGCAGCTGGGCAAAACTAGATGATTTTCATAGTATTTATGTAGATGCTTTTGTGGAAGATAAAGAAGTTCTGGAAAATTTTGTAATTTGTGATTAGGAGGGATTAACATGAGAACAACAGATGAGAAGAAATTAGCATTATTAAACAGTTTAAAGGGAGGTCTGATCGTATCCTGTCAGACTCAAAAAGATGAACCAATTTATACTCCGGATATGGTAGTGAAGATGGCAGAGTGTGCAAAATGGGCAGGAGCAGTAGGTTTACGTATTAATTCACCGGAACAGATTCGTCAGGTAAAAGAAGCTGGTTTTGGTTTACCAATTATTGGACTATATAAGGTTTGGCATGATGATACAGATGTATTTATTACTCCAACGATGAAAGAAGTTGATGCGATCGTAGAGGCTGGTGCAGATATTATTGCGTTAGATTGTACAGCACAGATTACTCATGAGAAAACACAGGCTTGGGATTTAATTAAAGAAGTGCGTAAAAAATATCCTGATCATGTCATTTTTGCGGATGTATCAAATATTGAGGAAGCAAAACGTGCATCTAAAAATGGAGCCGAAATTGTAGCACCAACTCTATATGGATACACTAAAGAAACAGCACATGCGGAAGGTGCTGATTATCGTATGGTTGCGAGAATGTGCCAGGAATTAAAAGATGAAGCATACGTTATTATGGAAGGGCATTTATATACCCCAGAAGATGCAATGAAGTGTATATTTGTTGGTTGTCATGCAGTTGTTGTCGGTTCTGCAATTACACGTCCTCATTATGTTGCAAAACGCTTTGTAGATTGTTTAAGCGGATATCAGGATGATTGGCGTAAAGTAGAACGTGCGAAACATGCAAATGAGCTAAAATAAAACGATGCAGATATTTTCTTTAAGTGTAATGAAAGGTATGATTAATTGTGTTTCACTCTAATCTGCCTTTTTTATATGAAAAAATCATTTAAAAATAGTAAAAAAAGATAACTCCCCTATTAGTAGATTGCCTAATGTATAACAATTAGTTAAAATGACCATAGGAGGTGCAAATGGATGTATCAGGTTAATAATGAAAAATTTGGGCAATTTTTAAGTGAAGTACGAAAAGAAAAATCAATGACACAAAAAGAATTAGCCGATAAGCTGTTTGTTTCTGATAAAACGGTTAGTAAATGGGAGAGAGGCAACAGTATGCCTAATGTCAGCTTACTTATCCCTATAGCTGATGTACTAGGAATAACAGTAACTGAACTCTTGAAAGGTGAAAAATTGTGTGATGAAAAACCATTGAATACTGTTGAAGTAGAAAGCCTTGTTGTAAACTCTCTAGATTTATCTGTACGTGATTCAATTCGTCAGCGTAAGAAAATTTGGATAATTGCTTTTCTTATTACTATCGGTATTGTAATTGTAGAAACAATGATTCTTATAGTTTCTGGTATTTCTATAGAACTTATGAAGGACAGTTTATGTATTACTGGGATAATGCTTTTATGTGCTAGCTGGTTTTGTGTTTTTGCTAAAGATGCATTACCTTCATATTACGATGAAAACAAAATTGATTTAGTTTCACAAGGCATTTTTAGAATACACATGATTGGATTATCTTTTAATAATGGGAATTGGACATATGTATTATCGGTGTTTAGGGTGTTTACATTAAGCTGTTCTATTTTATTTCCTTTTATGTGCTATATTAGTGTTTTTATTGGTGGTGTTGCTTTATGGGATACTGTAAAATATGTATCTGGAGTTGTTTTAGTTGCAGGTTTATTTGTCATCATTTATATCATTGGGAAAGAAATATGAATAAAATAAAGAATCAATATTTAGATTTTACGATTTTACTTGTATCTATATATTGATTCTTTTATTCATTAAATTCTTTTGTTTCAAAAAACTTATCGTTTTCTTCTTAGTACCGTATATAAAAGCCATAAACCTAGACAAACAGCAGTCATATATCCAATGAAACCAATCGCAGGTATGCCTAGGATTTTTGGTTCCATATCTGTTGTACATATTAAGGAACTAGCCATTAATAACCCACAGGATACAATACCGACGACTAGCTTATTAACCATATGATCGATTTTCTTAAAAGGAATACTAGAATCCATTATTTCTAAATTGACTTTTACTCTTCCTTTCGCAATCATATGGAGAAGTTCACTAAGCTGAATTGGTAAATCCAGAGTGATTTTGCCAGCTTCATAAAGTTTTCCAGCAGTATGCAGGATTTCTTTTTGCGGATCTATTTTTTTAAAGACATGATCGCTCACATGGGCAGCAGCTATTTGAATAATATTGGTAGAAGGATCTAGTATGGTCATTGTACTTTCCATGGTAACAAGACCTCTTGCCAGCATACTGATACCTTTTGGCATCGCAATATGATATTTGTGTGCTAAGGTAAATACTTCCTGAATAGCTTCTCCTAGTTTGATTTCACTTAAATCCAATTGAATATATTTCTTCATAAAACTATCCATGTCATTATAGAAAGAAGTGTAATCAATATGATTATCATGCACACCTAAAGTAAGAACAACATCCACCATCAATTGTGTATTATTTGTGCCAATGGCCTGTACTGCTTTCTTCATTAAATCTTTATCACTTTTGGAGAGACTTCCCATCATACCAAAATCAATCCAGACTATTTTTCCATCAAGAACTCTTAGATTGCCAGGGTGAGGGTCTGCATGGAAAAAGCCATCATCAACAATCTGTTTGATATAATTTTCCGCAAGTTTACTGGAAATTTCTTTTAAATCATAGCCTTCCTGTTTAAGGCTTGTAAAATCATCAATGACGAATCCATCGATATATTCCATTACTAAAACCTTACTGGTAGTATAATCCTGTTCTATTTTTGGAGCACCTATATAAACAATGTCCTGATTATTATTAGCAAATTCCATGGCGAATTGTGCCTCATTAAGAAAATCCATTTCTTGTTTTGCGGTAAACCAGAATTCATCAATCACGATATTGATATCAACGACACTATTTAATGCTTCGCTGATTCGTAGTAATTTTCCAGCTCTTCTTAGAAGGGAAATATCTCTTTCCATTAATTCATAGATATGAGGGCGCTGTACTTTCACAACGATTTCCTTGCCATTCATTAAAGTTGCTTTATGCACTTGGGCAATGGATGCAGAACCCAGTGGTATTGGATCAAAAGAAGAAAATACTTCATCTATACGACAGCCATATTCTTCTTCAATGACACGTTTAACTTCATCAAATGGCATAGGTGCAACATTATCTCTTAATTTTACTAGCTCTTTACAGTAACGTTCAGAAAACATATCCTGTCGACTAGCCATGATTTGTCCGATTTTTACAAATGTTGGGCCCAAGTCTTCTAGTATTTCTCGAAACTTGACTGGATCCATGCCCTTAGTAACATGATGTTTTTTTAATATTCCTAAGATTTGTGCTAGACGAATTCTGGTACTTGAATTATTCTGATTGCTCATTCTCCATGCCTTTTTCTAATTCTTCGATTTTAGCTTTTAATTTAGATAGATCTTCTTTATTCACTTTTTCTAAATCTTTACTAATTGTCTCTACATCTGCAGGAGTTCTCAGTTTTTCTTTAATGTTATGTTTCAATTCTTCGTTTAGTATTTTTCCTTGTTCTACTGTTAATTCTCCTTTTTTAACCAATGCATCTACTACTTCTTTTGATTTCTCAGCAGTTGTGGCAACAGCGCCAATACCTGCCAGCATAATTTTCTTTAAATCATCACTAATGTTATTCATGGTTTTAATCCTCCTTTTGTTATATAATTATTGTAACATGTTTTAAAAAAATATTGACATTATAATGTTGAAAATTAGATGATTGAAGTAAAAGTTTATAGTTTTTTTATTGTGTCGATAAAAGCTTAATAAAAAAAGAAAGTATGGATAACTTTCTCTTACTAGGTTTTACATAATAATATAGATAAAGACTTTATTAAGCTAAAATATAAAAAAGTATTTGAGTGAATAAGTCTTCTCAAAGTTTTCTAACATAACAAAAAAAGCCTTGAAACAAGGCTTAACTATTTATATGGGGCGACTGATGGGATTCGAACCCACGAGTGACGGAGCCACAATCCGCTGTGTTAACCACTTCACCACAATCGCCATATATTCCTGCTTTCATCAGGCGAGTTATATTATAGCTTATTCGAGATGGTTTGTAAATACCTAATTTTAATTATTTATAGTTAATTTTTGATATAAACAAGAAAATAAAGGTGTTTTTAGGGAATGATTGAATTTTTTATAAGAAATGTTATAATAATTTCATTCAGAGGTGGTAATTTACATGAAAAAAATAGCATTGATGTGTGATTCAAGTGCAGATATTACAAAAGAAGAAGCGACAACGCTAGGTATTCATGTTTTACGAATGCCAGTCATTATTGAAGGACAAGAATATATTGAAGAGGAAACCATTCAAGATGCTGACATTATTCAAGCAATTAAAGATGGTAAATCAATAAAAACAGCACAGCCTATTATCGGTTCCTTAACAGGGATGTGGGACGAATTGTTAGAAAGCTATGATCAGGTTTTCTATATTCCTTTGGCAAAAGCACTTTCTGGTACATGTACAACTGCGATAAATTTATCTAAGTATGATAAATATGAAGGTAAAGTATTTGTGCTAGATTCCGATTTTGTTTGTTATCCAGTTGTTGAAATGTTAAAGACAGCAAAGGATATGTTTTCTAAAGGTTATACATGTGCTGAGGTTAAAGAGAAGATTGAAAAGGAAGGGGAATTGTTCGCAATCCTAATTCCTGAATCTTTAACTGCATTGAAAAATGGGGGACGTATTTCACCAGCCGCAGCTGCTTTAGCAGGCTTATTGAAAATTCACCCTTTACTTAAGGTAGATCATGGCTCAATTGATCTGGTTGATAAAGTTCGTACATTAAAAAAAGCATATAAAGAAGGTATTGATGTTGTATTAAAAGATGTTAATCCTGAAGATTATGAGTGGATGATTATTGATGCGGATAATCGAAAAGTCAGTGATGAATTAAAGGTAATGTTAGAAGAAGCAACTGGTCAGCCAGTGTCTCAGCAAATATTTAAAGCTGTAATCTTGTCGCATGCAGGTCCTGGTACAATTGGATTTGGACGAATTCGTAAGATTCGTTATGAAGATAAGAAATAGGATATGGAATTAAATATGGATGCACATATACAATTATGCGGCAAGTACTCAGAAAATATATTAGATGCATTTATTACTGAGGCACAAGATAAAGGACATGAGGAAATTGTTGTTTTAGAGCCTAGCTATTTATTTTTTGAGTTTGCGCCATTATATAGAGAAGCAATTTCTTCATATCCATGCCAGAAACAGTGGTATGAAAATAGCAAGAAATATTCTTTAAAAGAGTATCAGGATTTTGTTAATCTGATGCGTAAGAAAGATTTTCCTATTACAGTACGTTTTGGGATTTGTGTGGATTATTTTACTCAGCATGAGTCTTTAATAAGAAATATACGAGCATCCTATACATTTGATCGATGGGTAGGGTATATACGTTTTCTTGATAATATCGCATATGATTGGAAAGAATCAGATATGATGTTATGGAATAAATATAATGCGGGTTTCTTGTATCGTCGTTATTATGAAATGTTATATGCGATGATCACATCAGATTTATTTGATGGTATCAAGGGATTTGATAGCTTATATCATTTACACAAGACGCATAATTATTCTTTGTCTCATACGTATAAGAAACTGGCAACATTACTTGTGGTGCATCATATGTATGTAGAAAATGATGTCGCTAATCAAGGGCTAAGCGAGGAATTTAAAGCATTGTGCAACACGAAACGTATTCCTATGCTGCCGTGTAGTTATACAACACTTTAGCAGTCAGATGACTGCTTTTTTCTATAATTGATTCTGCGAAACAAAGAAAAGCAAGTTTAAAAAAGAAATATAATTATAGGTTTAGAATCTCGTGTCAGTATTTCAATACAAATCAAGTTATTATTGGTAGAGTGGAAAATATAAACTAAATCTAAACTTAATAAACAAATGAAATTATACTTGTATTAATTTTTATATGTGTTATTATTAGTGTACACAAAGAAGTAAGTAGTCTCAAAGGTATCATTGATATTAGCGATTCTAATTATCACTCTTGTTTAGAAAAGCTGATTATCAATGTTTTTTTATTCAATTGTGCTTCCTTGTATAAGAAAAAGGAGGTACTACAATGA
This sequence comes from uncultured Solobacterium sp., assembly GCA_900552125.1. Taxonomy (GTDB): domain Bacteria; phylum Bacillota_I; class Bacilli_A; order Erysipelotrichales; family Erysipelotrichaceae; genus Clostridium_AQ. The sequence continues at coordinate 26,612 of URYK01000017.1, read as the reverse complement.
TTAGTACAGGTAAAGTAAAATGGTTTAACGCAGATAAAGGATTTGGATTTATTACAGATGATGCAACAAAAAGTGATGTGTTTACACATTATTCTGCAATCAATAATGGAGGATTCAAAACTTTGGAAGAAGGTCAAAAGGTAACTTTTGAAATAGTTGAAAGTGATCGTGGCCCTCAGGCTGCAAATGTTACAGTAGCTTAATTCGCTGCTTGCACCTAATTTGATTAGGTGTTTTTTTATGTGATGAGCATGTCATATATTGATTCTAAAATCATATAAAAAAACGTCCTGTCGGACGTGAATAATCAACTGGCGGAGAGCATGAGATTCGAACTCACGGTAGCTTGCACTACGCCACCTTTCCAAGATGGTGCCTTAAACCACTCGGCCAACTCTCCAAGGTTACCTTTATAATTTTACTGATTTTCAAAGAAAAGTCAACAAATATATTTTAAATTTTCTTTAGGAGTTTTAATGTTTTGATTCGTATACATAATAGTAAGGAGGTGTAGTGTTCTTTCTAGAGAAATTAGTGTTATTTGTATCCGTTTCAGCATATCGTTAAACTGAGGTGAGGTTATGAATCAGAGAAAAACGATTATCTTATTAGGCATGTTGTTTTCTTTAGTGTTTGCACTTTTTTATCATGTATTATTTACTTTTGTGCTTCAAGAAACAGAACAGGAAACACGCGTTCTTTTTGTGAATCAGGTTGGTTTGTATGAACAGGATAAAAGTATTCAGTCAATGCAGAAAAAGTTAGAGGCAAACGGTATTGCAAGCTATACGATGAAACAGCAGGATGTAACAGCAGTTATCTGCGGAGTCAGTACACAAGAGGAGGAAAATGCAGAGGTACAAGAGAAGTTGAAAGAACTGAAATATAGCTATATTACTAAGAAGATAACAGTTGAAAATTCAGAAATCATCACATATATTGATGAAAAGGATTATGAACAGGCTTTGGAAAGAATAGGAAATGAAAGTTAAAGAGTTAAAAGAAGGAGAGCGACCTAGAGAAAAGGTATTACAATATGGAATTTCAGCATTATCGAATAGAGAGCTATTAGCAATTATTTTGCGTAGTGGTACACGTTCTTTATCGGCACTTGATTTAGCTGATCAGCTACTAAATGGATGGGAAACTATGGGAGATCTTGGAAAAGCAAGTTTGAGTGAATTGATAGTATTTCCCGGAATCAAGGAAACTAAGGCTATTACATTACAGGCTGCATTTGAATTAGGACGAAGGATTGCCTATGATGAAGTAAAGCATAGCCGTAGTATAACGCATCCTGATGATATCATGGATTGGATCAATCAATTTATAGGCTATGAAGATAAGGAGCATTTTTTAGTATTATTCTTAAATCAGAAGAATCAGATGGTAAAAAGCAGTGTAATGTTTGTAGGAACACTAACGAATGCCAGTGTACATCCGCGTGAAATATTTAAAGAAGCGATGCAGGTAGGCTGTGCAAAAATATTATGTGTACATAATCATCCAAGTGGAGATCCAAGTCCATCTTCAGCAGATATGCTTTTGACTAAAAGTATAATTGAATGTGGCAAGGTTACCGCAATCCCTTTAATTGATCATATTATCGTAAGTAGAAATTCTTATTTTAGTTTTGCACAGCAGGGGCTGATGGAAGAATAAAAGTTTTACAGAAATCTTAATATTTTTAGAAAACTTAGTTTGTCATTGAACAATTTTTCTTTCCCTTATATAATATATGGGTACATTAAAAGCAGGTGAATCAGAATGAAATTAAATCGTTTTCAGAAAACTATATTATGTGTAATTGCGTTTTTTGTGGGAATAGGAATTGTTTTAAAGGTTATGAGCGGATCAGTTACAAGCAACATTGGGTATGATGGGATAACGATGTTGAAATATGCATTGATTGATTATCCAACACAGACAATTAAAAATCTTTTTCAAGATGTTGCAAATCTTTGGAGTGTCAATGAGGAAAATGACCAGCTGCGTTATGAACTTAGTCAAAATCCATCTTATAAAGCTAAGTATATAGATGGACAACAAAGAATTGCAGAGTTAGAAGAGGCTTTAGGCATTAATAAAAGTGATGATAAATATGTTCGTGAATGGGCTCAGGTTATTTTGAGAGATCAGGCAACATGGAATAATGAAATAACAATTGATAAAGGCAGTAATGATGGTATTGAAGTTGGAATGGCAGTGGAAAGTACGAAGGGAATGATAGGGGAAGTCAAGAGCGTTTCTTCTAATACAAGCGTTGTTAAGCTATTAACTAGTGAAGATAAACTGAATTCTGCATCTATCAAAATTCTCATCGATGAGAAAAAAAGCTCTCTAGGTATTTTACAAAGCTATGATGTTTCTCAGGGCTGTTATATCGTAACGTTATTTGATGATAGTACGGAAGTAGAAAAAGGAATGCAGGTAGTTACCAGCGGCAAAGGTGGCGGTTATCCTAGCGGCTTGCTGATTGGAACTGTAGAGAGTGTTCAAGCATTGAATAATCAGATCGGACAGACGATTTATGTTAAGCCAATTGAAGATTTCCAATCCTTTTCTATTGTTAGTGTTATAGGGGAAAAAGGAGAATAGATTATGGCGCATATCGTATTTGTGATTCTCTGTTTTCTTATGGATGAGGTTCTATCTGTTTTATTTCCGAATAGTTATTTAATCAATGATTTGATTTTTGTTTCTAATTTAGGCTTTTGTGCTATGGTATTGACAATTCGTAAGTTTTCTTTTATTGATTCTTGTTTATTTGCCTTTGTATGTGGAATGATTTATGATTTTTGTTTTGCGAATACTTTTTTGATATATGCAATTATCTATACGATTATTGCATGTCTATTGCAGCTTTGGAGCAAACATATGACCGAAACATTATTTGAATCCATTGTTCTTGCGTTTGTGACAATTTTCGTCAAAGATCTTCTGATATACTGTTATATGAGTTTTCAAAGAATTACCAGTATGTCATTAATGCTTTGGGCGGAGCGTTATGAACTATTGACACTTTTAGGAAATGCTATTCTTGTGATGGCTATTTTCTATCTGATTCGTATTAAAGATGACTATCTGGAAGTGAAGGCTCTTCGTATACGAAAAGGAGAGAAAGTAGAATGGTTCAAATTAAAATCAAAACAATAAAGAATACTTATCATGTATATGCTCAATTTGATGATGCATCGGCATTTTTGCAGCAATTACCAGAAAGGCTCAAATTCTGTCATCGTGAAAACGGACAGTATTTTGAGGCTTTTTTTCATTTACCCAGACTAACAGCTAATGATTTGGAAGAAGTATTTCACATATGTGAACAATATCAGGTTATTATTACAGGATTTGATATCTTTGAGAAAGATAAAAGACCTTTTTTTCATGAAAAAGAACTGGTAGCTCATGAAACTTATGAATTTAAAGAACCAAAGCTGATTTTAGGGAATATACCAGCAGGTACTTTGATTATCAGCAGTGAATCAATATATGTTTTAGGCAGTATGAATGGTAGTGTTGATTTGCTCCATGAGGATTGTGTTTTATATGCTTCACAGATTCAAGGGAATGTAAGGATTTGTGATACTAGCTTTCAAAATATGACAATTTCTGCGCCATGTAAAGTTTATGATAATCATAGTAGTTTGCATGTTTTAAAGTACAAGGAGGAAAGAGTATGGGAGAGGCAATTGCGATCACATCTGGAAAAGGCGGTGTAGGAAAAAGCAGTGTTTGTATAAATGTAGGAATGGTTCTAGCACAAAGAGGATATAAAGTATGTCTGATTGATGTGGATCTAGGTTTAAAAAATCTTGATATGATGCTTGGCTTAGAAAATAGAGTGATCTATGATTTAAAAGATGTTATGGAGGGACGCTGTACCTTAGCGAATGCAATGGTAAGAGATAAACGTCAGGAAAATTTGTTTTTACTTCCAGCATGTAAATCGATACATATTCAATATTTCCATGGTGATGATTTAAAGATCGTTGTGGATCAATTGAAAAAAGAATTTGATTTTATTTTATTAGATACTCCGGCTGGTATAGAAAGCGGATTTCAGCATGCGATATCTTGTGCAGATAAAGCGATTATCGTTACGACATTAGATGTGACTTCTTTACAGGATGCTGATCGTATCATTGGGATTCTATTAAAGGAAAGAATGGAACATATCTCATTTGTGGTGAACCGTATGAATGTATCATTTATTGAAAAAGGAATCAGCGTATCCTTAGAGGAAGCTAGGCAATGGCTGGCAATTGATTTTTTAGGTTATGTATTTGATGATGAACAAATGGTAAAAAGTAATAATTATGGAAAACCGTTAGTTCTTTCTAGAGATAGCTTAACTTATATGTGTTTTGATTGTATTGTTAAACGAATGCTTGGACAACACTGTCAGCTTCCTAAATTTAAGGAAAAAGGTTTCCTGCAGAAATTATTTGGATAAAAAAAGGAAGACCGGTTTTATTGAAAATCAATAATTCAAGTTTTTCTTTTTTATCTATAGTTATAATTTTAGCGTTTTACGATAGAATAATACAATTTAGATGTTAATAAATATACTAATATATATATTAGCGCAAAGGTGATAATACAGCCTGTGGTACAAAGCACTAATAGTTTTGTGTTACTAAACATCATGGTTTTCAATAATCTTGAAATGATTGGAAATGCAAAGAGTGTATGGATTGCGGCTGTCAGAAGTGGTAAGAAAAATACCATAAGTACTTGTGAATTGATAGCTTTTTTTACTGCCTTATGATCCATACCTACTTTCTGCATGATTTCATATCGTTCTCGATCTTCATATCCTTCGCTGATTTGTTTATAGTAAATAATTAATATTGCGGCCATTACAAATAATACACTTAAGAATAACCCTAGAAACATTAATCCTCCATAAAGAGATATAAATGCATGATAGGAATCGGAACGAGATTCAATATCTAGTCCTTCATAATCACTGCTTAAGTTTTCATTTAAGATTTTGTATAACGCAACGTTCTGTTTTTCATTTCCATCTGTATCGAATCCGATATAATGTTTTATGTTAGTGCTTAAATCACCATATACTGCATTCTGCTGTTTGGCTAATTCATGTAAGATATTCATATCTTTTACAACTATATAATGAGTAGCGGCTGCATTTGCCATCATAAAGCCATTTTCCACAAAAGTATTTAATTTCTTTTTAACTTTATAATCTTTTCCAAATAAATGAATTTCAGAAGCGTTAACTTCTGTTCTATTTGAATATATTAGTATTTCATCTTTTGTAAGCTGTTCAGAAGTGTTACAGTTTTGGTTGTATTCGTCTAAAGTGATGAAAAATAAGTTGTATACATCATTTAGATTATTTAGAGCCCATGCGTTTCTATCAGTTACATATTGACCATTATCGTATAGAGCTTAAAATGCAAGATATGTATATTCTAATGAATTCTTTACATGTAAATTCTGTGTGTCAATATACTGATATGTATCTTCAAGCAGCTGTTTGCTGATCTGTGAATTGTTGTTATTTAGTGTTAATACAATTTCTCTAGGATATCTTGTATTAACCAGGTCAGCTATACTACCCCATAGACTGATGGTGGATGATACTGTGACTAATACCATTGTAGATAAGATACAAATGTTAGCTAGACCTGCTGCATTTTGTCTCATTCTGTAAATCATGCCGGAAATGCTTATAAAATGACTTGCTTTATAGTAAAATCGCTTGTTCTTTTTTAACATTTTTAGAATAGTGATACTTCCTGTAATAAATAATAAATATGTTCCAATGATAACACAAATCACAGCTACAAAGAATAAACCAAAGGCTCCTAAAGGATTTGTGGTTGTTAGGGAAATGTAATAACCAAGGCCTAGAAGCAGGATTCCGATTAAGGTTAAAAACCATTTTGCTTTAGGTTCTTTTTCACCTACAGATGAACTATTTAAGAGTTCTATCGGATTAGATATATGAATTTGTCTGGTCGAATTTAAGCAAATTAACAGATGAATAAAAATAAACAGTAAAAATGTTGCCTTTATGGCTTTTAAAGATATATGAAAGCCAAAGGGAATGGTAGTTTTTAAGATATTGCCAATGATAAGAAACATTACTTTATCTAGTGAAATGCCAGCTAATAAGCCAAGACTTAGACTGCATATTAGAGTTATTAGGCATTCATTGGCAATAAGTTTTCCAATGTGTTTTTTCTCCATTCCTAAGATATTGTAAAGGCCAAATTCTTTTTTTCTTCTTTTGGTTAAGAAACTATTTGTATAAAATAGGAAAACAGTTGAGAAAAAACTAATGATAATAATTCCTAATCTTAATAAGGTTTTTATTTCCATTCCGCCAACCATATGTTCTAATCCTTCATTTGTAGATAATGAATAGATAATATAAAACATAGCGGTTGTGATGATACAAGTAAGTAGATAAGGAATGTAAGTTTTTGAATTCTTTTTAAGATTTGATAATGCTAATCTGGGGTAGAAAAACTTATTCATTATGAACACCACCTGTAGCTAGCAAAGTTAAGGTTTCTGATATGCTCTGATACATTTCATCGTTTGTTTTATTTCCCTTGTATATCTGATGAAAGACTTTTCCATCTTTGATAAAAAGAACTCTGCTGGCATGACTTGCAGCCTTTGTTGAATGAGTAACCATAATAATCGTTTGTCCTTTTTGATTGATTCGGTTGAAAATGTTTAATAAATCATCACATAATTTAGAATCTAAAGCTCCTGTTGGTTCGTCTGCTAAAATTAAATCAGGCTGATTGATCAATGCTCTTGCCACTGCGCATCGCTGTTTTTGTCCTCCAGATACTTCGTATGGATATTTTTCTAAAATATCGCTTATACCTAAATCTTTCGCAAGTGGAAGTAATCGTTTTTCCATTTCTTTGAAGTTAAATCCTGATAAGACAAGCGGAAGAAAGATATTATCTTTTAAAGAAAAGGTATCTAATAAATTGAATTCCTGAAATACGAAACCTAAATGTTCTCTTCGAAATGCAGATATTGATTTCTCATCAATTGACACAATATCTTTACCATTAAGTATGATATTGCCGCTTGTTGGTTTATCTAATGATGCAAGTATATTTAAAAGAGTTGTCTTTCCTGATCCTGATTCCCCCATTACCGCAATATATTCTCCATCATGAATAATTTTGCAATGCAGATGCAATTGTTTTATCGTCTTCAATTATCATGATTCGATACATAGGATCACCTTATAATTAGTAATTATAAGCCTTTATTTCAGATAGCGCAAGAATATCCGATAGGCATGGTTTTATGTATGGTCTGGTACAAAACTGGTAATTTCTTTTTTGTCATGGTAGAATAAAGATAAGTGAAAGTTTGGTGGCGCTATGATTAAACAAATTTTAAAAAAAATCGATCAGAAATTCTCTATACAAATGCTAACGAAGATTATTTGTGTACTTTTAATATTGTTTTTGTTGATTCATACGGAAAGTGTATGGGGAAGCTGGGCGAGTATGGCGCAATCTATATTTCAGCCATTTCTTATTGGCTTTGTACTGGCTTATATCATGCATCCATTAGTGGAATTTTTAGAGAAAAAAGGAATCCCAAAGAATTTTTCGATTCTTGCGATATGGGTATGTGTACTCGTTGTGATGATCGCAATCCTTGTACTGGTTATGCCGATGCTGTATGAAAAACTAAATGAGTTTATGGTCAGTATGATTGATGGAGTTGTGTGGATTTCCAATAAAATCAAGACATTAGGAAATATGAATGATTTTTCTTTAGTGAATTCGATTACTAATAATATTGTGGCTCTGCTGGAGTCTTATGATGATTGGTTTCCACAGATTGTATCAAGTCTGCCTGGTTTGATGAATTCTGTTATTGGAGTAGTGACAAATGCATTGTTTTCAGTAATCATTGCGATTTATATGCTATTTGATTTTGAAAGAATTAAACAAGGGATTCGTAAAATCTGTCAGTTGTTTTTTAATGATTGTGAACCATATTTATCTGAAATAGATCAAAATGTATCGGTATATATTAGATCAATGATCATTATTATGCTGATTAAATTCGTGGAATATAGTACGTTTTACTTTATGATTGGTCATCCTGATTGGCTGATCATTGGATTATTGACATCCATATTATCGATTATCCCTTATATAGGCGGTGCTATTGCGAATAGTATTGGAATCATAACAGCCTTGACCTTACCGCCAAGTAACATCATTGCGCTAATTATGGGGATTCTGATTTTATCTAATGTGGATGCCTATGTAATATCTCCGCTTGTTCATGAGAAAAGAAGTTCGGTTGGACCATTGATTACCTTACTGGCAGTATTTGCGGGTGGTGTGATTATGGGACCAATTGGTATCATGGCAAGCATGCCTGTAGCAATTGCATGGAAAACAGCGCTAGATGTTTATGAGAAACGACATGATCATAAATTGTACGAACAAGCTATGAAAATATCTGATGATTCAGAAACTTAACCTGCACATGCAGGTTTTTTTGGTTCTAGAAATCGATAATTTTCATATACATATAGTGGATACAGGAGGGACGACATGGATGATATAAAAAAAGCAAGAGATAGAATAAAAAATAGAAGATTTGATGGGGAAGAAAAGAGCCACCGTCCTTTCCTGCTGTTTCGTTTATTTTATCATACGGTAATGCTAATGATGGGGGTATGCTTAGTAGCTTTGGTTCTTTTGCTAAATCAGAAACTGCAGCTGGTGGAAATCAATAGCGTTTTAAAGTACTTGCCAATAGAAAATATTGGCAGCTGGCTTCCTTTTGAAAACTGGTTTTCTTATGATACTATGCCAGTAAGCACTGCTTCGACATACACTCTTATTCAAGATAATCAATATACGAATGGAACAAATCAGGCAAGAAATGGTTTTGACGGGATTGTCTTGCATGTACAGCAGGAAACAGATAAAACATATTCTATGCATATCAAACAAGATAACGGTGTGGTCGTCTCTTATGGTCATTTACAGGAGGTAGCTGTAAAAGAAGAAGAACGAGTAATAAAAGATGCGGTATTTGGAAGCTATGAAGGATATGTTACTATTTCTGCTTTAAAGGATAGTAAAGTCGTTTCTATTGATAATGCGTTTTCGTAAAATTCATGTTTCCTGGCTATGGATACCATATCTGATTTTATTGCCATATCTAGGAGTAGGGAAAATTATTGGCTGGATTTTCTTTATATTAAGTATACATGAAATGGCTCATATCATCTGTGCGATTATGTTTCATTATGAAATAGAAAGAGTCATTATTTATCCATTTGGGCTTTCGGCACAGATTGCACATATGGGACATGGTTCTGTTTTTCATGAAATTATGATTATATCTGCTGGTCCTTTGATGCATGTTAGTTTTCCATTTATTTTTATGAGTGCCTTTCATTTTGGACTTATTTCTAATGTGTTTATGGAATATCTGAATCATATGAATGCATCTATTTTATTGTTTAATCTGCTTCCGATCTATCCTTTAGATGGAGGAAGGCTTTTACAGACATTTTTTCACTGTTTTCTGCGTTTTAAACAAGCAGAGAAAATGACATACTTATTTTCTTTTGTGAATATGATATTCATTATTTATTTTCAATTATTACAAGGGGCAAGCGCAATCGTTGTTTTGTGTTTTTTAGGTGTGCAGTTATTATATTCATGGCGTATGTTAGTAACATTACAGCGTCATTTTTTTCATTATCGATTACAGCATCCGGCTGCTTTTCCTTACATTTTGAATACAAAGGATGATTTATATCGTGCTCGAAAAAATATCATGAAGAATCATAATGGCTTTATGGAAGAGGAAACCTGGCTGAGAAAACGTCTTTATTTTTATCATGCGGAAAAGAAAAACAGTAGGCTTTAATAAAGAAGTATGGTATAATTTAACACAAGGAGGCAGCTCTATGAAGATAAAAGTTTTCCTTGTTTCTATGCTGACATTATTTCTTGTCAGTGGCTGTGAAGAAAAAAAACCTAGTGTTGCAACAACTGTGTATGCAGTACAATATCTAGTTGAGAGAATTGGCGGCGATGATGTAACAGTAAGCAATATAACTGAAAATACAATGATTCAGCGTGCTCAGATTAAATCCAATTTTAAAGAAATATTAAATAATAGCGATGTATTGTTTTATATTGGAGGATTAGAGCCATACATGGATTTATATGAAGAAGATATTTATGATACGGATGTAAATACAGTTGATTTAGCTGTGAAGAGTGCTATATATAAGTTTGAACGTTATTCATCAACAATGATCAATGGTGTTGAGGCTGGAACAGAGAGTCCTTACTATGAAGGTGAAGAATTTAATAATATCGATTTATATGAAGAAGATCCGATGCTGTGGATGGATCCTGTTGCAATGCTGAGTATGGCAAGTGATATTCATGATTATCTAGTAGAACTTTATCCGCAGTATAAAGATATCTTTGATGAGAACTATGATGCTTTAGAGCTTGATTTAGCTCGATTAGATGCGGATTTTCAGATAATCGCAGATAAGGATATGAATATCAGCTTTGTGTCTATGACACCATCTTTTGGTAACTGGCAAAAATCTTATGGTATTCAGGTGTATCCAGTTGTATTATCGAAATACGGAGCACTTCCTACAGATGCTCAGCTGAAAGCGATAAAAGAAAGAATTAAGAATGATCATGTACGTTATATCGCAGTGGAACAGAATCTGCCTGAAGATATGCAGAAACTGCAGGAAGAACTAATCGATGAGTTAGCCTTAATCCCAGTGGAGCTGCATAATTTATCAAGTATTACCAGTGATGATCAGAATGCCAGCAAAGATTATCTGACAATTATGTATGATAATTTGAAAGCACTGGAATCAATAGCTTCTTAAAGGTCATCTAACGACCTTTTTCTTTTCTAAGAAATAAAGTGCATATCGTTATTGAGAATAAGAAACTGTGGTAAAATATAAAAGAAGAAAATAGATTGAAAGGAAATGGATTATGACTTCTACAAGAAAAAAATTATTATTAATAGATGGAAATTCCATGTTGTTTCGAGCATATTATGCGACATTATATGGGCGTATGATGAAAACGACTAATGGAATACCTACGAATGCAGTGTTTGGTTTTGTGACTATGGTTAATAAAGCTTTATCTCTGATTCAGCCTGATGCGGTTTTAGTCGCATGGGATGCAGGAAAGCCAACATTTCGTCATGAATCATATAAAGAATATAAAGGAACCAGAAAAGAATTAGATCAGGAATTGATTGTTCAGTTTCCAATCGTAAGAGAATATCTAGATGCTTATGGTATGGTTCGTTATGAATGTGAAGGTATTGAAGCAGATGATATTATCGGAAGTATCGCGAAGAAATATCCTGATGTTGAAATACATATTTTATCTAGTGATCGAGATCTATTACAGCTGATCGATGCAACAACAGATGTTTATCTGATGAAAAAAGGCATTAGCGAGATGGAAGTGATGGATGAGGCTAAGCTTAAGGAAACAATGGGAATTGTACCATCTCAGATTATTGACTTAAAAGCCTTAATGGGAGATACAGCTGATAATATTCCTGGTGTAAAAGGAATAGGTGAAAAGACAGCATTGAAACTGTTAAATACTTATGAAACAGTAGATAATGTTTATGAACATATTGATGAAATCAAAGGAAAGATGAAAGAAAAACTGGAAACAGGAAGAGAATCGGCATTTATGTCAAAATATCTAGCAACTATCAAAGTAGATGCGGATATTCCTATTGATTTTGATGATATGCTGTTACAGGAACCAAAGAAAGAATTACATGATTTCTTTGTGAAGTATGAAATGAAAAGTTTTATTAAAGAAACAATGAATACAGAAGAAGTGAAAAAAGAAGGAAGCCGGAAAATTGTTAATAAATTCTCTTCACATCTGTTGTGTGATGATGCTTTCATATTTGCAAATCTGGATAATGAAAACTATTATGATGCTACACTTTATGGTTTTGCGATTAGTAAAGATGATGAAACAGAGTATGTTCGTTTTGAAGATGCACTAAAAGATGAAGCCTTTATGGCATGGCTATTGAGTGATAACCATAAAGCTGTATATGATGCGAAGAACTTCTACCATGCTTTACATAAACATCATATTCCTTTCTCTAAAGTATCTTTTGATGTCATGATTGCGGCATTCTTAGTTGATGGTACACTTTCTGATTATGATAAATTAGCAGAAAAATATCAGTTTGACCGCAGCTTATTAAAAGATGATGTATTTGGAAAAAAAGGAAAACCAAAGCTGGTAGATGATCAATTAGCAGCGGATTATGCGATGATTCAGGCAGATCATTTACAGGATTTAGTGAGTATATTAAATGAATCTTTGCAGGATATGGAAATGATGGATTTATTTAATACCATTGAAATGCCACTTACATATGTTTTATATGCCATGGAAAAAGAAGGTGTTGTCACTAGTCTAGAAACTTTAGATGAGATTGCGAAGGCAACAAGTGAAAAAATTGAAGCCTTAAGTTCTCAGATTTATGAAATGGCAGGTATGGAGTTTAATATAAATTCTCCAAAACAGCTTGCGACGATTCTTTATGATGAGTTAGGATTAAAAGCAGGCAAGAAGAGGAGTACCGCAGCTGATGTATTGGAAAAATTATCTACGCAGCATCCTATTATTCCATTATTGCTAGAGCATCGTAAGTATCAGAAAATTTATTCTACATATGCAGTAGGATTAAGTAAGCATGTATGTGCAGATGGTAAAATTCATACGATTTTTAATCAGATTCAGACCCAGACAGGACGTCTTTCTTCTTCAGAACCAAATCTGCAGAATATTTCTGTACGTGATGAAGAAGGGAAAGAAATTCGTAAGGCGTTTGTGGCAAGTGAAAACCATGTATTATTATCAGCTGACTATTCTCAGATTGAATTAAGAATGTTAGCTCATATGGCCAATGAAGAAACGATGATTGATGCATTCCAGCATGGTATTGACATTCATACCAAGACTGCTATGCAGATTTTTGATGTGGATCATGATGATGTGGATGCATCTATGCGAAGAAGTGCTAAAACAGTTAACTTTGGAATTGTTTATGGCCAGAGTGATTTTGGATTAAGTGAACAGTTGCATATCACAAGAAAAGAAGCACATGCCTTTATAGAGAAATACTTTGCTTCTTATCCTAATATAAAAACATTTATGGATGATACGATTCATTTCTGTGAAGAACATGGATATGTAAAAACATTATTTAATCGCCGTCGCTATATTAAAGAGATTAATGATAAAAACTATATGATGCGAGAATTTGGAAAGCGTGCTGCCATGAATGCGCCAATTCAGGGAAGTGCTGCGGATCTAATCAAGCTTGCGATGATTCATATATTTGATAAGATGCGTGAAGAGCAGGTAAAATCCAGAATGATCCTGCAGATTCATGATGAATTGATTTTTGATGTGTGTGAAGACGAAATTGAAATTATGAAAAAGATTGTTGAGGAAGGTATGCAGAATGCTATGAAATTAAGAGTTCCTTTACTAGCTGAGGCAAGTATGGGAAAAACATGGTATGATGCGAAATAGGTGAACTATGCCGGAGTTACCAGAAGTTGAAACAGTAGTTAGAACACTTGAGCATCAGCTGCAGCATGCCAAAATTATAAATTGTCAAGTATTTTGGAATAATATCATAGCTTATCCTAGCGTAGAGAAATTTTGTGAAAACATACAGAATAAAACAATTCAGAGTTATCGAAGACATGGAAAATATTTGATTTTTGATTTAGGTGATATGGTATGGATTTGTCATATGCGTATGGAAGGAAAGTTTTATGTTCAGCAGATTGACGAACCATATGATAAACATGTTCATGTGATTTTTCAATTATCTGATGGAAGACAGCTTCGATATCATGACACAAGAAAATTCGGTAAGATGTATTTGTATGAAAAACAGGACGATATCTTATCGTATCCTTGTTTTGCGAAAATTGGATTCGATGCCTTTGATGAACGCATTACTGCGGATTATCTATATCGTCGTCTGCATAAAAAGAAGATGTATTTAAAAGCAGCTCTTCTAGATCAAAGTATTATTGCAGGTATTGGCAATATATATGCGGATGAAATCTGCTTTGCGATGCATATGCATCCAGAAACAAGAGTTTCTCGATTACGAAAGAAGGATTTTGAAGAATTGATTTTTCAGACAAGAAGAATTTTAAATGGAGCGATTCGAGCAGGGGGAACAACGATTCGATCCTATACTTCTTCATTAGGAGTAGATGGAAGATTTCAGCTAAAACTGAAAGTACATGCGAAGAAAGGAGAGCCATGTCCTGTGTGCCATAATGTAATTAAAAAAATAACGGTTGCGACTCGTGGCACTTATTATTGCCCGACATGTCAGAAGAAAAGATGAAAACAATAGGTTTAACTGGTGTGATGGGAGCTGGAAAATCAAGTGTCATAGAAATATTAAAACAAGAATGCATTACGGTTTTAGATTGTGATGCGATCAATGCACAGCTATTAGAAAAACAGGAAGCTGGTTATCTTCAATTAATAGAAATGTTTGGAGATTGTATATTGGATAAAGAAAAAGAGATAGATAAAGTGGCAATGAGTAATCTGATCTTCTCTGATCCGATTAAAAAAAAACAAGCAGAAGATATTCTTCATCCTTTAATCAAACAGCGTATTTTTAAGGAACTAGAAGTCCATAAAGATGAAGAATTAGTAGTTGTGGAAGTTCCTTTATTGTTTGAAGTGAAATGGGAAGATGCGTTTGATGAAATCTGGGTTGTTGCCTGTGATGAAGAAACATTATTGGAACGACTACAAAAATATCGTCATGTTTCTAGAGAAGAGGCTATGCGAAGATTACGCACACAGATACCACAGGAGGAAAAAATTGCTCGTGCTGATGTAATTTTTTACAATAATAAAGATAAAGCAAGTCTGAAACGCAATATTTGTGATATACTGAACATGAAGAAGTGATAGAGGTGAGTATGTGAGAAAAGAAGATAAATGTCGTATTGAAGTTTGTGGCGAAATGACAATGGATTCTTATGCTTCCTTTACGATGCTTTACCTGCCTTTGATAGGTAATGATGCAGCTATTCTGTATCATACATTAGTAAGTGTTGGAAGTCGTACTCCTAAAATCAAAAATCATATCCTTATTCAAAAGATTAGTAGATTAAGTATGGAGAACATGGAGAAGAGCCGCCATGTTCTGGAACAATATCTATTGGTGAAAACCTTTTATGATGCGGCAGAAAATCGTTATTTATATCAGGTTTTTATGCCTAAAGATGGAAATGATTTTCTTCGCCATGAAGTGTTTGGACGCCTCTATATGAAGGAGATGGGAAAAGAAGTATATGAATTTCATAAACAATGCTTTTCGAAGCCTTATGAAGATAAAAGTACTTATCAGGAGATAACGATCCCATTTGTGAATGTTATAAAGGAAGACTGGCAGGATACACAGGAAGATGCTTTCCGTAAGTTAAAACCAAAGCAGAATTCCTTATATCAAAATGATATTCCATTGAGCTTTAATTACGATCGCTTCTTAAATGGTTTATCACAGATTGTGTTCCCATCGACCGCAAGGAGTGAAAAAAATCTTCGTATTATTGGGGAATTAGCTACGATTCATGGAATTGATGAAATTACGATGCGCAAATTAGTTTCCAAAAGTATGGATCTAAAAACAAATGATTTAGATGTAGAGCGTTTGAAAAGGAAAGTGCGTAATACAAAACCAACGGTTTCTATAAAAGAAAATAAAGATCCTTATCAATTGCCGCCAGTTGCCTTTCTGCAGAATCTGCAGCATGGTGTTAAGGTTAGCCGCAGTGATTCTTATTTGATCGAAACTTTGATTTCAGAATATAAAATGAAACCTGAGGTTGTGAATGTATTGATTGAATATGTTTTAAAAACAAAAAATCAGCAATTCCCAAAAGCATATGTTGAAAAAGTGGCGAGTACATGGGTTCGTCTTGGAATTGATACAAGTGAAAAAGCATTAGCACAGATCAAGGAAGAAACAAACAAGCCAATGAAAACAAAAAATGCAAATAAGAAGGAGCTTCCTTCATGGTATCAGAATCCAGATGAAATCAAGGTTGATGTCGATGATTTCAATGAAGAAGAATTATTAAAAGATTTAGAAGTATTGAGAGGTGAGTAAATGGAGAAAATGTCGTTTGCGTTTGAATTGAGTGAAGAACAGAAAAAAAAGAAAGAAACACTTGTTCAGCAGCTAATGAAAAATCCTCATGTGCTTGCCTGGTTAAAAAAACATCAGAAGGATGAACAGTTTGTGTATGATCACAGCGGTCGCTTTCAAGATTGGTGTAAACGAAAGGAAGCATGTGAGAACTGTAAAGGATTGGATTTCTGCCGACAGGAACAAAAAGGTGTTTTATTGGATCTGTATTTAGATGGTATGCTGATGAATCAGCTAACGTATTGTGATTATTATAAACAAAGAGAAGCCAGCTATGCTCATCGTAAATATTTTGTACAGCAGGACATGCTGGAACATTATTTGCTTATAGATATTGCAGATATTGATTTAACAAAAGAAAGTCTGGAATATAAACATGCTTATGCGAAAGTCATCAAGATCTTAAAGAATGGAGTACATGAAAAAGGTGCATACTTATGGGGAAAGCCAGGGGCAGGGAAAAGCTGGCTGGCAGCTGGTATGTGTAATTTCTATGCAAAACAGAAACATCGTGTTGCCTTTGTGAATGTACCGAAATTGATTAGTGAATTGAAAATGTTATTTCATGAGCCGGATGTGATGGAACAGCGATTAAGAAAAATTTCAAATGCTGATGTTGTAGTTTTTGACGATATTGGCGGTGAAAGTGTAACCGCATGGAGTCGTGATGATATCTTATTGCCTCTTTTAGATGCTCGTATGGAAAAACATCGTTTAACCATTTTTACAAGTAATTATTCAATGGAAGAGCTAAAACAAAGATTATGTAATACCTCGTCAAAAAGCAGTGAGCCAGTTGCGGCGGAACGACTGCTGGAACGAATTCGGGCTTTATCTTGTGAAATTTTTATAAAAGGTGAAACAAGACGAAAATAAGGCTAGTAAAAAATGTAAGAAAATGGTATCATATTAACCGTGAATGGAGGAATTTTTATGGTAAAACGTATTGGTGTTCTAACTTCCGGTGGGGATGCACCTGGAATGAATGCTGCAATTCGCGCCGTCACAAGGGTTGCACTTAATAGTGGAATCGAAGTTTTTGGTATTTATGATGGATACAAAGGTATGGTGGAAGGTTATATTGAACCTTTGACAAAAGCCAGTGTAGGAGAAATCATTGACCGAGGAGGAACGATTCTTGGGTCTGCCCGACTTCCAGAGTTTAAGGATATTGAAGTGCGTAAGAAAGCAGTTCAGCAGTTGAAAAAACGAGGAATTGAGGCTATCGTTGTCATCGGTGGAGATGGTTCTTATCGTGGTGCTTTGGCACTTACTGAAATGGGAATCAACTGTATCGGATTGCCGGGTACCATTGATAACGACATCACATGTACCGATTTTACAATAGGATTTGACACTGCTTTAACAACCATTGTGGAGGCTGTCGATAAACTGAGAGATACTTCAAGCTCTCATCATCGCTGTTCTATTGTTGAAGTTATGGGAAATCGCTGCGGTGATTTGGCTATTTGGTCAGGTATTGCATGCGGTGCAGAAATTGTAATTACATCGTCAACGGGCTTTGAAGAAGGAGAAGTTCTAGAACGTCTGCGTGACTTTGATTTAATTAAAAAGAAACGTCATGCAATCGTAGTAATTTCTGAAAAGATTACAGATGTACACCAATTTGCCAAAAAAGTAAGCTTACATACTGGATTCTCAGGAAGAGCCACGGTGCTAGGCCACGTACAGCGTGGTGGATCACCGACACCAACGGATCGAGTATTAGCTTCTCGAATGGGCGAAAAAGCGGTGGATCTGCTGATGCAGGGTATTGGAGGACAATGTGTCAGCATTAAAGACAATCAGATAGTATCTGTGCCGATTGAAGAGGCTTTAAGTACGCCAAGAGAGTCTCGTAAACGACTGCAGAATTTATTTGAACGCCTTGTTTAGATAAAGATATTAGGTTAAGAAAGGAATATGACATGTTAGGAAACAGAAAAACTAAGATTATTTGTACAATTGGTCCTGCTTCTGAAAGCAAGGAAATGATGACAAAACTTGTAGAGAATGGTATGAACATTATTCGTTTAAACTTTTCTCATGGTGATTATGAAGAACACGGAAATCGAATTAAAAATATTCGTGAGGTAGTAAAAGAAACTGGAAAAAATATTGCCATTTTATTAGATACAAAAGGTCCTGAAGTACGTTTAGGTGATTTTGAAAATGGTGTAGAAGAATATGAAAAAGGAGAAATCGTTACGATTGTTCGTGAAAAAGTTTTAGGTACACACGATAAATTTCATATTCAGTGTCCAGAAGTTTTCAATGATGTTGAAGTAGGCGGAACCATTTTAATTGACGATGGAAAAATGCGTCTAACAATTTTAGAGAAAAAAGATGGGGAATTAAAATGCCGTATTGAAAACCCAGGACAGTTAAAAAGCAAAAAAGGATGTAACTTACCAGGTGTTAAGTTAAGTATGCCATTCGTTTCTGCAAAAGATGATGCAGATATTCGTTTTGGATGTAAAATGGGTGTAGATTATATTGCGGCTTCTTTCACAAGAAGAAAAGAAGATATTTTAGCAATTCGTAAGATTTTAAGAGAAGAAGGAAGACCAGATATTCAGATTATTCCTAAAATTGAGAATCAGGAAGGATTTGATAATTTGGAAGAAATCCTAGAAGTAGCTGATGGTGTCATGGTTGCTCGTGGTGATTTAGGTGTTGACGTTTCTTTTGAATTAGTTCCAATTTATCAGAAAAAGATTATCAAAACTGCAAATGCAATGGGTAAACCGGTTGTAACTGCAACTCATATGTTAGAGTCTATGCAGGGAAACCCTAGACCTACACGTGCAGAAGCTAGTGACGTTGCGAATGCTGTATTAGATGGTACAGATGCTATTATGTTAAGTGGAGAATCTGCTGCTGGTTTATATCCTATCGAAGCAGTACAGACAATGGATCGTATTGCGAAAGCAATGGAACCAACAATTCCATATAGAGAACGTTTAAAGGCTAGTATCAAAACTAGTCAGAGAACAAAAAATGATGCAATCGCTATTTCTGTAGCTGATACAGCTATGGCATTAGACGTTGCGGCAGTAATTGCCTTTACACAGAGTGGAACAACTGCTAGAAGAATTTCTAAGTTCCGTCCTGAAGCACCAGTAATCGCAGTTACATTTGATGAAAAAACACAGCGTTCATTAGCTATGAACTGGGGTGTAACTACTGTTCTATCAGAAGTTGCGAACAATCAAAACAATGAATGTGAATTAGCTCGTGCTATTGCGAAAGAAATGGGTATTAAAGTTGGTGAAACGATTATCATCGTTGCTGGATATCCAGTAGGTAATGGTGCAACTAACACTATGAAAATTATTGAAGTTAAATAATTAATAAATTTGCATGATTGGACTCTATGTCTCATATCATGCTTTTTTTTTGCACTTTTTCTGCGTATAATCTGCGTTTAAATAACGTGCGCATTGCATATTGCCCCATGATATCATTGTAGTGTCAAGAAGTACAAAAACAGAAGGGTAGGGAATGATATGAAGGGTTTATACAAATTAATTTTTTTAATTCTGACTATTGGTTTATGTGGATGTGCATCAGATGTAAAACTTAAAAGTGAAATGTTGGAGTTTCCTGTAAAAGAAGAATTAGATTTGCATGCTAAAAACTTTTTTGATCCCATCGGAAATGAAAAAGAAGTTGTAATTAAGAAAAGTGATGTTAATGTACAAAAGCTAGGTACATATACAATGAGCATACAATATGACCATAAGGATTATACTGTAAAAATAAAAATCATAGATAAAGAAAAACCTGTCATTCATTGTAAGGAAAAGATACTTGTGTTTCCGTTATCTACTAATTTAAAGAAAGTGAATAAAGCCATTCAAGATAATGTAGTGATTACTGATAATTATGACAAGAGTTTTGAATTGCCTAAAGTTTCAAAAATTCCTTCTTCTGCATCTGAAGTCATTTTACGCATTAAGGTAAAAGATAAAAGCGGAAATGAGTCAGATGAAGTTAAAGTTACGCTACAATTTACGGATGATGGAAAGAAGCAGTCAAATCTTTCTAAACAAGAGGAAACAGCTAATCTTACTGTAGTGAAGGATAAACATAAGACAGAAAATAAAACTTCTAATCATGATAGCTCTGTATCAAAACAGGAAAATAACAATAGTTCAAATAATTCTGTTCAGGAAACACCGGCAAAACAGCCATCTCAAGAAATACAAAATGATAGTAAGATTCTTGAAAAAGAAGAAGTTGTTTATCCAGAAGAAGAGCTTCCAATTATGACAGTGGATAATTTTCCAAGTTATCTTTTAGGAAATAGTGGACGAGTTTTTGCGACATATGAAGAAGCGAATGCCTGGGCTGAGGAACAGACTAGTATTCCTGGAGGTCCATGGGAAGATTGTATTATGGAAATTATTCAGCCTTTTGATGGTAATTATGCGAATGCAGGACAAGATGATACTCCATGGACAGTAAACTTCAGTACTATGGACTAAAAATATGAGGTGATCATTTAATGAAAAAATACATACGAAGTTTCATGGGAATCATTTTATGTTTCTTGTTTCTCAGTCCTTGTTTAGAACCGGTTTCAATACATGCGGTAACCTTATCTACCACTTCATTTAAGCCAAAAAGTTCCAAAGAGATTGTGGTGGGGCATACAAAAATAGGTTCTTGGAATAATGGGAAGTTCTTTGAAACCATAACATATGAAAAAGTTGGGTATGATGATGTGGCTAAAACAATAAAATATCGCTTTCGTTATTATATAACACATAAAGGAGGGCAAGGTTCTTATATTTATCAGAAGATTCCAATTGGTGTGTTTGTGGATAATATGAAGAAAGCCACGATTTCTAATTACATAAATAAACACATCTCCAATAAGACACAGTTATGTGGAGAGGAAACTTTTACATTAAAACCTGGGGTTCATACAGTGGAGCTTAGAGATCTTAAAAGCGGTGGTATTACGGTGGTAAATGTAAAACAAAAAATCACAGTTAATTTTCCAATGTATACAGTTAAGTTTTTAGATTACGATGGAACGTTGTTAAAGACGCAGAAGGTAGTACGTTATGGGAATGCGACAGCACCATCAGTAGGCAATAAAGAAGGTAAAACATTTAAAGGGTGGGACAAAGCATTTACGAATATTAAGGCTGATACAATTGTTACGGCACAATATTCTACGAATGTATATCAAATTAATTTTTTAGATTGGGATGGATCTATTTTAAAATCGCAGAATGTTACTCATGGAGGGAATGCTTCTCCTCCTGCTAATCCTTCACGAGAAGGTTATACATTTGAAAAATGGAGTGAAGGTTACACAAACATTAAAAAGAATATGAATATTATTGCTTGTTATAGAGTTAAAACTTTTACAATTACGTTTCATTCTAATGGAGGCAGTACAGTTCCTATACAGACAGTAGCGTATGGAAGTTTAGCTGGAAGGGTAAAGGAACCAACAAAGGCAGACTGTAAATTTATAGGATGGTATGACAGTGGAGGGATACTCTATACATTTACAGAACCTGTGAAACAGAATATTCATTTATATGCTTATTGGGATGGCTTCCCAAGTATTCATGCTGATAATATTTATATTTTTGAAAACCTATATACAAATAAAGAATGGGAAAAAGTACGTCTTGAGAAGGTATCCGCAAAGGATCCGGAAGAGGGAGATATTACAAGTAAAGTTAAGGTGATTAAGGATACGACAAATCTTATGCAACAAGGGGAATATCAATTGACGTATCAGGTAAAAGATCAATCATCTAATATTGCCGAAAAGACTATAAAAGTAATTGTTCTTGATCAGCGTGCCGAAGAAGATCGTACTAAGAAATATGTTCGCAGTATTGCTTATCCTTATCTTCAAACATTGAATGAAAATAGTGTCTGGAGAGAAAATGAGCGATTTATGCGTTTAAAGTCAAGTCTATTAAAAGATAAAGAAGATATATTGTTTTCATGGAAGCTGAGTAGAGAAGATATTCAAAAAATCAAGAGCTTTAATAAAAATCATGGTTATTCCATACAAGATAATATGTTATTTCTTCAAGAGTTTGGATATTTGAAAAACATAGGAAATGGAGTGTAATCAATATGAAAACAATGATGAAATATAGCATTATTTTACTTTGTTTTGTGATGGTTTTATTAGTCATGTTAGATATCCACTCGATTACTCTGCGTAAAAGTGAAATGGAGGAAACAGCTTCTATCAGTATGCATAATGTCTTAACTGGTTTGGGTATACATAAGATATATGAAATGGATGAAGCCATAATGGAGGCAGAGCTGATTCGAGAATTTGCGAATAATATCAATACAGACAGTGATTATACATTAAATATATACGATATAAGCAAAGAAGGTCTGATAGATGTAGATATCACAATGGATTTTATACATTTAAATGGAACAAAGGATCAGCGAAGTTTACGCAAGAGCATGATTCTGGAAGAATACAGACTTCCATAAATAGGTTATGTCTTCCTAACAAAAAGCGAATGTGGCAACCCCACGAAAGGAAAAGCAAAATGGAAAATGCACCTAAAATTGCAGTATTAGTCGTATTGGCACTAGTTGTCGGAAGTGTTTTTATTGCGTCCAGCAAAGAATATTCAAAAAATGTATCGAATAAAACAGTAGAACAGACGAATACTTTATTTGATATAACGGGAGTAGGCAAATAATATGACTTTCGATTTTGGACTCTTACAGCCATATGTTTTAGATGAACAGATTACAGATATTGATAGTAATGGCTCAAGTGTCTTTGTTACACACGTACATAAAGGCAAATATAAGGTAATGCAGCTGGAAGAGCATTATTTGGAAGGGCTAATACATCGTTTGAGTAATTCTAGTGCTATCAATGAGCAGTTTAATTATGAGCATCCAATTTTAGATGGTGAGATAGAAGGTTTGCGTATTCATGCGACCCATCGTTCTTTTTCAACTTCTGGCTATACACTGAGTATACGAAAAAATCCAATTGATTTAGTAATTACTCCTAAAATGGCAAAAAAGACAAAGTATTGTCTTCCTGTTGTTTTTGATTTTCTTCAAGCCTGCATCAAGTCAAAGATGAGTGTTATATTTGGAGGAGAGGTTGGCACAGGGAAGACACAGTTAATGAAAACGATGTTAAGTATGTGTCATGAAAATGCAAGTATTGACTTTATAAGTGATATTGATGAAATGCGTATGTTAGAGTTATATCCTCAGCGTAATATTCGTCAGTACATAGTTAATGATATCATGAACTATACAAATACGACTGCTTGTATTTTGCGAGATAATGCGGATTATGTATGTTTTCAGGAAGTACGAGATGAGGCGGTAGATGATTTATTTCTTGTGCTAAGCAGTTCGGCAAGAGTATGTGCTACTGTACACTTAAAAGATGCCCTTTTAATGCCGCAG
Source organism: uncultured Solobacterium sp. (assembly GCA_900552125.1). Lineage (GTDB taxonomy): Bacteria > Bacillota_I > Bacilli_A > Erysipelotrichales > Erysipelotrichaceae > Clostridium_AQ. Next base: position 2,885 of record URYK01000017.1, on the reverse strand, counting down.
CGCTTAATTCAGTTATCACAGAATAAAAACGATCATCATTTATTATCAACCATTCATGATTATATCCAGGTATGCATAACACCATGTAAAGAATTATCTGGTGGTAAAATGAAACGTTATATTGGGCAGATTGCCTTGTTTTGGAATGATGAACAGCGACAGCCGCAAAAGACTTTATTGTATCAGCAGACATTAAATCATGTACGTTGTTTTAAATTGCCTGATTACTTTAAGGAAGTGTTTAAGGCTAATCATGTCTCCTTAGACTGGAGGGAAATAGATGAAGAATTCTAAATTCAAGAAGATGACATCTGTTAAAACATATGGATATACATATTCAAAAAAAGATTTTTGTCTTACGATATTTTCTACGATCATGGCAATGATCACAATCTGTTATTTTCAAAAATTAAATATCTTATACACAGGTATAGTATTAGGAAGTTTAATTGTACTATTGCCTGGTGTGATTTCTGCCTATTTTTTCTATCTTCATGAACAGCGACGCTTTGAGGAATATTGTCAGTATTTTGAAAGTGTTCGAATGTATTTTAAAGTATATGGAAAGCTGACAAGTGCCTTAAAAGAAACACGAAAAATGTTTCCAGAACATTCTAAAATGGCTGCCTGTATAGAAAAAGCTTCGATTTGTATTAATGAAACAGGGCAATTAGAAAAAGGAATTCAATACATCGAAAATCAATATGAGAATACATATTTGAAGCGTCTGCATGCATTATTAGTAACTGGCGAACAGCAGGGAGGAGATTCTGTTTACTATAATTTAGATCTAATTGATTACGAAAACTGGAAACAGGAAATGATGGTTTTCCAAAAGAAAAAGAAATCTGCTAGATATATGTTTTATCTGATGACAGTGTTGTCTTTTGGTATTAGTATGTATTCTGTATTTGCATATCAGGATCCTGAATTACAGGCAATCATGATAAAAAATAATCAGTATCAGTTTTTTACTTTTATCGAAATTGAAATCATGATGGTGATTTTCTTCGTTGTATATGTATCCCTGGTTAATAAGAAATGGTTAAGGAGCGATGAATAATGGATTATGTTTATAGCTTGTTAAAGAAGGATTTACAGCCATATGCATATATGATTAAAACAGATGACGAAAAACGTTATGTTTTAATGCGTATCATATGTCTTGTTATAGGTGGACTGATTGGTCTTGTTATTTCTATTTGTTGGATTTCTTCATGGTATGTAAGATTTCTCTGTTTTCTGGCATGCACACTGCTAGTAAATAAACTTCCATATGTATTAGTTAAAATGGAGCATAGTAAACGATGCAGCAGGATGCAGGATGCTGTCATCATCTGGGTTGAAAGTTAGCCCTCTGTATCAAGTGATTGGTGCAGACTCCACGTTAATTGCTGGTAACCCCTAAAGCTCAGTGACCACAATGATTTTGAAAAGAATCATGAGGGTGTGAAAACAGAAACAAAAGCTGAGATGGCATAAGGTGAAAAAAAGTTACGGAAGTGGTCCTACGTGTTTGTACAATGGGTGTTCAGCAGCGACTTTCCTAAGTTGAAAGATAAGGAAAACGTTCAACGACTATCTCCTTGAGGGAGAGTAAAACCGCAAGTGTATGGCGGAAGAAAAATGTGGCTCTTGTATATACAAGATGAAGATATAGTCTACGCTTATGTGAAAACATAAGAGGTCTGCTTATATGAGTAAGACTGCATGAAAGGCTGCGCTTTCGTGTGAATGATAAAGGTAAATACGCTTTATTCTTTAATTGGAGAAAACAACATTTATAATGCGATTACGATGTCGTATAAAACAGCACCATCAATATTACAGCCGGATTTAAATGAATTTATTAGTAAAATTGAAAAAGATAATGCGAATAAAGATGCATATATAGGCTTTTTATCACATTATCAGATTGAAGGATTTAAGGATATTATGATGAAAATTTATGAATATAGGGAGCTTTCAAAAGATAAATTAAAATATGAAATAGCAGGGCTAACCAAGGCACTAACAAAAATCGAACAGAATAAACGAGAGAAACGATATCGAAATGAATTATTTACTGCTGATTTATTAACGATGGTATTAATGTGTGTTCCATGCATGTATATGTTTTTTGTTTCACTGCTGTTATCACAGCTATTGATGGGAAGCTATGGAAATTAGTGTTGAACAGGCAGTAGAAATTATTGGCATGCTTATGATCGGTATCGGCTTCATTAGTGTTTTCTTTTATTTATATCAGTCAATGCCAATGTTAGGGGTATAGTTATGGAACATGCAGTAAAAGAAAGTATAGAGATCATCATGGAACTTGTTAGTGCAACTGTAGTACTGTCATTATTTATGATTAGCGTTTATGCAGGATATTTATCCTCCATATTAGAGAGGTTATGTTAATGGAAAATGCATTACATATTAGTATGCCGGTATGGATCATGTTAAGTGTCTTATCAGTAACAATAGCTGTATTTCAAGGGTGGAATACAGCTTTAGACAAATGTTTAAAGGAAAATACAAAGCAGATGGAGACATCTCAGTTACATATAAATCAACCTTTATTAAATCATTCATTTCCACAGATCATAGCTGAAAATCAAAGAGTACGTGTAGGGAGTAAATTAGATTTATCAAAGGTAGTTAGGGCAATTGATCATATCGATGGTGATATCAGTAATCAATTAGAATTTTATGGTACAGTGAATACCTCTAAAAAGGGATTATATACGGTACGATGTGTCGTATGCAATTCTTTAGGAATGAAGAGTGTAAAACATATTCAGATATTAGTAGATTAGGGGGTTAAGATGAAAATTAGTATAACAAGCAATGTCATTAAGTTAAGATATTCAAGAAAGGATTCATTCGTATATGAAAATGGG
>URYK01000016.1 GCA_900552125.1 uncultured Solobacterium sp. | reverse complement strand
AAGGTGCCCGTACGGTTCGGGAAGGGGCGAGGTCTTTAGACTTCGCCTATTTCATTCAATGTATTTTATGATACTTCTCTTTCAGATAGAACAAAAAAGATATTCTATAGTTCACTTTCTAGAATATCTTTTGTTTCTTCTTTTTTAATTAGTTTTTCTTCAATTACTTCAAACATTAGTGAAGCATCATTTTTATTAGCCTGTTTCTGTATCATCATAACTTTTACTGTTAGTTCTCGATAACCGAATATAACTTTAATAATATCTCCTACTTTTACATCTGTAGATGGCTTTGCTATTTTGCCATTCACATACACACGCTGCTGATCAGCTAATTCTTTTGAAACAGTTCTTCTTTTCAAAATACGTGCTGTTTTTAAATATTTATCTAATCGCATTATCCATACTCACCTCTATAGATGATTTTACCATCTATTGCTGCTGTTGGCGAGATAAAAGTTGAGTAAATGCTTCAACTGCATATAATTCAGATTTATCTAGTTCTCTTCGATCATATAAAATTATAAAAGAGCCATACCAGTCTCCAAAAGCTGTTACTGGATAAATTAAACCATTATAACGTTCTTTTGAATCTTCAAATACTCTTTCATTCTCAAATGATTTCATACGATGTATTTTTGCAACATCTACAAAATGTTCATATACTTTCTGATTAGACTTTAACAGAAGATCATCAATTAAAAAAAAGACTTTGTTTTGATATATAGCATATAGTGTATCACACATAATTAAGATATCTTCTATATGTTTAGACATCATATCGTGCTTTTGAATAACGATACGATCACTATCTATAAAAAATTCAATAGAATCTCCCTCTTTCATACGAAATTGTTTTCTTATTTCTTTTGGTATTACAAGTCTTCCAAGATCATCTAATCGCCTTACAATGCCTGTAGCCTTCATGATATCGACACTCCTTTTCTTTAAGTAGTATTGACTTGTTTTCTTGCTTTATACGTGAATAGTTATTATAATATAAAAACAATTATTAGTATTTTTTTATTGTTTTTATACATATTTTAACCTATATAGAATTAATTTTTGTTTTATGATTATAACTATATACAATTAACCTTTATGTTATGAAAATGATTAAAATTATAATTGTCTTTAGATTAGGAGTGGTTTTACATGACAATCGGTCAAGTTTGTTGTGAGCGAATTCATGAACTTTGTGATGAAAGATGTATATCTTTAAATAAGCTAAGTATCATGTGTGGTATGACACAGTCAACGCTGAGCAATATTACTTCCGGAAGAAGTAAGAATCCAACAGTCTCTACTATTAAAAAAATATGTGATGGTTTGGATATTACTCTTGTGGAATTTTTTGATACTGATGCTTTTAAAAAGCTTGATCAGGAAATCCAATAAATTTAAAAACTGTTATGAAATCGATTATCTCGAAACATAACAGTTTTTATTTTTCTATGCATCAGTTTTTTTTTTTTTCATTACTGCCGTTCTTTCTAATACCTCAATTACGATATATAACCAGTCTTTCACTTTTGGCATTTTCATAACAATTTTACCATTTGTATAACGTATAGTTATGTTTTTAGATATTGTTGTCATCATCTCAAATAATTGAACTCCATCAATAGAATTAGACCAGCTTGATGTGAATGCCAACTCTATCATTTTAGGTAATTCTTTGAAAGAATCTACATGAGGTTCATTGATACAGATATCCAATCTTTTCTTTTCAAACAATAATTGAACAGATTTAGGTAGTTTTCCATAATTATCTTTAATTTCATCCATCATGGCCAATAAATCTTTCTTCGTATGTATATCTTCCATACGCTGATATAAAGTGATTTTTTCATAATCTTCCGTCGCAAAACTGCCTGGAATATATGCATCAACTTTAACATTAGCGTTTGCCATTTGTGGTTTAACTTCTGGTTTTACACCTTTCTTTTCCATAATTGCCTGATTTAACATTTCAATATACATGTCAATACCAACAGTATCGATAAATCCTGCTTGCTGAGGACCTAACATATCTCCTGCACCACGAATGGTTAAATCTCTCATCGCAATCTTATAGCCGCTTCCTAGTTGTGTAAACTCTTTAATTGATTTTAGTCTTTTCATTGCTATTTCACTTAATTGTTTCTGTGCAGAATACATTAAGTAAGCATAAGCTAGACGATCACTTCTACCAACTCTACCTTTAATCTGATATAACTGACTTAATCCAAAATGATCAGCATCTTCAATTAATATCGTATTTGCGTTAGGAATATCAATTCCAGTTTCTATAATAGTCGTACATACTAAAACCTGATATTTATTTTGTGTAAACTGTAACATTACATCTTCAATATCTTCTCGACTCATTTGTCCATGAGCCACTCCAATCTCTACTTCGGGCATTGCTTCTCTTAATTTTCTTGCGACATTATATATTTCTTTAACATTATTAAAGAGGTAAAATACCTGACCATTTCTTGCCAATTCACGCTGTATGATTTCTTTAATCATTTGGAAATTTTTTTCTATAACATACGTCTGTACAGGCATACGATTCATTGGAGGTGTTTCTAATTGAGATAAAGAACGAATACCTATCAAAGACATCTGTAATGTTCGTGGAATTGGTGTTGCGCTTAATGATAAGACATCTACACTATTTTTTAGCTCTTTTATCTTCTCTTTATGCTCTACTCCAAATCGCTGTTCTTCATCAATAACAAGTAATCCTAAATCTTTAAAAACAACATCTTTTGATAATAATCGATGTGTACCAATTAAAATATCAATATTTCCTTCTTTTAATTCATTTAATAGTTGTTTTTGATCGGATGGCTTTATAAATCGATTGATAACAGCTATATTAACTGGAAAGTTGCGGAAACGTTTAATAAATGTATTATAGTGCTGTAAAGATAAGATTGTTGTAGGACATAGAAAGGCTACTTGTTTACCATCTGCTACAGCCTTAAATGCAGCTCTAGCAGCAACTTCTGTTTTTCCAAAACCAACATCTCCGCACAATAAACGATCCATTGGTTTAGAAGATTCCATATCTTGTTTAATTTCTCTAACAGCTCTATCCTGATCAGCTGTTAAATCATAATCAAAATCTTCCTCAAATTGTATTTGAAGTGGTGTATCTTTTGAGAAAGCATATCCTATATTTTCATCACGAGATGCATATAGTTTTACTAATCGATCCGCAAGTTCAGCAACTTTTTCACTAACTTTTTTCTTTGTTTTTTCCCATTCATTACTTCCTAATTTATTCAATTTAGGACTTGCGCCTTCCTTTGAGACAAATTTTCTTATCAATTTAAATTGTTCAAGAGGAACTAATAATACATCATCACCTTTATAAGCAATGTGTAAAAAATCTTTATGTACACCATCAATTTTCTTATTAACTATGCCTAAATATTTACCGATTCCATGCTGATTATGAACCACATAGTCACCAATATTCAGCTCTTGGAAATTATGAAGAATTTCTGCTTCTTTAAATTTATTACTATAACGTGTAGTTCTTTTAACTGTATGAAATAACTCTTTTCCAGTATAAACACTAATATTTTCCTTTAAACATGTGAAACCTTCAGGCAAGCTTTCATTAATAAATTGTATTCCTATTTCTAATTTATCCTGATCAGTAACCCCACGCCAAGATATATTATCTTGTTGTAGGAGTTTTTTTATCTTATCCTGTTCCTTTTCATCTAGACATAGTAATACCTTTCTATTTCTTGATTGGTGAATAACTTCCTGCATCGTTCTTTCAAGACTAATATCACCTAACGTCATTGTCATGATTTGAGAACTTATCGGTTTCTTATAATCAACAAATTCATGGAACATTAGTGTTTCACAATCATTAAGAACACTATTCAAATCAGCAAATACATCAAATGCATGTAAACTAATCCCTTCTTGGAATAACTCTTGTAAATAAGCAACCATTTCTTCATGCATATTTCTTATATGATTATTTACTTCTTCCATACTTGAAAGAATGACTAATGCATTATCAACATAATTAAAAATCGTAAATCTATCTTTCAAAAAAGCATAATATTTATATAATCTGCTTTCCATCATTCGATTTTTAATTAAATCTAAATCCTCTTCCACATGCTCTTTTAAAGTATTTTGTAAAGAAGAGTCATGTTGAGGTAATTGTTTTTTTAATTCTTTTTGGACATTATTCACTATTTCATTGATTTGATTCTCAGTAAATAATAAATCATTAGCAGGTATAATTATAGCTTCATTAATTACCTCGATAGTTCTTTGGGTTGAAATATCAAAGAAACGAATACTTTCAATTATGTTATCAAAAAACTCTATTCGTATAGGATGATCATAATTCATTGAATAGACATCTATTATTCCTCCACGAGCTGCAAAACATAGAGGCTGGTCAACTCGACTAACATGACCATAGCCTGATTCCATTAATAATTTTTTTAGTTTATCATATTCAATTTCCATATCTTGTTTAATATGAATACAATGATCTTGAAATACCTCGGGAGAAGGAAGAAAACGAATAGCTGCAGCTGTATTTAAAATAGCAATATAAGTACTTTTTTCCTGCAATTTTGCCATGACTTCCATTTGTACAGCTTTACTTTCTGGAGATGCAGCAATAGCTTCTACACGTAAAGACTCTTCTAGAGCTAGTAGTAATACATCATCTTTTAATAGAGATTGTAATCGCTCATATAGTTTTTGTGCTGTATAAGCATTTGGCTTCACTATCAGCAATCTTTTAGGATTCTTTTTGTAATAGGCAGCTAGTAACAAAGCCTCTTCCATATAAGAGAGATTACCAAGTACACTTTCTTTTTTTTCTATGCTTAATAAAGCATCATTATTATTTAATTCCTGTAAAAGGATATTCATATAAACACCTATTTCCTATTAAACTGGCTCATTGTGTCTATAAATGTATGTGTACAGCTATAAATAGCTGCATCTCTAGCAAGTTCTATTGCTTTATTATAGTCGTCCAGTTCATCTTTTCTAATTTTTCCTAATACCCAATCAACTACTGGAATACGTGCATCTTTTCCAATACCTACGCGTATTCTATCAAACTCTTGTGTTCCAATATGACGAATAATGTTTTTCATACCATTTTGTCCACCTGCACTACCTTGTGCACGTAAACGAATTTTACCAACAGGAAGATCTAAATCATCATAAATAACCAAAATATCTTTTGGTGTTAATTTATAAAAATTCATTGCCTCTTGTACCGCTTCACCAGACAAGTTCATATATGTCTGAGGTTTCATTAAAATTACCTTTTCTCCTCCTATATTTGTATTTGCGATAAGTGCTTTAAACTTTTTCTGTGCAATATCTACATTACAATCTTTAGCAATTGCATCTAAAACACAAAAGCCTGAATTATGTCTAGTCATTTCATATTCTTTTCCAGGATTTCCTAATCCTACTATCAATTTCATTCCTTCACCTTCTTTGCATTCACTATTATACCAAAAATCGATAAAATTACATTATAAAAGCTATGTTTCTTCTATCATTTTCTAATATTGAACATTCATCTCTTCATTTTTACAACTCATGAAGAAAGGCCCTGTTTATAAGGACCTTCTATTATTCACTATCTTTTAAAATTACTTCATTAATGAAATGAGCGATTGCATCTTCATCATTCGTATATTCACTAACAACATTAGCCACTGCTTTTACATCACTAGTACCATTTTTCATACAAACACCGCAGCCAACACCTGACAACATTTCAATATCGTTAGCAGCATCACCAAAAGCAACTACATGATCTATTGAACAGCCAAAATGCTTACATACCTTTTTAATTCCAAAACCTTTATTTATTACCGGATCAACATATTCAAATAAATCATTAGCAGTTAAAAATCCAACACAATCTTTATGTCTAAAATTACTTGCTCTTTCTACTACTTGATTCATATAGGAAGGTTCGCAGTGAATTATTAATTTGTTTACCATACGATTTGGTAAAAATTCATTTAAATTTACTTCTATTTCTGTTTCTCCAAATAATTTAGCCTGTGCTCTTGTTTTTTCTGTAGATTTATTAGTAAAACGAATTTCACCTACTAGCACCTGAAATACTACATCCATATCTTCAAAAAATCTTATAATTTCTAATATGACTTTTCCACTCATTAAATTATAATCTTCTTTTGTTCTTTGTCTTATATCATAAAATGCTCCACCATTCATTCCCATTAAGAAACTGACACTATCTTCAATTCCCCAATCTTTTACCATTGCTCGAACAGTTTCAACCGGTCTTCCAGATGCAATTCCAAACATAATACCATGATTCTTTAACTTTTTAATCGCATCACGATTTGCTTGTGATACTTTTTTTTCACTGTTTAATAGTGTTCCGTCTAAATCAGTCGCAACTAATGTAATATTATTCATAATCAATTCACCTCTTGTTTATACAGCACTATTATAACAATATTCACTTAATTTGTCTTTAAATACTAAAAAGCACCATATATAATTTAAACATATGATGCTAAACTAATTTAACTTGAGACTATAAATTGATTCCTCCCATTTTCTTTAGCCTGATATAATGCTAAGTCTGCATTTTTATATATTTTATCAAAATTATTATCAGCTTCTACTATACAGGCACCCATACTTATTGTTAAAGGGACACATAAACCATCTATATGCATATCTCTTATCAGTTTTAATATAAAATAAGCTTTCTTATTTACGTCCTCTAAAGATGCTATATCATCTAAATAAATACAGAACTCATCTCCACCAACTCTTCCAATAAGATCATTCTTTCTAATGTTTTTTCTCAAAACAGATGCAATTTTAACAATAACATGATCACCAATTAAATGTCCGCATGTATCATTAACTGATTTAAAATTATCTATATCTATGATAAAAAATGCACCCTTTTTATCAATATCCTTTTCTTTTATTTTCTCCTCTACATGTAACTGAAATGCTTTCTTATTTAACACTTCTGTGAAAGCATCTAACTTACTGCTTTTTACTAATTCTTCATTTTTTTTCAAGATTATATGTTGTTCATAAAGAGCATTTTCTAAATCTATTTTATTTAATAAACTTTGCAGTTTACTTAATTTATCTTTTTCTTTAGCTTTCATATTTAAGTGATAATAGTCTAATAACTGATCATGAAGTTCTTCTTTTGAACAAAACTTCATTGCCAGTTCCACTTTAATTTCTGCCAGTCTTGATAAATTCAAAGAATTTACAAATTTAGCTTCTAAATTATGGTACAGGTCATATGCTTGTTTCTTAAGATTTAATTTAATACAGATTTTAATACAATCAGTATAATTTTTAATTGTATTTCTATAGTCTGTTGTATTCCCTGATTCCTTTATAAACTCATATAAACAATGAATAAATTGTTTAATATTATTTCTATGCAGATGGTAATATAATTCTAAAATTATCTTACATTCTTTAATTGCAGTATGTTCATTATTCCAGAAGTAATATTTAAAGATATCTAACCAATATTCAGCAGAATCTTCCCTATTCAATTTATAATATGCCATTAACACATTAGCTAAAATAATTCCATCATTAATATCAATTTCTTTCTTATATTCTCTTCTTTCATGATAAGCTTTCATATAATACTCTATACCTTTTTCATCACAATCTATTTCATGAAATAAAGTACCTAAATTATTGACAATAACATAATGATATTCATATTCAGGATGATCTAATGTTAGATAATATGCTTTTAATAAATAATTTAATGAAGTTAGAAAATCTCCCAAATCTGAATATGTAACTCCTTGTAGATTATTAATATATGTGAGTAATTCAAACAGGTTATTTTTTATACAAATTTCTTCGCCTCTTGTACAATCAAATAAACATTCTTCATATTCACCAATAGAAAACTTATAATATGCTTGATAGTAAAGTGCACTAGCTACATTATGAGGCTCATTCGAATTATCATAGAGTATTTTAGAGACCTCATACATTTCTTCAATTTTTCCTTGATTATGTAGTTTTTGAAGTTTTTTTCTAAAAAAGCTGCATCTTTTCTATACATTCTAAATTCCACCCATTTCTATAACTATTGCTCAAATTAATCTTTAAAGAAATGAAGTCATGCATCAAAGCATGACTTCATCATTTAGATTTTTTCTTCGTTATAAACTATTTTTAATCGACGTTGATTGCCTTCTCCCTCACTGACAGTCGATATATATTTCATATTAGATAAGCAATTATGTATTGCTTTTCTTTCATCAGCTGGCATTGGATCTAAAACAGCAGTTGTCTTAGTTCTCTGCACTGTTTTTGCTACTCTTTGAGCTAATGAACATACTTTTTGATATTTTTCTTCTTTATAACCATTAATATCAATTAATACCCCAACTCTTCTTTTGAATTCACTAGATACTGCAGACTTAAGCACTGTATTCATTGCTTGCAATGTTTGTCCATTTTTACCAATTAGAATTGCGTTATTTTCTGTATTTAAATTGATATGGAAATATTCCCCATCCATTTCAATTTGAATTTCTGCTTCCATATGAATTCCGTCAAAATAGTTCTGTAAATATTCTTTCATAAATTCAGAAATATCGTTTTTACAGTATGCCGTAATCGTTACTTTACTGCCAATTCCAAGAAATCCAGAACTTTCTTCAATAACTTTATAAGTTAGTTCTGAAACACTGACTCCTTTTTCTTCAGCAGCTTGATTTAAAACTTCATCCAAATTTTTGCCAGTATATGTTTTCATGCTGTTATCCTCCTAATCTTTAATAAAGAATTTGTGGATTACAATATTTTGAATTACACGGATAATTGAACCAACTAACCAATAGAATGACATACCTAATGGCCAGTTAATCGCAAAGATTGCGATCATACCAGTACTCATATACATCATCATATTCATAGATCCCATCATACCATTTTGTTTTTTAGGTTCTGCATATTTCTTTTCTTTTACATGGTTCTTTTTCTTTCTATGTTCTTGTAGCCATTGTGGCATTTTAAATGACAATAGCTGGAACACAACCATTAATAAGAAAATTAAAACATACCAATAATTCTGCATCTGTAATCCTTCAATAGGAGTTTTTGCTAAGTTGATTCCTAAGAATGAACCAGTTACTACGCTATATGCACGCATTGTAGCCTGATACATACCTAAGATAACTGGGAATTGAATAAAAGTAATCAACATTGTACCAAATGGATTAATTTTATACTTGCTATACAATGCCTGCATTTCCTGTGCCTGCATCATCTTAGAACGATCATCTGTTCTTCCTGCATATTTAGCTTGTATTTTATTCATTTCCGGCTGAATTGCCTGTAAACGCTGTGAAGCAACCTGTGATTTAATTGAAAATAAGAATATAATCAGCTGAATTAAGAAAGTTGCAACAATAATACCGATACCTGCATCACTGTATTCTGCAACAAAGTTAATTAAATATGCAATTGGCCAAACAATTAGACCATTAAACCATCCTTCATCTAGCGCATCGCTAAATGTTGTTTTTTCAATTGTAATCATGTCATCAGGTCCATAATCTTTATACTTTTCCTGAAGCTCTGTGTTATCTTTTGGAATATCTACATCCCCACGTCTAACTTGTTTATCTTCGATCGTATAGATTGCATCAACATATGTCTTTCCAGTTTCACCTCGCGGAACTGTACATCCTGTTAATGTTACTACCATTAACATTACGACCAAAAGAAACTTTTTCTTGTTTCTAAAAAAATCTTTCATCTTTATTCTCCTCGCTAAATTTGCCTACTGTTATATTTTAACTTTTTTAACCAATCTTTCCAAGAGTTTTTTGTTATTTATATAGTTTTCTTCATGATATTTTACTCGCACAAGGATAATTGTATCGAAATTCTCCTCAAACGTATAAATTTCCTGAACCATCATACGTACTTGCCTCTTTATTTTATTACGTACAACAGCCTTTCCTAATTTTTTTCCTACTGAAATACCAACTCTTGCATGATCTTCTTTCCGCGGTTTCACATATATAGCAAAGGAAGAACAGGTATAAAATTTTTTATAATTCATTATTTCAGCAAATTCCTGACTCTTCTTCACACGATATTCTTTTTTCATGTGTTACTTCCTTTCTTATTCCGCTTATTAGATGCTTTTTATATTTTAAAGCCAATGCATCGTAACATTAATGTTAGCTTAATTCATATAAAAAAGCAATATTCTCTTCTTTTAAGTCCTAATATATTTAAAGAATTTCTTCAATATAATAAGACTATAGAAAAAAATCACCGTTCGGTGATTTTTATGCTGATAACACTTTTCTACCTTTGGCACGACGACGTGCTAAAACTTTACGTCCTCCAACTGTTGCCATACGGGCTCTGAATCCGTGAGTTTTCTGGTGTTTTCTTTTGCTCGGTTGATATGTTCTTTTCACAAGAGCCACCTCCACTTCTTTTTTCTTTTATACAAATTGAGCATTGCTATAAAATTATACATAAAATATAATTAGAAGTCAATGTTTCATCAAATTTTTTTCTAATTCTGAGTTGATCTTTATTTCACTATCTGCATACCAAATATATAAGGATAAATAAACATATTTCACTTTATTTTATACTACAATATATATTTAATTAAAGATTTATCTCATATTTCATCTAATCCAATTATTTATTTCAATTTTAAACAAACATAATGCGTTAATACAGGTAACAATAATATCATTATTATAGATAAAATTATTGTCAAATAAAATAATGTCTTAAAATAAAGGAATATAGAAAATATAGTTTGTAAGATAAGCATTGTTCCGTATAAAATTCTAGTTTCTTTCTTTAAACTCATAATAAAATGATAGAACTACAAAGAATATGGATAATTATTATAATTTATTTATTAATAAAAACAAATAATAATATTAATAGCAATTCTAATAATATACTTAATTGATATATGGATAATATTTTTGTGTTGTTACTCTTTGAACATTCTTTCAATATCAATCATAGTATAGATCCCTTTATTTATGAAAAAATATAATTTAGTAAATGGTTAATAAATAACAAAAATGGTGGAAAACTATTATTATATAATGAATATCTTCAATTTTATTTATTATAAACACTCTTATTAGACTTTTACACTAGTATTCCACATCTAATTTTTATCCACTTTTCCACTATATGTGGAAATCGTTGAAAACATTAAAATATACTATAAATAAAGGCCTTTTATCATCTTTAAGATTATGGAAAATATTCTATTCTAATCATAGTTTCCCACTTTTCCACATTTTTATTGTTTCCACTATTAGTTTTCCCCTATATTTTCCATGTGGAAAGATGTGGAGAGTGGAAAAAACATTATAAATAAGGGGTGTTTAATACTTTTTCCTGTGGAAAACTATTTTTAGTTTTACTTCTTTTCTTATTTTATATAATTGTCATAGTTTTTTTCCACAATCTATAGTAAAATATTAGGTGTTGATAATAAAAGGAGTCGTTTATGTCAAATTTTGCAAAAGTTCAACTTGACCAAATATGGCAAAAAACACTTCAGCTTATATATGAAAGTGCGCATTTTGATGATGCTGTTTTTAATGCTTGGTATAAAGAGGATTCTCATCTTTATGATATTGATGATGATTTTGCGACCATTATAGTTCCTTATAAAATCAATAAACAAATCATGATGGATTCTATTGATCTTATACAACAAAAACTTTCAGAAGTTCTTGATATGAAGGTATCATGTCAAATACTGTTGAAAAGCGAAGTGGATATGCTGCAGCCATCTTCTGTGGTCAAAAGAAGAAATGAAATTTTATTTGAAGACAAAATAAAAAAAGAATATACTTTTGATAGTTTTGTCGTTGGTAAAAACAATCGTGAAGCACATGCAGCAGCCTTATCAGTATGTTATTATCCAGGAAAATTTAACAATCCTCTATTTATTTTTGGAAATTCTGGACTTGGTAAAACCCATTTATTACATGCCATTGGAAATTATATAAAGGCAAATAAGCCAGAAGAAAAAGTTCTCTATATTTATAGTGAAGACTTCGTAACATTATTGATTGAGGCAATGAAGAATAAAACAGTAGAAGATGTAAAAGAAATGATCTACTCTGTTGACTATTTATTAATTGATGATATCCAGCGTTTAAAACAAAGTACTTCACAAGAAATCTTTTTCAATATGTATAACAAATTGATTTCTGACAATAAACAAATCGTTATTACTAGTGATATTCATCCTACAGAGCTTAAAGGAATTGAAAATCGTCTTATTTCTCGTTTTTCAAGTGGCTTATCAGTTTCTGTAGGTTCTCCAGAATTTGAAACTGCAAAAGCTATTCTTCAAAAGAAAATGGAGGGCAGAAACGATGAAATCATGATTGACGATGAGGTACTCGATTTCTTAGCTACCCGGTTTGCTAGTGATGTTCGAAAGCTAGAGGGCACTTTAAATGAATTATTTTTTAAAGCTATTATTTATAATCCTGAAAGAATTGATATCAATTTTGCTAGGGAAATTTTTAAAGAAAACCCAATAGTTGTTAAACAGGAACAAGGTTTGTCACCAAAAAGAATAAAAGATGCAGTCTGTGATTACTATGGTTTAACTAGAACCCAGATTGAATCAAAGTCTAGAACTAAAAACATTGCTAATGCAAGACATATTGCCATTTACTTATGTAGAATACATTTAGAAATGCCATTTGCAAAAATTGGTTTTGAATTTGGGAATCGTGATCATTCTACCATTATGGCATCTTATGAAAAAATGGTTAAATTACTCAAGGATAAAGAGTCTTTCCAGCAAGCAGTTGCACAAATTGAAGGTAACCTTGGGATAAAATAAATAGTTTTCCACTTGTTTCAACTTTTCATCCACATTAAAATTTGTTAAAATAATCCTATGTTCAAAGTGTTTTTTTAACTTTTCCACACTTTCCACATACTTATTATTGTTATATATAAAAAAATAAATAAAAAGAAGGGAGTATCACCCATGTACTTTAAAGTTTCAAAAAAAGAATTTTACAATGCATTATCTGTTGTTTCTAGAGCAATTTCTTCTTTCTCACCAATTCCAGCTTTTTCTGGAATTAAGATTGATGTAACAGATAACTGTATAATATTAACAGGAAGTGATTCCGATGTTTCTATTCAAACTAAATTAAATGTTTCTGATGATTATACTTTAATAATCAATGATATGGGATCTACAGTTATTGAAGCAAAATATATTTTAGAAATAGTACGTAAAATAGATGCTGATGAAATTGAATTTGAGATGTTAGATGGTTCTTTAGTAAAAATTAGCGGTAACTCTGCAGAATTTAGAATTAATGGAATGAGAGCTACAGAATATCCTGTTATTGATTTCTCTAAACCTAATGAATTCTTTAACATTAGTGAAGAATCATTAAAGAAAGTAATTCTTCAGACTAGCTTTGCGACTAGTGATAAAGAGGTTCGTCCAGTATTAACTGGAGTAAATTTCCATTGTGAAGGAAATACTTTGCACTGTGTAGCCACTGACTCTTATCGCTTAGCAAAAAAATCTATAGAGATTTCTAAACCTTTAAACTTTAACATTACTATTCCTGGAAAATCCTTAAGTGAAGTAGTAAAAATTTTAGAAGGAGAATCAGAGGTAGAAATTGCTGTTAACAATAAAAAAGTTCAATTTATTATTAAAGACACTATTTTACAATCTCGTTTGTTAGATGGAGTTTATCCTGAAACAGATCGCTTGATACCTATTGAATTTAACTATGAATTAACTATCGACTCAAAAGATTTATTAAATGCTATTGACCGTACTAGCTTTATAAAGAGTGATGGTGTTTCTATTATTAAATTTACATTAAGCGAACAAGAATGTGTATTATCTAGTAAATCAGCTGAGGTTGGTTCTTCTACCGAGGTATTGAGTAGTGCAAGCTACTCTGGTAATTCATTAGAAATAAATTGTAATGGCCGCTATGTATTTGATGCTATCAAAGCTTTGGGTGGAAGTCTTGTTACATTCAGTTTATGTGGAGATATGAAACCATTTATAATTAAATCCGTAGATGATGACAGTGTTCTTCAGTTAGTTTTACCAGTAAGAACATATGCTTAAATAATTATATGCAGTGTGATTTATTCATACTGCTTTTTTTATAGTAATGCTTATACTTAGTAAGTACTAATGTAATATACATAATTAATTTTTACAAAGGATTTTGTTGTGAAAAGTTAACAAAACAATCGGAAAATATAACAAAAAAGCCTTAAAATATGATATAATATATAAGAATGTGAAAGAGGTTTTATGATGGATATTAAGATAAGCACAGAGTATATTACTTTAGGACAATTACTCAAAGTGACTGATTTTATTCAAACTGGAGGAGAAGCTAAATTTGCGGTCAAATCATTAGAAATTTATGTAAATGGTGAAAGAGAAGATCGCAGAGGAAGAAAACTTTATGTACAAGATAAAATTGTCATTGAGGGTAAATCATTTACTATCGTATGAGATTAGAAACGCTACGTCTGCATAATTTTCGCAATTATGCAGATGTTCATATTCAATTTTCTGAAGGAATTCATATACTGATAGGAAAAAATGCACAAGGTAAAACAAATCTATTAGAATCTGTACTATATCTGTCTACCACTAGATCTCATCGTACTAATGATGATAAGGATTTAATAAAAGAGGGTGAAGATGCTTTTTTTATTAAAGCTATTGTACAAAAAGAACATAAAAAAGAAGAAATTCGTATTGCAGTAAATGAAAAGGGAAAGAATCTCTTTCTTTATCAAAATCCTATTCATCGTGTAAGTGACTTTATTGGTGAATTTAATTCTGTTATATTTTGTCCAGATGATATGAATCTTTTTCAAGCCTCTCCACGTGTCAAAAGGCGCTTTGTAGACATGGAATTAAGTAAGATAAGTAAAAAGTATGTATCTACTCTTTATGTTGCTACAAGGCTTTTAAAAGAGCGAAATGCTTATTTAAAACAAGATAAAATAGATACTTCTTACTTAGATGTATTAACATCTCAATTAATTGATGTTTCTCTTATCATTATTAAACAAAGATATTATTTTCTTCAGGAATTATTGAAAAAATGTCGTTCATTTTATCAAAAGCTGTCTAATGATCATACTGATATATCTATTCGTTATTTAAGCTGTGTTCCTTTTCATGAAGATGAAAATCTTTTGAAAGAAGAATTAGTAAAAAGGTTTAATAAAACGAAAGAAAGAGATATATTACTCAGACAAACTACAACAGGCATACATAAAGAGGATTTTATTTTTGAAATGAATGATAAAGATTTATCTAGCTTTGCCTCTCAAGGACAAAAACGAAGTGTATTATTAGCCTTAAAAATAGGAATGATACATATGATACATGAAATTACTCATGAATATCCTGTACTTTTATTAGATGATGTTTTTTCAGAATTAGATAGTTTTAGAAGAAGAGAATTATTGAATTCTTTACCCAAAGAAGTTCAAATATTTATATCTACTACAGATATAACAGAAATTAAAAATATGAAATATGATCGCAGTGTTACATTATGGAATGTAACTGATGGAAAAATCGAGCGATGTTAGGAGGATGAACTATGGATGAGAAGCAGATGAAAGAAATCGAAGAAATGGAAAATATCAAGGTTGATCATTCTTATACTGCAGATGATATCCAAGTCCTTGAAGGATTGGAAGCTGTACGTAAAAGACCTGGTATGTATATAGGTTCAACAAGTGAACGAGGTCTTCATCACCTTGTCTGGGAAATCGTTGATAACTCGATCGATGAAGCACTTGCTGGATTTGCGACTGATATTGAAATTACGATTGAAAAGGATAATGTCATTTGTGTAGAAGACAATGGTCGTGGTATGCCTACTGGAATTGTTGAGAAGACAGGAATCTCTGGTGTAGAAACTATTTTTACAGTTTTACATGCTGGAGGTAAATTTGGTGGCGGTGCTTACAAGGTATCAGGTGGTCTACATGGTGTAGGTGCTAGTGTTGTTAATGCATTAAGTGAATGGTTAGAAGTTATCGTTCATCAGAATGGGCATGAACATTATCTTCGTTTTGAAAATGGAGGAAATCCTTGTGGTCCATTAAAAGTTGTTGGTGATAGTGACAAACATGGTTCTATTGTTCGTTTTAAAGCTGATCCTTTGATTTTTCAAGAAACACAGGTTTATGACTTTGATACATTAAATTCACGTATTCGTCAGCTTGCTTTCTTGAATAAAGGAATTAAATTAGTAATAAACGATGAACGAAATGAAGAACCAAGAAGAATTGAATATAAATATGATGGTGGTATCCGCCAATATGTTGAATATTTAAATAAAAACAAAAATCCTTTACATGATGAAGTTGTATATGTTGAAGGTATCGAAGATGGAATTTTAATTGAAATTGCTATGCAGTATAATGATGGTTATATTCCAAATATTTATTCATTCTGTAATAACATAAATACGATGGAAGGGGGAACTCATGAAGATGGTTTCCGTCTAGCGTTAACTCGTATTATTAATACTTATGCAAGGGAACAGGGTATGATCAAGAAAGATGAAACTTTAGCTGGTGACGATGTACGAGAAGGCTTAACTGCTATTATTTCTGTAAAACACCCCGATCCTCAGTATGAAGGACAAACAAAAACAAAATTAGGAAATTCGGAAGTACGTAAAATTGTTTCAAGTATTTTAGGAGAGCAATTAGAACGTTTCTTCTTAGAAAATCCTGATACAGCTAAGATTATTGTAGATAAAGCTATTTTAGCTAGCAAAGCTCGTATGGCTGCGAAAAAAGCTAGAGAATTAACTAGAAGAAAGAGTGCATTAGAAATAACTTCTTTACCTGGTAAACTTGCGGATTGTTCTAGTAAAGATGCTAGTGAATGTGAAATCTACATAGTCGAAGGGGACTCTGCCGGCGGAAGTGCTAAACAGGGCAGAAACTCTAAATTTCAGGCTATTTTACCTTTAAGAGGTAAAATTTTAAATGTTGAAAAAGCTCGTTTACAGAGAATTTTTGAAAATAATGAAATTAGATCTATGATAACTGCATTTGGCTGTGGTATTGGTGAAGAATTAGATATCAGTAAGCTTCGCTACCATAAAATTATAATCATGACCGATGCCGATGTCGATGGAGCTCATATCTGTACTCTTATGTTAACATTCTTCTATCGTTATCTTCGTCCTGTTATTGAAGGCGGATATGTATATATTGCTATGCCTCCTTTATTTAAGGTTGCTAAAGGAAATCGTGTTGAATATGTTTACAAAGAGGAAGAAATGGAACGTGTTCGTGCTTCAATGGGTGAAAATGTAAATGTTCAGCGTTATAAAGGTCTTGGAGAAATGAATCCTGAGCAGTTATGGGAAACTACAATGGATCCAGCTTTTAGAACTTTAAAACAAGTTAATATTGAAGATGCAATGGAGGCAGACCAGGTATTTGAAATGTTAATGGGTGAAGAAGTTGAACCTAGACGAGAATTTATTCAAGAAAATGCAGTATATGCAAATGTAGATATTTAATAGGAGGTGAATATTACTATGGATTTAAATAAAGATAAACTTATTCAGGTAAATATCTCTGAAGAAATGAGAACCTCCTTTTTGGATTATTCTATGTCCGTTATCGTTGATCGTGCATTACCAGATGTACGTGATGGATTAAAGCCGGTTCATCGTCGTATTCTTCATGCGATGAATGAGTTAGGAATTGTTGCGAGTAAACCTTTCAAAAAATCAGCTCGTATTGTCGGTGAAGTTATTGGTAAATATCACCCTCATGGTGATACTGCTGTATATGACGCAATGGTACGTATGGCACAGGATTTTAGCTATCGTTATATGTTAGTTCAAGGTCATGGTAACTTTGGATCTATGGATGGTGATGGAGCTGCTGCGATGCGATATACGGAAGCTCGTATGTCAAAAATAGCTATGGAAATGATTAAGGATATAAATAAGAATACAGTAGATTTTATTCCTAACTATGATAATGAAGAAACAGAACCATCTGTTCTTCCAGCTCGTTTTCCAAATTTAATTGTAAATGGTGCTGTAGGTATTGCGGTTGGTATGGCAACGAATATTCCTCCACATAACTTAACAGAAACCATTGATGCAATTTTTGCGATAATGGATAATCCTGATATATCTGTTATTGAATTAATGGATAATTATATAAAAGGGCCTGATTTTCCTACAGGTGGTATTATTCTAGGTAGAGCTGGAATTCGCCAGGCATATGAAACAGGTCGAGGTTCTATCATTGTTCGAAGTAAACATCATATAGAAGAAATGGATAATGGTAAAACAAGAATTGTTGTTACTGAAGTTCCATATCAGGTCAATAAGGCTAATTTAATTACAAAAATTGCTGATTTAGTTAGAGAAAAACAGATTGAAGGAATTACGTATCTAAATGATGAATCTAATCGTGAAGGTATACGTATTGTTATTGAATTACGTAAAGATTCTCAGCCAGAAGTTATTTTAAATCAGTTATATAGAATGACGCAATTACAGACTTCTTTTGGTGTAAATATGCTTGCATTAGTTGATAGAGCTCCTAAACAAATGGGAATTCGCGAAGCTTTACAGCATTATATTAATCATCAGATTGATGTTACTGTACGTCGTACTAAATTTGATTTGAAGAAAGCAGAAGATCGTGCTCATATATTAGAAGGATTACGTATTGCTTTAGATCATATTGATGAAATTATTCATTTAATTCGTTCTAGCAGTACTGATGCTATAGCTAGAACTTCACTAATGGAGCAGTTTAAATTAACTGAAATTCAAGCTAATGCAATTCTAGAAATGCGTTTACGTAGATTAACAGGATTAGAACGCGATAAGATTGAAACTGAATATCAGGAATTATTAGCAACAATTGAAGACTTACGTGATATCTTAGCTAATCATGATCGTGTACTTTCTATTATTCGAGAAGAATTAACTGAAGTTAAGAATAAATTTGGTGATGAAAGACGTACGGAAATCAGTGATGCTGATTATGATATGCAAGATGAAGATTTAATTCCTGTAGAAGATGTTGTAATTACAATGACTACAAATGGATATATCAAACGTATGCCTACTGATACATATCGTACACAAAATCGTGGCGGACGTGGTGTAAAAGGTATGACAGTTAATGAAGATGATATTGTAGAATTACTGATTACGATGTCTACTCATGATTATCTAATGCTATTTACAAATCTAGGAAAGGTTTATCGTATAAAAGGCTATAAAGTACCTAATGCTGGTAGAACTGCTAAAGGAATTCCTGTTGTTAACTTATTGAATCTTGATAAAGATGAAAAAGTACGTGCTCTTGTTCCAGTAAGAACAGATAGTGATTCAGCATATTTATTATTTGTAACTAAAAATGGTTTAGTTAAACGTACGGCTATGAGTGAATTTGATTCCATTCGTCAAAACGGTAAAATTGCAATTACATTGCGTGAATTTGATGAATTAGTTGGCGTTAAAGAAACTACTGGTGATGATGAAATTATTATTGCTGGATCAAATGGTAAGGCAGTGAGATTCCATGAAAATGATATTCGTCCTATGGGACGTACAGCAAGCGGTGTTAAAGGATTTAATGTTGATGGATCAATTGTAGTTGGCGCTGCAACATCTAAAGAAGGAACGCATTTATTAGCTGTTAGTGAGCATGGATATGGGAAACGAACAGCAATAGATGAGTATCGTTTAACAACACGTGGTGCAAAAGGTGTTAAAACTATTAACATTACTAACAAAACAGGAGAATTGGTATCAGTTCGCGCTGTTAATGGTGATGAAGATGCAATGATTGTTACTAATACTGGTATTATTATCAGAATATCTGTTGGTGATATTGGTATTTATAGCCGTAATACACAAGGTGTTAAATTAATCAATGTAGCAAGCGATGAATCAGTCGCAAAAGTAGCTATTGTTGAAAAAGAAATTGAGGAAGAAGCCATAGAATCTTCTTCTGAAACAAATATTGAAAATTCTTCTACAGAGTCAATTGACAATTCTGCAGAAGAATGATATAAATTTAATAAATCGTTGAAAAGGTCAAGTAATAAATAAAGCTACTTTCAGAGATATAACGGTTGGTGTGAGTTATAATAGCTATTTATGAAATCCGCCTTTGAGTGAATCAGGGAAATATAGTAACTGATTTCGGTAGTTCCGTTATCGCTTTGAGTGGATATATGTATATATATCAAGAAGGGTGGCAACACGAGGTATCGTCCCTTTATGGACAATACCTCTTTTTTATTTTTTAGGAGGAAATGTACATGTTAGATATGAAATTTTTGCGAGAAAATCCTGAAATTGTAAAAGAAAACATGAGAAAAAAATTTCAGGAACACAAAATTGATTTAGTTGATAAAGTTATTGAACTAGATAAATTAAATCGTTCTTTAAAACAAAAAGGTGATGATCTTCGTAGTAAAAGAAATTCTATGAGTAAAGAAATTGGAGCTCTTATGTCAAAAGGATTAAGAGATGAAGCCAATGAGATTAAAGCTAAAGTTCAAGCCATGGCTGATGAAATGAAAGAAACTGAAGCTAAAGAAGCTGAATTAGCTGCTGAAATTAAGGAAATTATGATGAAAATTCCTAATATTATTCATCCAACTGTACCTATCGGAAAAGATGATTCTGAAAATGTAGAATTACAGAAATATGGAGAACCAGTTATTCCTGATTTTGAAATTCCTTATCATACAGATATTATGGAAAGTTTTGAAGGAATTGATTTAGATAGTGCTAGAAAAGTTGCTGGTAATGGTTTTTACTATCTAATGGGAGATATTGCTAGATTACATTCAGCTGTTATTTCTTATGCTCGTGATTTCATGATTAATAGAGGATTTACTTATGTAGTTCCACCATTCATGATTCGTAGTAATGTAGTTACTGGAGTTATGAGCTTTGCCGAAATGGAAGGTATGATGTATAAAATTGAAGGTGAAGATTTATATTTAATTGGTACTAGTGAACATTCTATGATTGGAAAATTCATCGATACTATCTTAGATGAGAAAAAACTTCCTTATACTTATACAAGTTATTCACCTTGCTTCCGCAAAGAAAAAGGAGCTCATGGTATTGAAGAACGAGGAGTTTATCGAATTCATCAATTTGAAAAACAAGAAATGATCGTTGTATGTAAACCAGAAGAAAGTGAAGAATGGTTTGTTAAACTTTATATGAACACAGTAGATTTATTTAGAAGCTTAGATATTCCTGTTCGTACTTTAGAATGTTGTTCTGGAGATTTAGCTGATCTAAAAAATAAGTCTGTTGATGTTGAAGCTTGGAGTCCTCGTCAGAAAAAATATTTTGAAGTTGGAAGCTGTTCTAACTTAACCGATGCTCAGGCTCGTCGTTTAGGAATTCGTGTAAAAGGAGAAAAAGGTAAATACTTTGCTCATACCTTAAATAATACTGTTGTAGCTCCTCCACGCATGTTAATTGCCTTCTTAGAAAATAATTTGAATAAAGATGGAAGTGTTAATATTCCAGAAGTTTTACAGCCTTATATGGGTGGAACTAAAGTCTTGATGCCAAAGAAATAAAAATATAATATAAAATGGATTTTTACTAAATAAAGTCCATTTTTTTCTTTTTTAATCCTCTATATTTTTCTTCTTAAAATGCTTAAATTATCCTTTATTTAAGGGATAATTTGATATTTTAAGGTTATAAATATATGTCTGTAATTTACAATGAATTTCTTTATGATGGATGACTATTCATCTCATTGCAAATTATTTGTGCTATTTTTTTCAGATTTGTTCCACGTGAAACAATATATTTTAACGTTTATTAAAATATATATTGAAATTCTATAGGATTATGTTATAATTAAAAAGCTACTACAATGGTACCTTCTGAATCAGGTCAGATTGGGAACAAAGCAGCCTTAAGGGAGCTCTATCATGTGTGGTAGCTCTTTTTTATATCTGAGGTAAACTATGAATGAAGAAAAATTTATGAAAGAAGCTTTAAAGGAAGCTTTAAAAGCTAAAAATAAGGATGAAGTACCAATTGGCTGCGTAATTGTCTATAATAGTAAAATAATTGCACGTGGACATAATTTAAGAGAAACTAAACAACAATCTATAAATCATGCAGAAATAATTGCAATACAAAAAGCTTGTAAAAAAATCGGAAGTTGGAGATTAGAAGATTGTGATTTGTATGTAACTTTAGAACCTTGTTGCATGTGTGCTGGTGCTATACTACAATCTAGAATTAAGAATGTTATCTATGGAGCTAAAGATCCAAAAGGTGGAAGTATAGATAGTACACTTCATATGTACGAACAAAAAGGTTTTAATCATTATCCTAATGTTATAAGTGGAATCTTAGAAACAGAATGTTCTCAGATATTAAAAGATTTTTTTAAAGAAAAAAGGAAAAATAAATCTAAAAGTAAATGCTAGAATATATAAAAGTATTTACTTTTTTTATATGAAATTGATTGTCTACATGGTATAATTTATGTTAGAGAAAGTAGGTGAAGTATGGCTTATAAAGCATTATATCGTACATATAGACCTAATAGTTTTGAAGAAGTTGCCGGTCAAAGTCATATAGTACAAACACTTAAACATGCAATTGAACAAAATAAAATTGCTCATGCATATTTATTTTGCGGACCTAGAGGAACAGGGAAAACATCAATAGCTAAAATTTTTGCAAAGACAATAAATTGTGAATCTAAAGATAATAGACCATGTACTAAATGTGATAACTGTAAAGCTGTTCAAGAGGGTAACCATCCAGACATAATTGAAATTGATGCGGCTAGTAATAATGGTGTCGAAGAGGTTAGAAATCTTATTGAAAAAGTTAAATATGCACCAATTAAGGGTAAATATAAAATTTATATTATTGATGAGGTACATATGATGTCCACTGGTGCTTTCAATGCTTTACTTAAAACAATAGAGGAACCACCAGAACATGTAATCTTCATTCTAGCTACTACAGAACCTCATAAGGTTTTACCAACAATTATATCAAGATGTCAGCGTTTTGATTTTACAAAAGTTTCAAAGGAAGAAATTGTTGAAAGAATTAAATTTATTTTAGATAAAGAAAATATTAATTGTGATGAAGAAGTTATTGAAACAATTGCTCAACTTTCAGATGGTGGCTTACGTGATGCATTATCTATTTTAGATCAATGTATTGCTTATGCTCAAAATAATATTAAAATTAAACATATTAATGAGATATATGGAATTACAACTATTCAAGAAAAACTTACTTTATTTGATTATATATTCAATAAAAATGCAAAATTGCTTCTTGAAAAAGTTAATCAATTGTGTGAAAAGGGTATAGATATAAAAAGATTAACATTTGATTTAATTGAAATATTAAAGGAAAGTATAATCTATGACTATACAAAAGATTCTAGTTTATTACATAGCTTATCTGATGAAAATGTTAAAGTATTTATTGAAAATCGAACAACGCAAGAGCGTTTTCAAATGATTCATGTCTTGATGGAAACTTATGATAAATACAGAACTGCTGCAAATATCAATTCATATTTTGAGGTTTGTATGTTACAACTATTAGATACCTCTAATAGTGTAAACAATACAGTACATACTAATATTGTTGAGGTTTCTAGTAAAATTGCATCTATAGAAAAGAATAATGTTTCACGTGAAACATTTGAACAACAAACAGAACTAGATATATCAGATAACTCATATGAATTTAAATATGATGAATCTCAGACTGTAAATGATAAAGCAAATTATGAAGTTAATAATGAGTTATTAGAAAAGAAAGTAAAAGCATTAGATAATGAATTTATATTAGGTTTATTAGCTGGCGCAAATAAACCAGAAAAAAGTTCAGATATGGCTTCGTTTAAAAAAATATCAGAATTAATGATGGATTTTAAACTAGCAAAATATGCTAGCTTATTAAAAAAATGTTCAATAGTAGGAAGCGGAAAAAACTACATTGTAGTTAGTGTAGATAATCAGGCTCTTGCTAATGAAATAAATGAATTAGATATTAAAAATGAATTTCATGACTTTATTTTTGAACTAATGCAAAAAAACAAAAAAATATTTGCAATATCAAAAGAACAACAAAATATTGTGATTCAAGAGTTTAAAGAAAGAATGTTAGCTGGTACATTACCAGATCCAATACAAATAGAAACTATAGAAAACAATAAAATAGAAGAAAAAGATAAAACACAAGAAGAAATCGTATTGGATTTATTTGGTAAAGAAAATATTATTGTAATGGAGGAATAGCTTATGAACATGCAAGCACTATTAAAACAAGCACAAAAAATGCAAAAGGAATTGTCAAAGGTAGAAAATGAACTTAATCAAAAAGAATACGAATCTACAATGGGTGGAGGAGTAATAAAAGTGACAGTTAAAGGAAATATGGAAGTAGAAAGTATTTCGATTAACGAGGAACTACTAGAAAAAGAAAATAAAGAGGATTTAGAAGAAATGTTAAAATCTGCAGTTAATGATGCATTGGCAAAAGCAGTAAAAGATAAAGAAACAACAATGAATAAAATAACTGGTGGAGTTAAGATGCCAGGAGGATTTTAATGTATCCAAAGAAATTTGAGGCATTAGTAGAATGTTATCGTAGACTGCCTGGAGTAGGATTAAAAACTGCAGAACGTTATGCTTTTCAAACATTAGAATGGAATGAGGAAATGATGAATACATGGATTGAAGCATTCCAAAATATAAAAGATGGATTGAAAAGATGTAAGATATGCGGAAACCTATCTGAAGATGATACTTGTGATATATGTGATGACAATACAAGAAATCAAAATGTTATATGTGTTGTGCAAAGTCCTAAAGATGTAATCGCAATGGAAAAAACAAAAGAGTATACAGGAGTATATCATGTCTTAAATGGTGTGATATCAACTTCAAAAGGTATACTTCCAGAAGATATAAATATAAGTTCACTATTAGATCGAATTAATTATCAAACAGAAGAAATTATCATTGCAACAAATCCTACAGTAGAAGGAGAAACAACAGCATTATATTTATCAAAACTATTGGAAAAATATCCTGTGACTGTCACAAGAATAGCACATGGATTACCAATGGGAGGACATTTAGATTACGCAGATGAATTGACATTAATTAAAGCAATAGAGGGAAGAAAAAAAATGTAGTAAAACAAAATCCACCAATCGGTGGATTTTACTATATATGAGGAAAACTTTAATGATAAATTAACCATATATAAATACAATTTAAAATTAAGAATAAAGGCACCAAACTTAAAAATTTAATTTTACGTATTTTATGATGAAATATAACCATTCCTAGAAGTGTTCCAATACTTCCACCAATAAAACTAGTACATAGTAAAAAGCGCTCAGTTAAACGATAAGAATTATGGATAGCCTTCCACTTATCAATTCCCATGCATAAGAAAGAGAAAAAATTAATAAATAAAATATAATAAATCATATTAATTATGTATAGAATTTAAAGCTCTTTGAATTTTTGATGTGGAATTTTTCTTATAAATGAGGTTTGCATGTGATAATAATTCTTGAAAAATAGTAAGTCCGTCATGAGGTTTAATATATTCGTATTCTATTTCATAATCGATAATGCCGTTGTATGAATTAATATCAAAACATATTTCAGCATCCCCTGTATTAATTACTGCTCTTTTAGTTTCTAGCGTAGTTAGTGGAATAACATCATCATGTATTCCATATGAATTAAGAAGATTTTTAATATCTGGGTTCTTGAATACATCAGTATTATTTTCAGATACTTCCATTTCAAATTCATAATGTCCATCAATATTTTTGTCTTTCATTTTTAGTGTAAATATATATTTTCCATTACGTTCACGAATACGCATAGCACCTTTATTATTTCTAATATCCATATTTGCTGTATCATAGTATGTGTTAATTTGTGTAATAAAATTTAAATTATCAAATTGCCTAGATAATATTTCAAATTGATCTTTTGTTACTAATATCTTATATTCTTTTTCAATATTTTTATTCATCTTTCATCACCTACCTACTTATGATACAATATAATTACGACAAAAGGAAGTGATTCTAAATGAGATATGCAGTTGTAGCAAAAAAAGATGAGAAATCACATGCAGTAGAAAATAAAATTAAAGATAGACTTTCGAAAGAAAATTGGATATATGATAAAAAGGAACCAGAACTAGTAATATGTGTTGGTGGAGATGGTACCATGCTTTATGGTTTACATCAATATTTAAATAGTTTAGATAAAATTAAATTTCTTGGAATTCATACTGGTACATTAGGATTCTTTACAGATTATACAGAAGAAGAATTAGATGAATGTCTGAATGATATTCTAAATAAAGAACCTGAATGTTTTGAATCTTCATTACTTAGAATAAAATTAGACAACCTAGAAGAACCATTTTATGCATTAAATGAAATGAGAGTAGAAAATATAGTTAAATCACAAATTATGGATATATATGTTGATGGTGAGTTTTTTGAGACATGTAGAGGATCAGGAATTTGTTTATCTACACAAGCAGGTTCTACAGCATATAATCGCTCCTTAGGAGGAGCAGTTATTGATAGTGGATTATCTATCATGCAGTTGGCAGAAATAACCGCAATACAACATTCTAAACATCGCTCATTAGGAAATCCCTATATTATGATGTCATCTAGAAATATTACTATGAGAAGTAAAACATTTGATACAGCAACTTTATGTTACGATCATTTAAATTATTCTCTAGAGAACACGAATGAAATCTATGTACAAATGTCAGATAAAAAAGTAAAATTCGCTAGATATAGGGAATATAGTTATTTAAAAAGATTAAAAAACTTGTATTAAAATATATTATTATTTATATAATATATAAATTTAAAAATTAATAGACCAAATGAGTAGATTAAAAGTAATTGACTAATATACTATATATACATTAAAATATTTATGTCATTGATGACAATACTCCTTTGCTATTTTAGAGGCTGCCCTGCCATCTTATAGTAAAGGAGATTCTTTTTTAGTTGTAAAAGAACTCATACTTTGTATATAAAATGATATTTGCTCACAAAAAAACCACCAATGGGTGGTTTTAATCGTTCCAATCATCATATGGGTACATAGGTCTCATAATTCTTTTGAAATCTAATAGTTCTGTACGCTGATTAGTAGGGCCATCTGTTAGTGACATAATAGTAAATTTTCCTACTTCTGCAAAATCTGGAGAAATATAACCTTGTTTTGCGATAATTACATCGTATTGTTTCCAATCAATATTACTAGCTTCAAATTGTTCAATTTCTGTATAGCTATAAGATAAACCTAGTACAACAACATCTATTGGATAATTATCAAGAGATACTGTAATTGCTTTACCATAAGTTCCTCTATCTTTAAATTCAGGTAATACATGCCCTATATAACGTATTGTACCTTCAATATGAACTGGAGTAGATAATTCATCTTCATCCATTCCTAAGTCAAAGGACACATGATTACCAATTGATTCTTTTTTTAATAAGTCAAATGATTTAGGATCAGTAATACCACTTACTAATATTTTTTTGTTGTGAGGTTTGTTCCAATTCATGATTTGACGTAATACAAAGTTACTATAACCAGTAGCACCTGCACCACAGTTATCACCTGAATCTGTTAGGAATACAGGGCTTTCTTTGTGTTCCATAACTTTCTGAAGTGCTTCTTCAGATTCTCCCCATACGCCAGTATAGTGGAAATCATGACGATGATCAACTGCGAACTTGGCAATCTTATCTGCCATTTCATTTGCATAATCTACGTCTTTTTCACTATTAGGAACAACAATGACACCAGCACCGCATTTATCATTATCGTGTCTTAAATATCCAATATGATAAGAGCAGCTCATAATGCGTTCATCAGATTCAATTTCATTTAATAATTTATTTATTGAAATCATTGGCTCATCCCATGAACAGCATCTTTCACCACCTAATAATAATGGTAGTTTACGATAAACAGGATGAATGTTACGACGGTTTTGTAGTAACTCAACAAAGCGATGAGCTACAAAACGATAAGTTTCTCTTATATCTGTATGAGGAGATTCTCTATAACAACGGATTATCTGACAATTATTAACAAACTCAGATGATAAATTGCCGTGTGGATCCATAACAACTGCAATAGGTAAATAAGGTCCAGTTAATTTACGGATTTCACGTACAATATAATGCTCACCAGAACCACCTTCTAAGCCAATAACATTACTAGCACCATGAAGGAATAGAAATATACCGTCAATTTCATGAAGATGATCTTTTACCCCTTTAATGATACGCGAAGAAATAAATTCAAAGGCATCTGATGCTACTAAACCGCCAGGATGACCAACTGCCATAAAAGAAGGAATCGGAGTAATACCAGCATCTTCAAAAATATCTCTAACTCGCATACTATCTAATAAATCTTCACCAGATTTATAAATATACTCATCATAAGTCATTTGTGCATTAACATGTGCATTTGACTCTGAAGAAAAGTAACCCATTAATACTTTCATTTTTCAACTACCTCAACAAGATTTTTAACTAAATTTGCATCAACAATATCATAATCACAAATATGTTCACCTGATAGATAAGCATAACTTACTTTTTCAGATTTAGTTGTTGGATCATTGTAGTAAGATTTACATGATGAGTGTACTTGGTAAAGTCCAGTTTCTTCAATTAATTTATTAGCATTCTTTGCATTTACTCCACTACCTGCAAGAATTTGTATATCATTTCCATATTTATTCTGTAGCTCATGTAATAATTCAGTACCATCAATTGCTTTAGCTTCTAAACCACTTGTAAGTAATCGATCAACTCCACATTGAATTAAATCCTCTATAGCTTTATATGGATCTTTACATACATCATAAGCTCTATGGAATACGGCTGTTTTATTATATGAATGAATTAAATCTACCATTTTCTTTGTTTTATCTGTATGAATAGTGAAATCTTCATTTAAGAATCCAAAGGCAATACCATCTGCTCCATTTTCTAATAAGATACGTGCATCTTCCATCATTGTATCTGTATCAATATCATCATAACAGAATCCTGCAGCTCTAGGACGTACCATACAAACTACATTTAATGATGTGTCTCTTTTAACTTTTCGTAAAGTTGCTAGACTTGGAGTTAAGCCTCCAACACTTAATGCACTATTTAATTCAACTCTGCTAGCTCCGCCTTTTTCAGCAGCTAAACAATCTTGATAACTTCCTGTACAAATTTCTACAATTTTATTCATTTTCATTACCGTTTGCCACTCTAAGTATACTTAATGCATAGATTTTTGCATTTGTGATAATATCTTTACGATCCATCCATTCATTAGGTAAGTGGGCAATTCCTTTCTGTCCTGGAAAACTAGGGCCAAATGGGACAATATTTGGCATTAATTTTGCATATGTTCCACCAGTTGTAGTTACTGGAGTTCCATCCATACCTGTTACTTTTTCATAAGTATCTTGTAGGGTACGACATAAGAAACAATCTTTTTCAAAACGAACAGGGTCATAATTCTGAACGCATGTTAATTGCAGGTGTTCGCTTAATTTAGTACGAATTTGTTTTTCTATTTCTGTATTTGTGATAACAGCAGGATAAGATAATACAAATTCGAAAGCTAAATCATCTTCACTATCTGCTAGGCTTCTACCACGTAATTGCATTTGTCCAAATTCTTCATCATGAACATCTAGACCTAAACGATCTGCGTGGTCATTACTAGATAAAAGGTATTCATTGACAAATGTATTAAATTCTTTTTTATATTCATAAGAAGAACTTACTCGATAACAGCATCTTCCTCTTTCTGCATAAACAACAGGATATTTACAGTCAGGTGTCCATCCCATAACAGGAGGTTTTTTAACTGTAAGATAATGAGTTAAATCTTCAAAACCAGTTTCTTCATTTGTGCCAAATAAAATCCAAACAGGTTTCTTTAATTGAATACCTAATTCTTTTATTGCATATAAAGCATATAGGCAAGAAAGGATAGGACCTTTATTATCCAGAATCCCACGAGCATATATTCTACCATTTTCTTCGTAAGCAGAGAATGGAGGGTGATTCC
The DNA here is from genome assembly GCA_900552125.1 of uncultured Solobacterium sp. Classification (GTDB taxonomy): domain Bacteria; phylum Bacillota_I; class Bacilli_A; order Erysipelotrichales; family Erysipelotrichaceae; genus Clostridium_AQ. The sequence goes on along the minus strand of URYK01000016.1, from coordinate 27,796 downwards.
ATCCATCACCTGTAGGTACTACGTCAAGATGACCGATGATTCCAATATAATTACTATCATCACCTTTTCCATATTTTGCAATACCAACTTTATGATCAACGTTTTCTATTTCAAATCCTAATTGTTGCGCAAGTTTTAATGTTTCTTCTAATGCAGTATTAACACCTTCGCCAAATGGCATATCTGGCTTTGGTTCAGATTGTACACTATCAATACGTACAATCTGTTTAATACCTTCAATCATAAAATCTGATATTTCATCAATTTTATTTAATAGTTTTTCTTCCATAAAAGCCTCATTATTTACGAACAAGAGGAGCAGTTCTTGTTTTCATGTAGTTTTCCATCCATTCTTCACTTGCGACTTCAAAATATTGTTTACCTTCATCATCAAACTTAACTAAATAAACAGTAGGTTTTTCTTTTTCAGTAGCTACAGCGAAAGAGAATCCCTGAATATTTGTTGCGACACCCCATTCACCTTTATTATTCATTGCGATTAAAGACATATCACCAGCTTTACCGCGACGTTTTTTCAATTCTTTGTCAAAATTAGTAACTGCAATATCACAAGCTTCCTGTGGCGTTTTTCCTTCTTTCATTAAACGTACGATTTCATAGGAAACACAGCCTTTCATTACATCTTCTCCCAGACCAGTGGCACTAGCACCACCTACTTCAGAATCAACATAGAATCCTGATCCTGATACTGGTGAATCTCCTACTCGACCAGCACGTTTCATAAATAAACCACTAGTACTTGTAGCAGCAGTCATATGAGCACCTTGATCTACACAAACCATACCAACAGTGTCATGTCCAGAATATGGTTTTAATTCTAAATCTTTAGACTCTTTTACTCTATTGTGATAATGAATTTTTGCACGTTCTGTTAACATGTTTTTACGTTCAAATCCATTACGGTGAGCATATTTTTCAGCACCAGCTCCAACTAAGAAGTTATTTACAGGTTCTTTTGATAAAGCACGTGCAATACTTACAGGATTTGCATAATCCTTAATAGCTCCAATACATCCAATATCAAGAGTATCGCCATCCATGAATGCAGCATCTAATTCAACTTCCATTTCTTCATTAGGAAGTCCGCCATAACCAACACTTTTATAAAATTCAAAATTTTCAACTGCACGAACTGCTGTTTCAATAGCATCACCAGCAGATGCACCTTCTTTTAACATTTCATTTGCTTCAGTTATACCTTCTAAAGCCATTCTCCATGTTGCTATAATTCCAAACATTGTATTCCTCCTATATGCGTTTTTATATTCTTGTTTTATAAAATAAGAAAAATCGCCTATCCAGCGATTTTAGTTGTTTTTGAACTTTTTCATCTGGACGATTGCTTTTTTCAATACTTTTTCTGCGTCCATCATTCCATAATCACCTGCATCAATAACAGCTACAGGAATTTTGTCTCCATATTTTTCGTTAATTTCATTATAAAGGAATTTTGTCTGTGGACCAATTAGAATACAATCTAAAGGTGTTGATTCAATAATGTCCTGAATTTTCTTGTAAGAGAATGCTTTACATTCAATAGGAAGTTTGTTTTTATCAGCTACTTCCTGCATACGCTGAGCCATCATACTTGTAGACATACCGTTGTCGCAAAATAAATAAATTCGTTTCATGTTATAGTACCTCCTTATTTGTTTTCTAGGACTTGAAACTTTTTAAATATTATAATCTGTTGTTCCGCAAAAGCTTTGAAATTTTCTGCAGCCATTAACTGATCTTCTGCATGCATCAATAATATATTTGGTGTAACAGGTTCTCCACTCGCTTCTTTTTGAATAAGTGATGCGTGTGCCTCATGACCTTTAAGAAAAATCTCTTCGCCTTCTTTGATAAGTGATTCCGCTTTTTCAAAATCATAATTCTGAGCAGCCATAGCTGCTTCAATGTACATTGATTTTGCAGAACCAACGCAAGAGATTATCTGGAAACTAATCATTTCCAATCCTTCCATTTTGTTCCCTCCTTATACCTTTCACTGTAATTTTACAATATTTAAAAAAAGTTTTCATTCAACTGAATTTCCTAGTGTTAGGAAATAATGGTTCTAACTTTCCTATATGTAGGAAATAAATCAACTAATTTATATACCTATCTTTATTATAATAAAAATACAATTAAAAAGAAAAGAGGGAAAATATGAAAAATTATGAATGGAACTTAGATGCGTTGTATAAAGGCTATGATGATCCTAACTTCCTTGATGGTATAGAGAAGTTAAAAGAATGGAAGTGTGCATTATCTAATGTATGCCAGACTCTAAAGGAAGAGGAAGATGAAGTGAAATTATATAAAGCGCTATCTCTTCTTGAACAAATACGCGATTATACTTATCGTTTAAAAATGTATACACAATTAAGATTAAGTGTTGATTCAAATGATGAACAAAATAGTGTATGGTCATATACTGTAAATAATCTATGTGCTGATATTAGCTATTATGAATCAATATTATGGAATATAATATTAGATATTGATAATTTAAAAGAATTAATAGAAAAAAATGAAAAAGCAAATAGTTATAAATTTATTTTAAATGAAAAAATTCAAAAACGTAAGTATGACCTAAATGATAAGCAAGAACAAATCTTATCTATGGTTTATCCAACGAGCTTAAAAGCTTTTTCTGATATGTATTATGCTTTAACAGGAAATGCAAAAGCTGAATTTAGAGGAAAAAGCCTGCCACTAACAAAAGTAAAAAATATGTGTCATGATACTTCTAGTGAAGTAAGAAAGGAAGCATTTCTTGCGGAATTAAAAGCCTATGAAGCTATTGCAGAGCCATTATCATTCGCAATCAGTGCAATTAAAAGTCAGCAATTGAGAGAGGCAAGATTACGTGGATATAAAGATCCATTGGAAAAAATGTTAATAGATAGTCGTATGAATAAGAAAACATTAGATGTCATGATGGAAAGCATAGAAAGTTACTTACCAATGTTTCGAACATATTTAAAGAAAAAGGCCAAATTATTAGGTTATGATCACGGCCTTCCATGGTATGAAATTTATGCAACATTAGGAGAATGTGATTTTAATTTCTCTATTGAAGAGTGTAATGAATATATATTAAAACACTTTAAGCCAGTCAGTGATAATTTATATCAAATGGTTAAACGAGCATTTAATGAAGACTGGATTGATTATCCTACAAGACAAGGAAAACAGCCAGGTGCATTCTGTGAAAATTTAGGCTGGATCAAAGAAAGCAGAATGATTACTAACTATAATAATACTTTAAGTGATATAGTAACAGTAGCTCATGAGCTGGGTCATGCATTTCATGGAATGATGATAGAAAATCAGCCAATTTTAAATAGAGATTATTGTATGCCTCTAGCAGAAACAGCTAGTACATTTAATGAAAATATAATATACAATGCCTTAGCAGCAGATATGAATGAACATAATCGTGTATTAGTAATTGATACTCAATTATCTGCATTATGTCAAAATATATTAGATATTTATGCACGTTTTCAATTTGAAAAATCAGTTTTTGAACATGTAGAAAAAGGATTTTTAAATGTTTCTCAATTATGTGAATTAATGAAGAAAGCATTATTAAAATCTTTTGGAGATGGTTTAGATCCTAATTATTTACATCCATATCGTTGGATTACAAAAGTACATTACTATATTCCGGATATTGCTTATTATAACTTTCCATATACATTTGGAGCATTATTTTCAAGAGGATTATATGCTAAATACAAAGAAGAAGGGTCTTCATTTATTCCAAAATATGAAGCACTTCTTCAAGCAACCACAACAAATACAGTAGAAGATGTGGCAGCAATTGCTGGTATTGATTTAACTACTGACAAATTTTGGAAACAAAGTTTACAATCTATTGTGGATCAAATGAAAGAATTTTTATCTTTGGCAGGAAAGGAGTAATTTATGATTTTTTCAAATTTACATGATGATATTGGTAATGATATTTATGAACATAAAGATACGGAACCTAATCGTTTAGATAATTTTCATTATCCTCGATTTAAGAAAGGAAATATGAAATTTTCCACAATTGTCTGTTGTTTTAGTGGCAGTGAGGATTGGCGTTGTATGCAGGAAACCATTTTATATGCAGAAAATAAAATTCAGGAAAGTAAATATTTCTCTTTTCAAGATGATAAAGAAATACAGGTATTCCTTGCGGTAGAAGGAATGTGCGGCATCAAAGAAAACGTTGAAGAAAAGGTTAAATGGTTATATGCACATCATGTTCGTTTAGGTTCTTTATGCTGGAATGATGAAAATGAGCTAGCACTCGGAGCTAAAAAAGGAAATAAACCTTTAACAGAAAAGGGAATTCAAGTAATTAAAGAAATGAATCGATTACATATGGCAATTGACACTAGTCATTGTTGCGAATGGAACTTTTATGATATTGCAAGAGCAAGTGAAGAACCTATTATAGCTTCTCATAGTAATGTGAAAGCTTTATATAATCATTATCGTAATTTAAGTGATCCACAATTACAGGTTATTAAAGATAAAAAAGGTTTAGTAGGTGCTATCTGTGTTCGTTGGTTTGTAAAGAAAAAAGAAGATAAAGCTACACTTCAAGACTATATTGAAGTTATAAAATATCTTAAAAATCATATTGGAGTAGAACATATAGCATTAGGATTTGATTTCATGGATTATATAGAAGGTATGGAAGAAAGTAATGTTATAGGAATTAAAGATATCACAGAAATCGGTAATATTGCGATTGCATTAGAGAAAAATGGATTTACCAAAGAGGAAATTCGAAAAATCTGTTACGAAAATGCATATAAGTTTATGAAAGATTATTTATAAAAAAACCCAGTTAGGGTTTTTTTTACTTAATCTTTCCATAATACATATCACTAAATATACCAGGTGTTTGAATTAAATTATCGTATTTACCTTCTTGAATAATCTTACCTTCATTCATAACAATAATCTTATCGCAGTTTTTTAAGGTAGTTAATCGATGAGCTATAGAAATAATAGTCATGTTATATTCAATATTTAATTTTTCTATTTCATTTTGAATATATCTTTCAGAAGTATTATCTAATGCAGATGATGCTTCATCTAAAATTAGTATTTTAGGTTTTCTTAAAAAAATTCTTGCAAGTGCAATACGTTGTTTTTGTCCTCCAGATAAATTACTTCCTCCTTCGGAAACAAGTGTATCTAAACTGTTAGGAAGTGAAGCAATAAAATCTGTTAAATAAGCCTTTTGTATTGCGGTAATAATTTCTCTTTCATTTGGTTTGTAGTCTAATCCATAACAAATGTTTTCATAAATAGTACCTGCGATAATAAAAGGATTTTGAGGAACTAAAGAAATAAACTGAGAAATTTCTTTTCTTGATAAGGAAGAAATAGGCATTCCTTCCATATAAATCTCACCTTCAAATGGTTCTAATCTACATATTGCTTTAATAAAAGATGATTTCCCACAACCACTTGGTCCAGCAATACCTAAAAAGGTACCTTTTTGAAGAGATATGTTTATATTTTTTAGTATATAATCTTTATGATTATAAGAAAATGAAAGGTTAACTATATCTAATAAAGAGGGAGTATATGTTAATTGTGAATCCAGTTTATTAATAGAATAAGAAAAATCTGGAGTAATGGAAGTCATTTTGAAAAAATCTTCAGCAAGTACCATACTTTCAGATAGTTCATCTAAAATTCTATGTAATTCTTCCAATGGGGTTATTAACTGAGAGAAACATAAATAAGATGTTAAAACAGCGCCTACGCTAATATATCCTTTTGTCGCAAGATAGGCAGATGTGCCAATCATAAATATTGTAAAGAATACTTCGTTTAAAAATTTTAAACTATCATATTTGGCCATTTGTATATGGTGTTTCATTTCTTTATTTCTTAGATATTCAGATTTTTTATCAAAGCGATTTTCTTCTAGTGAAACACTATCTATCATTCTTATGACTTCAATTCCATTTAGTAATTCAACAATTGATCCATCCATTTCTGATTTTGTTTCTAATAGTTCAACTCGAATACCTTTTTGTGTACTAATTTGGCGAAAGACTATGGCAATTCCTATAGGAATAACCAAAAGCATTGGCAAAGCTAGAATAATAGGCAAGGTAGTAAAAATTACTACAATTGCGGCAATACTATTAAAGATTGCAGGAGCAAAATCCATAAATAAAAGTTTTTCTAACTTAATTGTACCTTCAAGACAACGGTTTAAACGACCATGTATATTTCCGGTCATATTCTCTTTAAAATATAGTAATGGAGCTTTTAATAAAGATGAAATTACAATTCCTCTAGCTTTTTGTTCTGTTTTAGTCGCAGTGTCTTCAACCATTATTCTACGTAGTATGATCATAAGTTCATTACCTACATTAACTATTAAAATAAGAAGTAGAATAGGAATTACATGAAAAAAATTTATTTCGCTTTGTTTTAATATTTCATCTGTAATCCATCCAATAGCTTTTGGAGTTATTTGCGATAAAAAGGCAGATATAATCATAATAAAAATTATAAAAATAAAATTTCTTTTTTGTTTCCAGTCTAATAAATTATATATGTTTTTTAATATTATTTTTATCTCTTTTTCTTTCTTCATATAACTGACCTTCCTTATATGCTATTATTATACAAGCTTTTTTATATTTTTAATTATACTTATTAATAAGAAAAAGAAAAAAGAGATTAGTATCTCTTTTAATCAATCGGTTTTTGATAGAACTTACCATAGAAATTCATGGTACTATATGTATTAATTAAAACATCTGGTTTTGCACTTCGGATACAGTCTACAACATCTCTTACTTCATAGCTGCTTACAACAGTTTTACAAATAAAGAAACGTTTTTTACTATATCCTCCATAAGCACTGACAACACTCATTCCATGTCGAAAATTATTTATGAATGCTTCTGTTACAACTTCAGGGTCGTTGGTAGTAATTTCAACTGTTATTTGAGAATAACGATGATAGAAGCTGGAAATTGTTCTTGTGGATATTAACTGGAAAATAATAGAATAACCAGCATGGACCCAACCAAATAGATAGCCAAATATAATTAACATACAACAGTTAAAGATAAATACATAGTCCCAAATACTTTTATGGATTTTATTTGAAACATATAGGGCAATAAAATCAGTACCACCAGTAGAACCATCAGCACGTAATGCTAGTACAATACTCATACCATATAGGAAACCGCCAAATAGTACATTCAATGTCAAATCATTAAATAAAGGAGCGTAATCCAAAATTTTAAGGAAGAATGATGTTAGTATGAATTGAATACAACTTAATAAAGTGAATCTATGAGAAACATTCTTATAGGCAAGTAAAGCTGCCGGAATGTTTAGAACTAGAATTCCAAGAGAAGTAGAAAAATCAAAACCAAATAAATTACTAATTTTATTTAATAAAATCGCTACACCTGTAAATCCACTAGATAATAGATTACACGGTTCCATAAATACATTTATTACATAAACCTGCAACAGACTACTTGCGACAATCATAATAATAGATATAATAAAACGTATCGATCTTATTTTTTGAAGATCTTTTATTTTCTTAGCCATCAGATGACCCCCTTATAATGCATATCCATTATAGGAAAAATAATGAATTTATTATGTAAGACTACTTCCTAACATTCGGAACAAAAGTTCCATTTCCTAATATTAGGAAATGGTAAAAAATACAAAAGAAATAAATTATAGTAAAATATAAGATAAAGGAAGGTGTTTTTATGCTAAATAAGCGCCAAGAAAAGATAATTCTTTTATTAGATGATTCTAAGAGTTGGATAACAGGAAAAGAAATATCTCGTTTGATGAATGTATCGGATCGTACGATACGAAGTGATATTGATACCATTAATCGATATTATAATAAGACATTGATTGAATCTAACTTAAGAAGTGGTTATCGTATAAATCAGGAAGTGTTAGTTACATTGCCTATTGAATTAAATACGGTAATACCTCAAACACCAGAAGAAAGATGTATTTATATCATTCAGGAACTAATGTTTGAAAAAAGTGAAATTAACTTATTAGATTTACAAGATCAGGTATTTATTAGCGGTTACTCTATTGATAATGATATAAAACGAATAAAGAAGATGTTAGAACCTTATGATGATATAAAACTAGTTCGTTCTCGTAATTATATTCATCTGGAAGGCAGTGAGCAAAGTAAACGGCAGCTGTATAAAGAACTGTTATCACAGGAAACACAAGGTAATTTCTTAAATCTGAATAGATTATCAAGTATGTTTCAAGACTTTGATTTGCTGAAAGTAAAGAAAGAATTAGAAGATGTTTTAAATCATTATAATTATCATGTTAGAGAAATGTCTATGCCGATGTTAATGATCCATGTAGGAATAGCTGTAGAACGTATGCTAAGATACAATTATATTGAGACTTCCAGATCTATTCCACAATTACAGGAACATAAAGAGTATTTGATTGCGAAAGAATTCTTTGAACGTTTATCAAAAAGAATACGTATTGAAGTTGTGGATGATGAAGTTAAACTACTTGCTATGCAATTAATGGGAAAAAGATCAGTTACTTTATCGAATGACCTAGTTAACTCCTATAAAAAAAATCTAAATGTAGATATGTTAGTTGATGAAATCATTGAAAATATACGTAATAATTTTGATATTGATTTCTCTAAAGATACAGATTTAAAAAGTGGATTAGCTGTACATCTCCAAGGCTTAATTGAAAGAAGAAATAAAAATATAAACATTTCAAATATCTATTTGCAGGAACTAAAAAGAAAATACCCGCTAGTATTTGAATTGGCAATAAGAGTAGGAGAACTATTAGAACAAGAACTTAAAATGGATATCTCTGAAAATGAATTAGGATTTTTAGCACTACATCTAGGAGCTGCATACGAAAGATACAATACTCATAGTAAATATCGAGCTGTTATGATCTATCCAATTGATCAGGCTTTAAGTAATCTTTGTGTAAAAAAGATTGAAAATCTATTCTCTGAACGTATGGATATTGTAGACTGTGTCAGCTTTTTTGAAGAGAAAAGCATAAAAAATATAAAACCCGATATTATCCTAACAACTTTACAGCTAAAGCATAATTTGGAAATACCTACTATACAAATATCATTGTTTCTAAATAATGAGGATGAGAGTAAGATATTTCAGACATTAAATTTATTGGATAAAAAACGTTTCCGTAAGGAATTCGAAGAAAGCTTAGTGAAACTAATTGAAAAAAAGACTTTCTATTACGACTTAGATTTACAGACTCCAGAAGAAGTTATAACTTATATGTGTGATCGTTTAGAAGAACTAGGTTATTGTAATGAGGGCTTTAAACAATCTGTATTACAAAGAGAAAAGATGGCAGCTACAAGTTTTGTATATTCTTTTGCAGTGCCACATTCATTAAATGTCGCAAGTATTCGACCTTCTATCTCGGTTGCATTCTTAAAGAAACCAATTCAATGGGGAGATTTTGAAGTTAAGATGGTAATGTTGTTAGCAACTAATGAGGAACAATCCAATATATTAAAGATGTTTTTCTCTTGGCTAAGTAATATGATTAATGATGCTAATCATTTTGCTTCATTATTAGAGACACAAAGTTATGAAGAATTTATCGCAAAGATAATAGAATAAAGAGAGGTACTTATGAAAAATACAAAATCATTTCGAGCAGGAATTAAATTAGGAGAAGGAAAAATCAATAACTTTTCTCGTCTGATTGCTTATTTTATTGACTGGTATATTGCGACTATGGTTGCAGGAATTCCAATTGTGTTAATTAATTCGTTTGTTAAGCATACAACAGATGTATCTCAGGATTTATCAACACTGCCAACAAATATGGCGATATTAGCGGGTATACTTGGTATTGTTTTCTACATAGGTTACTTTGTTGTTTTAGAATTATTTGTATACAAAGGACAAACATTTGGTAAACGTATCATGAAAATAAAGGTTGTTAAAAAAGATGGCAGTAATGTAGACTTTTGGACAATTATTAAAAGAGAAGTAATCGGTGTTATGCTGATAGAAGGATATATTGCCAATAGTTCCAGTTATTTACGTCAAATCGTATCTATTGCAACAGGAGTAAATGTTATGGATATGGCAGTTTATCTTTTTGGTATTATTAGTGCAATATCAATCTTAATGGGGATGGCAAGTACATCAAGAAAAATGATCCATGATTATATTGCCGGTACATGTGAAATCAGTAATAAAGAGGAACAGCAGGGAGAAGCGTTCCACGCTTAAGAATAAATCATAGAAATCATTTCCTAGACATAGGAAATGATTTAATTTTTACAATGTGTGAAATTATGGTAAAGTTTTAAGCGAAAGGAAAGAGAGGTTTTATTATTATGGATAAACTCGAAAAATATTTGATGCCTTTAGCCGATGTTCTTACAAAGAACAGAGTACTAATTGCAATCCGTGATGGCTTTCTAATTACTACTCCATTATTGATTGTTGGTTCAATTTTCCTATTAATTGCGAATTTCCCTATTCCAGGATGGGATGAAGCAATTGCAAGTGTACTAGGACCAGATTGGGCCGGATGGTTCACTGCGGTTTCTAGAGCATCATTTAACTGTACTGGTCTATTAACTGCATTAGGTACAGGTTATGCAATGGCACGTGAATTTGGAGGAGATAAAATTCAGGGTGCTGCAGTTGCAGTAGTTGCATTCTTTATCTTAATGCCTACTTCACACACAGCTACAGACGCTGAAGGTGCTTTAGTTGAAGGTGCTACAGTATCTGGTCTATCATTTGATTATATCGGGCCAAACGGTATCTTCATGGCACTTATTTGTGCGATTTTAGGTGTATGGCTATTCTGTTATGCTTATAAAAAAGGTTGGACAATTAAAATGCCTCAGGGTGTTCCACCTGCAGTAACAGATTCTTTCGCTGCTTTAGTACCAAGTGCAATCGTTATGGCATGTGCATTCTTGATTCGTATCGTATTCTCATTCACAGAATTTGGTACAATGCAAGATTTCATCGTTGCAATTCTACAGACACCACTTGAAGGTTTAGGAGATACATTAGGAGCTAACGCACTTTACTCTTTCATGTGTACATTCTTATGGTTCTTCGGAATTAACGGACCAGCTGTATGTAACTCTGTATACTTCATTGGTAACGTATTAACTGCAAAACAGTTACTAGCATTTGAAGCTGGTGAAGCATTACCATATATCTTCACAAACCCATTCAGTAACTTCTTTACTAACTTTGGTGGTGGAGGTTCTACTCTATCTTTAGTAATCTTAATGGTAACTGTATGTAAATCTAAGCGTATTAAACAACTTGGACGTTTATCAATTGTACCTGGATTCTTTGGAATTAACGAACCAATCATCTTCGGTTTACCAATTGTATTAAACCCAATTATCATTATTCCATTCATCTTTGTACCAATGATGAACTTAGTATTGTCATACTATGCAACTGTATTTGAAATCATCCCAAGAACAACAGGTGTTAACTTACCTTGGACAACTCCAATCGGATTCTCAGGATGGCTATCTACAGGTTCTTGGACAGCTTCTGCATGGCAGATATTCCTTCTAATATTAGGTATGTTAGTTTACTATCCATTTATCAAAACATTGGATAAAAAATATCTAGAAGATGAAGCTGCTATTGAAAATACAACTTCTGAAGAAGATGAAATTGACTTCGCATCATTAGATTTAGATGATCTATAAAAATAAAAACAGGCTGTCTTTGCAACCGCCTGTTTTTATGGCATAATAATAAATAGACGAGGAGTGAGAACATGAAAGTAATGATGATTTTTGATCAGACACAAGCAGGATTAGGAGGAAAAGAAAGTCCTGATCTTCCAATGGGTGGGAAACCTATGGCAGTAGGATCTTGTGGAATGTTTGAGCGTTTCTTGGAACAAAATGATGGAAAAGTAATCGCAACTTTATGGTGTGGCGATGGAACATTTAAAGAAGATCCAGAACTGAATGCTAAGAAATTTGCCGCAATGGCAAAAAAATTCAAACCAGATGTAGTAATCTGCGGACCTTGCTTTAACTATCCCGGATATGGATTAATGGCAGCTAAAACAGCTTTGACTATTAATGAACACACTGACATTCCTGCATTTGCTATAATGTCAAAAGAATGTGAAGAAGCAATTGCAGAATATAAGGATAAAGTAACAATTCTACAGATGCCTAAAAAAGGTGGAACTGGATTAAATGAAGCATTAAGTGAAATGTGTCAGTTCGCAAGACTTCTTGTAGATAAAAAAGATACATCTGAATTTATTGCACAGCACGCATATAAATAAGAAATGTAAATTAGAGATAATTCTATTTAAAAGAGTTATCTCTCTTTTTTATTCTATCAATCTTATTAATGAATTGAAAAGTTAACTGTACCAGTTATTTATTACTATATCTTGATTTTCCTACTTCTAGGAAAAAATGTTCGTAAATGCGTGTAGTAAAAGTACTATAATAAAAGAGTAGGAAAGGATGAATAATATGAATCAGAATAGTATTAATTTATTAGAAGAATTGACACAAGTTGTAGGTATCTCAGGAGATGAAAAAGAAGTATCTCGTAAGATGAAGCAACACTTAGAAAACTTATGTGATGAAATTGTATATGATAATTTAGGATCTGTATTTGCGGTAAAGAAATGTGGCAAAGAAAATGCAAAACGTGTAATGGTTTGTGCACATATGGATGAAGTTGGATTTATGTTAACAGAAATTAGTGATAATGGACTTGCCAGCTTTATTAAAATTGGATCTGTAAGTGATGCTGCATTATATGGTAGCCGTGTTCGTGTAAAAACTAGAACTGGTGAAGTATTTGGAATTATTGTAGCAGATGAAGAAAGTGCATCCAAATCAAATGGAAAAAATATGAAAATTGATTTTGGTGTAAGTAATAAAGATGAAGTTTCTAATCTAGGTATCATGGTTGGCGACAGCGCTGTATTAGATGGAAGCTTTATTACATTAGGAAATAGAGCAATCGCAAAAGCAATAGATAGTCGTTTTGGATGTGCCTTAGCAATTGAAATCTTGGAAGCTGTTAAAGATGTGAACTTTGATTTTGATTTATATGTAGGTGCTAGCGTTATGGAAGAAGTAGGACAACGTGGCGGTACAACTGCAACAGGTTTAATTCATCCGGATTTAGGTATTGTATTAGATGGTGGTACTGCAGATGATTATAATGGAAAATCAAATGCTGTTGGGCAGTTAGGTAAAGGTGTATTAGTACGCTACTATGATAAAGGAATGATGCCAAATCGTGGTTTATTAAACGAATTAGTATCTGTTTGTGAAAATAATAAAATTGATTATCAGTACTATTATTCAATGAGTTTAACTGATGCGGCTTGGGTACATAAATTATTCGCGGGCTGTCCAACATTACATGTAGGAATATGTGCAAGAAATACACATACTGGTAATGCAGAAATTGATTTGCATGATTATAAATGTGCTAAACAATCTGCTGTAGAAGTAATCAAAGGTTTAACATCTACTAAAATTGATGAATTTAAGGAATATAACCGATAAGAGGTATAACATATGACAAAAGAAGTTATTGGTGATATAAATTTAAAAATGCTGGAGGAATTCAGTGAAGCTCATGGGATTAGCGGAAATGAAAAAGAAGTTAGCCGTGTGATGAAAAAATGGATGTCTCCATATGCGGATGAAATAACTTATGATAATTTAGGATCTATCGTAGGTATTCAAAAAGGAGATCCAGATGGTGTCAAATTGATGATAGCAGGACACATGGATGAAGTAGGATTTTTGGTAAGAGAAATTGATCCTCAAGGATATATAAGAATGTTGCCAGTTGGTGGCTGGTGGGGACATGTATTACCTAGTCAGACACTAGTTGTCACAACAAAAGAAGGGAAACGTTATCAAGGGGTAGTAGGTTCAAGTGCTCCTCATGGATTATCAAAGGAAGTTAAAGAAAAAGTAATCCATCCTTTAGATTTGTTTTTAGATATGGGTGTTGATAGTGCAGAAGAAATCTATGAACTAGGTATTCAGATTGGAGATATGATTACACCAGATACTAAATTTACTGTTATGAATAATCCAAATTATCTAATGGGAAAAGCTTGGGATGATCGTTTGTGTGCAGCAATGGTCGTAGATGTTATGCGATTATTAAAAGCAGACAATAAACCACATCATTGTAACTTATATGGTGTAGGGACTGTACAAGAAGAAGTTGGTCTTCGTGGGGCTCGTACTGCAGCTAATATGATTCATCCTGATGTTGCGATTGCTTTAGATGTGACAACAAGTATGGATACTCCAATGGATAAAGGTAAGAATGGACTTGGTAAAGGTGTTATACTAAGTGTAATGGATGCTGGTATCATTGGTAATAAAAATTTCTTATATGAAATGGAAAAAATCTGTAAAGATTTAGGATTAGATATCAATTACGATATGATGACAGTTGGTGGAACTGATGCAGATAATATCCATAAAGCGCACGATGGAGTAGTATCTTTAACACTTTCTATTCCAACACGCTACATGCATTCTCATCGCTTAATTGTACATCGTAAAGATTACTGGCAGACAGTACTATTGATGGCAGAATTTGCACGTCGCTTAGATCGTGATATGTTATCAAAATTAAAGGAAAGATAAAGTAAAAGAGATTATTTCACTGTACCTCATGTTATATAAGGTAGTGAAGTAATCTCTTTCTTTTCTATTATAATTTCTATTTAAAGATGATTTCATTGTGTTGAAAAATAGATGTTAATGTTTTTCATCAAGTTTCTTATTTATCTCTGACAATAGGTCATTAGTCTTTTTTAACTCATCTTTTACGCTAGATATCCATAACCATAATAAGAATAGGATGATTGCATAAATTATAATAGCTAACATATTATTACCACCTTTCTGATTAAATATCTAACAAGTTCCAAAAAGTAAAGAGATACTCTTATTCCGAAAGTATTGTATATAGAATAAGGGAAAGGGTTTTTGAGTAGGCTATTCTCAAAGATTACATATCTCTTTCTTTATTTTGGAACTTAAATGTAGAGATGAGAAATAATCTACATTCTACCATTTCCTTATATTATATAAAAATACATAAGTCAATAGTTCATGTATAAGATGTAGCTTTTTGGAATAACATGTACATTTTAGTATAATAAAAGACCTACGCAATGTAGATCTTTATTCATATATATAGTCTGATAGCTTCTTTGCTTTTGCACTGGCATTAAATATTATACCGAAAGCAATCATATAAGATAATAAGGATGAACCACCATAAGATATCAATGGTAACGTGATACCTGTAATTGGAAGTAACCCTATGATCATACCAATATTCTGAACCTGCTGATACAATAACATACCTAATATTCCTATGATAAAATATTTCTCAAACATATTTTTTGAATTTGAGGCAACTCTGCAAAGATGAATATCTAAGCCTAAGCATAAAGCAACAATAAATAATGTTCCTAGTAATCCCCAGGTTTGACCTGCAACTGCAAAGATAAAGTCTGTCTGAGCCTCAGGGATACTAACTAATTCTGCACCCATACCATGACCTGTTAAACCAGCGGAACCTAGTGCTAATAATGCCATATACAATTGATGACCTTCTCCATTGATATCTGATTCTGGATTTAACCATGCGGAGATTCTGCTTAACTTATATCCTCCTTCTCCGCCTATTAATTTACTTAATAAATCAAAATGGTAGAAATACATATAAAAGAATAAAGCTAAGACTACAAAAATTAATATACCAATCAATAAAAACCATTCTCGTTTGATACCAGAACAAACTATCATTGCGAATAGAGAAATCGCAATAATTAATACAACTCCAGTATCTGGCTGTACTAGAATTAACAACATAGGTGGTAGCGCCCATTTTGCTACTTCTAAGAATAAAGAGAAATCCATTTCATATGAATCGGTAATCTTATTATTGTTGTGTTCATCAATAATTCCAGCAGTAATTAAAATTAAGATGATTTTCATAAATTCACTAGGCTGGAAGGAACCGATAGCTGGAAACTGATACCACGAGGTAGCTCCATTTACTGGTGTTATAATACCTAAAAAGCTACTACTGCCCGTTAATGCCATAAAGATTTTTGCTAATAATAAAACAACTAAACAGCCTAATAGAAACCAATATCCAATTTTCGCAAACTGCAGCATGGAATCATTTCCTAAATACATGATTGCCCCAATTGCAATACAGCCAACGATATACCACATAATCTGTCGCATAATATAATCAATGCTGGCATCTTTTCCTAATATCCCATAAGCTGAATAAATAGAAAGTATACTCATGATTGCCATTAATGCCATATATGTACATAAAACAAAATCAAACTTATCTGGACTTTTAGCCTTAGATAAACCTACTTTCATTGACATCACTCCAAACAAACCAAAAAAAGACAAGGTTATATTTATTATAACACGGTTTATATTTTATATGTTGAACACATGTGATATTTTTCTGAAATAATATTAAGATTTTGAAAGAATTATCGATAACGATTAAAAGATGTTATGCTATAATATTGGAAGTAAACGAAGAAGTAAGCGGAGTTGATAAAATGAGTAAACAACCTAAATATACACCTATGATGAATCACTATCTGGAATTGAAGAAACAACATGAAGATGCGATTATATTTTATCGTTTAGGCGATTTTTATGAAATGTTTTTTGAAGATGCGAAAATTGCGTCTGGTGAATTAGATCTTGTATTGACTGGAAGAAATGCCGGAGTAGAAGAAAGAGTGCCAATGTGTGGTATTCCTCATCATGCCGCAAATGGTTATATACAGCGATTAATTCAAAAAGGATATAAGGTTGCCATTGTTGAACAATTAGAAGATCCATCTTTGGCAAAAGGATTAGTTAAACGAGATGTGATTAAGATTGTTACACCTGGAACAATTATGGATGAAGTAAGTGATGAGAAGAATACCGTATATATTGCTTCATTACATGATTTCCAATTTGGTATAGCAGTAATTCTTTGTGAAATGACTACAGGAGAGTTACAAGCTCAGCTAATTGATAAACAGGTCATGGCAATACAAAAAGTTCTTTTAGGAAATAATGTAAGAGAAATTGTTGTTCAAGAGAAATTTGATAAAAAGATTATTAAAATGATCGAAGAAATGGAAACAATTACGGTATCATATCATAACGATGCGGTTTTAAAAGAAGAATATCTGCATTTATTGAATGGAATTAAAGATGATCGAATTGAAACTGCTTTTGGTATCCTAACAAATTATTTAGATGAAACACAGAAACGAAATATGGCACATCTAAATCCTATTGTTATGATATATGAAAATGAATTTTTACAGATGGATTTTAATACAAAACAAAATTTAGAATTAACTTCTTCTATTCGTAATGGATCACGTTCTCAGACTTTGTGGAGCTTTTTAGATAAATGCAGAAGTTCTATGGGTTCACGGTTATTGAAAAAATGGATTGAATATCCGCTTATGGATGTTAATGCTATCAATAAACGTTTGGATGCGATTGAATTTCTAAATGATAACTTCATTACGAAAGATGAATTAAGAGAGCATTTAGGTTATGTATATGATTTAGAAAGATTAAGCGCAAGAGTTGCTTATGGATCTGCCAATCCAAGAGATATTTTACGATTAATTAAAACTTTGGAACATACTCCACAGATATTTGACTCTTTTAAAGGCTGTAGTGCATATAAAGAATTTCAGAAAATTGATCCATGTCAGTCTTTATATGAAATGATACAAGGAGCTATAGTAGAGAATCCTCCATTAACTTTAAAGGATGGCGGCGTGTTTGTTGAAGGATATAATGAAGAATTGGATCAAGTGCGTGAAATTGGGAAGAGCGGGAAAAATTGGATTCTTGAGTTAGAAAATAAAGAACGTGAACGTACAGGGGTAAAATCATTAAAGATCGGATATAATCGTGTTTTTGGTTATTATATTGAAGTCACAAAGGCAAATCTATCCGCTATTAAAGAAGAATTTGGTTATGTAAGAAAACAGACACTTACAAATGCAGAAAGATTTATTACAGAAGAATTAAAAGAAAAAGAAGATGCAATTGTACATGCACAGGAAAGAAGTATTCGCCTAGAAGCAGAATTATTTCAAAATTTATTAAATCAGATTAAAGTATATTTACCAAAACTGCATGATGTATCTAATGCATTATCTACAATTGACGCATTATATGCATTAGCTGAAATATCAAGTGAAAATGGTTATACAAGACCTAAATTTCATCATGAACATGTGATACATATGGAAGAAGCTCGTCACCCTATTTTAGATAAGATGATGAAGACAACACGTTATGTATCTAATGATTTAGAGATGGAAGAAGGAAATGATATCTTAATGATTACTGGACCTAATATGGGTGGTAAATCAACATTTATGCGTCAGACTGCTTTAATTGTGATCATGGCACAGCTTGGCTGTTTTGTACCTGCAAGAAAAGTAGAAATGCCAATTTTTGATCAGATATTCACAAGAATTGGAGCAAGTGATGATATCATGTCCGGACAATCTACTTTTATGGTAGAGATGATGGAAGCCAATCATGCATTACAAAATGCGACAGAAAATTCTTTAATTTTATTTGATGAAATCGGACGAGGAACTTCTACGTATGATGGAATGGCATTAGCACAAGCTATGATTGAGTATATCGTACATAACATTAAGGCAAAAACCTTATTCTCAACACATTATCATGAGTTAACCGAAATGGCTGAACAGAATACAAGTATTCGTAATGTTCATGTTGATGTTCATGAAGAAGATGAAAAAGTTACTTTCTTATATCGTGTTGTAGATGGAAAAGCAGATAAATCTTATGGAATCAATGTCGCAAGATTAGCACATCTTCCATCTTCTGTTTTAGACCGTGCTAAACAAATTCTAGATAGTCTAGAGTTACAACCTAATATGGTAAAAGAAGTACAAGCACCAATCGTAATTGAAAAAGAAAATCAATTATACACACAGATTGTAAATCAGATTCAAGATGTCGATGTTAATAAAATGACACCAATTGAAGCAATGCAATTTATATATGAATTAAAAGAAAAGTTATCATAAGAAACCTGTAATATTGTATTACAGATTTTCTTATAACGGAAAGAAGGTGTAAACATGGGAAAAATAAATCGCTTGGATGAGCATTTAAGCAATATGATAGCGGCTGGAGAAGTTGTGGAAAGACCGCAGGGAATTGTTAAAGAGCTAGTAGAAAACTGTATTGATGCTCATGCGAAAAACATTGAAATTCAAATCGTTCAGGGAGGTATAGATACCATAACGATCATAGATGATGGGGATGGTATGGATCCAGAAGATGCAACTTTAGCCTTTGAACGACATGCGACAAGCAAGCTGAAAGAAGTCAATGATTTATGGAATATTCATACCATGGGCTTTCGTGGAGAAGCTTTACCATCAATTGCCTCTGTATCTCATGTATTATTACGTACGAATGATGGAATTAATTCTACAGAAGTAGAAATCAGTTATGGAAAATTAATGAGTGCTCGACCTTGTGGAACTCCAAAAGGAACAATGATAGAAGTTAAAAATCTATTTCAAAAAACACCAGCACGATTTAAACACTTAAAGAGTCCACAATATGAATTTTCTTTAATTTCAGACGTGGTACAGAAATTTGCATTATCTCATCCTGAAATTGGTTTCTGTTTATCCCATGATGGCAGAACAGTATTTAAGACTAGAGAAAATGGAAGTCTTTTAGAAGTACTAATGCAAATCTATGGAAGAGAAAGTGCAAAAAGTGCAATGCAGGTTGATGGGCATGATCAGGATTATAAAATAACCGGCTATATTATGCAGCCACAATATAATCGAGCAACTAAATATTATATGTTATTGTACATTAATGGAAGAATGATACGAAATTATCATTTACAAAAGGCAATTATGGATGCATATTCACCATATATGCCTAAAGAACGTTATCCAATCGTTGTGATAGATTTAATAATGGATGCCCAATTAGTTGATGTAAATGTTCATCCATCGAAATGGGAAATTCGTTTATCAAAAGAAAAACAATTAGAAAAATTATTATATGAAACAATACGTAAAACACTACACGAACAGTTGAAAGTACCTAATGTTGATATAGAAAAAGAGACAGTAAAAGAAAAAGTAGAAGAACAAACTTTAACATTTACTTATGAACGTGATGATAAGATTCAAAAGATGCATGAGGAAGTAAATGATAGTTTTGTACATCCAGAAAAAGTAAAAAAGCCTGCTTTGGATATGGAAGAACTACGTAAAAAGATTGAAGAAGATCGAAAGGAATTACGAGAGACATCAATTCCAAAACAACCACAGACAGTAGAAATTAAACCAGAGATTCAAGAGGAAGAAACTAGCTATACAGCGGTAGATGCTATCAAAGAAGATAAGAAGGAAGAAATAAAGATTGAAACACCTTCGATAATAAAATCTCAATCAATAGAAAAATCAAAAGAAATCATAAAAGAAGAAACAGAAACGGCTTATAAAAACATGGAAACAAAAGAAGAGGTTGTTTATGAGCCACAAGAATCTAAACCTAAAAATCCTAGTCTTCCTCAATTACGTGTTATTGGTCAATTTCATAATAGCTATATCCTAGCAGAAGGAGAAAAAGGATTATATATCATTGACCAGCATGCTGCTCAGGAACGTTATCATTATGAACAAATACGATCTCAGATACTTGCGGGTAATAAAGATACACAGCCATTATTATTACCAATCACAATTGAATCTACTATAGCGGCTGTCGCACAGGTAGATGAATTAAATAAAGTAATGGAAGAATTAGGAATTCATTTAGAAGTATTTGGAGATCATACCTTTGTATGTCGAGAACTTCCAGTATGGATGAATGATGTAGAAGAAGAAGCATTTCTACTTGATATGATTGATATTTGGGAAAAAGATAAAGAAATCAATATTGATCAATTAAGAAAACACGCTATCGCAACTATGGCATGTCATAGCTCTATTCGTTTTCATAGAACTTTAACTATGGAAGAAATGAAGAAGGTAATTCATGATTTAGAATGTTGTGAACAGCCATTCCATTGTCCACATGGTAGACCAACTATGATATGCATGGAAGATAAAGCATTATTTAAGAAATTTGAGCGAGGATAATATATGGAAAAAGTATTGATAATTGTTGGACCTACTGGAGTAGGAAAAACAAGTTTAAGTGTAGAATTGGCAAAACAGTTTCATGGAGAAGTTATTAGTGGTGATTCCATGCAGGTATATAAAGAAATGAGTATTGGTACTGCGAAGATAACACCAGAAGAAATGCAGGATATACCTCACTACTTAATTGATTTTTGTTCCTTTACTGATGAATATAACGTAAAAATATTCCAGGAAGAGGCGAGAAAAGAAATAAAAAACATTACAGATAGAAAGAATCTTCCTATCATTTGTGGAGGTACTGGTCTTTATATCAAATCCTGTATCTATGATTATCAATTCTTAGACCAAGAAGAAGATAGTGATTTTATAAGCTTTTTAATGAAAAGAAGTCCAGATGAATTATGGGGATTATTAAATATTGTGGATCCTAAAGCATGTGAAAACTTACATCCTCATAATCGTCAAAGATTAATCAGAGCATTGTCTATGGCACATTCTGGTAATAAAAAAAGTGAAATTGTAGATAAACAGGAGCATAAACCAATTTATGATGCTTACATCATTGGTTTAACAATGGATCGAGAACGTTTATATGAAAGAATTAATTTACGTGTGGATCAAATGATGGAACAAGGTTTACTACAGGAAATAGAAGGTTTAGTAAAAGATCAGCCAAATGTATGGGATTTACAAAGCTTTAAAGGAATAGGCTATAAAGAATGGAGACCCTATTTTGAAGAAAATGCAGATGTAGAAACCTGTGTAGAAAGTATTAAGAAAAATTCTCGTAACTTCGCAAAACGTCAGTATACTTGGTTCAACAATCAAATGCAGGTACAATGGTATGATATAGAAGAAGAGAATTATAAACAGAAAATTATAGAAGATGTGAAAGCATGGATGGTGAAATAAGATGGAAACACCTTTACAAAGAATGGAACTTCTTATAGGAGAAGAAAACCTAAAAAAATTAAAAGAAAGTACCGTAATGATTGTTGGTGTAGGCGGTGTAGGCTCTTATGCGGCAGAAGCACTTGCAAGAAGTGGAGTTGGAAAATTAGTTTTAGTAGATGGAGATACAGTAGCACCATCAAACTTAAATCGTCAAATTCATGCAGTATTTGCGACAATCGGTAAGTCAAAAACAGAAGTGATGAAAGAACGTATCGAGAGTTATCGTGATGATTGTACGGTTATTCGTAAAGATATGTTCTACAATGAAGAGGCAAATGATCAATTATTTGATGTAGAAGTAGATTTTGTAATCGATGCGATTGATACAATGAGCAGTAAACTTGCATTAATCAAATATTGTAAGGAACATAATATTCCTTTTATCAGTAGCATGGGAATGGCAAATCGTTTAGATCCCACAAAGGTTGAATGTTGTGATTTAATGAAAACCAGCTATGATCCTGTGGCAAAAATAATGCGCAATCTAGTCAGAAAACACCATATTAAAGGAAAAATTCCTGTTGTGTTCTCTAAAGAACAGCCAAGCGTACAAACAAAAGTAATCAATGAAAATGGAATCACAAGAAAACAAAAGATGCCACCAGCAAGTTCACCTTTTGTACCTTCTGCTGCAGGTTTAGCTGCCGCATCCTATGCGATGAATATTCTGTTACAGAAAGGAAAATAATATGAATAATGAAACATTGGAAGTAATTCATAATAGAACATCACTTAGAGTATATGATCCTAAACCATTAACACAAGAGGAAGAAGATGTCATCATTCAAAGTGCTATGCAGGCACCAACAGCTGGGAATCAGATGTTATATTCTATGATCATTATTCGAGATCAGGAGAAGAAGAAAAAACTAAGTAAATTATGTGATTATCAAATGTTTATTCAATCTGCACCATTTGTAGTAGTATTTGTGGCAGATCATCATCGCTGGTTTGATTATTATCGAATGAATGGTGTGAAACGATATGCAGAAAAACATGGCATGAAATTTCAATCACCATCTGTAGGAGATTTAATGTTGGCAATTGAAGATGCTATGTGTGCTGCACAAAACAGCGTAATAGCGGCAGAGTCTTTAGGTATAGGTTCTTGTTATATTGGAGATATCTTAGAGAATTATGAAACTATAAAAGAACTATTGGATTTACCAGAAGAAACATTTCCTATAGCTATGTTGTGCTATGGACATTATAAAGAAGAACATCAAAAAGTATTTAGAAAACGTTTTGATAGAAAATACATTGTATTTGAAGACAGCTACAAACAACTAAGCAATATGGATTATGAACACATGTTTGAAGAACGAGCAGAAAGAGAATTTTTATCTCAAAATAAGTTTGCGGCTAAAAATTATGCACAGCAGTTCTATGCTAGAAAAACTGGAGCATCCTTCAGTAAGGAAATGAATAGAAGTGTAAAAGAAGCTTTAAAAGAATGGATGAAAGAAGAATAGGAAATCCATTCTTTTTTGTATTTATCGATAAAAATATGTATATATGCATTTTTTTATCGATAATTTTATGCATAATTGCATATTTTTATATAATTTAATAAGATATGTAAAAATATGAGAAATGTATTCAATGAGTTTTATTAGAAATTAAGTATAATTTTTATTGTTTAAAGTCTAGTGTCTGCAAAAAACATACTTTTCCGAACTGTATTTTTATAAGATTTCTCACGTTCGTTTTTGTAGTGCTGAACATATATTGAACGTTCTAATAGTATTTGCACTTTAATGAACACTATGGCGTAATAGTTAAGAGGTGGTTCATATGGCTACATGGGGTTATATACGAGTAAGCTCTAAAGAACAAAATGTTGATCGCCAGGTAGAACAGATTTTACCATTAGTAACAACAAAATCCCATCTTATTATCGAGAAAAAATCAGGCAAGGATTTTGAACGACCGAAATATCTAGCACTCAAGGATATCATGAATGAACACGATACCCTAATCATTAAATCACTGGATAGATTAGGTAGAAACTACAGCATGATTAAAAATGAATGGAAAGACTTACAGGATAAAAAAATATACATAAAAGTTCTTGATAATGAAATACTTGATACCAGCAAATTTAAAGATAATGATTTGATGGCTCAGTTTATTTCAAATATCGTACTGGAAGCCTTATCCTTTGGAGCTGAAAAAGAAAGAATAGATATCCACCAGCGAAAGGCAGAGAGTATTCAGTCTGCTCTTAAACGTGGTGTAAAATTTGGGAGAACTAATGTCAAGTTCCCTGATGATTGGAACGAATATTAACCTTTATGGAAAAAGAAAGAAATAACAGTAGTAGAAATGATGAATGCATTGAATCTAAAAAAACAATCTTTTATAAATTAGTGAAAGAGTATGAGAACAGATGAGGATAATTTGAAATGGAAAGACAGTTTTACAAAATGTATATAGAAGTAGAGGTATTAGTAGGATTGCAAGGCGAACTCACACCACAGGCTATTATATATAATGGAGAAAGATATGAAATTGATAGAATAATAAGACATCAGGAAAGACATCACAGTAGGAATGTAAACGGTGCTGGAGAAATGTTTGTAGTAGAGATAGGAAAAGCAAGAAGAACAATTTATCGTGAATATTTGCTTAGCACTAAGTTTTGCTGGTATGTAGAAACATTAAGATAATATTTAAAGATTTTGAAGAAGAACAATTGAGTTTATTTTAAAAGACATAAGGTAAATTACTAAAAAATTATATATGAGTAGCTAGGTGATAAATTGGTTTGGAAAATCATATTGATTATTGTGCTTTTGCTAAGTGCGCATAAATAAAAAAGGCAGAATAAGGTTCTTACTCAATAGTGGGTAAATAGAAATTTGGAAGGGATAAAATTTGATGAATCCATCATCTTATTTTAACCTTCTTTTTTCATGCGTTACCCTAAAGCAAGAAAGAACCTCAAATAATATCTGCCTTTTTTATTTATTTCGCATTGACAAAGATTGCAATTAAAACTCTTAAAATTTTCCCTAAGATTCCAGCTTCAAAGTCCTGGCGTTTATTTTCTTTTGCTACCCATGCTATTTTATCTTTGCTATACCCTGCCTTTATAAGGCTCTCTGCTTCTTCTTTACTAAAATATTCTTCAATTAACTTGTCTTGTTCTTCTTCAGGAACTAATAGTTTTTTTTCTTGGGATTTTTTTAAATCTTTTTCCATTTCTTTTACTAAACAGAATATTTACATGTTTTTTAACTCTTCTGCAGAAAAAGTACGATTAGCATTTTTAAGTTGTTCTTTTTGTTCTCGACTATATTCATTTTCTTCTACAGTATAGTTTTCAGAACTTTCTTTAGCATTAATAGATTGATTTACTCCTCCCGTAATTCCTACAAAAAGACATAGCGTTACAATTATAGTTACTAATTTTTTCATGATTTTCTCCTTTCTAAAAAAAACTACTTTGTTATTTTCATCTCATTTACTCGATTCTTTTAAACCCTCATTTGCATCACTATCCTCTCCTTAACTTTAAAACCTATTTTCTATACTTTAAGTATATTACGATTTTAAAAAAACACAAGTGTCTTTTTAAAATTATGTGTATTTCTTAAAAATTTATAATATAATTATAAATGAAAGTGTGGTGATTATATGAAATTTTCAAAATTAACAAAAAGAGAAGAAGAAATTATGTCAATTCTTTGGAATAATGATGAGCCAATGTCAGCAAACGATATCGTGAATGCATCAAACGGAATTAGTTTAAATACTGTTCAGCAAACTCTGCATAAATTATTAGAAGTAAACTACATTCACGTATCGAGTGTAGGAATGAACAAGAAATCATTAACTAGATTATTTCGTCCATCTATAGATGAAGCAGATTATTTCTCTGTCTTTATTAATAAGTCTGCATACGCAAAACTTGCAAGTTATTTTATTAAACAATCCGATAGTGAAGAAACACTAGAAGAATTAAGTAATTTGATTGCAAAGAGAAGAGCTGAATTAAAGGAGTAAATTTATGGAGATCACAATTTCTTCTTTATTTATAACAATTTTACTTTCTACATTGATGATATATTTTCTAAACTTTTTTATGAAAAATTCAAATAAATTTAAAATATTTAGAACAGATTTCTTCACTTTTTTAATTTTAGTAATAGTTCTAAGAATTTTATTTCCTGTTGAATTATTCTTTACAAAATCAATCTATATCAGTTCAATAATGAATCCTATTATGGAATTTTTCAATTATGAACTATCTTCAAATATAACTATTTTGCATATTTCCTTATCTATATGGTTATTCGGTTTTATTATCTTTGATTTTCGATTTATTCATGAGTTAGTAGTTTCTTATAAGATTTCAAATAAAATACAGGAAAAATCAATATGTTATAAAGTTAGTGATTTTTTAAATAATTATGATGGAAAAGATTATCCTATTATGATATCCGATATAGTGAAATCTCCTATGGTATTTGGCCTTAAAAACATAATATTTTTGCCACAAATAGAATTTTCCAAAGTCGATCTATATAATATTATACATCATGAAATAAGACATATAAAAAATCATGACATTTTTATCAAAATATTTATTAATTTAATTACAATTCTATATTGGTGGTTTCCACCAGTATACGTGCTGAGTAAAAATATAAATTTATTTTTAGAGATACGAGTAGATGACCAAGTAACAAGAAATATGTCTGCTAACTCAAGAATTGATTATACTCAATCACTTATTAATGTACAAAAAAAAATAAATGTTCAAAAAAATAAAAGTTTAGCATATAGTTCGTTTATTGATGACTCAGCTAATATTCTTGCTTATAGAATTCATTATCTTATGGACGGGGGTTTTATTAAGAAAACAAAATCAATATTTTTAATATTATTATGTATTCTTCCATTTCTTTCTAATATGATTATATTAGAGCCTGCCTACCATAATAGTGATTTAGTTGAGGATACAATGACTATTGAGGATATTTCAAAAGGATATATAGTACAGCATAAAGATGGTAGTTATAGTCTAATACTTAATGAACAAAAAGCTAATATTGGAAACTTAATTCCAAAAGATTTAGCTAATCTTCCAATTATTAAAGAAAAGGAGTGAAATTATGAAAAAAATTATTGTTATAATTCTTATTATAATGAATTTATTTCCCTGTTTAGAAATTAATGCTAAAGATACTCAGTTTATAAATGAAATATATAGCGAATCCACTATTGATACACGTAAAGATTTAATGGAATGGAGATACAAAATAATAAATAATCGTTTATATAAACGTTTATTCAATGTTTCTAAAAATAGATGGGAAACAGACTGGATTTTAGTACAATAATATCCTTTTTGTAATTCAAAAGTTTTCAGGATTTTGAAGATTATCTTTCTGCAGGAATAAATTTGAATTACAAAAAAAATATAAATAGCTAAAAATAACAGAACCAATGCTAATGCACTGGTTCTGTTTTCATAATTGTTAATACCACGTGCTATGCGCGTGGTCAGGGTTTCACTGAAAGA
>URYK01000015.1 GCA_900552125.1 uncultured Solobacterium sp. | reverse complement strand
AACACAGCAAGGGGGAGTAATATCACCGCTGTTGGCAAACATCTACCTAAATGAACTAGACTGGGAGCTACATAAAGCAGGAATCTATTTTGTACGATATGCAGATGATTTTCTGTTATTCGCGAACAGTGAAGAAGAAATCATGATGGCAGGAGAAGTAGCGAAAAAGGTAATCGAAGAACTAGGATTAGAGATGTCCATGGAGAAAACGAAGATAGTTGACTTCCATAATGATGATTTCACATTTGTAGGATTTGATTTCCTACATTGGAGAAACAGAAAGAAGGACAATAAACCATACTTTCTAGTAAGACCGAGCGAGAAATCGCTGAAAGATTTTAAAAAGAAAATCAAAGAGAAAACAAAGAAAACCCTAACCATAAGCAAAGAGGAATGGATAAAGAGGAATGGATAAAGAGGGTAAATTCAGTCATAGTAGGAAAAGTGAATTACTATAAAATAGTACAAAAAGCTATAGAACTGAACAGACAGGCAGGACAGGAAAGTCACTGTTACGTCAAAGGATGTATCAAAGATTTACATAGAATTGACGCGTACATAAGACAACGATTAAGGGTATGCATGATACATAATCATCCGAGCATAAGAAAATCGTTTGGCAAAAAATGGAAGTGGAATATCGAATTCTTCTGTAAGATTGGACTGATACCATCAGCATGGCATTATTATAAAGAGATGTATCCAACGTATACGATAGAAGTTTATATGAGAATACAAACAGAAGCGAATAAAAAGAGACATGAAAGATACATAGAGAAGCTGAAGGAAAAAGGAATAGAGTATTATACACAGGCAAGAATAAGAAAAATCGCAAGCACAGGATATGTGTTTGCGAAATAGTAATGATTCAGGCATAGATAGGCATATTGGTAAGCCGTACGCCTTAATAGGGCACATGCGGTTTGATAAGGGGAGGTAGTTTAATGACTATCTCCTACTTTCTTGAATGCTATCTGCTTGTTTTCTTGCATACATCGTAAACAAATAATGTGTTTAAACATATATATTTTATGTAAAATTTTAATTCATTGACATAAAATTTTTATTCAATTAAGATTGAAATTGAGGAAGATCTTGCTCGAAATAAACGAGGAGGTAAAATGAAATGTATCATGGAAGATTCAAAGGTAGTCACTATGATTGTGGTTTCCGTTGGGGAGCTTTATTAAGAAAAAATAATAAATTTATTGCTAATCAGCATACATTTGTTATCAGTGAAGAAAGAAAAGCGTTTACTAAACAATGCATACCTATTTATGAGGAGTTTTATCCTGAAATTTTAGATGAAATAAAAGGAATTGCTAATGGACAACAGACATCATATGAAGATATGCTTACTTTTCTATTGAGTATGTACTGTTTTGAGTTCAATAATAAATGTACGTGTATAGCAATCAGTGATAAAGACCAAATTATCCTGGGAAGAAACAGTGATTTTTTAGTCGAACTAGAGAAACTTTATATGAACTGTTTGTATAATTTAGATAATTGTTACTCATTTAATGGAAATACTACAGCGTTTGTTGAAATGGAAGATGGTATCAATGAATATGGCTTAGCAGTAGGAATGACATTTATTTATCCACAGAACATTATGCCTGGAATGAATGCAGGAATGATTGTTCGTTATATTTTAGAAAAATGTCAAACATTACAGGAAGCTGTCCAATTTATAAAGACAGTTCCAGTTGCTTCTAATCAAACAATTACAATAGCAGATGCTTTAGGAAATATTGCGATAGTGGAATGCAATAGCCAAAATGTTGAGGTTATTTATCCTCTAGAGAATGAAAATTTCATTTCTACAGCGAATAACTTTAACTCTTCACAAATGAAAAAGTATAATGAATATAATATTGATGACTGGAATTCATCATTAAGAAATCAAATTGCTCATCGGTCATTAAAAAATAACGATTTATCAATAAATCTTATTTTTGATATCTTATCTGGAAAGCATGGATTTATGTGTCAGCATGATAGAAAAAAAGGGGCAGATACAGTATGGTCTGTAGTTTATGATATCAAAAATAAAAAAATCTATAGAGTCGAAGGAAATCCGTCAAGAAAACCTTATAAGCAAGATTATCGTTTTAAATTCTCATATTAATATAAAATCAAAAAACTAGATATAGTTAATTATTGTAAAACATTTTTTATAATGTAATAATAATGATATAAAATACATTATTATTACAGGAGGAAATGAAAATGAAATTAAAGAACCCAATGCTGGTAGTCACTGATATAGATAAGTCAGTGGAGTTTTATAAAAAGGTTTTTGGACTTCATGTTATTATGGATTTTGGAGCAAATAAAACCTTAACTGGAGGTTTGGCTTTACAGACAGTTGAAACATATAAAGAATTTATTGGAACAAATGAAATTTCTTTTGGAACTAACAATTTTGAAATATATTTTGAAGAAGATAATTTTGATAAGTTTATTGATAAATTAAAGAAATGTGATATTGAATATGTACATCCTGTTATTGAACATTCATGGGGACAACGTGTAGTTCGATTCTATGATCCAGATAAGCATATTATCGAAGTTGGAGAAAACTTAAAAGTAGTATGCAAACGATTCTTAAATAGTGGAATGACACCGGAACAAGTAGCGGAACGTATGAACGTACCAATGAAATTTATAAATGCATGTTTGCGATAAATTGGAACTTAGAGAGGTGTTAATAATGAAAGTAAGAAATTCAATTTTTTCAGTCTGTTTTATGTTTTTATTAGTTTTCGGTTTGGGTGGATGTTCTTCACAAGATACTGGTACAACTAATAATGATGTAACGACTCAAAATGGAAAATTGATATATGAAGAAACAATCTCACCAAACAAGGAATATGTTGAAAATGAAGAAGATGTTGTGAACTACACTGTGGAAATATATCAAGATGAAAATAATAAAATATTAGTTAGTTCAAAATCTAACTCTGGTTTGTATGAACCAGCACAATATGAACTTGACTTTAATACGAGTATTACAGAATCTGATGTAGATGTAGAATGGACAACATTGATGGGAGAGAGTACTCCAACAGAGAATGATCAGCTAAGCATAGCTTATGTGTCAATTTCAGAAAATGGAAAAGATACAATCAAGATAAAAATCAGCTTTGTCAACGGAGGAATAGAGATTATTGAGGATGCACTGGAAAAGAAATAATAAATATAATGTTAAGGAACAAAATTTGTATGTGATAGAGATATTTCAAAGAATTACTGATAGAAATTTATTAAAGAAAAGATAGACAATATTCCAAAGATTCACGATGCGGCTAGATTTAGAAAAATATCAGATACGTTGAAAATAAATTATTTGATTATTATACTATTATGGAAGAAATTCATGTCCTGTATAAGACGTTGGATTTATAAAAGAAGTGAAACTTCAGAGTATATTAAATGACACAATGATTAAAACCTTTATAGAACCTGTAATAGAGTATAGATTTCAATCTAGACAAGATTGTCGGATTGAAAAATATGACATTTTCTCACTTTATGTCGTGTAAATATACGAACTGTTAGCTTAATCTGTTAATTGAGGAGGTATAGTGAATGGATCAGAAAAAAATAGGTCAGTTTTTGAAAACACTACGTAAAGAAAAAAATATAACTCAGGAAGTGTTAGCAGAAACATTAAATGTATCTAGTAGAACAGTATCCAGATGGGAAACTGGAAGTAATATGCCAGATATCAGTTTGCTGATTGAAATTTCTGAATTCTATCAAGTTAGTATACCTGAGATTATTGATGGAGAAAGGAAAAGTGAGAAAATGAATCAAGAAACAAAAGACACTGCAATTAAAATGGCGGAGTATAGCAAGAACGAGGTTAATATGGCGAAGAAAAAAATAACAGGAATTCTGTTTATAGTGTTTGGTGCACTTATTATTATTTCTGCGTTATCAATATTTCCTAATGAAAGTAGCTGGGGTAGTATTTGTGCAATTATTGGTGGAATCATATTAACTTTAGGAATTTATCTTAGTATTAAGTCTGTACTACTAAAAAGAAATTCTCAAATATTGAGCGTTATAGGTTGTGTTATTGTACTCTTTGGTATTTTTACTATTTCAGATTATATTGCTGTTACAGAATATCATCAAGTTCCTAGATTTAGTTATGCAAAATCTTATGGTGATGATATAGTTGAACATAAAACATTATTTTATACGGTAATACAGAAAAATCCAGGTACTGAGAATGAAAATATAGAAATTATCAAATAGCTTTGCACACATTTAATACGCAGTGGTTAATTTTCATTTGTGTTGATGAATAAAAAGGTAGGAGAGCATATAAACAGTTTGATTGTATGTGCATATTTCCTATCTTTTTTATAATATTAAATTGTAAATGCTAGAAATTATATGTGGTATTTCAAACAGTCTCATTGCATTGAATATTTTACTTTCTTATAATTAAGATAGGTGTTAAAGTATGGCTAATGAAGAAAAAAAGGATTTTAACGCCATGTTACACGATAGTAAAGACATGCCTAAGTTTCAGATAATCACAGATAAAAAAAGTATTGAAAAATATGGTGGAAATAATATGTATTTTGCTCCACCGATTGATTACGACAAAGTAATGAAAAAAATACCTTATGGAAAAGTAATTACCATTGGAAAAATCCGAGAATACTTTGCTCAGCAAAATGGTGCAGATTTTACTGAGCCTATCACTGCAGGAATTTTTGTATCCATTGCGGCATGGGCAAGTTATCAGCGAGCTGAAGATGAAACTCCATATTGGCGAACACTAAAAGCAAATGGAGAATTGAATCCAAAATATCCGGGAGGCATAGAAGTGCAAAAAGAAAAGCTAGAGGCTGAAGGCCATACATTTATTGAAAAAGGGCGCAAGAATATTAAATACTATGTGAAAGACTATGAAAGTGTACTTTTCAATTTGGGATAGACAACTTCTATAAATTAAAATCAAAATAAGAATAATTGTTAATGATACGATGAAAACTATAATATTTGTGGAAATCTTTAAATTTAACGCATGTAAAACTAATTTTGCAGGTATATAATGGGATGTAAAATATCTTTGATAGAATGGTTTTATCTCTTCATATAGGATATGAGTAGGAGGAATATTAAAGATGGAAGTTAGTAATCAAATTAAAAAGTACAGACAAAGTATTAAATTTATCCATGAGAACTTAGACGATACTGAGTAAAATTCTGTTATTCTTGCTTTTCTTTGAATGCTTTTAGGTGCAGCATATATGAAAAAGAGCTGAAGTAAATAAATTATAATAGAGTTCCAGTGTGACTGTCTGGAACTCTTGCTATGTTGATATTACTATTAATACAAATATAAAGTAGAATATGTTATGAAGAAATTAAGTATTATTGTATCTTTATAGCTGTGGTGGATTTGATGAATTCATCATTCTTGTGATTTTGCGAATAGAAAAAATCATGTTATAATAACACATATATAAGTTAGAAAGGGGGAACAAAATGAACGAATGGCTATTATTATGTGCTTTGATTGTTATTCTTTGTATTTGTTTTTCAAAAATCTCAGCTAAAATAGGGTTACCTGCTTTAGTCGTTTTCTTATTGATAGGAATGGTATTTGGTAGTGATGGTTTGATGCGAATTCATTTTGATGATTATGAATTTGCGGAACAAATTAGTTATTTCGCTTTAATTTTTATAATGTTCTATGGTGGATTTTGTCTAAATCTTAAAGCTGCACGTCCTTTTATACTACCTTCAGCAATTCTTTCTACTGTTGGAATTGTTATTAGTGCACTTGTGCTTGCGGCTGGATGTCATCTGTTATTACCTTTTTCCTGGCTAGAGTCACTATTAATAGGGTCTGTTTTAGCATCAACCGATGCAGCAAGTGTTTTCAGTATTTTACGTATGAAAAAGTTGAATTTAAAACATGGCCTTGCCCCAATCCTGGAAATGGAAAGTGGAAGTAATGATCCTTTTGCTTTCTTATTAACAATGATTACGCTATCTTTGATAAGTGGAGAAGAAACCTCTATCTTCGTTTTATCTTTGCAGCAGATTGTCTTTGGAATCGCTAGTGGAATCATAATAGCAGGAATTAGTTATTTACTGCTTCGTTACTTTAAAATAAAAGAAATTGGAATGAACAGTATTTTACTAGCAGCATGTGCCTTACTATCATATGCTTTTGCTTCTTATATTGGAGGAAATGGTTTTCTAAGTGTCTATTTATGTGGAATCATTTTGGGAAATTCCAAATTGTCTAAAAAACATGAATTGATATACTTTTTTGATTCAATATCATCCATGATGCAGATTATTTTATTCTTCATGTTAGGATTATTATCATTCCCGTCTCAATTGCCATCTGTTGCAGGAAGTGGAATCATAATTGCCTTGATATTAACATTTGTTGCTCGTCCTATTGCGGTATTTATATGCTTAATACCATTTTCATTTAGTATACGAGAAAAACTGTTTTTATCGTGGTGTGGTTTACGTGGTGCTGCGTCAATTGTGTTTGCGATTGCGGCAGTTGTTTCTACTGCTCAGACGGATTTCGATATCTTTCATATCGTTATGATTGTTTCATTGTTGTCAATTACTTTACAGGGAATGTTATTACCTAAAGCTGCTAAATGGCTTCAGGTTATTGATGAGACTAATGATACATCAAAAACATTTAATGACTATTTAAAAGATACTCCATTACATCTTCTTGACTTGCCGATTATTCCTAATCATCCTTGGATTGGCTCTTATATAAAAGATATTCAGATACCTTCTCAGATGATTGTAGCTCTTTTATGGCGCAATGGTGAATTGATTGTACCGGATGGAAATACTTGTATCCAATATCGAGATCATTTGATGGTAGCTCTAACAAGTACACATCAGGGAATTGATATAGAGTTAGAAGAAATACCATTATCGAATCATAAAAATTGGATTGGTAAACCTATTTCTGAAATCGATGCATCACATCTGTTGATTGTTTTAATTAAACGAGAAGATAATTACTTTATACCTAATGGATCTACTATTTTGGCTAAAGAAGATCTTATTGTCGCATGTAATCGTAAGACTTTAATGAATAAAGATAATAAATCCGGAATATAGTTTAAAGAAAAAATGAGTTTTTAAAAGCTCATTTTTTTTCGTCTATTGAATTTTTAGGTAATACGATTTTTACGTTATTATCCGCTAAGCAAATATGTAATGAATCCACTGTTTCTAATTCACCATCTAGATTAAGAGTTAATTGTTTTGATGGAGATAAGATTTCTAATGAATTTGCCTGATAGATAGAAACTAAGTCTTCATATTCTATATGCTTGCCTGTTTTATATTTATGAGATAATGTTAGGATTTTTCTTCGTGTAACTTTCTTTATAAGACAGATATCCATTCGATTATCATCGACTTTTGCATCAGGGACAGGACAATAGCCACCTCCATAATATTTACCATTCCCACATACAATAAAAGCAAAATCATCTTGAACTATCTGATTGTTAATTTTGATTTTATAGGAAGAGCTTAATGAGTGCATCATACTATAAAGTAATCCTAGATAATAAGGGACAGAACTTCCTAAGAAAGAAAAGAATTTGAAGTGTTCTACATTTTTCGCAATCTTTACATCTAATCCAATAGAAGCTGTATTAATTGCATAATATTCATTTACTTTTAATAGATTACATGAATTTGTATGATCGTGCTGATAATTATATAAATTAATAAAATCTTTTTTATTCAGTGGAAGAAATGATTTTATAAAATCGTTTCCAGTACCTAAAGGAATAATAGCAACCTCAACTTTAGAAAAATCTTGAATACCATTGATGATCTGATGCAATGTTCCATCACCGCCACAGGCATATAAACGAATATATTCATTGTTAGCTGTCATTTCTTTAGCAATATCCTTTGCATGACCCGCATATGCTGTCTCTTTGATTATATATTCCTGATTTTTATAAATAGTATGAATATTATCATAAAATTTTCTGCGTTTTCTTTCTTTTATCTGTGAACTTACTATAAATACATGTTTCATAATACTCGTATAACCCTTTCTTTCACACAAGTATCATTTTAGCATAAATATATCTATGCGAATATAGCTATATTTAGTAGTTATTCAAATTCTATATCGACAATACTTTTAATATTTAACTTTGTTTTTACGATTTGAATCGTTTTTGTGTCAAAATTAAGTTTTGAGACTCTACCTGTTAATTGGATATATTGTCCATTACTGAAATAAATAACTGTAATGATCATGCCAATCTGGATTTGATGTACTTTTCGATCTAATTCTTCTAAGTCATCTTCTGATAGTGTTTTTCTTTGTACTATGACTTTTTCCTGTTCCTTTAATAATTCACGAAATCCTTTTAATGCATCAAAGGACTGAAATATCTGTGCTCTTTGTGCTCTTGTTCTAGGCATTATGACCACCTACTAATTTATTTCGTTTTCTTGCGGTAGCTTTTTCTTGGAAATTCATTCCTTTTAATGCAGCGTTTTTACCGTATTTATTACGGATATTGACAAGTGTTTTTTGTACTCGCTTTTCTTTTTCAATATCTTCGACATCGGCAAATAAATCGTATTGTTCATAAATTTCGTCTTTCACATTTCCAAAACTGATTGCGATTTGTCGTATCGGATAATTTGGATTGGTGATTTTTCTATATAATTTAATAAATTCTTCAATAAGCAGGCGATAAGAGTTTGTTGTATTTGTTATTTTTCTGCTTCCTCTAGATGGTTTGATAATATCTTTAGAATAACCGATATAAAGAGAAATATGATTGGTTACAAGATGTTTTTCTGTTAAAGATAATACATTGCTTTCTACCATTTCTTTCATCACTAAAAAAGCATCCTGATAGTTATAATCTTCAAATAAAATCTGTGAATTAGAAATTGAATTGCAGGAAGGCTGATAGGCCTTGATATCAGCGATTTCAACTGGTTCTTTTCCCCAGGCGTGATCAATTAAATACTCTGCATTTACACCAAATACTTTATATAGTTTTTCCTGTGGAAAGTGGGCAACTCCATACATATCGTAAATACCAAGCTTTTCTAGCCGTCGGGCATTTCCCTTGCCAATCATCCAAAAATCAGTAATTGGACGATGATGCCATAGTGTTTGTTTATATAAATCTTCTGTAAGAACTCCCATATTATCCTTTGTATGTTTTGCGGTAATATCCAAAGCAACTTTAGCCAAATATAAATTAGTTCCTATGCCAACAGTGGCAGTAATACCGGTTTCTTCTAAAATATCATCTAAGATCATTTTAGCTAATTGTTTAGCACGCATGTTGTATAAACTCAGATAAGGAGTTATATCCAAAAAGGATTCGTCAATAGAGTAGACATGGATATCTTCTGATGAGATGTATTTTAAAAAGATACGATATATTCTTGCGGAATATTCCATATATAAAGTCATTCTAGGCATAGCAGTAATATATTCAATTCCTTTTGGTATTTCAAAAATGCGTCCACGACTTTTTACCCCATATCGCTTAATAGCTGGTGTTGCGGCTAGGGTAATGGCTCCACTTCCTCTGGTAGGATCAGCTACTACAAGATTGACTGTAAAAGGGTCGAGTCCTCTGTCCGCACATTCTACAGAAGCATAGAAAGATTTTAGGTCAATACATAAATAAATTTTCTGCATCATAAGTCCTCCATTTCATAGTCTTATTATACACCTAAAATATACATAATCAATATAATTATGTATAGTAAGTATAGAAAAATATGGAAATAGAAGTTAGCTTATAAATAGAATAAAATGATAAAAAATTGTGCATTGTTTCTTAGTAATAAGGTTCTATGGATATATAAACAGCATAAAATAAAATAAGCGAATGATTTAGGAAAGGATAAAAAAATGCATTGATTTTTTATGAAATACACCATTTATAGACATAAAATCACAAATATGTCACATTTTTAAGAAAAATATCAAAATTAGATTGACGAATGTAACCGCTTATAGTATGATGGTAATGTGATTGTAAACGGTTACGGAAACGTTTACGAAATCGGGTTTGAAATTTGTTGAGGAGGATGAATATGAAGAAATTTCTAACTGGTAGTTTAGCTGTAGCTTTATCATTTACAATGTTAGCAGGGTGTTCATCAGGCGATGATTCTAATGCGACTGGGGATGCGAAAGGTTCTGTTTATTATTTGAACTTTAAACCGGAAGCCGATGCTCAATGGCAGGAATTAGCGAAAGCTTATACAGAAGAAACTGGTGTTCCTGTAAAAGTATTAACGGCAGCAAGCGGTCAATATGAAGCTACTTTGAAGTCTGAAATGGCTAAAAGTGAAGCACCTACTTTATTCCAGGTGAATGGACCAGTCGGTCTAGCAAGCTGGAAAGACTATTGTTATGATTTGAGTGACAGTGAAATTGCTAAACAGCTGACAAGTGAAGACTTCGCATTAATGGAAGGCGACAAAATGTCAGGTATCGGGTATGTAACAGAAACTTATGGAATTATTGTGAATACAAAATTATTATCTGAAGCTGGATATAAAATGGAAGATATCACAAACTATGATTCTTTGAAAAAAGTAGCAGAAGACATTACAGCTCGTAAAGATGAATTAGGATTCAGTGCATTTACAAGTGCTGGTATGGATGGATCTAGTGATTGGAGATTCAAAACACATCTAGCAAATCTTCCGATTTATTACGAATATAAAGCAGATGGAATCAATGATACAGATGCTATTAAAGGGACTTATTTAGATAATTATCGTGCAATCTGGGATTTATACATTAACAATGAAACTGTAGATCCTAGTCAGCTATCTACTAAAACAGCAGATGATGCTGTAGCAGATTTTGTGACAGAACAAGCGGTATTCTATCAGAATGGTACTTGGGCATACAACGATGTAGCAGAACTTGGGGATGAAAACCTAGATATGCTTCCTATTTATATCGGTGTTGAAGGTGAAGAAAATCAAGGCCTTACAACTGGTACAGAAAACTACTGGTGTGTGAATTCAAAAGCTAGTGAAGAAGATATTCAGGCAACTTTAGATTTTATGAACTGGTGTGTAACAAGTGAAACAGGATTAAATGCATTATGTGGTGGTGAAGGTGCTATGGAAAGTGGCTTAGCAGGTATGGGATTCAATATTCCATTTAAGAAAAACCTAGAAAGTGTAAATCCATTAGTTAATATTGCTTCTGAATATGAAAAAGAAGGTAAGCAGCCAGTAACTTGGAACTTTACTACTATGCCAAGTGAAGAATGGAAAAATGGAGTTGGTAGTGCATTAACAACCTATGCATCTGATCAATCTGATGCAAATTGGGATAAAGTTGTGAAAGCCTTTGTCGATGGATGGGCAACGGAAAAAGCAGCTACAAAAGAATAAGTAACAATAAGCGGTGAATAAGCATACCATTGCTTATTCACTGTTTTCTGTAATTGAAAAGAGGAATTATATGGAAAAGAATATAAAAAAATTCTGGCCGATTTTTGTATTTCCTACACTCGCTGCATTTGTGATAGGGTTTCTGCTTCCTTTCTTGATGGGAATCTATTTATCATTTTGTAAATTCACAACTGTAACGGATGCGACATTTATTGGATTAGGAAACTATGTGAAAGCAATTCAGGATACAATATTCCAGCATTCTTTCTGGTATACGACAGCGTTTTCGGTTGTTTCTTTAATTATTATTAATGTTATAGCTTTTGCCTTCGCACTGGCACTGACAAAAAAATTAAGAGGAACCAATCTATTTCGAACAATATTCTTTATGCCAAATCTGATTGGCGGTATTGTATTAGGATACATCTGGCAGTTGATATTTTCAGGAATACTAAGTCAATATAATATGGCTATTAACCTAGACAGTACGCTTGGTTTTTGGGGCTTGATCATATTAGTCTCCTGGCAGCAGATTGGTTATATGATGATAATTTATATAGCAGGACTTCAATCCATACCAGAAGATGTATTAGAAGCAGCACAGATTGATGGAGCTAATCGAATACAAAGATTATTTCGCATCACGATTCCAATGATGATGCCATCAATAACCATCTGTACCTTCCTTTCTGTCACTAATGGATTTAAGTTATTTGACCAAAACCTAGCTTTGACAGCTGGAGAGCCAGCTAAAATGAGTGAGATGATGGCGTTAAATATCTTTAATACATTTTATGGGCGTACTGGTTTTGAGGGAGTTGGACAAGCGAAAGCAGTGTTATTCTTTCTCATCGTAGTAAGTATTGGATTGATACAGCTTAAAGTAACTAGAAGCAGGGAGGTAGAACAGTAATATGAAACATAAGATTCGTGGAATGTTTGGTACAGGAACACTGGCCCTGATCTCTATATTATGGATTGCACCAATCGCAATCGTGCTGTTTAATTCATTTAAAAAGAAAGCATGGATCAGCCAGTCACCATTTACATTACCAAATGAGAAAACATTTGTAGGTTTAGAGAATTATCAGGAAGCTATTACTCATTATGATTTATTGCAGGCTATTTTATGGACAGTGTTTATTACGGTTGCTAGTGTAGCAGTAATCTTAATATGTACAAGTATGTGTGCATGGTTTATTACGCGTGTTAAAAATAAGGTAACAAAGACAATTTATGTCCTATGTGTATTTTCTATGGTCGTGCCTTTCCAGATGGTCATGTTTACTTTAAGTAAGATTGCGAACATGCTTGGATTAGTAACACCATGGGGAATCGTTATTATATATTTAGGCTTTGGGGCAGGTTTAGCCGTCTTCATGTTCTGCGGATTTGTTAAGGCAATTCCTGTAGAAATTGAAGAAGCAGCATTGATTGATGGATGCACTCCGCTTCAAACATTCTTTAAAGTTGTACTGCCAATTATGAAACCAACATATATATCGGTAGGTATACTGGAAACCATGTGGATATGGAATGACTTCTTATTGCCATATCTGGTATTAGATATCAATAAATATAAAACGTTATCCATTGCGATACAGTACATGAAAGGAAGTTATGGACGTGTCGATATGGGTGCAATCATGGCATCGCTGATATTGGCGGTAATTCCAGTTATTATCTTCTATTTAAGCTGCCAAAAATATATCATTAAAGGTGTTGCGGCAGGAGCAGTGAAAGGGTAAAATAGGATAGAAGTAATTGGAAAGGATGGATTTATAATGGCAACAATTCATGATATCGCAAAATTAAGCGGATATAGTATTGGAACAGTTTCTCGAGTCATTAATAATCATCCTGATGTATCACAAAAGGCAAGAAAAATAATTCAGGAAGTAATTGAACGTGAAAATTATCAGCCAAATTCTAATGCGAAAAATATGAAATTAAAGAGCAGCAATATCGTGGCAATCTTGGTCAAAGGATATGCAAATATGTTCTTTGCGGAATTGGTAGAACAGCTACAGCATATATTAGATGGATCAGGACAAGAGGTGTCTATCCATTATTTAGATGAAAATGCAGATGAAGTAGAAGCAGCATATACATTATTTCTAGAAAAGAAACCAAAAGGAATTATTTTTCTTGGCGGGGGATTGGAGAAATTTGATACTGTATTTGCGAATATTGATATTCCTTGTGTCTTATTGACGAATACGGCAAAAGATTTAAGGAACCCACAAATTTCTTCATTTTCAACAGACAATGAATTAGCAGCAGCGAGTGCTATTCAGTATCTGGTGGATCAGAACCATAAACATATAGGAATTATTGGGGGAAATCATGAAAGCCGAATCACAAAGCATCGTTTATTGGGGGCCGTATCACAAATGAAAAAATGCAATATTACATTTCAGGATGATATGTATGAGCCAAGCCGCTTTTCACTAGATGGCGGTTATACAGCAGCTTCTCATTTATTAAAGCGCCACCCTGAAATCACCGCAATATTCGCATTAGGTGATACCATTGCCTTAGGAGCATTAAGAAGCCTTTGTGATTTAGGATATGAAGTACCTAAAGATATTTCACTTATTGGATTTGATGGGATTGAATTAGGACAGTATTGCATCCCTAGATTGTCTACGATTCATCAGGATACAGAACAAATGGCACGTAAAGCGGTAGAGGACTTGCTATTACGAATAAATTTTTCTCGAAAAGGAGTACATGAAGTAGTGCCTTTTCAAATTATAAATGGAGCTACCGTAACATTTATGAAAAAATAAAATCATGTTTAATAGGTTATGCTAGGACATGAATAAGAAATGAGGTATGTGTATGGCAACGGTTCGTTTAGAATCTATAAACAAAATATATGATAATAATGTTCAGGCTGTATTTGATTTTAACCTGGACATCAAAGACAAAGAGTTTATCGTTTTTGTAGGCCCATCTGGCTGTGGAAAATCAACAACACTACGAATGATTGCAGGATTAGAAGATATTACATCTGGTACTCTTTATATTGATGATAAACGTATGAATGATGTAGAGCCAAAGAATCGAGATATCGCAATGGTATTTCAGTCTTATGCATTATATCCGCACATGAGTGTTTATGATAATATGGCATTTGGCTTAAAAATAAAAAAAATTCCTAAAGAGGAAATTGATAAACGAGTACGAGATGCAGCAAAAATACTAGAAATTGATCAGTATTTAAAACGTAAACCCAAAGCTTTATCAGGCGGACAAAGACAGCGTGTAGCATTAGGTAGAGCGATTGTTCGAAATGCGAAGCTATTCTTAATGGATGAACCACTATCTAATTTAGATGCTAAGCTTCGTGTTCAGATGCGTAGTGAAATTATCAAGCTGCATGAACGTATTGGCGCAACAACAATTTATGTTACACATGATCAGACAGAGGCAATGACAATGGCAGATCGTATCGTAGTCATGAAAGATGGCTATGTACAGCAGATCGGAACTCCTAGAGAAATTTATCATAATCCGGCAAATATGTTTGTCGCAGGATTTCTAGGTGCTCCAGCCACAAACTTTATCACAGGCACATATTCGAATAAACAATTTATATTAGAGAATATGAAAATAGATTTACCTGATATGTTTGTGTCTAAACTATCTTCATATGAAGGGAAACAGATTATTTTAGGCATTCGTCCAGAAGATTTATATGGAGAAGGTATTGTGACAGATACGTATCCAAGTGCATGTTTTGATTTTGATGTAGATATTGCGGAATTATTAGGACATGAGTATATCTTGCATGGCACTTTATTTAATCAGCCTATGCGTGCAAAAGTTGCAAGCCGACTAAATCCTAGTGCGCATTCAACCTTATCCCTCACCATGGA
Source organism: uncultured Solobacterium sp. (assembly GCA_900552125.1). Lineage (GTDB taxonomy): Bacteria > Bacillota_I > Bacilli_A > Erysipelotrichales > Erysipelotrichaceae > Clostridium_AQ. The sequence continues at coordinate 44,253 of URYK01000015.1, read as the reverse complement.
TTTAAGTAAAATACATTTCTTTGATCCAGAAACAGAATTGCGCATTGATTAATAGTAAAAAGCATAGCTTCAATTTGAGAGTCTATGCTTTTTATATGTATTTTAATTCTTTTTCAGTTTCAATAAGAGAAAGTCAGGTCTGTGATATAGATCTTTGTATTCAGGATATTGTTTTAATATTTCTTCTGTTGGTAATGGTTCTAACATTTTTACAATACTAAATCCTGTTTCTGTCAAAGTGTTGATAATAGTTGAGAAGGTTCGATGATATTTTTCAACACCATCCACAAACCATGTGGATTTGCGTTCACCTTCTATTCCATAATTAGAAAGATTGGCATAAAGCTTATTTCCTTTTTCATCTTTTGTCCATCGATTACCTGTTGAAAAACATGTGTTTATTGGATTTTCCTGAGAAAAAATAAATAACCCTTTATCATTTAATAATTCATAAACGTTTTGTACTAATGCTTTAAAATCTTTTACATAATGAATAGCTAGAGAACTAACGATAATATCGTATTTTCCACCTATCTTTAAGATATCTTCCATAGGCATATGAATATAGGTGATATTTGGATTAGCATATTCTGTTCTTGCGACTTCAAGCATTTTCTCAGAAATATCAATTCCTACGACTTTCTCAGCACCATTTTTTATATAATGCATGCAATGTTCACCGTAGCCACAACCTAAATCAAGGATTGTTTTCCCATGTAAATCAGGTAATAAGGAAAACAAAGCAGGCTTTTCGAATAAATTATTAGCATTTGCTTCGTGTTTTCTAATGTTTTTATATTGTTCGAAAAAGATTTCATTATCATAAATGTTTTGCTTGCTCATGATTGAAAAACCTCCTATTTTATATTATTTATAAGTTAATTGGCTAAATAGAAATTCTTATTTCTCTACTACCTTGTAACAATCAATTATATGAGAGGGAAGAGTTATATATTATTAGTATACAATATATGAAATCATATAACTATATAATTAAGGTTTTTAGTAATAGAATTTATAATTCGATACAAAATCTAATCTGCTTTGAACTATAAAAATACAAAAAACATACTAAAAGAGCAGGATTTGTAAATATAAATTGACGGATAATGTTTCGTGTGGTAAACTTAGTAAGTTATTACAAGTTTTAGACTTCTAATGATGGAAAGAGGTAACAATGACAAAATTTAATGAATTACAATTAAGCAGCGAGGTATTAAAAGCTGTTGAGGAAATAGGATACGAACAAGCTACCGATATACAATCACAGGCTATTCCTAAGATTTTAGAGGGAAAAGATGTGTTGGGTCGATCAAATACAGGAACAGGTAAAACGGCAGCTTTCGGTATCCCAGCCATTGAGATGGTAAATCCGGGATCTAAAAATCCGAATGCTTTGATAATATGTCCAACAAGAGAGTTAGTTACACAGGTTGCGATGGAACTGCGTAAATTCTCTAAATATAAAGAAGGAGTAAAAATCGTCCCTATTTATGGTGGTCAGCCAATCGAGCGTCAGATTCAATTATTGAAACGAGGATGCGGTATCATTGTTGGTACACCAGGACGTATCATGGATCATTTAAATCGTCGTACTTTGAAATTAAACGATATGAATATGATTATTCTTGATGAAGCAGATGAGATGCTGAATATGGGCTTTAAGGAAGATATCGAAGAGATATTATCCATGATGCCAAAAGATAAAGAACATCAGACGATTCTGTTCTCAGCTACTTGGCCAGAAGAAATCTTACGTATTACAAAACAATTCCAGAAAGATCCAGTGCGTGTAGAAATCAAATCGGCACAGCGTACGATTGATACTGTAGAACAGATTTACTATGAAGCACCACGCGGGAAAAAAGCAAATGCTTTACGTGTACTGCTGAATCATTATGATCCTGATTTATGTATGATTTTCTGTAATACAAAGAAAATGGTAGATGAATTATGCGATGAGCTGAACAAACACGATATCAAGGCAATCTCTTTACATGGAGATATGAAACAGGAATTCCGTTCACGTGTAATGGAGCAGTTCCGTAGCGGGAATTATCCTATTTTAATTGCGACAGATGTTGCGGCACGTGGTATTGATGTGGATGATATTGACCTAGTAGTTAATTTTGATATTCCACAGGATAATGAATATTACATACACCGTGTTGGTCGTACAGGTCGTGCAGGTAAGAAAGGTTTAGCAATCACATTAGTCAGTGGTGGTAAACAAAGAGCCGGTATTCGTGATATCATTCGATATACGAAAACAAACATTACACGTCATGCTTTACCAACCAGCAAACAATTGATGGAAGCAAACCGCAATGCGTTTGTGACAAAGGTAAAAGAAGCTTGTAATGAAGGTATTACTGAAGAAAGCATGGAAATTGCGAATGAATTGATGGCGGAAGGAATTGCGTTAGAAAATATCATTTCGGCATTAATTTCTATGACTTATAAAAATGAAATCATTGATATTGAAGCTGATGAAGATATGCAGCGTTATGCTTCTGCATTTGACTGCATTACATTAAAATTCAGTGTAGGAAGAAAAGATGGGGTACAGCCTGGTAATATCGTTGCCGCAATCATTGAAGAAACTGGCTTAAACGGGAAAGCAATAGGTCGTATTGATGTCCGTAAAGAATTTACATTAGTAGATGTAGAGGCAGGAAAAGTTGATTCTGTCCTAAACAGTATGCAGCGTAGTCATATTCGTGGTGTAGAAGTTATGGTTGAAATTGACAGTGCGCCTAAACGTAAGAAAAATACACGCTCTTCTTCAAAAAGTTCTAGTCGTAAACCGAAACAGGAAGCACAGGGAAGAAGAGGACGTTCTCGAAACCATGAAAAAAGTGTAAGAAAAACTAAAAAGGTAAGAAGCTAATAGACAAAAAGACAGTGATGAAAAATAGGATTCATCACTGTTATTTTTGTATACGTTCTTCGGGATTTTTATACGTAATAGTGCGATGTGGATAAGGAAATTCTATACCTTCTTTATCAAATCGCTTTTTGATCGCAATTCTTAAGTCTGATAACATCGCAAACCCCTCTGCATTGGTGCGTGAGTAGATGGTAGTTCGTAGTGTCATACTGGATTCATTAAAGGATGTTAAACGGACGACAACGGGTTCTACATTATTTTTGATTTCCTCTTCGCTTCGTGGATCAAGGAAAGATGGATGTTTTACTACTTCTTCCTTTATGATCTGCATAGCTAAATCCAAATCACTTTCATAGGAGATATCTAATGTTAGAAAGTTTCCTTTTGTCTGATCTGTTTCACTGACATTTTCTAATACCGACTTATTCATGGTACTGTTAGGAATAATAATTTTTGTGTTTTCATATGTCTGAATGACTGTATCTCGTAATGAGATATCTACAACATATCCTTCATATTCTCCATTATCTACTTTTACTAAATCTCCGATTTTAAAAGGCTTGAATGTTGATATTAATAATCCATTGACAAAATTACCCATGGATTCCTGTGCAGCTAAACCAACAACTACGGCAATGATTCCGGCACTTCCCCATATCTTACTGAGGACACTATCAAATGGTGTTAATAAAGATAGACAGCCATAGCCTGCAATTACAGATAATGATATTTTCACAATTCTAATAATGAATAATGTATTTGCGAATGCTTTTTTTCTGATCCAGCGACGTATGATACGATATAAAATAAATGCGAGAATAAGAAATAACAGCATGTAGAATATACTTTCTAAGAAGCCGAATTTAAACAAGGTTCCTTCACCCCATGTATTGATATCTGAAAGAATTTCAATCATAAACATACTTCCTTTCTAAAGCGACTTATAGATTTATTATACATGGAATTGTGCGAAATATATATAAGAAATAAGTGGAATTATGTGATTGTATTGATATTCCGATTATTTCCTTTATAATGGAATTTAGTAAGAAGGTGTTGGACGCGTGAATGTAAAAAGTAAGGTACTAAAAATCAGAAATTTACCCACCGGCAGTAAAAAGATTGACAAAATCAATGCGAAGCCATATTTGGTTTTAATTGTTTTCTTATTAGTAGGAATCATGCTTTTATTCACAAGTTTTTATTTAATAGGCATTGTTATTAGTTTCTTATTCCTATACTGTCTGTTGTTTATCAAAAATGTTACATTGGTTGAATTTTATGAAGACTATGCAGTGTTTTATCTTAATAATGGGAATGAAGAATGTTTTATTCTATTTTGGGAAGATATCACTTCATGGAACATTGTGAGTAGTCGTTTTGATTTAGATGTTTTAAATATTGAATTACGAAATCGTCAATGTATCTCGTTAAAATGCGTATCGGCTAAGAAAGTGAAGAAATACTTTGCGAAATATGCACCTTTTTCTCAAGAATCATCGACAAATAAGCAGCATGCATTGTAGTGTGTTGCTTTTTCTATCACTTTTTTCTATAATATTCCCTATAAGATAAGAGAGGAAACACTATGAGTAAAACATATATTCAATATAAAGAACAGATACAGTCACAGCTGCAAGGTCATCGAATGTCCTTGTTTTTGGTACTTTTTATCACAAGTATTATCATATCAGGATGTTCTTATGGCCTTCAATTTCTATTTGGTTCAAGCTCTATGCTATTTGTATTAGTAGATTTTATTTTTTCCCTATTTTGTTCATTGGTAAATTATGTAGTATTATTCCAGTTTATCAAACGTGTAAGAAATGAAACCTTTCATAAACAGGATTTGAAGTTAAGTGCTTCTAGTATAGGGGCTTTACTGATTTCAGGTATTGTATTAAGTGCAATTCAAATGGTCACAACCACACTATGTGCGTTCTTAGCTTTTTTCCCGTTATTGTTTTATATTGCGGTTAGTATCATTAATATTCTATGTATATTATGGAATTCATTGATTGCATATCGTGTTTATGATCATGAAACAAGTATTAAGGTTTTAATTGCGGATAACTTTTATCTGATGAAGGATCATATTAAAATCCTATTAAGAGGATCTTTACTTTATATGGCATGGTTTGTTTTGGCACAATTAGCCATTCTAATTGTGATCATACCGACATTTCTAGGTAGTGGTGTTACTAGTATGACACAGGTATTCTCAAAGATAATAGTTTACCCACAGGCAACATTAAGCGTAATCGGTATTTATATTTTATACTATATTGTACAGTTTTATTTGTTAGTGCCGCTATATCTATTAACAGCAGATATATATGAGGATGTAAAATAGATAGGAGAGTGAATATTATGAAAACATGGAAAGAATTTTTATCGTATACACATATAAAAGAAAGCAAGTGGAGTTTATTTTTAATGCTCGCCTTATTAAGTTTTCTATATTGTTCACTATATCAGACAGTTATCTATTTTGCAGGGCGTAGTGGAGATCGTATAGCCTGGTATGTGTTTCATTACCTGTTAATTATGATTAGTGCTTATGTGTACATGATCGTAATGTTTCAGTTTATTCGTACCAAGCGTAAAGATTCATCAGATCTAAAAATGAAACAATATTTAATTCCAATTTTTGGAGTGCAGACGATATTATTTATTTTATTGGCAGGTAGCAGCTTTCTATCTTTTCAGTTTATGATGATGGGTATGAAGCAGGCAAATGTTGTGATGACTCCTATTATGCTGATCCTAATGATGTTTTATATTCCTGTACAGGTATTCGCATGTTTTGCGATTTATGATGGAGCTAGAAATCCCCTTGTGATTTTAAAAGATGCAGTGATGAAAATTATTCATCATTATCGTTCTGTTTTCTACAGTATGCTGGTACTGCTGTTAGTCGCAGTTATTTATAACTTTGCCATGGAAGCATTTTTTCAATATGGATATCTCTTCTCACCAAGCACTGCTGTTATGGATATCATGGTACGCAGTAACCCTTTGACTGATGCTTTAGAATTAGGACTTTCTCTTTCTGGGAATAGTCAGCTGATTGCACCTTTTATTCTTGCGCTTTGTTATGGGTTGGTGATGAGTTTTATCTTAATTTATTATTATATGTTCATGGTTTGTATTTTTGATGATGATGTTCACGTATAAGAAGTAAAATTCATATAATAAAGTAAGGTGATCAAATGTATATTGAATATCAAAGCCCAATGATTCTTACGCTTCATAGTGAAAATACGTATATTATTATGCGAATTCACATGGTACGCAAAGAGGGGGAGCCTTATATGATGATTCGTTTAGAGCCGTTATTAAATTAACGGTTTTTTTGTATTGGTAAACATTCTTTCTTTTCTTGTAGAACAAATCTGATGTAGGCTCATATACTAGAATGTATAAGAAATGAATCGCTTATATGAAAAAGGAGGATAAAGATGAGCAAACGCATAAGAAACGTCTTGCATCGCTTATTGCCTATCAGCCTTCTGGAAACGGTACAGCCATGTGATTATCGCATGGATATTACAATCGAAGAAAGAATGCGGACAGGTGAAGCAGGATTTACAAAGAGAATGCGTCATATCAAGGTCTGCCGCTCGCAAAATGAATGTCGTCAATTCGATGTTGAAATTAATCCATCCACAGGTATAGGAACTATCACGATATTTGATTTACAGCCAACAGAATATTTGGTTGTGGAAACAGATGATCAAGGACAACAGCTAACATCTAGTGAAGGGTTGTCAATAAGCTATATTGTTGATGGGCAGAAAGTTAATGAGGAATATGCGAGTGTTGATTTTGATAATCAGACACATCACGCCATTCATATCATTCATCATGAATTATCGAATGATCGATGGGAAGAAAAGGAAGATTATTTTATGAAGGAAGACAGCACAGTCCAAATGGCTGAAACAGAATTAAGCTTAGAACTGTATCAGCGAACAAGCAATGGACAGCTTTCAAAACCAATGCATGGAGAATATAGTGTACGTGTACGTTCAGAAGATGATGAACAAATCGTTGTTTTGTGTGAAGATAACGAATATCAAAATGTATTGTGTGGTTTAAATCCAGGATTTTATGATGTGAGTGTTTTAGACAAAAGTAAAGAAGATAGTATCTGTTATATGGTGAATGGAAGAAAAGAACAGTGGTATGCCCATGTGGAAATTATGGAAGGCTGTCGTTCATCAGTTGTTATGCTGGAAGAAATACAGTTTGAAGAATGTGATGTATTTTCTCCATTAAGAATCTGTGCTTACGTACGAGATTGTAATGGCTGTATTCAAAAACCTAATGAAGATATGCAGTTTCAGGTCATGGTTTGCGGGTGTGGGAAACAGGAAGTATTTAATTTAAATGCCAATAATAATTTTTGTGTAGATATTGCCAATATCTGTAAAGGTGAATATTGTATTGAAGATGTTAGCTGTAATGATGATTTCACTACTAGCTATATCATTAATGATGGGAAAGAAAGAACGAGTGCCTGTGTACAGCTGCAGGATGATGATTCTTACTGCATTTCCATTATTCATGAAGAACGCAATGCAGGAGCCCTTCGTGTAAGTAAATATCTAAGAAATGACTGTGGTGAACTGATTCGTCCAAATAAGGATCAATGTTTCCATGTTACATTACGTTCTTTTTTCAGTAAACAATGTTTTGAACTTCATGCGGAAAATGATTGGACAATTCTTATTGATAACCTTCGTTTTGGAAGCTATGAAATAAAAGAAGATTCATGTGACGAAGAATATCAGGTCACATATCAGTTGAATCATGGAAAAGAGATGAAGTCTGGACGATTTATCATTGATAATTGCAAGGAACACGAAGTGCGAATTATTAATCGTGTTGTAAAACAGAACTGCGGAATCTTAAAAATTGATAAATTTGAAGAAACACGGGGGAAACAATGGGTAAAACCTGCTAGTCATAAAGAATTTGAAGTATATGTAGAAAGCTCAGATTTTAGAGGTGTATATACTTTAAAAGCTAGTAATAACTTCTGTGTACTATTAGAAGGATTAGAGGAAAATGAATATCGAATCTATGAAAAAGATGCGTATGGACAGGAAGTTTCCTATTTTGTGAATCAAAAACAAATGCATGATGCGATTGTCTGTATGGATCAGAATAATCAGGAAGTATGTATCTTGAATCATTTTACACATAGCGGTATGCTGAAGCTAAATGCGAAGATTTTAACTTGCGAAGAGGTATTACAGTATCCATCAAGAAATATGGTAATTGATGTTTTAATTGAGGGAAGAGATGTCAGTGAACAGGTAAGCCTGCATGCGCAAAATAACTGGTGTGTGGTATTAGATCATTTAGATCCCGGACATTATCGTATTATTCAAAAAGATAATTTTGGATATAAGATACATTATCGCATTCAAGGACAAGATCGTAGCTTTGGCAATGTGGAATTAACACAAAATGATGTAGAAGTATTCATAATTAATGAAGAAACTAATTGCAGTGGAAGTGTATTTGTAACGAAATATGTAGAAGATGCTTATGGCAATCTTGAAATGCCTAATCTTCAGGATGAATTCCGATTCTTATTACAGGGACAATCTATTAAGCAGACTTATAAACTATGTGCGAGAAATGATTTCTGTATATATTTTGATGATTTATCTGAAGGGCAATATGAAATTACTGAACTGGATAGTAATTGTCATGTCACTTATCATATCCAGGGAAAACCAAGTGAGCGTGGCTGTTTTACATTAGCACAAAAAGATGTATATGTGGATATTGTGAATTTATCAAAAGAAAACAGTTGTGTTGTAGTAGAGAAAAGAATCCAGCAGGGGAATCAGTTTGTCATGCCACCTAATGATGCCTGTTTTAAATTTCTACTAAAGGGGAAAGGCTGTCATGAAATTTATGAGCTTCATGCGGGGAATGATTTCTGTATTAGTTTTAATCATTTGAAAAACCAGCATTATGAAGTAAAAGAATTGAATAGTAATCGAGTTATCTATGATGTTAATGGGGAAGAGATGGACTCAGCATATTTCTTATATGATGGCAGCTTTAAACAGATTAAAATTTTAAATCTAGAAGAACGTTATGGCTGCATGATGCTAGAGGCAAAAGTTAAAGATGACTGTGGTAACTTAGGTGTGCCGCATATGTCACAGAGCTTTGGGGTAATGATCACAAGTGATACCTTTTATAAACAGGTGGAGCTAAATTCACAAAATGACTTCTGTATTCGTTTATATGATCTGCCACAAGGACATTATGAAATCCAGAGTAGAGATGAGCAGGACATGACGGTTAGCTGGCTCATCAATGGCATGCCATACAGTAAGGCAGTGGCAGATATTCAGGATGAAGATGTTTGTGTGACAATGATTCAAACACCAAAAGGAAATGGAAGTATCCATTTTACTGCACAGTTTGAGGAAAATAGTCAAAGACGAGATCCATTAGAAGATGAAGAAGTAAAGATTGAAGTAACCAATAAACAAAATACAGAAATAATCTGTCTGCATGATCAGAATGATTTCACGTATGATTTATGTGACTTATTAGCTGGTTCCTATGTATTACAGGGGGTTGGACAGACATTGCGTTTTGAAATTGAAGACTGTGTCTTTGAAAATGATGTATGTGTAGAACTGAAAGATGAATGTATTCATGTAAGAGCTGTGGTTGTGCAGGAAGCTAAAGGTTCTATTACAATTCGTAAGTATATGGAAGATCAGTATGGCCAACAAAGCTTACCAGATAAGGATAATAGTTATACAATTCGACTATATAAAGATAAAGAATATCAGGAAGTAGTACTTGATCATCAGAATGATTGGTGTGTCCATTTACAAAACCAATTACCTGGGAAATATGAAATATGCGAAATGAATGATTATGATGTACGTTATCAGATAAATGATGAAGAACCAAGGGAGCATGGCAGCTTTGAACTGATGCAAGATCATGTTGAAGTGCGAGTATTAAATGCCTATGATGCAATGGCTCAGCTTCATCTATATGCAGATATGGTAAGTGGTGAAGAAATTCAACAGATGGATGATACACAGAAGTTTGAAATAGATATCATAGGAAATCGTATTCAGAGAACCTTATTATTTAATAAAAACAATCGCTGGCACGTGATGGAAGAACTTCCTTTTGGCGACTATGAAATTAAACAATCGAATCAAGAACAGCAGGTTTCTTATTATACGGGAAATCATGAACCGGCTTCCTCTTCCTTTACACTGCGCCATGATCTTCATATGCGCATGTTATATCAAAAACCAAAACAGAAAGGCAGTATCTTATTATCCGCATATCTAAAGAAACAAAGCTGTGATTGTTTAAAACAGCCGGAAAAAGATGTAGAGTTGGTAATGCATATCAGAGGGGATAATTATCATCAGACAGTAGCTTTAAATGAAGAAAATAATTGGAAAAAACATGTGACTTCTTTACCTTTCGGGAATTATGAAATCACAAATCAGGATAAAGAAGTATCCTTTATAATTAATGGGAAACAGGAAACTATGCATGGACATGTTAGAATTGAAGATGATACCGCACAGGTTATTGTCCTTTATGAAAAAGAACATCAGGAAAAAGGCTGTATTGAAATATGCAGACTAGTTCAAGATGAACAGGGGAACTACCATCAGCCGACAGATGAAGAAGGCTATTGGGTGAGTATTAAGGGAGAGAGTGATACAAGCAGAGTTCTGTTAAATAAAGCGAATCAGTTTCATGCCAGTGTTGTAAATCTAAGAGATGGCTGGTATGAAATCGCAGAGGAAAATGAACGAACTTCCTCACACTATGTGGTGAATAATGCCAGTGCAAAAGAAAGAGGAATGGTACAGGTATTGAAGAATGTCAATACAATTAATATCGTTTCACAACAGGAAAACAGAGGAAGTATCGTACTTCATCATTATCTAGAAGATGAACAGGGATTATGGAAAAAAGCGATGCAAGGGGAGTATCGCATTCATATCTCTTCCATCGGCTATAATGAAGTTGTCATGTTAACACCTGAGAATAAATATAGCGCTGTGATTTCGAATCTGCGTGATGGTATGTATGTAATTGATGCATTAGATGAAGAGGATACGTATATCATTGATGGAGGATCACAGGTAGATTGTGCTATCGTTCATATTCAGGATTCTATGCATCAGGTACAAATCCTAGGTAGAGCTAATCAGGAAGCTCAAAGAGAAGAAAGTACAGGACAAGGGAAAATTCAGTTACATGCTTTTATAAGAAATAAGGGAGAGCTTCAAGAACCAAAAGCATCTGATGTATGGCAAATGCATATTTCACGTCCAGGATATAATGAGGTTTTTACACTGGATCAAAGTAATCAATTCTCATGTATGATTGATAATTTATTAGACGGATATTATGTGATTGATGAAGTGACAAAAGAAAATGCATGCAAATACTGCATCAATCAGGGCAGTGAGGTAGATTGGGCGGTAATTCAAATAAAACAGGATACGCATCAGGTCCAGGTTATATTAGAAGAAGAATCTGCACTAGGAAGTCTAACAATTCGTAAACAGGTACGTAAAAAAGACGGAACATTAACAGTACCTGAGGATTCTAGTCAAAGTCATATTCATATTTCAAGACCAGATTATCAGAATACGTGTGTATTACAGAAAGAAAATAATTGGCAGGCAGTATTTCATAATATAGAAGATGGCTGGTATGCGGTTCATGAAGAGAATAATTCGAATGTGACATACTGTATCAATCAAGGCAGTGAAGTAGCCTATGGCAATATTCATGTGGACCATAATGATAATGAAGTTTTAATTATTCAAAATGATTGTGAGACACGAGGTTCAATTACACTTATGAAACATCTGAAAAATAATAATGGTGAGCTGACTACACCGGAAAATGAAAGATTTATTGTTGATGTGGAAAGTGATGACATGCATACGAGTGTCGTTTTACAGGATCGAAATAATTTTAAAACGACACTGCATGATTTAGAAAATGGAACTTATCGTATATCTGAACAGGGGTCAGATTATGAAGTGACATATCACATTGATGATGGTGAAGAAACTTCATCAGCAAGTGTAGATGTAAGCAATAATCATCATGATGTGCATATGATAAATGGAACAAAAATGCAGTATGGAAGCTTACGCATTACAAAGTATAGTAAACAGGCGGATGGAACCTTAATTACACCAGCAGATGGAGATCGTTATCGTATCGAAGTATATAATATGGATGTAACAAGGGTCATAGAATTGAATGGCAGAAATAATTTTCAATATGAATTCAATGATCTGCCTAATGGAACTTATCGTGTTCGTGAAATCAGTGATGCACAATATATCTCAACATATCGTATAAATGGTGGCGAAGAAGTAAGTCAGGCGGTTGTTGAGATGGATGAGAATGCGGAAAACACGGTGGATATTTTAAATGAATTACAAGTAAATCAAAATACAATTGAAGTATTTAAATATGTTTTAGATATGAATGGCAATTATGTTCCTCCGCAGTCTGAAGAAGTATTCTCTTTTCGAATCAGCGGGAATGGTTTTGATGAAGTCTATGAGTTAAGACAGGATAATGAATGGCATCAGTCACTTACGACATATCCTAGCGGAACCTATCGTATTGAAGAATTGTCTTCTCAGAATAAAATACAGTATTTAGTAAATTCACCAGAGTTAATGGATGAAGCAGTATTTAAAATTTCAGCTGGTATGACAGTTGTCGTAGGAATTATCAATGTACTGGGTAATGTAGAAAACGGACAGATTGTTTTGGGAAAACTGATGAAAGATGCATTTGGCAATCTAAGAAAACCGGATATTCGAAATTCTTATATTGTTCAGGTTATTTCTCCTTCATTTGAACAATCCGTAGCTTTAGATAAAGATAATGATTTTTCTTACACATTGACGAATTTACCTTATGGACGCTATACGTTTCATGAGACGAGCGGAGAAATGAATCCAACATTTATTGTGAATGGAGAGGAAAGTACACAAGGGATATTGGATATTAATAGCGGAAGAAGAAATACAGTAGAAGTAGTGAATCCGATCGTTGCCTCTTCTGCTTCTGCGGGGAGTGTAAAAATCATTATCGACTAATGAGAAAAGACCTTGAAAAATAGGTCTTTTTTTTCAGTATAAGATACATTTTCTTTCAGAATACAAAAAAATCATGTGGAATATGAATAAAACTGGAAAAGTGATAAAAAATCCTAAGAATTACCATGAAATTTGTATAAAAATCCTAGTAAAATCAAAAATAAAGTTTTATAATAAAAGGGTAAGTTATGCAAGGAGGAAAACAAATGACTAAGAAATTTATGTCAATGGACGGTAATACTGCTGCTGCACATTGTGCCTATGCGTTTACCGAGCTATCTGCGATTTACCCAATCACTCCATCTTCACCAATGGCTGAAGTTGTAGATCAGTGGGCTACACAGGGTCGCAAAAATATTTTTGACAGTGTTGTGAAAGTTGCGGAACTTCAATCTGAAGGTGGTGCAGCTGGTGCTGTTCACGGTGCTTTACAGGCAGGAACACTGGCAACAACATTTACAGCTTCTCAGGGGCTATTGTTGATGATTCCAAACATCTATAAGATGGTAGGGGAATGCTTGCCAGGGGTTATCCATGTAGCAGCTCGTGCACTTGCAACTAGAGCATTAAACATCTTCGGTGATCACGAAGACGTATACGCTGTTCGTCAGAGCGGTGTATGTATGTTAGCTTCTCACTCAGTTCAGGAAGCTATGGATTTAGCTGGTGTTGCACACTTAGCTGCAATCAAAGGATCTGTTCCTTTCATTCACTTCTTTGATGGATTCCGTACATCTCACGAAATTCAGAAAATCGAGGTAATGGATACAGAAGTATTCAAAGATTTAATTGATAAGGAAGCTCTTGCGAAATTCCGTAAGAATGCTTTAAACCCACACACTAACCCAGTTACTCGTGGTGGTGCTGAAAACGACGATATCTTCTTCCAGGGTGTAGAAGCTAGAAATAAACACTATGATGCTATTCCTGATATCGTTGCGGATTATATGAAGAAAATCAGTGAAATCACTGGTCGTGAATATGCTCCATTCACTTATTATGGTGCGAGTGACGCAGAACGTGTAATCGTTGCAATGGGTTCTGTTACAGAAGCTGCAAAAGAAACAATCGATGCACTAACTGCTGCTGGAGAAAAAGTTGGTATGGTGAAAGTTCACTTATATCGTCCATTCTCTGTTAAATATTTATTAGCTGTATTACCAGAAACAGTTAAGAAAATTGCAGTACTAGATCGTACTAAAGAAACTGGTTCAATGGGAGAACCTCTATACTTAGATGTACTTTCTGCATTGAAAGATAAAGACATCGAAATCATCGGTGGACGTTATGGTTTAGGTTCTAAAGATACTCAGCCTTACCACATCAAAGCCGTATTTGATGAATTGAAGAAAGACGAAATGAAAAACAGCTTCACAATCGGTATTGTGGATGATGTAACTAACTTGAGTCTTGAAGCAGATAAAAACTTCCACGTTCCTGCAGATTATACTTCTTGCTTATTCTGGGGATTAGGATCTGATGGTACAGTATCTGCAAACAAATCAACAGTTAAGATCATCGGTGATAACACAGATCAGTATGCACAGGCTTACTTTGCATATGACTCTAAAAAAGCTGGTGGGGTTACTCGTTCTCACTTACGTTTCGGTAACTCTCCAATCCGTTCTACTTACTACATTGGAAATGCAGACTTCATTTCTTGTTCATTAGATGCTTACATGTTCAAATATGACATGGCTAAAGACATCAAAGAAGGTGGAACATTCTTATTAAATACAACATTCTCTAAAGAAGAAATCGTTGAACATATGCCTAACCGTATGAAAGCACAGTTAGCTAAGAAAAAAGCTAAATTGTACATCATCAATGCAACTAAGATTGCTCAGGAAATCGGTATGGGACGTAGAACAAACACAATTCTACAGTCAGCATTCTTCGCATTGAATGAACAGATCATGCCTTATGATACTGCAGTTGATTTAATGAAAGCTGCTGCTAAAAAATCTTACTCTAAAAAAGGTGATGCAGTTGTTCAGTTGAACTACAAAGCTATCGATGCTGGTAAAGCTGGTATTGAAAGCGTTGAAGTAGATCCAGCTTGGGCAGAACTTCCATACGATGCAACTCGTAAATTAACTGGTGATGAATACTTCGATAACCATGTAGCTGTAATTAACGGTCTTGAAGGTTACGATATGCCAGTTAGCGCATTTGCTGGTGACTTCTTATTAGATGGTTCTATCCGCAACAACGTAGCATTCGAAGAAAAACGTACAATCGCTGTTCAGGTACCTACTTGGCATCCAGAAAACTGTATCCAGTGTGGAATCTGTAGCTTCGTGTGTCCACATGCAACAATTCGTCCATTCTTATTAACTGATGAAGAAGTTGCTAATGCACCTATGGAATTCGAAACAATTCCTGCTATGGGTAAAGGTGTAGAAAACATGAAATATCGTATCCAGGTTACTCCTGCAAACTGTGTAGGTTGTGGTCTATGTGCGGTTGAATGTCCAGGTAAAGCTGGTAACAAAGCTCTTGAAATGGTTGATATCAACGAAAAACTTGATGAAGAACCATTGGCAGATTACCTATTCAAACATACTGAATACAAATCTGAATTCTTCCCAACAGATACTGTTAAGGGATCTCAGTTCTTAATGCCTTACTTCGAAGTAAGTGGTTCTTGTCCAGGATGTGGGGAAACTCCATACTACAAATTAGTTTCTCAGTTATTCGGACGTGACATGCTAGTAGCAAATGCAACTGGATGTTCAATGATCTACTGTTCTTCAACTCCATCTACTCCATTCGTAAATGATAAAAATGGTGAAGGTGTTGCTTGGGCTAACTCATTATTCGAAGACAATGCTGAATTCGGATATGGTATGGCATTATCTCAGAACTACAAAGAAGCTAGAATTCTAAAAACAATGGAAGACAACATGGAAAATGTTGAACCTGCATTGAAAGAAGCATTCGCTAAATATATTGAAGTTCACGGAGATCGTGAAGCTGAAAGAGAAGTAGCTCCAACAATCAAAGAATTGGCTGCTAAATCTGATATTGAAGCTGTAAAAGAACTTGCAGAACAAGACTTAATCTCTAAATCTATCTGGATCGTTGGTGGAGACGGATGGGCTTATGACATCGGCTACGGTGGATTAGACCACGTATTAGCTAACGACTTGAATGTAAACGTATTAGTACTTGATACTGAAGTTTACTCTAACACAGGTGGACAGTCTTCTAAATCTAGTCAGGCTGCATCTATCGCTAAGTTCGCTGCTGGTGGTAAAACAACTGCTAAGAAAGACTTAGGACAGATTGCTATGGCTTATGGTCATGTTTATGTAGCATCTATCGCTATGGGTGCAAACAAAAACCAGACTCTAAAAGCTATCAAAGAAGCTGAAAGCTATGATGGACCATCTCTAATCTTGGCTTACTCTCCATGTGCTGAACATGGTATTAAGGGAGGTCTAGCTAACCACCAGAGAACTCAGGCTAAAGCTGTTGAATGTGGTTACTTCGATCTATACCGTTATGATCCAAGAAAAGAAACTCCTCTAACAATCGATTCTAAAACACCAGATTACGATAAGATGTTAGACTTTATGATGACAGAAACTCGTTATAGCCAATTACCAAAAGTAAAAGGTGAAACAGCATACGAAATGTTTGAAAAAACTAAGAAAGATGCTATGCGTCGTCGTAAGAGATTAGAAGCTATCGCTAAAGAAGATATGTAATAATTTCAAATAAAGACCCTGTAGAAGATTCCTCTTTTATGGGGTCTTTTTTGGCTTAATTAAACGAAAAGGTACTTATTGAATAAAGAAATAATAATACTGTAAATAGAATATATTTCATTAATGCAATATAAAATTCAAAAAAACTTTTACTCATAGTGATTATAAGTTTACGGGTACCTAGCTGTTAAATTAAATCATTTTTGAAAACGCTTTACTTTGGTGTGATTTGTGGTATATTATAATTGAAAGAAGGGAGAGATATTTATGATAAGAAAAATTAATTTACTCTTATTTATATTTCGCCTGAGGTTATGTTATTAATATAAGTTAAAAACAGTGTAAAAATTTAGAATAGCATAATAATGGCTCAGGCAAAAAATAAGTAAATAGATAGGAAGTGAAATTAATGAAAACATTAAAAAGAATAATTACATTTGCTACCTCTTTAGCAATTCTTATGCTATCGACGGTTTCTCCTATTTATGCTGCGACATTTACAACAAATAGGTGGGTAAATTCAAATTATCTCACAACTTATGTATATAGATATATGGTTACGGTTTCACTTGAACATAAAAATAAAACGATTATTTCTGCAGGTGATTTGCGTTTTTCTCAACAGAACTGTAATAATAGTTTAGCGGTTGGTTCTTTTGGATGTGGCATAGAAACTAGCCAAAAATCAGTGAATATTCATTCTGTTAATGCTGCAACATATAAAGTTAATGTAGATGTATCTACAATGCTAGGGACAGGTGGTTATATGTATGTTGGAACGACTACCGATACATTAACTTTTGTTGTGGTAGATCGTCCATTTGCATTAGATTTAGATAATATTGATTTAACTAGAATGAGGACAACGGATGGTCAATTTGAGCTAATTTATGAACCAGGAAAGGAGCTTCATTATGATGCCACAGCAGCACAAAGATTTTCTGAAAAATATGGCGTTAGTATTGAAGAAATAGAAAAATATAATGGAATTAGGTAAGAAAGTAAACTCTATAATTTTTGATAGAGATAAGAAGAAATTTAAGATTTTATCAGGCGATATCGGAGAATATGATTTATTAAAAGTGAAAAAAGTACGAATTTTATATGAAGATGCTAAGTATTATAAGAAATCACCACCATTTTCACACACATTGTTATTAAGTTCTTTTGAGCCGCTTTTTGTCGCAATGAAAAATGTTTATGTAGGGATTGAAATAGTATTTGACGACAATAAAAAAGTCTATGCTTATGTTTCAGAAGAAAAGCAACAACAATTTTCAGATGAATTTCATAAAACAAAAAGGGAAGCTGAAGAGATAAAGGAAATGTTTGAAAATCTAAAAGAATAATATACTATGGATTTATGTTATAAGATTTACTTCTCATAACGTAAATCCTTTTTGATATATCATAAATCATAAATCTTAATAAGTATAGAATATTGTATATTCGAGATACTATGAAGAGATTTCCTAGTTGTCAACACATGGATTATGATGATTCATATGTTTACGTTTGTTTTAGGTATCGCTTTAATACTAATCTCAAAGTTTGTTCATCATAAAAAAATATCTGTTTAGAATTTACACGAAGTAGTCAGCTTTTTTACAGAAAATAATAATCTACATAAGTATGTATACACCTTAAAAGTATAATCATTTGATTTTTTTTGTTTTGTCAGAAAAAGAAAATTTAAGAAAAAGGTAGTATAATTTTTAATAATTATAGAGTATCTTATACAAGAGGTGAGAACAATGTTTATGTTAATGATATCTCTTTTAACGTATATACTATTTACATTATATTTTTATCGTTTCTTTAAAAAATATCTTTTTCTTTCTAATCTATCTATATTATTCTTTTCATGTTTTTTAGCACTACCTGCATTAAAAACAAATAGTATTTTATTTATATTAGAAGTGCATTTTATTGTATTTACGATAATAATAAGATGCATTTTACACTTTTTCTCCATGGATAGAATAACTAAAATCATAATGTGCAGTATTTTATCACTGCTTCTTTCTGGTTTATGTATCGGTTATGGTTACTGCAATGCTAGACATATCGTTAAGACAGAATACTATTTTGATACAGATAAAACTATATCAGATGACTATAAGATAGCATTATTATCTGATTTACATTATCCTTCATCTACTACCAAAAGTGATGTAGAAGAACTAGTAGCAGAGATAAATAAGGAAAACTGTGATGTAGTTGTACTAGGAGGAGATATTATAGATGAACATACATCTGTGGAGCAGAGAGAAGAAGTATTTCAGATACTAGGTAAATTGAATAAGACAAGTAAAGTAGTCTATATTTATGGCAATCATGATTTGGGACAGTATTCGATCAATAATAAAATATCTTCTCAAGAGCTAGAACGTATTACAGAAGATAACGGTATAGAAGTATTAAAAGATGAAATATTAGAGATAAATGATGATATTACTCTGATTGGACGAGATGATTATGCAAATAAAGCACGCTTAGATATTAATGAGTTATTAAAAAAATGTAATCAGGAAGATTATTTGATTGTTTTAGATCATCAGCCTAGAGATTTAGATGAGAATGCGGATAAAGGTATAGATCTACATTTATCTGGTCACACTCATGCTGGGCAAATATTTCCAATGTATTATATGTTTGAACTATTAAATATCAATGAATTAAATTATGGAGTAAAAAAGATCAATCAGATGCATGCAATCAATACATCTGGTGCTGGTGTTTGGGGATTTCCAATAAGAACACAGATGCATAGCGAATATGTAATCTTGCATATAAAGTAAATGTAATTTGTTTTCTTTTCGTTAGTGATTCGTTAAGGTTTTGTAAAGTAAAGTAAATACAGCTTTTATCATGATAAGATATGATAGAGGTGTTAGAATTATGATAACAAGCTGGGAACCAGTAGTAGATTATCTTTTGCAGAATATGCAGAAGCAGGTATATAAAAAAGATGAAAAGCTGCCAAGTGAACATGAATTAGCACAGCGTTTTCAACTAACAAGAATTGAAATAAGAAAAGCGTATGATCGCCTAAAAGAATTAGGATATGTATATTCTAAACAGGGAAAAGGAAATTATTATGCAGGATATCTAGAAAAAGTAGAACTTTCTTTATCATCCTGTGATAGCTTTTCAAATAAGATGAGTACAATGTCAGATCGATTTTATACAAGAGTTATAAGCTGTGATAAAATTTCTTATCAAAGGGAAATCTATGCACAATTACAGGCTAAAGAAGATGAAACAGTACTTTGTATAAAACGATTACGCTATATTGATCAAATGCCATCAGCTATGCATATTTCTTATGTTAAACAACAACGCTTTCCAACAATTAAAGAAGCATTAGGACAAAATCCTAGCTTGTATGCATTTTTTCATAAGGAAGGAATGGAAGGTTTAAAGACAGAAGATGTAAGCTTAATGGTTTCAAACTTAAACACAGAAGAACGTGTATATATGAATGTAAGTGGGATTGTGCCTTGTCTTCTAGTGAAAAGCAGAACACGAAATGCAAGTAATGAAATTTTAGAAGTATCCACGATTATATATAGAGGTGATAAATTCATCTTCAAGATGTAATTTGATAGAAATATTACATTATATTAACTGCCTATTCACATTTTTTCATTCGAAAATGTTTATTATAATCATGTGCAGAAAGCACAGAGATAAAGGAGAAATAGTAAATGAAAAAATTGTTGAATTTATGTATGGCAGGAATGTTAGCATGTACCATGTTAGCTGGATGTAGTTCAAGTAATGATGGTGCAGGGGATAAAAAAGAAATTACAATTGCTTTCTTGCCAAATGAGGATGAAAATGCAGAAAGAAGTAAAAATGCGTTTAACATGTTGAGAGATGAGGTTCAAGCAGCATTAGGTGATTCTTATGATGTTAAGATTGCGAAACTAGATAACTACAATGCTGTAACGGAAGCTATGGTATCAGGAACTGCGCAGATTGCTTGGGAAAGCGGCGGAACATTTGCGGCATCTTATATGAAAGATAACAACATTCTTCCAATACTATCCTATGGACCTGAAGGAGATCCAGATAAGAGCGGATACAATGCTTATATCGCAACAAATAAAAAACATGCCTCTGATTTTGAAGGAATGACAACAGAAGAAAAATTAAAATCTTTAAAAGGTAAATCCTTTGGATTTGTATCACCAACATCAACTTCCGGCTGTCTAGTTCCAACAACTACATTCTGGAATTTATTTGGACCAGATGGAGATCAGACAGTTACTGAAAAAGATCAGATTAATATTAAGAGTGAAGAAGATGGCGGTATCTTCTCTGAAGTACAAAATGGTGGAGACCATCAGGGTGCTGTACAGCTATTAGTAAATGATAAAGTTTATGCAGGTGCATTCTGCTGTACATATGGCTATGAATATAAAGATGAATTAGAAATCTTAGATACACAGTTTGTGCCTAATGGACCACTTTGGGTAAATACAACAGCTTTAACTGAAGATGAAATTAATAAAATTGTAGATCATTTTGTAAACTTAACTCCAGAAAATGCAGCTAATGAAAATTTCTTTGATAAAGAAAATGGATTCTTCTTTGAAGCAGAAGATGATCCTTCAAATTATAAGTTCTTTGAAACAGATCTATCTCGCTATCAGTTTATTCTGGATATGTATAAAGAACAGTAATATTCATACATCTCGTATTATCGAGGTGTATTTTTTATATTTACCAAAAGTTTTTAAAGAAAGGATTACGAAGGATTTACATGGTATTAACACTTTTCATCTTTTCACAAGGTACAATGTTTCTGTGAAATAAAAAGAAAAGGTGGTAAAGAAATGAGTGAAATTTTGCGTGTACAGAACGTTTCTAAAACATATGAAGATAATGCGGTAAAAGCATTACAGAATGCTAGCTTTACTGTAAATGAAGGAGAATTAATTTCCATCATTGGTCCTAGTGGATCAGGTAAGAGTACATTATTGAGATGTATCAATCGAATGATTGATGTGACAAGTGGAAGTATTCAATTCTTAAATTATGAAGTAACATCTGCCAACAAAAAGCAGATTCGTGATATCCGAAGAAATATAGGAATGATTTTTCAGCACTATAATCTAGTATACCGCTTAAATGTATTGGAAAATGTTTTACATGGACGCTTAGGCTATTATCCAACATGGAAAACTACGCTAGGTTTATATGATCAAAAAGATATAGAACAGGCAGCTAAATTATTAGAAATGCTTGGACTAGGGGATAAACTTTATGATAAGTGCTGTGACTTATCAGGTGGGCAAAAACAGCGTGTAGGTATCGCAAGAGCGTTGATACAAAATCCTAAAATGGTGTTATGTGATGAACCAATTGCTTCGTTAGACCCTCAGTCTAGTAAAGTTATTATGGAATATTTAAAAGATATCACAAAGCAGATGAAAATTCCTTGTATTGTAAATCTTCATCAAGTAGATGTGGCAATGCATTATTCTGACCGTATTATTGGGATGCATAAGGGGGAAATTGTATTTAATGGAAAACCACAGGATTTGGATAGTGCTACAATTGAAAAAATTTATGGTGTAAGTATGGATGAATTGATCAGTAAAGTAGATGAGGTGAAAGCATGAGTTATTTTAAAAGAAAAAGAATAACATGGGCTTTAGCCTTAATGATTGTTGTGATATTGATGATGTTATGTACCTGGCGCTTAGAAATTGATTGGGGTTTGATTTTAACTAACTTTCAAGTATCTGTCGTTCGTTTTACGAAAACGTATCTTCCAATTGATTTTTCTGAAATAGGGGAACAGCTATATCAATTATGGGTAACAATTATAATTTCTATTGCCGGAGCTTTTGTAGGAATGATATTGTCATTCTTCTCTGCTTTAGCAATTTCCTCTAAGACCGCAAGATTTCGAGTATTAAAATACATTATTCGTGCTTTTGCGTCACTAACTAGAAATATACCTGAAGCTGTATGGGCTGTCTTATTATTGCCGTTGTTATGGTATGGAGATTTCTTAGGATTTTTAGTTCTTTGTATAATATCCTATGGATTCCTAACTCGTTCTTTTGCGGATTCAATTGATGAAACAAACGCCAATTGTATGGAAGCATTAGAGGCAACAGGGGCAAGCTATTGGCAGATCATCATTCATGCAGTCATTCCAGAAACGTTACCTTCCTTAATTTCCTGGACGTTATACTCTGCGGAAAATAACATAAGAAGTGCTACTGTTGTAGGAATGTTAGCAGGTGGAGGAATTGGTTACTTAATGAGTATTTATCAAGGTGGATTATATGTAGGATATCAGGGGTATCAGCTAATGGCTTCTTGTATTTTATTAGTAGTTATTACTGTTATTCTAACAGACCAGATATCATCACAAATTAGAAAGAGGATCATGTAATGGAAACAGCAATTTTAACAAATAATGTATCAGCATTAGAAAGAAAGAAAAAAGGTCGTTATGTATTAAAGAAAAAAGATACATCAAGCTATTTAACTAAAGGAGTTATTTTAGTATTTGCACTTGTATTTTTCTATTTTATATTCTTTGTGTGTGAGTATAAATGGGATCAGGTACGTCCAGCTTTAATACAAACATATCTGATGAGTTTCTTAGACTTTTCCACAGTTACTTCTTCAACCGCAATAGAAGTATTCACAAGTCTAGTTAATACAATCGCTTTAGCATTTGTCACAACAATTATTGGTGCAGTTATTGGAATTCTATTTGGTTTATTAGCCGCAAGAAATTTATCTCATCCTGTTATTTGTATGTTAGTTCGATCTTTTGCAGGATTGATTCGTGCAGTACCAACGATTATTTGGGTATTAATCTTTATTTCAGGTTTTGGATTAACTGCCACAACTGCAATTGTCGGAATGTCATTTCATAGTGTTGCCTACTTCATTAAATCATATTCAGAAGCATTTGAAGAAGTAGATGCCGGAGCAATTGAGGCAATGAAAGCTACAGGAGCTAAATGGTGGCAGATCATATGGAGTGCAATTATTCCAGTTTCATTTACTAAAATGATTTCCTGGATTGCGATGCGAAGTGAAATGAACTTTGCGGCTGCTGTTATTATAGGACCAGCGGTTGGAGTACCAGGCACTATTGGTTCAATCTTAAACTCTTATCAAAGAAGTGGAGGATATGGAACAGTAGGTTTATGTGTATTGGCAATCTTTGTGGTAGCATTATTATTCGAAATTTTTATTACTTTATATAAACAAAGAAGTATTGTGACAGAGTAACGAGAAGTTATCATTATTTACTAACAGAGGTTTCATATCTATGTTAAACATAAGATTTTGAAACCTCATTTTTTTAATATTATTGTAAATAAATAATGGTTGTTTATGAAAATAATATGATGTAGAATAAAAATATAAGATGATGAAAATAAACAACGTAGATTATTGGAAAACAAAATGACAACGAGGAAAAGAAATCCTAACCATATACTATAACTAAATTAGGTAGAAATATTTAAAAATAATCTCAATTTTCACTTGCAAGGAGATGGGAATATGTGGTTTTGGTGGTTTATGCAATGTTGTGATGTATTGATACCAGTATTAATGATAGTAGGGGGACGAATCATGTGGAAGCATCCTCCTAAAGAAATAAATAGTTTAATGGGATATAGAAGTGAACGTTCTATGAAGAATATGGATACATGGATTTTTGCTCATCATTATTCTGGAAAACTTTGGTTTAAGGTAGGATGGCTCTTATTACCAATCACAATCATTCTTCATATTCCGTTCTATGAGGCATCAGAAAAAGTTATAGGAAGTCTTAGTTTAGGTTTAATTGCTCTTCAAAGTATTGTATTAATAGGTTCTATAATTTTGACAGAAAGAGTATTAAAGAAGACGTTTACAGATGAAGGAATACATAGATAAAATAAATTTTGGTGAGGTGTTATTATGTGGATATTATTTGGTGTAGGAGCTATTATTTTCGCAATTCTTAATATTGTTTATACATTTCAAAATAAAGAAACTAAATGGTTCAGATATATGAGCTTATCTTTAACAGCACTTACTGTATGTTCTTTTTATTCTGATGGGGCAAGCAGAGTTCTTAATGAAGATATATCTGGATTAATGGATATTATGCCGACAATGTCTACTGCATTATGGATATGTACAATTGCTTCTATTATAATAAATTCAATTTCATTATTTAAAAATAAAAAATAGGTAACAGTATGATAAGAAAACTAAGAGAAAACGATTTAGCAGCTGTTATAGAAATATGGCTTGATTCAAATATCAAAGCCCATTACTTTATACCTAAAGAGTATTGGATAAGTAATTATCCAGCAGTAAAAGAAATGTTGCCACAAGCAGAAGTATATGTATATGAGGAAGAAGATACTCAACAAATAATTGGATTTATTGGATTGACAGAAAATTATATTGCGGGGATCTTTGTACAGGAAAATGCACAATCAAGAGGTATAGGAAAACAGTTATTAAACTATGTGAAAGAAATCAAAACCACTTTAAGCTTAAGTGTTTATCAAAAAAATATGCGTGCAATATCCTTTTATCAGAGGGAACAGTTTATCATTCAGTCTAAGAATATAGATGATAACAATGAAAAAGAATTTATTATGAGTTGGAAGAAATAGATCTAGTTTATAGTTATAGGTGGAACATAGAATATAGAAAAATAATATGATTTTTATTTTAATATAGAGGAGGTAACTATGGTAGAAATATTGTTTGGAGAAAGTGAAGCTGGTTCTATGAAAGAATACACTTCCTTATTAAGCAGTAAAGACTATAATAATCAAGAAACTACAGGAAAGATAGAAGATGTGATATGCCTTGGCTTTTTGCTGGATATAGGAGATATTAATGAAGAAGTCGATAGTCTATATCGGAAAAAATTAGTCTATTCTCTCTATGCACAAGAACCATGGGGAAAACATGAGGCAATGGATGAGGAATTGCGGGAATTAGGCAATTTATATTGTGAGGAATTAAACAGATTGAAAGGTTATCTATCTACTGGAGAACCAGTTAGAGTATGGTATAGTGATTGTCCTTACTCATTATGTGGGTTTTATCATTTGTGTAGTATCCTAGAAAATTATAATAGTAAAGTTTTTATTGTGAAACTACCGGAATATATTTATTCTAAGAATTGTATTGTTTCCTACAATCATTGGGGGGAAGTTTCACCTAAAGATTTTGAAAAATTCTTGTCATATCAGAAAGAACTTTCTTCATTAGAAATTCAGGTAAATGCTGAGGTTTGGAATGAATTAAAAGAAGATAATAGTCCCTTACGTGCATTGATTAATGGAAGAATACATGGTGTGCCAGAAGATTTTTATGACTTTTTACTTTGGAAAAGAATTACTCGAAAGCCAGAGAAACAGGCAAGATTGATTGGAGAGATGCTAGCATTTGATAGGGTGGGAATCAGTGATTGGTGGTATGCGAAAAGAATTGATTATTATATTCAAAAGGGAAAAATAAGAGTAATAGAAGACTCTGAAAATAAATATGCAAGAGTAATATGCTTATCGTAAAGTTTTGAATACTGATTTTAATTGGTATGAAATATGTGAGAGGTGCTTATGAAATTACATACAGAACACATTACCGAAAATAGTAATTATTGGAATAACGTAAATATTTTAGCGAAAGAAGCTTTTCCACCTGAAGAATACATTGAACCAGCAAAATTAGTAGAGATGGCAAAAGCAGATAATTTTGATTTTTTAGCATTAAAGGATGAGGATTCTTTTGTTGGATTCATGGTTGTTTTAACTTATGAGAATCTTGCATATCTCTTCTTTTTAGCAATCGTTTCATCTTGTCGTTCAAAAGGGTATGGAAGCCGTGCTATAGAAACATTGAAAGCAGAATATCCTGAAAAGAAACAAGTAGTGGATTTTGAAATGTTAGATGATTCCGCAAATAATAGCGTTCAAAGAGAAAGAAGACGTAATTTCTATCTACGCAATGGCTATAAAGAAACTGGTTTTTTTCTATCTTATTTAGGAGTAGATTATGAAGTATTCTGTATGGATGATGATTTTGATCAAGAAACTTTCAAAGCGATGATGAAGACAATACAAGTAAAAGGCTTTAAGCCAAAATATTTTTGTAAAACAAATTAAAAAATAAGGATATTTACTTAAATCTAGGAGGTGTGTAGAAATGAAAGATTATGAATTATCACTAGTAGAATCAGAGTCAGATGTTCAAGGGAAAGGCTATGTTCATTGGAAGTCTTGGATGGAAACTTATACCGGTTTAATTGATCAATCATTTTTAGACACAAGACAAACATTAGAAAATTGTATCAGGATGGCTAGGATGGAAAAAGAAAGAAATATTTCAACATCTATATTGGCTAAAGATAATGATAAAGTTGTTGGATTTATCAGTTTTGGAGAAAATCGTGAAGATATGCCTAATACAGGAGAAGTTTATGCCTTATATGTCTTAAATGAATATCAAAATAAGAAAATTGGTTATAAACTGATGATGGAAGCAATTCAATCATTATCTCAATATAAACAGATTGTTTTATGGGTACTAAAGGGTAACGACAAAGCTATCAGCTTTTATGAGAAAGTAGGTTTTGTATTTAATGGGGAAGAAAAGAAGGTTATGTTGGGGAGTGAAAATATTGAGCTAAAAATGATTTATAAATACAGTGAAGAATAATTGTTGAATTAAAAAAAGTTTACTGAAAGATATGATAATTTTGTATTCAGTAAACTTTTTATCTTATTGTAATTTTGAGAAATAACAGATTTTATTCAGTTGATATGCAAAGCCTCAAAACTTGTGGCTTCTTTACCATTAGGATTGCTGGGTTCATTATAAAGCATTTAAATTATTTAATTAGTATCAATGAAAATCAAGAAATCGGCAAATATAAGATTGAATATGAAATTAGCCGTAACTTATAGGACTAAAGCATGTTTAGATTGAATAACATATCTAAGTCTATCAATTAATAGAAAAGGTATATGAAAGCTTATGTTCATATACCTTTTTAAAGTTTCTTGTTTATTTCTTTAGATGGTCATTTTCATGACGTTTTCGATATCTTCTCATAAATCCCTCATAGTTTTCTACTACTTCTTTAGCAGGACCATATTCTTTTACTACACCATCATGGATCCATAAAGCATCATCGCATAGTTCTAATATGCTAGAATTACTATGAGATACAATCATTACCGTTTTATTCTTATCGGAGATGATTTCTTTCATTTTCGCATAGCTTTTTTCACGAAAATTGATATCACCAACACTTAGAACTTCATCAATTAAGATGATTTCTGTGTCTAGAATAGCAGTGATTGAAAAGGCTAATTTTGAATACATACCACTAGAATAAGTTTGTACAGGTTTATATATAAAATCACCTAATTCAGAAAATTCAATAATATCCTGTAGACGTTCTTTGATTTGTTTTTCACTAAATCCTAATAGTAGACCAGATAAATAAATATTTTCTAGACCGCTTAAAGAAGCTTGAAAACCAATTCCAATAGCTAGTAAAGAAATACGATTCTGAAAGGTTTCAATTGTTCCTTCATCAGGTGCAAATACACCTGCAATCGTTTTTAATAATGTAGATTTTCCACTTCCGTTTTTTCCAATAATACCTACGATTTTACCTTTTGGTACACTGAAAGTGACACCTCTTAATGCTTCGTAACAATCTCTTCGCTGTCTTATTTTCCCTAGACTCTTTCTTATAGAAAATGATTTCATACTACGATAGGATAAACGTACATCTCGTACTTCAATTGCATTTTCCATAGCTACACCACCTTTACATAATTGTTTTCATGACGATACATGAGCCAGAGACCAATGAATAGAAAAATGAGAGAAAATAATGTCCAATATAAAAAGATATCCCATCGTATTGTTTCACCATAAATAATAATATTTCGTAATTCATCGATGATATATGCAATCGGATTTACTAAGGTCATTAATCTTCCAATATGAAATCCTAAGAATAAACGTTCTCCTAATCGATCACTGATATCATAAAAGACACCAGATAAATAAAACATAAAGCGAAGAATTACTTGAACGATATTGTATAGGTCATTGACATAAACACCAAAATGAGCGACTATGACACAACATGCAAGAGTGAGTAGGAATACTAGGAAAACTAAAGGTATACAGTAAATCAATTGCCAGCGAAATGGGATCTGATAGGCAATCATAAACATCACTACAATGCCAAAGGAAATCATCATTTTAAAGAAATTGACATACATTTTTTCGAGGATAAGCATATATTTTGGAATATATATTTTTGATACGATACCTCGAAAAGTGTTTACGATTTTTACAGAGATGGAAACATTTTTATTAAAGAAATTCCAGATTGTTAGACCGATAATTACGACTACAGGTAAATATTCACCTTCGCTTTGAAAAACAACCACTGTAATAAATACATATACCAACATAAATAATACTGGATCTAAGATCCACCATACCCATGTTAGATAGGAAGAACTTACTTCGCTTTTTAATTCTGATTTGGCCGCATATATTGAGTAAGGGTTATAGCGTTTTATATGTGTCCGTATTTTTTTCAACATCTTTATTACTCCATTCTATAAATATTCCAGAAATTGAGGGACTTGACTTTGCCAATCAACATAAATCATATTAGGAATATTAAGCTTTTTCTTATATGTCTTATAATAATCCATTGATAGGAAGGATATAGAAGGGTAACTTCGTATCCATTCATGAATTTCTAAAGGATCTGCTTCTGCCAAAATTAATAAACGATAATTATCTTTTTTGATTTGTTTATAATAGGCTAAAATTTTTTGGATATCTTCTTTTTTTGTTAGGGTGCAGGTTATCCAGTAATCTTTTTGTTGGTAGAGTGTAGGCTTTGCGGGCTTTATCTTCCTGTAGAAGCGTTTAGCTATTCGATATAAAATAGGATTCATCTTTATGAATTTAATCAAACGGCTTTTCATTATATTCTCCTTTCAATAATGAATGAATTTGTGCCCAGATAAGAGATATATCATAATTATGTATTACATATTCCCTTGCGCTTTGAATATCATTGGTACGCTGTTCAGGATTTTGATTATAATAGAGTATTCTATTAGCCATATCCTGTATGGATGCTGTACGACATACTTTTGGATAAAGGTATTCAATTCCTTCCCATGGTAATGCAAGAGCCATAGCGTTGGATGCTAAGCCTTCAAAAGGTGTCACATGAAAGCTTTCAGGTTGTTTCGGATCGCTTAAGGATAGTACATAGCCAATATTTTTTAGAAATGCAGAAACATCTACCCAGCCATCAAAAAAGACAGAGTCTTCTAAATGATATCGTTTGATTGTTGTGTAAACTTCCTGGTAATAATTCCATTCTTCTTCTACATTTTTAGTGTTTGGAAATTCTTCTGGGCGTTTTCCAGGCACATGTAGACAATAACGTTTATCACTTTCTTTTAGTATATGTAATAACTCAATAGCTTTTAGTAATCCTTTTCGTTTAGGCAAGGCTCCAATTAAAGCTAAATGGTAAAAGGCATCTGATGTTTTTTCAGTAGGGTAGGCTGCCACATCTATAAAGTTATTAATAATTGTTATCTTTTCTAATGGAATGTTGAATGCCCGTCTAAATTCTTCATAATAGTAATAAGAGACAGTTATAAGTTTATCTACATTTATTAATTTTAAATTTTTTCCAAAAGCCCGATATACTTCGAAACGATGTCCTCTAATATAAAGGTGCTGATGTGGATAACGATGTAAAGAATACCATTGTGCCGCAGTAAGAAGCCATTCACACCAAATGATGTCTGCCTGCTGTATATAAGTTTTAGCTTCTTTTTCTGAGAAGACATAATATTCACTTAATTCTTGTACCTGCACATCATAATGTTGTTTCATAAAAGGAAGTAAAGGTTTTAAGAATTTCAAGTCATGTCCGCTGATTAAAAGACGTATTGTTTTTTGGGGATAAATAGATAATGCTTTGAATAATCCTTTCGCAATGGTAGAAGCACGGAATTGTTCACTATTTTGTTTCAGCTGTTTGCCTAATTCTATTAGTTTTTCACTGTTGATCCATTGTTTTATTTTTTCTTTGCATTCTTCTTTTGATTCTACATATAAAGGATAATCTTTTCCTAAGATTTCTTCATGTATACGAGTTCTGCGTAAAACCATTGGAACACCGGCACGACAATATTCCAGTAATTTAACAGATACTTCTAAAGAGTGGTCATGATCAACTTTACGGCTTCGAAAAGAATAACCTAACATACTTTGATTTACATAAGTCATGACACTTTCTCTTGGTAAACTGCCATGAAAGATAATGTTATCGGCTTGATTCATGTGATGAAAAAGCTGTTTCTTTTGTTCAGCCATATCCGCATTGACTTTATCACCAATCATATGTAAATGAATCTCAGGGTTTGTTTGTGCTAATTCATCCATAATATCCATTAATTCTAAGATATTCCAATCTTTCGCAATTTTACCTGCATATACAATAGAATTTTTTTCCTTATATTTAGGTTCTGGAATATCGAATACGATAGGATATAAGATATGAAATTTTTGCCCATCAACTCGTAATATTTTTTCTAAGTATTCTTTCATTGCCTCAGTTTGTACAAAAAATAAATGTACTTTCTGATAAAGGGACGCAAGAAATTGTACTTCTTCTTTGCTTATTTCCTGTTCGTTGTGGCAGAAGTCTGTTAGATAAGGTACGAGTTTCTCACAGTTACCATTTTTATAAAAAGCTTTCACAACACGCATTCCTCGTATAATATAACAGGAATAATCACGCGCAGCGTCTATTTCGGATATTGCTTTGGTAATATTATGCTCATCGATTTCTGTAATATGATCGATATATTCTTTCACATAAAGAAGTCTTATGTTATATATATTTTTTATTCCAGATACCAAAACTTCATTACGTATACGTTTTTTTAATAAAATATCAACCATACAATCTTTGTTTTGTGCTAGAAGTTTGGCAAGATTGACTAGCCAGATACTGGATCCATCAATGATGTTTAAATCCACATCCCCATATAGTAATATTTTTTGTGTCATTTTTATCTTACTCCGATGCAATCAAAACAAGGTTTTGAGAAGATTTTAGCTTTTGCTTGGTCATTGATAAATTCATTGTGAGCTAAGGCAAATACAAGGTAATCGCATTGATCAATACATTCCTGAAGAGATAAAAGCGGTACAGTATCTAACTGATTAAGTGTTGCATTTGGTTCACAGCCGTAAACCTGATAGCCTTTTGCCTGTAATGCATGTGCTAATGAAAGTGAAGGACTTTCTCGCATATCATCAATATTTGGCTTATATGCCATTCCTAAGATTCCAATTTTTTTGCTGGTATCATATTGGATTTCGGCTTCAATCTGTTTCATGACCCATAGCGGTTTTTCATCGTTAATAACTCTTGCGGTATGAATTAGAGTTGCTTCTTCTTTGAACTGTTCAACTAAAAACCATGGATCAACTGCTAGACAATGTCCTCCTACTCCTAGACCTGGAGTTAGAATGTTAACTCTTGGATGTTTGTTTGCTAAATTTATGAGTTTGAAAACATCAATACCAGCCGTTTTGCATATTTCAGATAATTGATTTGCAAATGCGATATTTATATCACGATATGTATTTTCGACTAATTTACACATTTCAGCTGTAACATCATCGCATGTATAGCAGGTTCCCTCTTGTACAAATGTATCGTATAGTTCTTTGGTCATTAGTGCAGCTTTTTCATTTTTAGCACCAATAATACGGTCATTATGATGCAATTCATATAAGATTTTCCCAGGTAATACACGTTCTGGACAATGTGCGGTGTAAAAATCTTCTTCCTTAAGTCCGCTGGTTTCCGCTAATAGTTTTGTCATCATGCTAGTAGTATGAGGAGGTACGGTAGATTCTAAAATTACAAGGTCTCCTTTTTTTAATACATTTCCTACTAGTTCTGCTGCTGATTTTACATATCGAAGATCAGCCTTTTTTTCTTCTCCAATAAAAGGAGTTGGTACACATAAGATATATACATCGGATACCTCCAGTGTTTCACTGACATGGAAATGACCAGATTCTAATACAGAAGTAAATGCTTCTTGCAGATTTTTTTCCACAATATGTATTTTTCCATTTTTTAAGCTTTCTCGTACATTAGGATTTGCATCATATCCATAAACCTGATGTCCTGCATCTGCTAGTACTATTGCAGTTGGTAAACCAATGTAACCTAAACCAACAACACTAATTTTTTTCATTTCACATTTCATATGCTTTACCCCTTACTTCATTTTTCTTCTTTTTATTTCTTTTCACATAAATATAAAATTTTAATAATTCCGGCAGCTGGAGAAATCTTCTTGGTTCCTGACACATACGATATAGCCATTCTAGACCAAGTTTTTGAATCCATTTTGGAGCTCTTTTTAATGCTCCTGCCATAATATCAAAACCTCCACCTACACCTAAGAATACATTGGTACATACACGATCTTTATTTTTAATGATCCATTGTTCCTGTGTAGGACTTCCTTTGGCAATAAAGATAATATTGGCATTACTCATATTGATTTTTTTAATAACATCTTGATCATCGTAGCCATTACAATATCCAGCTATGCAGATATTAGGATATGTTTCTTTTAGCTTTTTCTGCATCTGAATATTGACTTCCTCTTTAGCACCATATAAAAAGATTCGCAATTGTATCTGATCTGCTTTTTGAATAAGATAAGACATTAAATCTACTCCTGTAATTCTTTGAATAGATTCTGATGCTTGACGAACAATGGATGCGCCATCTGCTAAATGAATATCGAATTGTTTTAATAATTTATCAATATTTGCGTTTTCTTTTGAACGCACTACTTTACGTGCATTGATGGCAGTTAAAGTTAGTTTTTTATTTTGTTTAATATGTTCTGCGATAATATCGCTTAATTCTTCCATGGTTGTTGATGTTACTGGTACACCTAGAACACTTATTTCTTTCATGTTTCCACCTCTTTTCTATCAGTTTAACTTTATATTTTCTGGATTCATGTTTTGTTTCTAAATGGTTATTTTTCTGTTATGTTTATTTCAATTCTGTTTATTTTTGAAATATGAAAAAAGGACTAATATTTTACTTGTTTTCGAATTCTTAACACAAATTAACGTACTTTTGATGTTTTCACTTTACGTTTTTGATTAAGATGAAAACAAATAGGAGTGATATTATGAAAAAAGTAATGAGTATATTTGGAACACGTCCAGAAGCCATTAAAATGGCTCCGGTCATATTGGAATTGAAGAAACAACACGATATTATTAGTAAAGTTTGTGTAACAGCTCAGCATCGTGAATTATTGGATGCGGTATTACATGCCTTCAACATTGAACCAGATTATGATTTAGATATTATGAAACATGGACAGACATTGGAAGGTATTACACAAGCAATTCTACAGGGACTTCAAAGTGTCTTTGAAAAAGAGAAACCAGATCTGATTTTAGTTCATGGTGACACAACCACAACATTTGCGGCAGCATTATGTGCATATTATCACCATATCCCCATTGGACATATAGAAGCAGGGTTAAGAACTTATCAAAAATATTCTCCTTTCCCTGAAGAGATGAATCGTCAAATGGTAGGGCGTTTAACTGATTTACACTTTGCGCCTACTGAAATCAGTCGTCATAACTTAATTAAAGAAAATATTTTACCTGAGCATATATTTGTAACTGGTAATACTGCTATCGATGCTTTGCAATATACAACAAATGCAGATTATAAACATGAATATTTAACATGGTCAAGTGATAGTCGTTTATTACTGCTGACAGCGCATCGAAGAGAGAATCAGGGAGAAGATATGGCTAATATTTTTAGAGCGATCAAGCAATTAGTAAATCAGAATCCTGATGTTAAAGTATTATATCCTTGTCACCCAAATCCTAAAATTCAAAAGCTAGCTCATGAAATATTGGATCAAGATGAAAGAATTCGTATTGTTCCACCATTAGAAGTTTTTGATTTCCACAACATTTTACGAAGATCATATCTAGTATTAAGTGATAGTGGAGGAATTCAGGAAGAAGCACCTAGTTTAGGAAAACCTGTGTTAGTGTTAAGAAACACTACAGAACGTCCTGAAGGAGTAAGAGCTGGTACACTTCGTTTAGTAGGAACTTCGATAGAAGGCATTGTTCGTAATGCTCAATGCTTATTAGATGATATGGAAGAATATGAAAAAATGAGTAAGGCTAAAAATCCTTATGGTGATGGTAAAGCTTCAAAACGTATAGTAGATGCCATTCATATGTTTTTTCAATCACAGGGTTCAGGTAATATAACTCAATTTGTGGAAAGACCACAGGAATTTGTATCTATTTAATGAATAGGAACAAATAGGAGATTTCAAAGTCTATTGTGTTAAATCGATAGAATGGAGTCTCTTTTTTTGCCTGTAAAATAATTTAAAAATGTAATCACTTACACTTGATTATTTATAAAAATTGATGATTTTCATACATAACATTTACATTTGTTTAACACTTCTTTCTTGGCTACAAGATAATCTATAGACGTGTTAAGAGGAGGAAATTATGATACGAAAAGAAAGAACTCGTATCCTGGTTCATTGTGAAAAAGAGTTTCTTAGACAATGGGCAGAATACTTTAAACAGCAAAATGAATTTCATGTAATTGAAGAACCAAAAAATGCATTGACAATGATTCGAATGCGAGAAAGTGCACAGAACACACTATTTTATCTAGGTGAAGTTTTGGTCAGTGAAACAAGAGTAGAATGCCAAGGAGTGATTGGTATTGGAATTATTCAAGGAAATGAGTTAGAAAAATCTTATGACTTAGCAATCTTAGATGCGGCATGTAACGCAGAGCTTGCGGGAGTTGAAGATTTAGAAAAAGAACTTGTAAAACAAAAAGAAATGCAGGAAGAACAGCATAAGAAATATGTTAATCAGATATTAAAGACAAGAGTTAATTTTGAGACGATGGATGTATAAGGAGAGTATCTATGAACTTTGATATGGTATTTGATATTCAGCATGCATATCGTAAAATCGTGCATGCATTCGCCTATCCAGGAGAGATTGTTAGTTTAAAGGAAGAGGCGGATAAACTTGATTTACCGCTATCTTGTGTAAAAGGTATGCAGGTATTGTTTTATATGCTTCTTGATGCGGACACTAGTTTTCATGTAGTAGATGATGAAGAACTGGCTCTAACGATTGCACGTTTAACATATTGTGAACAAGTAAAACAAACAGATGCAGCTCATGTCATCGTGACAAAAAAGAATCTTGATCATTTGACAGAAGTTATGGATCAGATTCAGGTAGGAACATTAGAAGATCCGCATTTAGGCGCAACGATGTTAGTGGAATGTGATGATTTGTATGGTGGAGATGCGTGGACATTATCTGGACCTGGAATTAAAGATAAAAAGACAATCTCACTTCCTTTACAGGAAGAGTGGGTGGACAAAAGAAAACTTGTGAATGAAGAATTTCCGCTAGGCTTTGATATGATTCTCGTTGATGCGAACGCAAATTGTGTCGCATTACCTAGGACGACACAGATAGAAAGGGGATAAACTATGGCATATGTTGCGGTAAAAGGTGGAGCACAGGCAATTGATGAAAGTATTCGCCGTTTAAAATATGAACGCTTAAAACAAGGCTTAGGTCCTAGTACATTACAGATTGAACAAGGGATGCGCTTATTGATAGATCAGGTGATGAGTGAAGCAAGCTTATATGATCCATCCTTATGTGCTTTAGCTATTAAGCAGGCAGAGGGAAGTATGGAAGAGGCAGTATTCTTATTGCGTAGTTATCGATCTACATTACCTCGCAGTTATTATTCTAATATCGTAAATAGTGAAGATATGGAAGTAGAAAGACGAATTTCGGCAGCCTTTAAAGATATCCCTGATGGGCAGATATTAGGAACTAGTTATGACTATGTACATCGTTTATTAGATTTTGATTTACTGGAGGAAAAGGAAGAAGAGGTAAAAACATTTATTAACGAATTTTTACATCGTGAATGTACTATCCAAAGAGATCATCTTCGTCTTCCAAAGGTAAGTGATTATCTGCGTAAAGAAGGGCTTCTTCCTGAAATAGAGAACGATGATACACCTCCTAAGGATGCGACAAAACAAATGCTTAGTTTCCCAACAAAACGAAGTGAACGTCTTCAGATTCTAAGCAGAGGGATGACACAGGCAGTAACAGCTTTAGGATATGCTTCTTTGCGTGGTTATGGAGTCGTGCATCCAACAGTTGGAGAATTACGTGTTGGTATGCTTCCTATAACGATTGCGGATCCAATGCATCAGGATTCAGATGATGATTCTTACTATATAGGAGAAATCAAAGTAACAGAGGTAGAAAGTCTAATCCCAGTTACGATTACGAATCCAGATGGAAATAAAGAATTAGAATTTAAAGTTGGATATGGTTTAACATTTGGACAAAATGAAACAAAAGCAATTGCGATGAGTATTCTAGACACATGTTTAGAGAGTGAAGATAAAAGCTTTGCGGTAAATGATGAAGAATTTGTTCTTTATCATATTGATTCCGTAGAAGCAACAGGCTTTATTTCTCATTTGAAATTGCCTCATTATGTAACCTTCCAATCAAAATTAAATAGTATTAGAAAAACGAAAAAGGAAAATGCTTATGAAAAAGAAATATAATTTTGCTTTCTTTGACGAAGGCAGTAAACGAGAAATACGAAGAACATCACTAAAAGCTATTTGTATTCCAGGCTATCAGGTTCCTTTTGCCTCAAGAGAAATGCCGATAGCCAGAGGCTGGGGAACTGGTGGAATTCAGTTAACCTTATCTTTAGTAGGAAAAGAAGATGTAGTAAAGGTCATTGATCAGGGAAGTGATGAAAGTGTTAATGCTATCAGTATTAAAAATCTGATTCAGACAACAACAGGAGTAGATGTGACGATTCATACAAGTGAAGCTACTTTGATACAATCTCGTCATCGTATCCCAGAGGTTCCTTTAAAGAAAGATCAGATTCTAGTTCTTCAGGTACCAACACCAGAACCTTTACGTGAATATGAGCCAAGTGAAAGAAAAACAAAAATCTTACATGCGGAAAAAGAATATACAGGGGCATGGCTGATGCTTTTTGAACAGATCATGAAATTTGATCGCATGACAATGGGAGCAGATCATCCTGTAATGGTAAATGATCGTTATGTCATGGCACCTTCTCCTATTCCAAAATTTGATAATCCTAAGATGATGGAAAGTGAAGCTTTGATTTTACTTGGGGCAGGGCGTGAGAAAAAAATCTATGCGGTACCGCCATATACTAAGGTTGTATCTTTAGACTTTGAGGATTATCCATTCGAACAAGAAGATTTCAAAGGAAAATGCTGTCGCTTATGTGGGGCAAGTCATGTATATCTTGATGAAATCATCAATGAAGAAGATGGTAGTGTAAGTTATCAATGTAATGATACCAGTCAATGTTTAGAGCGTTTAAATGCACAAGGAGGGAAACAGAATGCAATTTAGCGATGTGCCTTTAATGCAGGTGAAAAACTTAAATAAACAATTTGGAGATGGCTGTATATATTGTAAAGGACATCCAGAACATCTGCATGGCAATTATTGTCCAAACTGTGGAACAGTCTATGCATGTAGAGATATCAGCTTTGATGTATATGATGGAGAAATTTTAGGAGTAGTAGGAGAAAGCGGTAGCGGTAAATCTACTATGATGCAGTGTCTATACTTTGATCAATATGTGACAAGTGGCAGCTGTACAATCAGAACTTATAAAAATGGAGAAGCTAATATTTTTGATTTAACTTCCCAACAACAGCGTTATATTCGAAATCATGTGCTAGGTATGGTATATCAAAATCCATATTTAGGCTTAAAAATGAATTTTTCTAGTATGGGAAATATCGCAGAAAAATTAATAGCGGCAGGAAAACGAAATGTCTCAGAGATGCGTTCTCGTGGAGAGGAATTACTGCAGGCAGTAAAAATACCTACCCATCGAATGAAAGAAGAGCCTAAGAATTTTTCAGGTGGTATGCAGCAACGTGTACAGATTGCGAAAGCTTTAAGTAATAACCCTCCTGTATTATTACTAGATGAGGTCACAACCGGTCTGGATTTATCAGTACAGGCAAATGTATTAGATTTAATTAAAAAGATACAGCGTGATTTAGGTGTATCGATGATTGTCGTATCTCATGACTTAGGTGTTATTAGAATGTTAGCGGATCGTACGATTGTTATGTTGGATGGAGAAATTATTGAACAGGGTTTAACCGATCAGGTTATGGAAGATCCTCAGCATCCTTATACTCAGCAATTGGTTTATTCATTATTATAAGGAGGAACTATGTTAGCTATTACGAATGGAAAAATTGTCTTAGAACATGAAATCTTAGAAGGTTATACTTTATTACTAAAAGATGAACGAATTTATGATATCGTAAAAGAAACAGAAATGGATGCCTATCCAATAGATGAAGTTGTGAATGCTTATGGTGGATATGTTACTCCTGGCTTTATCGATGTACATTCTGATCATATTGAAAAAATGGCTGCACCGCGAGCTACGAGTATTATGGATATGGAGTTAGCGGTTTATGAGTTTGAAAAAGAGTGTTGTACACATGGTATTACAACGATGTTTCATTCCGTTAGTATACTAGATGGAGTTGCGGCATCTCCTATGCGTAGACCGGAATTAGTAAAAAAATTAGCAGATATTATTGAAAAAAGCCATTCACAGCTGCATTTGATTCATCATCGTTTTCATATGCGCTTTGAAATTGATAATATCAAACAGTTTCCTTTAATGATGGAATACCTGGAAAAGAAACGAGTTCATCTGCTTTCTTTTATGGATCATTCTCCTGGGCAGGGACAATATCGAAATATTGAACATTATCGTACGTATATTCGTTCAGAAAAGAAAATGAGCGAAGAAGAGGTTGAACAGGAAGTACAGCGTCATATGCATAGTGAAAAATTAACACTTGATAAAATACGAGAGGCTGCTAAACTAGCTCAGGAACAAGGAATTTCTATTGCCTCTCATGATGATGATACAATTGAAAAATTAGATGTTGTACAAGACTTCGGCGCAACAATTTCTGAATTCCCAATTACCTTAGAAGTCGCAAAAGAAGCAAAACGTAGAGGAATGTATACAGTAGTAGGTGCTCCAAATATCTTACTTGGAGGAAGTCACTCTGGAAATATGAATGCGAAAGATGCGATAGAAGCTAATGCGGCAGATATCTTATGTAGTGATTATTATCCTGCAAGCTTATTACATGCGATATTTCAAATGACTGAAAAAGGACAGAAATTTGAAGACATGATTGCAAAAGTTACTATCATGCCTGCACGTGCAACAGGTATTGATTCAGAATATGGTTCTATTGAAAAAGGTAAAAAAGCTGATCTGTTAATTATTCGTATGTTGCCTAATCATCTTCCTGCTATTACAGATGTATTTGTGGATGGACTGTGTATTGCACAGAATCATTATCGTATATAGCTTATGAAATTAGATAAAAAGCCTTATATTGAAAAAGGGGCAGAGGTAGTAAATACAACGTTTTCCATCTATAATAAGGTTGGAAAAGATTGTACGATCGAGAATAGCAGTTTTGGCAAATACTCCTATTGTGAACCCTATACCATGATTCAAAATACTATTATTCATAGCTTCGTGGATATCGCAAGAAACGCAAGAATTGGTGCTACCCAGCATCCAATTGAACGCCCGACATCTCATCATATTACGTATCGTAAACAAATGTATGGTATTCATCAGGAAGATGATAAAGAATTCTTTAAACGCCGAGAAAATACAATTACAGAAATTGGTCATGATGTCTGGATTGGACATGGTGTTATTATTGAGGCAGGTATTCATGTCGGAAATGGTGCAGTTATTGGAAGTGGTGCAGTTGTGACGCATGATGTTCCTCCTTATGCGATTGTTGCAGGAGTACCGGCGAAAGTCATTCGCTTTCGTTTTGAGCAGAAACAGATTGAAGCCCTACAAGAAATTGCCTGGTGGGATTGGGATGATGAAGTGTTTCGTCAGCGAATTGATGATTTTTCATTAGATATTGATAAATTTATTGATAAATATAGAAAGGATAAATCACATGACTAAGCAACAGGAATTATTAATTATTGAAGACTTAACAAAAACATTTACAATGCATATCACAAATAAAGTGATTCATGCCTGTGATCATATTTCTTTACAATTAAATGCAGGAGAATTTGTGGGTATTACTGGAAAAAGCGGTAGTGGAAAATCTACAATCTTAAAAGGGATTTATCGTACCAATCTTCCACAGGAAGGGCGTATTCTTTATCATAGTGCAGCTTTTGGATGGATTGATTTATGTAAGGCAACGGAACGTCAGATGATTTATCTTCGTCGTCATGAAATCGGATATGTATCACAGTTTTTAAATATTATGCCTAGGACAACCGCAAGACAGATTATTGAGAATGCGTTATTGGAAATGGGATCAGATGAAGAAACCGCACAAAAAGAAGCGATTCATATGTTAGAACATTTTGAATTAGATAAAGCATTATGGGACATGTATCCAAATACCTTTAGCGGTGGAGAAAAACTAAGATTAAA
The DNA here is from genome assembly GCA_900552125.1 of uncultured Solobacterium sp. GTDB lineage: Bacteria > Bacillota_I > Bacilli_A > Erysipelotrichales > Erysipelotrichaceae > Clostridium_AQ. The sequence continues at coordinate 2,727 of URYK01000015.1, read as the reverse complement.
CATTGCGGCAGCAATGGTAAAAAAACCAAGATTATTATTATTGGATGAACCAACTGCAAGTTTAGATAATTCATCAAAGCAAAAAGTTCGTGACCTTATTGAACAATTGAAAAAAGAAGGAACAACCATGCTAGGTATTTTCCATGATTTGGAGTTTATGGAAGGATTGTGTGATCGAGAATATAATATGCAGAAAGGCTTTCTATCATGAATGCGATTGATTTGCATATACATAGTGTATATAGCGATTCATCACTGTCCTTAGCTGATATCCTAACAAGCGTAAAAGAAAAAAATCTGCATACAATATCCATTACGGATCATGATACCTTCGCATGTTATAAGCATTTACAAGAATATTCATTACCATGTGCAATTGTGAAAGGAATCGAAATCAGTGCTTTTGATGATACGCTACAAAAACCAGTACATATTCTTGGATATGGATTTGGAGAGGATACACCACATGTGGATGCCCTATGTGCCACTACGTTACAACATCGTCTAAAAGCTTCTTTATGGCAGATTGAGCAATTGAAAAAACATGGTTACAAGATTACAAAAGAAGAAGTAGAAAACCTTGCGATAGATTCTACAGCTATTTATAAACAGCATATTATGGATGTGATGATGAAACATGGCTATAGTGATGGTATTTATTCTGATGTGTATCGTAAATTATTTAAGAATAACGGTATTTGTGAATGTACCATACCATATGTATCTGTAGCAGATGCAATACGAGCTATTCATGCAGACCATGGCATTGCAGTTTTAGCTCATCCATATTTATCTAAGGTAGTGTCACAGATACCAAATTACCTTTCTATGGGTATTGATGGCATAGAAACCTGGCATAGCTCTCACAGCAAAAGCGAAGTGGAGGACTTGCATCAAATTGCGAAAAGGTATAAGCTAATAGAAACAGGGGGCAGTGATACCCATGGCAGATATGGTAATGAGCCAGATATTGGGGAATGTAGTCCCTATATGAAAGAAAGTGATGTGACATTATGCAGCAGGATATGATAGCTTTTGCGAAAAACTTAGTACTTGAATGTGGAAACAAATTAAGAGAAGTATCCAGTGTAGAAGCAGAATATAAGACAGGAATTCAGGATTTAGTAACAGAATATGATCGTATGATCGAACAATATATTCATAAAAAAATCCAGGAACAGTATCCTACACATCAGTTTCTAGGAGAAGAAGAAACAAAAGAAATGGGCGATTATCTATGGATTTTAGATCCCATTGATGGCACTACAAATTTTGTGACTATGCATCGTGATTTTGCGATATCACTAGCATATTATCAAAAGAAAAAACCAGTATTTGGAATTGTTTATGATGTGATGCGAGATGAATTATTTATAGGAATTCATGGTAAAGGTGCATGGCTGAATGATACAAAATTAGAAAAGCTTCATAGAAAAAAGCTGAGTGAATGTGTTTTAGAGGCAGGCATGTCCGCAATTTCTTATATGAAGGAACATTTTCAGTATGACTTATTTGATTTTCAAAAGAAGATTCGCGCACATCGTTCTTATGGCTGTGCTTCCTTAAGCATTGTGCATATTGCCCAGGGAATAACAGATTTATATATTACTTCTAAAGCAAAATGCTGGGATTATGCAGCTGCGATCATTATTTTAGAAGAAGTTGCTGGTGCTTATGCAATTCATAATACATTCTTTACAGATGAGAATACATTCTGTATATTTGCGAATCAAAAAGCATGGATCACACAAATTGAAAAAGGCTGTTTATAAGAAATTTTCATTAAATTTTAATTTTCATCAGGTAGGAATAATGTTTTGGTTTTGTTATAATTAAAACATGAAAGTCTGGTGAGGAAATGGCAAAGAAAAGAAGACGAAAAAGGAGAATAAATCCCATACGCTTATTAGTCGTTATTGCGATTGAATTGTGTATAATCGTTGGATTACTAATTGTTTGTACCAAAATATTTCCAGATAGTCCAATTTTACAACCCATTAAAAATCTTATTGTACAAGAACCTCCAGTCGTAGTGCTTGATGCTGGTCATGGAGGCTATGATAGCGGAACAGTTTATCAGGATGTTTATGAAAAAGATGTTACATTAGCAATTGTCAAAGATATTGGTGATTATCTGGAAGAACATGGCTATCCTGTAGCCTATACTAGAGAAAGTGATGAGGTTTCTTGGCCAAGCAATGAACAAGAGGACTTGGAAGAACGTGTAAATATCTCCAATAATAGCGACGCCAAATATTTCGTATCTATTCATACAAATGCGACAGAATATGATATGGGGAGTTATGGCTATGAAATATGGGGAAAGATGCAGAATGAAAAAGTTGCGACGTTATCAGAAAATATCTTAACGGAAATTGATACATTAGGTTATTCTTTAAATCGTGGTGCTAAAGATCAAGATACATATCCTTTGTATGTATTAGAAAATAATGATTTACCTGCTATCTTAATGGAAGCCGGTTTTCTAGCGAGTGAACAGGATCGAAGTTATTTATTAGATGAAGAAAAAAGAAAGTTATTTGCGAATGAAATCGCAGATGGAATCATAAAAACATTGGAAGCAGAGGAAGAAGAAAGTACAGTCCAGAATTCATAGAGTAATTCTCAGAATTATGGATTGCTTTTTTTTGTGTAAATAAGCATAATAAAAGGTGAAATAGGCGAAGTCTAAAGACCTCGCCCCTTCCCAAACGCAGCGGGCACCTT
>URYK01000014.1 GCA_900552125.1 uncultured Solobacterium sp. | reverse complement strand
CATTATGTCCTTTTAGGACGAGTACATACCACGTCTTTTAGGCGTGGTTATGATTTGAAACGTTTATCTTAATAATATTTCTAATCTCAGTTCTCTTTTTCATCTTCTAAATTATCCAAAGCATATTTAATACATTTAACTACAAGTTTATTTAAAGAAATATTTTTCTGGTCACAGATTACTTCTAATTTTTCAACAAGTTTCTTTTCTATACGAAATGTTTTATTTACATATTCTTCTTTCTCTATTTTAAATCCCATAAGTGTCACTCCTATCTTAAACACCTAAATATTATTAGAAAATAGAAACATTATATACACTTTAATTCCTGTGCAATATATATTGTAAAAATATGTGTAATTGTGTATTATAGTTATAAGACAGGAGGATAGATTTAATGATAAAAGACATTATTAAATATAACGACTTAATTAATGATAAAATACTATTACTTTTTAATAAGACTAAAGTCGCTGTAAAAAAAGAAAATGATGTTTTAGCTATTTTAAGATGTTTAAATGGTATAGATACAAATGTAGACGTTACCATAAATTTTTCCTAATGAATTTGTTCATTATTATAGATGCGTATAAGTTTGAATATTAAATTTAGCTCTCATTAAATGATAAAAATATCGGAAAGAAAAGAAGAATGTTTAATAAATATGTTATGTATATGTGATAAATTGATTCATAACTATAGCATCGAAGTGTAACCTATGATAGAATAGATAAGACTGATTGTAATAATACTTTAAACAATTAAGATCGCTATCTATGAGTGTAATATAAAACATGAATAAATTCGCAAAAATCAAATTATGAAATAGTTATTGAAAATTATAGAAAGGAGGATCCACTCAAAAAATATACTAATTCGACTGTATTAACTACAAAAATTTACAAGAATAGAAGAATAAATTGTCTTAAATTACAACAAGAGTTTTATAAAACTCTTGTTTAGTTACGAGTATATTTAATTATATTTTGAGTGGCAAGAAACACATGTTTAATCAATATAAAAGCATTTTAGAACATATACATGCAGGAGTTTTACATTGTAAAAATGATCAATATTCAACAATTAATTATGCTAATGATTATTTCTATGAGATGATTGGTTATACAAGAGAAGAGATAGAGAAAAATCATAATAATCGATTTGCAGATTTCGTAGTAGATGATGTATCTGCAATCTTGGTTACAATTGATGAAAAAATTGCGAATAATGAAGATTTAGATTTTGAATTTAGAATGCAAAGAAAAGATGGATCAATTTTCTGGGTTCATGATACAGCTAAATATGATAGAGAAAATAATTGCTGGTTTGTGACTATAATGGATATTACAGAAATGAAGAGTCTAAATTATGAACGTGAACGTTTAGAGTTTTATTTAAATAGTATTCCAAATAAAATTGTAATTAGTGATGATCAAGGAGAAGTCATATATAAAAATAAAGAAGCAGAAGAGTGCTCTTACTATAATCAGAATGCAGAAACACTAAAGGAAATGATTGGGGATAATATATTAGGGAGAAATTTTGATGATATTTTTAATTTAGCTGTAAATGGATTTGAAACTCAGTTTGAAACAAGACATGAGAATGACGGTAAATTCATCGGACATGATCAGAATCATCTAGTAATGATAAATACAAGGGAAAAAGAAAGAAAGTATTATATGCTGGTTAGTGAAGATGTTTTTAGTAAAGGGGATTTTCTAACTGGCTATCCTAGTCGTTTAATGTTTGAAAATTATTATGAATTTTATATGGCTTCTTATCCGAATACAGAAGCATATTTATGCATTATAGATATTGATGATTTTAAACATATAAATGATACCTATGGACATAATGTTGGAGATCTAGCAATCAAACAGACAGCAGAGCGTATTGCGTCATTACTAGATGAGGAAGATTATGTATGCCGATATGGTGGAGATGAATTCTTAATTTTTTCTGTTAATAAATCGGTAAAGGAAGTTTTAAATAAACTGAAATTATTTTTAGGTGAAAATAATAAAAAAATGTATTTAGGAGATATTTGTTTTACAATTACGTATAGTGTAGGATTAGCTTCTGTCAAAGGATGTTTTGATTATCACGAAGCTTTTGCGAAGGCTGATCAAGCTTTATATCAAGTGAAAGCAAATGGGAAAAATCAGATTATTGAATATATAGAGAAAGATTTAAAGGTTTAAATTATTGAAACTGAATTATTAAGTATGAATCATTCATATTTAGATTCAGTTTTTTTATTTCATAATTCTTATTAAAATAATATGGTATTGACATAAATGTTATGTTCTGATATAACTATTTCATAAGTTAGTTAAATCTAACAATGTATGGAGGTTTATATGAAAAAATTTTTTGCTGTAGTAGTTACAGGTTTCTTATTGATGACAACAGCTTGTTCATCATCGTCAACTAATGAATATGAAAATAAAAATACAAATACATCTACACAATTTCCAATTACAATAAAACATGCTTTTGGAGAAACAACGATTACAGAAAAGCCAGAGCGCATAGCAACCATAGCTTGGGGAAATCAGGATGTTCCATTAGCATTGGGAGTTGCTCCAGTTGGCGTTTCAAAAGGCAATTTTGGTGAATTAACTAAAGATGGGTTATCACCATGGACTCAGGAGGCTTTTGAAAAATTAGGAGTAACAGAGCCAGTAGTCTACGATGATACAGATGGGTTAGATTATGAAGCTATTGCGGATAGTAATCCAGATATCATTTTAGCTGCTTATTCAGGATTAACACAAGAAGAATATGATACCTTAAGTAAAATTGCTCCTGTAGTTGCATATCCACGTGTAGCATGGCAGACATATTGGAGAGAGCAAGTTACGATTAATGCAGAAGCTATGGGGATGAAAGATGAAGGAGAAGCATTGGTTAAAGAAACTGAACAATTAATTGCGAATAAATTTAAAGAATATCCTCAGATAGAAGGCAAAAGCGGAGCTTTCCTTTGGGTTAATCCAGCAGATACTAGCTCATTCTATGTATATTTAACTAGTGATCCTAGAGCTTCCTATCTTACAGACTTAGGTTTATCATTCCCTGAAAATATTAAGGAAATGGGAAAAGATGAAACGACTTTCTCTTTGACGGTTTCCGCAGAAAATGCAGATATTTTAAATAATGTAGATATTTTAGTTACTTATGGTGATGATACAACCCTAAAAGCTTTACAAAAAGATGCTATCTTTGGAAAAATTCCAGCTATTAAACGTGGCTCAGTAGTAGTTATTGATAGTAATAGTGCATTAGCAGGTTCTGCGACTCCTACAGTTTTAGGTATTTCTGCAACAATTGATGAGTATTTATCATTAATTGGGCAGGCTGCAGATAAGGTAAACGAATGAGAAAACAGAATGTTTATTTCTTGTTTGTGATTCTTTCTCTTTGTCTTATTATTGTTTCTGTATTGTCTATTTTGTATGGTTCTAAATCAGTAGACATGGAAATATTATTTGATGCATTCTTTACAAACAAAGAAAGTTTTTCTATTAGTGTTGTTCAGGCAAGAATACCACGAACTTTGTTTGGTATTTTAGCAGGAGCTTCTCTTGGAGTATCTGGCTGTCTTATGCAATCAATTACCCGAAATCCAATTGCAGATCCTAGTATTTTAGGAATAAATACAGGAGCCTCTCTCTTTGTGGTTGTGGGAATTGCGTTCTTTTCAATCTCTTCACCAAGTCAGTATATCTGGCTTGGTTTCACAGGGGCTATGTTAACTGCAATACTTGTTTATGGTATTGCTTCTGTAGGACAAAGTGGAGCTACTCCAATTAAGTTAGCACTAGCAGGAGCTGCAACATCGATGGCACTTATGTCATTAGTGAATACAATCATGTTACCAAATTCACAGGTAATGGATAGTTTTCGTTTTTGGCAAACAGGAAGTATTGGCGGAGCTAAGTGGAATATGATTTTAGTACTGCTTCCGTATTTCATTTTAGGATTACTTCTATCATTTTATTTATCATCTTCATTAAATACTTTAGCGTTAGGCGATGAATTAGCCACAAGCTTAGGAATAAATAGTAAGAAAGTAAGAGCAATGGCAGCATTTGCAGGAGTACTATTATGTGGTGCTACAACAGCATTAGCTGGTCCAATTGCTTTTGTTGGATTAATGGTTCCCCATATTATGCGATTATTAATAGGATCGAATATGCATTATCTCCTTCCGTTATCTGCATTGGGAGGAAGCATACTGTTACTAGGTGCAGATATTATTGGAAGAGTAATCGCAAGTCCAGCAGAATTAGAAGTTGGAATTATAACTGCAATTCTTGGAGCTCCGGTCTTTATTTATATTGTTAGAAAGGTGAAAATACGTAGTTTATGAAAAAGCAGACAAGAGAAAATATTGAACGTGTTTATCATCAGCAGAGAAAAAGAAATATAACCATTACTGTCATATTATGTATTATATTATGTATACTTATGGCACTATCCATGATGCTTGGTAATACTTTTTACTCTCTAAATACTGTTATTCAGTCCTTATTGTATGAAAATATACCAGGAGCATCTTTCACTGTTAATACATTACGTTTTCCAAGAATGTTAGCAGGGGTATTTTGCGGAATAGCCTTTGGTATGGCAGGAAATACCTTTCAGAAAATGTTAGGTAATCCATTAGCTAGTCCTGATATTATAGGTGTAACATCTGGAGCTAGTACAGTAGCTGTATTTTGTATTCTTATCCTTCATTGGAGTGGAAATGCTGTTTCTATAGGTGCAATCTTAGGTGGAATGCTTGTAGCATTTCTAATCTATCGTCTATCGCAGGGAATCGGATCAAACAATGGCAGAATGATTTTAATCGGTTTAGGATTTCAGGCATTCTTACAAGCAGTGATTTCTTATATTATACTTCGTGCAGCACAATATGATGTAGCAAATGCCTTGCGATGGTTAAGTGGTAGTTTAAATAATGTCACAATAGAAGGAGCAGTTCGAATTATAGTTGTAGTAATTTTCATGGGAGGTTCTCTATTATATCTTAGTAGAAGATTGATGCTTTTACAGTTGGGAGAAGATTTTGCGACTACTTTAGGTTTAAATATTCAAAGTACAAAGTTACTGTTGATTGTTAACGCAATTATTCTCTCTGCTGTGGCGACTTCCATTAGTGGTCCAATTGCAGCTGTATCCTTTTTATCTGGCCCTATCATTACTAGAATTTGCAAAGGAAATCAGGCAAATATGTTACAAGCCGGTCTTATGGGAGCTATTCTTGTATTAGCGGGAGATTTAGTTGCACAAAATTTATTACCAGCTCGTTATCCAGTAGGAATTATTACAGGTATTCTAGGGGGGCCATATTTATTACTTATGCTATTTAGAATGAATCATAAAGGAGGCTAATATGACACAGTGTTTATATACAGAACATTTATCTTCAGGATATGGAAATCATACAATTGTGAAGGATGTCAATCTAGTGTTGCCAGAGCATAAAATTAGTGTGATAATCGGTTCAAATGGATGTGGGAAATCAACTTTATTGAAAACATTATGCAAATTAGTTCCTCCATCAAAGGGTACTGTATATTTGAATAATAAAGACATATATAAATATCCTTCAAAAGCACTAGCAAAAAATATAGGATTAATGCCACAGTCACCTATTGTACCTGAAGGAATAAATGTTGCTGATTTGGTTGCTAGAGGTCGATTTCCATATCGTCAGCCACTAAAAGGGATGAGCAAAGAAGATTATCAAATAGTTAGTGAAGCAATGGATATGATGGGAATCTCTGATTTAGCTGATCGATGTGTAGATGAATTAAGCGGGGGACAAAGACAACGAGTATGGTTAGCTTTAGCATTAGCACAGGATACAGATATTTTGTTGTTAGATGAACCTACAACATTTTTAGATATATCTTATCAGATGGAAATTTTAGACTTATTAACTGAATTAAATCAGAAAAAAGGTACAACCGTTGCCATGGTATTACATGACATTAATCTATCTGCTCGCTACGCAGACTATATATTTGCGGTATCTAATGGGAAATTACTAGCTCATGGAACACCTGAAGAAATAATTAATGAAGATATTATACGAGAAGTTTATGGTTTAAATTGTAAAATTATCAAAGATCCGATAATACAACGGCCAATGATTATTCCTATAGGAAAATGTAAATAATGTATATTGAAGAATGGACAATTTGTTTCATTCTTTTTATTATAAAACTAATGTTTATTGACAATATGAAGTAGATACGATAATATTAACATATCAAAAATATTTGATGTGAGGTAGTTGTATGGAAAATAGATATAAAGAAGATGCAAAAATATTTAAAGCTCTCTGTGATGAAAAAAGACTATATATATTAAATCTATTACAGAATGGCGAGAAGTGTGCCTGTGAATTAATAGATGATATGAATATTGGACAGTCGGCGTTGTCCTATCATATGAAAATATTATGTGGATCAGGTATAGTGCAAAGCAGACAAGACGGGAAATGGACACATTATAGTTTAAGTACAACAGGAAGTGCATATGCAATTCAACGATTATCACAAATAATAGTACCTCATACAGAACAAATTAAGAATTGTTGTAAATGAGTCATCGAGTGATGACTTTTAAAATGTTCAATATATCAAATTTTTTTGATATGAAGGAAGGGTGGACTTATGGAAGTAATAAAATCAATTTGGTTTTTTATACAGAATCAGATATTAGGTATGGAATGGTTAAATGTAATAATTGGTAAAGTATTAAAGTTGTTTCAGATTGATATTCATTCACAATTAGGAAGCAGCATTCATTTCTTTTTATATGATGTAGTGAAAATTACAGTATTGTTATGTGTGTTGATTTTTGTGATATCGTATATACAAAGTTATTTTCCACCAGAAAGAACTAAGAAAATCTTAGGTCGTTTTCATGGTATAGGCGCTAATATTATTTCTGCTCTATTAGGAACTGTTACACCATTTTGTTCTTGTTCATCAATTCCATTGTTTATTGGCTTTACAAGTGCAGGACTACCATTAGGGGTTACTTTCTCATTTCTGATTTCTTCACCAATGGTAGATTTAGGAAGCTTAGTTTTATTAATGAGTATATTTGGCACAAAGGTCGCAGTTGCATATGTAATTATTGGACTTGTCATTGCGGTTGTTGGTGGAACGCTTATTGAGAAAATGCATTTAGAAAAATACGTAGAAGATTTTATTAGAAATGCCAGTAGTATAGACATAGATTCACCATCTATAACAAAAAAGGAGAGAATTGAGTTTGCGAAGGAACAAGTAGAAGAGACATTTAAAAAGGTATTTCCTTATATTCTTGTTGGAGTAGGAATAGGTGCATTTATTCATAATTGGATACCGGAAAGCTGGATTGAATCTGTTTTAGGAACGGATAATCCCTTTGGTGTAATAATCGCAACTATAATAGGGATACCTATGTATGCGGATATATTTGGTACTATTCCTATTGCGGAAGCTTTATTAGCAAAAGGAGCTCAGCTAGGTACTGTGTTAGCTTTTATGATGGGTGTCACCACGTTAAGTTTACCTTCGATTATAATGTTGAAGAAAGCAGTAAAACCTAAATTATTAGCAGTATTTATTGTTGTTTGCACTATAAGTATTATTCTTGTAGGATATGTATTTAATATATTTCATACTATGTTAATTTAAGAAAAGGAGAAGCAGAATGAAAATATTTAGAAAAAAAGCAGAAAAATCATGTTGTTGTGGAGACGGCTGTGGTAGTGAAAAAATGAAACAAGCCGAAATGATGAAGCAGGAAAAAGGTATTAAGATTTTAGGCAGTGGCTGTAAAAAATGCATTGCTTTAGAAGAAACAATTCAAAAAGCAGTACATGAAATGAACCTAGATATATCGATTGAACATGTTAGTGATTTTGCTAAAATCGCAAGTTATGGAGTAATGACTACACCTGCGTTTGTTTTAAATGGCAAGGTAGTTTCTTATGGAAAAGTTTTATCAGTAGATGAAGTAAAATCAATCTTATCACAGAACATTTAATTGTTTATAATTAAAGAGAGAAAGGGAGATATTTATGGAATCTAAATTGCCTAAAGTAGCATTTATTTGCGTGCATAATTCATGTCGAAGTCAAATAGCGGAAGCACTTGGAAAAAAACTGGCAAGTGATGTTTTTGAAAGTTATTCTGCAGGTACAGAAACTAAGCCTAAAATTAATCAGGATGCCGTACGTTTAATGAAAGAAACCTATGGGATTGATATGGAATTAACACAATATTCTAAGCTCTTAACGGATATACCAGAAGTAGACATTGTAATTACCATGGGATGTAATGTGAACTGTCCACATCTTCCGTGTAAATATCGAGAAGATTGGGGACTTGATGATCCTACAGGAAAAGATGATAAAATATTTCTAAAGACTATAGAAAGCATAAAAGAAAAAATCATAGACTTAGTAAAAAGAATAGAGGATAAGGAATTTCAAATTTAACTTAGAGAAATGACGAAGAATTATATATCTACGTCATTTTTTCATTATCTAATGAATTATTAAAAGTTATCTATTATAGATATAAGTTAGATATTTTTATATATTTCTTTCCAATCCTTGGTATTTCCCGTATAATAGGTAAGAAAGTGAATACAAAGGTGATACATATGAAATTTGAAGAATATAACTTAGACGAGACAATATGTCAGGCACTACTTACTTTAGGATATAAAGAAGCATTACCAGTACAAGATGCAGTGATACCTCATATACTAAAAAATAAGGATGTGATTGTGAAATCTAGAACTGGGAGTGGAAAAACAGCTTCTTTTGCGATTCCGATCATACAGGATTTGCAATGGGATGAAAAAGCATGTCAGGCATTGGTATTAAGTCCAACAAGGGAGCTTGCCTTACAGATAAAAGAAGAATTTGATAATATAGGCGCATATAAGCGTATAAAAACGATACCTGTTTTTGGTAAACAGCCATTTCGTTTTCAGGTTCAGGATTTAAAACAGAGAACACATGTTGTAGTGGGTACACCAGGAAGAGTTTTAGACCACTTACAACAAGGAACCTTCGATGTACATAATATTCGTTATATCGTGATTGATGAAGCTGATGAGATGTTAAACATGGGATTTATAGAAACGATACAATCTATATTTGCCTATCTTCCTAAAACAGCAACAGTATGTATGTTTTCCGCAACACTTCCAGAAGAAATACAATCGTTAGCTAATATGTTTCTAAAACAGCCAGTGTTAGTTGAAATGAAGGAACATACTACAATTAATACGAATATAACACATTATGCATATCGTGTGAAAGAACATGAGAAATTAGATTTATTATTAAAAATATTATGTAAAGAATGTCCAGAATCTTGTATCATATTTGCGAAAACACAAGAACATGTTCGCCAGGTTTGTGACTATCTATATGATCAGGGTATTAGTGTTGATAAATTACATGGAGGAATGTTGCAGGAAGATCGTTTTGAAAACATGAAAGATTTTCGTTTAGGCAGAATAAGAATTCTTGTCGCAACAGATGTAGCCGCTAGAGGTATTGATGTAGAGAATGTTACGCATATTATTAATTATGATATGCCAAATAAATCGGAAGTCTATATCCATCGTATTGGAAGATCCGCTCGTCTTGATAAAGAAGGAACAGCTATTACTTTTGTATCAGAATATGATACTCAACGTTTGCAAGAATTAGAAGACTATCTACAGGCAACATTACCAATCCATGATGTAAATGAATTAGATTCAGTTAATGTAGATACAGAAGCTTTAGGTAGATTAGGTGTACCAGAAATACAAAAAGAAGAAAAAGGAAAAGAAATTCGTAAAGATATCATGAAATTATATCTGAAGGGTGGAAAAAGCAAGAAAATAAGAGCTGGAGATATTGTAGGGGCAATCTGTGAAATTGATGGTGTAACAGCTGATGATATTGGTGTTATTCAAGTACAGGATCATCAGTCATATGTAGATATATTGCATGGCAAAGGTGAATTAGTCTTACAAGAATTGAATAAAAAGACAATCAAAAAGAAGAAAATTAAAGTAGAAAAAGCAAAAGTATAGATTTTATCAAAATCGCTTTCATTCCTCTGAATTTAGGTATATACTAGATTTGAATATATAGGAGGTAAGAAAATGCTAGATAAAAAAGTTACAGAATTATTAAACGATCAGATTAATAAGGAATTGTATTCCGCATATTTGTATTTAGACTTCTCAATTTATTATCAGGAACAAGGACTTGATGGATTTGCGAACTGGTATAAAATTCAGGCACAAGAAGAACGTGATCATGCGATGTTATTCCTAGAATACATGCAGAATAATGGTGAACATATCACATTAAGTCAGGTCGATAAACCAGATAAAGAATGCAAGACATTAAAAGATCCATTGGATTTTTCTTTGGAACATGAACGTTATGTAACAAGCTTAATTAATGATATCTATGCAGCAGCTCATGATGTAAAAGATTATCGTACAATGCAATTTCTTGACTGGTTCGTAAAAGAACAGGGAGAAGAAGAAAAGAATGCTGAGGATATGGTTAAAAAATTCGAATTATTTGGAACAGATCCAAAAAGCTTATATATGTTAGATAATGAAATGGCTAGCCGTACTTACAGTGCACCATCTTTAACATTATAAAATTATCTAAGAGGTGTTGTGAAAACAACACCTTTTCTATAAAGGGGTTAAGCAGATGAAAGAATTAATAGTAAAAGATATGTATTTTGCTTATGATACAGAGTGGATTTTAAAGAATATTAATATAGAAATTCATGAACATGATGGCTGTATTTTATTAACAGGTAAAAATGGTGCTGGGAAAAGTACTTTATTAAATGTAATATGTGGCTTTTTACCAGCAGATGAGGGAAGTGTAGAACGTAAAGAAATGACAATTGGTTATCTTCCATTTGATCAGCCTCTTTATCCTCATTTAAGTGTATTAGAGAATCTGCGTTATTTCTATCGCTGTTTTCAAGGAAGAAACCTAGATTTAGAAGATCAGGAAGTAATGGAAGTTTTAGATATGCTGTCTATTGATTATTTATCTCAAAGAATAGATCAATGTAGTTCAGGTCAGGTTCAAAAGGCAGGAATTGCTTGTATCTTATTAAGTAATGCAGATGTAATAATAATGGATGAACCATTTATTGCGATTGATGCCAAAAGCAGTGAGAAATTGTGTGAATGGATACAAAAGAAAAAACAAAATCAAATATTTTTGCTTACTAGTCATACAACTTCCTATATTTTGCCGTTAGTAGATCGTTTGATTGTTTTAGATGGGCAAGAATTAGTGATGGATACTGAACAAAAAGAAGAAATTAAAGATTATTTCTTTGGAATGGATAGTTAATATGATGAAATATGAATATCTAAAGATTATTAGAAATAGTAAGTGGAAATATGGTCTATTATTAGGGCTTGTATTTTATATGATATATGTTAGTTCTGATATATTGATAGAACCAACCAATATGCAGAAGTACCTACTCCTTGGTTTTTTCCTCTTCGAAGCATTATTTTACAATATTGTTGGGGATGAGGAAAGAACAGAATCATGGCAAATATGTTTAGCATATCCAATTACATATCGTAAAAATTATCTTCTTATGTTAGTTGTTTTAATTACAGTACAATTACTTGTTTTCTTATTTGGAGTAGTATTATATCAATTGATTGAAAATATATCTATTTCTTTTCTTTGTACCTTGTATTGTATACAAATATTGTATTTGACTGGTTATTGTTATAGCTGTTATAAGACCGCAAAGGGTTACTTGGCTGTTATGGGAAGTATTACAGTTGTAAATGTCACAAAGACAATAGTACCAGTATTCTTGTTTTTCTGCATTATGAATAGTTATCAATGGGATTGGTTTTTTTCAATTACTTGGAATATGATATCTATTTTCTGTATAGTTGTTTTACTTGGATTATTTATTTTCTTACCTTATAGCTTAAAACGTAAAGTGTATCGAGAAATGGTTCTAAGTAAATTATTTCCAAACTTAAGATTTTCTCCTATACAATTGCAGATGGAAACATATAAAAAAGGTGCAGATAAGACATTACAGAGGATGTTTAGATTATTTGATCGTAAAACTCTTGCCTATTGGCAATTTTGCGCAACATTAGAAGTTACACTTAAATTGCATTTTTTTGTAGTTATATTATTTCTGATTTTTCTAATTTGGTTTATAGATAGTTATCATATATTATTAATATTTGCGATGATAGGATGTGTTTTATATTTTATATATAGTTTCCAACAAGAGTATAAAAAGATAGAAAAAGTGTGTATTCTTCCAAATGTAAAATAGATAAAATACTAATATGAAATGGGGGTTCTTATTATGGAAGTATTTGATAAAATCTGCATAGTAGAAAAGAAACTAGCAAAAATGATTGATGAAGTCAGTGAGTTCATATTTGAACATCCAGAACTAGGTAATGAAGAATTTATTTCCAGCAAGTATCTTGCGGATAAAATGCGAACATTAGGATTTGAAGTTACTTATCCTTATTTAGATATTCCTACTGCTTTTCGAGCAGAATTAAAGAATGGGGAAGGTGCTAGGGTTGCATTTCTTGCGGAATATGATGCTTTACCTGGATATGGAATAGATAAAAATGAAAATGCTCATGCATGTGGTCATAATTGGATTGCGGCTTCTACTTTAGGAGCTGCTGCAGTTCTTTCTCAGATAAAAGAAGAATTTACAGGAAGTATTGTATTGATAGGAACTCCTGCAGAAGAAACCACGGGAGCGAAATGTGACTTAGTTGATCGTGGTGCATTTCAAGACATTGATGCAGTATTTCAGATGCATTTAGGCGCAGAAAATAATTTGCATGTTGTGACATTAGCTATGGATTCTCTTGAATTTAGTTTTTCTGGGGTTGCAGCTCATGCAGCAGCTTATCCACAAAATGGTGTAAATGCTTTAGATGCAGTGCAACTGATGTTTGCAGGAGTGAATGCCTTGCGTCAACATATGCGTAGTGATGCACGAGTTGCGGGTATTATTACAGAAGGCGGTGTTGCCTGTAATACAGTACCAGATAGAGGAAGCTGTCGTTTCTATATCCGTGCAAAGGAACGTTCTTATTTGAAAGAACTAACACAGAAAATTATCAATTGCGCAAAAGGAGCAGCCTTGATGACGGGAACTGATGTCAGCTATCACAACTTTGAAAATTCTTATGATAATTTAGTATATCATGAGGAATTACGTAAAAGAATGCGTAAGAATTTAGAATTATTAGGTATTCATGACTTTGTGGAGAGAGATGAAGAAGCAAGTGGTTCAAGTGATATTGGTAATGTTTCTCAAGTATGTCCTACAGTTTATTGTGAAATTGAGACAGGGGCATCACCAAAGGTTTTTGCACATGAAGAAAATTTTATCCCATATGTACATGGTAAAAATGCAGAATTCACATTGCATACTGCAGTGAAGGCAATGGCAATGACGGCACTTGAAGTGTTACATGATCCAAAGATTGTAAAAGAAAAAGCAATATAATGCCTATCTATTAGAGGTTTTATATTGCTTTTTATGTTATTAGTTATCTAAAGTTTTTCATAAATTCATCAATACGATTAATTGCTTCACGTATATGATCAATACTATAAGCATAGGAAACACGAATGAATCCTTCACCTGCATCTCCAAATGCACTGCCTGGTACACAGGCAACTTTTTGTTGTTCAAGCAATTGGACACAGAACTCGTCACTTGTTAAACCAGTAGAACGAATATCCGGGAAGATATAAAATGCTCCCTGTGGTAAATGTGTTGGTAATCCAATACGATTAAATCCTTTTGTGATAAAGTTTCTTCTTGTCATATAAGATTCTCGCATTTCCGCAACATGGATATCTCCATTTCGCATTGCCTCTATAGCCCCATATTGTGCAGCTGTTGGTGCTGACATGATAATGTATTGATGAATTTTGTTCATTGCTTTTGTGAATGTTTCATTTGCTAAAACATATCCTAATCTCCAGCCAGTCATAGCATAAGCTTTTGAAAAACCACTGATAATAATGACTTGATCTTTGATTTCTTCAAAATTTGCAGGTGAACAGAAAGAACCATCATATGTTAATTCTGCATAAATCTCATCACTAATTACAATGATTTCATGTTCTTTTAGGATAGGAACAATTTTAGCATAATCTTCTTTTGTCATCACTCCACCTGTAGGATTACTAGGATAGTTCAACAGAATAGCTTTTGTTTTTGGAGTAATAGCAGCTTTTAATTTTTCGGGAGTTAATTTAAAATGATCTTTATGATCTAATTTGATATGAACTGGAATTCCACCAGCTAATTCTACGCTTGGTGTATATGCCACATAACAAGGTTCCATTAAAATTACTTCATCACCTGGATCTACAATAGAACGCATTGCGATGTCGATTGCTTCACTTCCACCTACTGTAACTATTACATTATCAACCGGATCATAATCTAAATTAAATCGGCGTTTTGCATAGTGACAAATTTCTTCACGAAGTTCTAATAGACCTTGATTTGCAGTATAATGTGTTTTTCCACTTTCAATAGAATAAATTGCAGCCTCACGTATATGCCATGGTGTATCAAAATCAGGTTCACCTACACCAAGTGAGATAACACCTTTCATCTCACTGGCCAAATCAAAATATTTACGAATGCCACTTGGTTTTATCGTTTGTACGTGCTTACTTAAAAATTTTTCATACATTATGGAGTCACTACCAATCTTTCACTTGGCTTATCTTCTTCATCTAAGATAACCCCATTAATTTTATATTCTTTAAGCACGAAAAAGGTAGTAGTAGAAACCACATGGTCAGTAGTCGCAAGCTTGGCACCAACAAAGTTTGAAATTTCTTGCATAGTTCTTCCATAAATAATGACAATAAATTCACTCTTACCACTCATTAGATACATTGTGTCTACTTCTGGATAACGATAAATATTCTTCGCAATACGATCATAGCCATAATCACGTTCTGGTGTAACCGCAACTTCAATCATAGCCATGACTTTATCTCTGCTTGTTTTATCCCAATTGATAATGGTGTGATAACCACAGATAACCTTCTTTTTTTCTAATTCATTCATTGTATGAATGACACTTTCTTCATCTTCTAGTAAAACATCTGCTAAATCTCTTGTAGAATATCTAGCATTTGTTTCTAGTAAAGATAACAATAACTCTTTATTCATTTTTATCACCTATTTTCTTTTTTTTGTAATATCTATATTGTAAACCGAAATGACAACTATGTAAATACAAAGCAAAATTGAAAATTTTTTCCTTTTTTTGATAGGGAAGAGATTTATAATTCATAAAGATTTAAAGTATAAAATAATACAACAGGAGAATATGAGGGTTTATCAGAATATCTCAAGCAATATGTATACGAATAATGACAAGAAGAATATATATTTATGTTTGTAAATGTAATATATATTCCTTTTTTAATTTATTAAAAAAATAGCATAAAATCGTAACTTGTAATGAAAAAGTTATTGAAAAAATTCAAAAAGGTTGTAAAATTAAATTAGGAATACGTTTACATTTTTAAAAAATACGAATAAAAAAGCAAATTTGTTACATAATCTATATAGAGATAGTTTCTATATTTAATATACATAGTTCCATTTGTCTTCAAATGTAAAATACGTCAGGGAAAGGAGGAGAGAACTATGGCAATTTATGATATCTTGTGTGAAGTAAAAGATTTAAGACAGGCAGATAATGCAATCTGCGAATTTAATGGTTTCCTTGAAGATTATCTTTCCATCATTGAAAACACAGAAGGAAAAGAAAATGTGTATGAGATTCTTTCTCAGCTCTTTGAAAAAGATCATAATCTAAAAGTATGCGTTAATCTAAGATTGAATGTGAATAAAGATGCAATTGCAAATCAGATTATACGTTATAAGGATTCCTTTAAAATGCCAAGAGGGACTATTCAATGTCCATTTGTGATTTATGGAGTATTTGATGAGTATCAAAAAGCTATGATTCTTACATTGGGAGATAAAGAAGAATACGTGAAAGCAAAAGCGCTGTATTATGTGATGAGCGAACCAGAAAATGAATATGAGGGGACACGAAATGAAATTGTTGCATTAAGTGTAGATAAGGAACATATCAGCCGCTTGCTGGATACTGCAGATAATTTCTTTATAAGAAAAAGAAAAGCAGGTATTGTTCAGCGAGAACTAGATGCTAAACTATTTGAGAACTATGATGAAATGTATGGTCTTGCTCAAAAAATTGCAAATGACCAGATTGAAAATATAAGAGAAATTCTTCGTGATAGTGATGATAAGGAAACTTGTATCAATGCTATGATTGCGAACTGGTTCTTAATGAAAAAATTCTCTTATGTTCAGTACATGATGGATAAAAACAATCTAAATCGTGTACATGAAGGTAATGTAAAGAAACAAAGACAAGTCGCAAAAGAGAAATGTGACGCAATAGGATTTATTTCTTATAGTGAAATGTGGAAAATGGTAAAAGAAATGAGATAAGAAACCGCAAGGTTTCTTTTCTATTTGAATAATAAAAAATGTAGGGTATACTAAATAAATGTGAGGTGCTGTTATGAAATATTGCTCAACATGTGGTACAAAACTAACAGAAAAAAGATTGGAACTTGAAGGCTTAATTCCCTATTGCCCTACATGTCAGAAATATTGTTTTCCGCTTTACAACACTGCTGTATCTATGATTGCTTTAAATCCTACATTAGATAAAATATTACTTATACAACAATATCAAAAAGCCAATAATGTGTTAGTTGCCGGCTATATAAATAAGGGGGAAAGCGCAGAAGAAGCATTAGTTCGTGAAATGAAGGAAGAAATTGGAAGAGAAGTATGTGCATATCATTATTTAAAGAGTGAATATTTTCAAAAAACAAATACATTGATATTTAACTATGCAGTAGTACTTGATGATGAATCTTTAGATAATGTTAGTGATTGGGAAGTGGATAAAGCTCAATGGTTTTCTTTAACTGAAGCAAGAGTTGCTGTAAAACCTAATTCGCTAGCTCAACGATTTCTTTGGGATTTTTTAGATATATAGCAGAAAAGCAAAAAGATTTTTTTCACATACATATAAAAATCTCTATTAAAATAGTATTGATTAAATAAATAAACATGATATACTGAAAGTGGTCATGCAGACAACCAACTACAGTGAAAGGAATGGAGGGTGAGTCCATTCCTTTCGTTTTTTCGTAAGAAATGTACATGAAAACAGAAGCAGAGTATGTCTTGATATTTATGGTCAAGTATTGAACGATTTGTATTCATAAAAAATACAAATAAATGAATGCCTCCTATAACATAAAATAAAGTACAATCAGTGAAGATTAATTCTTGTTATTGTTCTTCATATGAAGTTCCACAATCCTAGTGATTTCTCTTAAAACACTAGGGATGATCTGGATTAACTCAATACAAAGACGTAAAAGAAATTGATCCTTCATCGTATCCTCCTATTTTCAGTAAAATCTCCTGCATCGTATGTTCCATGCAGACTACCTCTTACATTTAATACATACGAACAGAAAACAGGAAATTCCTAAAAATTTGAATAAATAATTAAATATAAACTAAAAAGAAGCCAACAATACCTCTAAAGTTGACTTCTTTTATTAATTTTATAATTATTAGTCTAGTTCAATACCACCGGTATATAGCTGATAATAAGTACCTTTTTCAGCCATTAATTTTTCATGATTACCACGTTCAATGATATGTCCTTGATCCATTACCATTATTACATCAGAGTTTCTAATTGTAGATAGACGGTGTGCAATAACAAATACTGTTCTTCCTTCCATTAATTTATCCATACCATCTTGTACGATTTTTTCGGTACGAGAGTCAATAGAAGAAGTTGCTTCATCTAGAATAAGAACAGGAGAATTTGCTAGGGCTGCACGAGCAATGGATAATAACTGACGCTGACCTTGCGATAAAGAAGCACCATCACCACTAATAACTGTATCATAGCCATGTTCTAGATGACGAATAAAGGCGTGTGCATTTGCTAATTTTGCAGCTGCGATTACTTCTTCATCTGTCGCATCTTTACGACCATAACGAATATTATCACGAATAGTTCCGGTAAATAAATGTGTATCTTGTAATACGATACCTAAAGAACGACGAAGATCATCTTTCTTGATTAATTTAACATCAATGCCATCATAGGTAATTGTTCCGCTTTGAATATCATAGAATCGATTAATTAGGTTGGTGATAGTAGTTTTACCCGCACCAGTAGCACCAACGAAGGCAACCTTTTGACCCTGATCTGCAAATAGATTTATATCAAATAAAATCTGTTTGTTATCATTGTATCCAAAGTTTACATGGTCGAAAATTACATTTCCGATAAGAGGAACATATTCAATTTCTCCATTTGGACGAGGATGTCTCCATGCCCATTTACCAGTTGGTACATCACTTTCTACGATTTTACCGTTTTCTTCTTTTACGTTGGCAAGTGTTACAATACCTTCATCTACTTCAAATTCTTCATCCATTAAGGCAAAGATACGTTTAGCACCAGCAGTAGCCATAATAACGAAGTTTAACTGTTGAGAAATCTGTGTGATAGGCATTGTGAAAGAACGATTTAACTGTAGGAAACTAGCAAGACCACCTAATGTTAAACCACCAATACCATTGATTGCGACAATACCACCAATAAGAGCTGTTAATACATAGGAAACATTTCCTAAGTTACCCATAATAGGCATCAATACATTGGCATATTTATTTGCCTGATATGCACTTTCAAATAATTCTTCATTTACTTTATCAAAGCCTTCTTTTGTAGCTTCTTCATGAGTGAAGACTTTAATTACTTTTTGCCCGTTCATCATTTCTTCGATATATCCATTTACTTTACCAAGATTTTTCTGTTGTCTGTTAAAGTAAATACCGCTTTGTTTAGAAATATTTGTCATAACTTTTTTCATGACAAAAACCATAATAACAACAATAACTGTTAGATAAGGGCTTAAGACAAGCATAGAAAAGAATACACTGACTACCGTAATAGAAGAAGATAAAAACTGTGGAATACTTTGAGAAATTACCTGACGTAAGGTATCAGTATCGTTTGTATATACAGACATGATATCACCATGATTGTGAGTATCAAAATAGCGAATAGGTAATTTTTCCATATGAGAGAACAAGTCATCACGAATTCTTTTCATAGTACCTTGTGCAACATTAATAAGAATTCTTGAATATAAATAAGTAGAAAGAATACCCACTGCATAAACTACAGCCATCTTGCATAATACCTGAAATAAAGGAGTAAAGTCTGCTGCCTGACTGCTTGTAAGCATTGGAGTGATATAATCATCAATTAGGCTTTTAATAAACCAAGAACTAACTACGGTTGTTAAAGAGCTAATTAGAATAAATATAACAACAAAGACACAAGTAAGTCGATAATTATGTAATATATATCGCAACAATCTTCCGAGTACCTTCATAGAATCCTGATCAGCTTTTACTTGACGATTTTTATTCATCCTCATTCTCAGCACCTCCTTTTACCTGTGTTTCATATACTTCTTGATAAATAGGATTATTCTTCAATAATTCATCATGTGTTCCAATTCCGCTGATGTGTCCATCATCTAGCACGATAATACGCTGTGCATCTTGAATAGAAGAAATACGTTGAGAAATAATAATTTTTGTTGTATCTGGAATATCTTCACGGAAAGCTTTACGAATTAAATAATCTGTTTTTGTATCAACGGCACTTGTGGAATCATCTAAGATTAAGATTTTAGGATTTTTTAATAATGCACGTGCAATACATAAACGTTGACGCTGTCCACCAGACACGTTACTTCCGCCTTGTTCAATCCATGTATCATAGCCATCAGGGAATCTTGAGATAAATTCATCTGCCTGCGCTAATTTACATGCGTTGATCATTTCTTCATCTGTAGCATTTGGATTACCCCAGCGTAAGTTTTCTTTGATTGTACCAGAGAATAAGACATTATTTTGTAATACCATTGCGACTTGATTACGTAAAACTTCTAAGTCATATTCTTTTACATTAATTCCCCCAACAAGCAATTCTCCATCTGTTACATCATAAAGACGAGGAATTAAAGATACAAAGGATGTTTTACCACTACCTGTTCCACCAAGAATACCAATGGTTTCTCCAGATGCAATATCAACATTGATATCCACAAGATTTGGTTCTTCCTGATCTTTTGTATAAGCAAAGTTAACATGACGGAAAGAGATAGAACCATCTTTTACCGTAGTTATCGCATTTTCTTTTGATACGATATCACTCTTTTCATTTAATACTTCGTTAATACGGTCAATAGATGCCATAGACATAGATAGCATTACAAAGATCATAGATAACATCATTAAAGACATTAAAATGGTTGTTGTATAAGTAAACATACTCATCAATTCACCTGTTGTAAGAGAACCACCAACAATCATTTTTGCTCCTAACCAGGAAATCATGATAATGCAGGCATACATACTTAGCTGCATTGCAGGAGAGTTGAAAATCAATATGTTTTCAGCTTTTTTAAACATTTTATAAATATTCAAAGAAGCCTTGTTGAATTTTCCAATTTCATGTTCTTCTTTAACATATGCTTTAACTACACGCATATTTGTAATGTTTTCTTGCACACTAGCGTTTAATTCATCATACTTTTCAAATACACGTACAAAGATTGGATGTGCAAATCGCATAATTAAGAATAATACGATACCAAGGAATACAATAGCATATAAGAAAACTGTAGATAGTTCAGCATTTATCACAAATGTCATTGCCATAGCACAGATTAATGATAATGGTGCACGGACACACATACGCAATACCATCTGATAAGCGTTTTGTACGTTAGTAACATCTGTCATCATACGTGTAACTAATCCGGCTGTGGAAAACTTGTCAATGTTATGGAAGGAGAAATCCTGAATATTGTAAAACATTGCTTTTCTCAAATTTTTCGCAAATCCAGCGGAAGCATAAGCTGCATATTTTCCAGATAAGGCACCACATAATAGAGATATTAATGCGCAAATTGCCATTAATATTCCATAGAAAAAAACCTGTCCCATATCGCCTTGGTTAACTCCTTTATCAATAATAAAGGACATTAGGAATGGTAAAGAAATTTCCATAAGAACTTCTATAACCATGAAAGTAGGCGCTAATAGAGATGCCTTTTTATATTCTTTTACTTCTTTAAGAATCCTTTTTATCACAATTATCATCTCCTTTTTACTTTAAATAGCACGCTATGTATTAATAGAAAATTAAATTGATTGTTTAAGCATTCGCACCATTAAATCGTGTAAAATATCTTTTTCATCTTCACTTAAAGGAGCAACTAGCTCTTCATCTGCCTCACGGAATTTATTTCTCAATAATTTATCAAGTTCTAAGGCTTTATCAGTGACGACAATATTTTTAGCACGAGCATCATGATGGCAAGCTTTTCGTTCAATCAGACCTTTATGCTCTAGTCGATTGAGGATACCAGTAACTGTCGGATTGGAAATATCCATTTCATGTTCAATATCTTTCTGATTAACGGAAATACCCTTTTCATGAGAACGAAACAAAAATAATAAAGTAAATGTTTGAGTGGCAGTCAAATCAAATTCACTAAATATTTTATTTAATCGCTGCTGATGAAGGAAGTAAAGCTGTTTAATCAGAAAACCAGTATGTCTTTCCATAGTGTCACTCACCTCCGATACATAGCATGCTATGTATTTTAACGGCATTTATTTAAAATGTCAATATACTTATATAAAGAAAGTAAAAAAATTAATTTGACAATTTATAGGGAATCCATATTATGTGAGTAAAACTTTACTTTTTACAAAATTTTGAATATTTTTTAGGATTATCCTGTTTTCTATTCGTATGTATTAAGTGTAGGAGGAAGTCTGCATGTTAATCGTAACGCAGGAGATCATACGGGAAACAGGAGGATATGATGAAGGAACAATTTCTTTTACGTCTTTGTATCGAATTGATCCGGATCATTCCTAGTGTATTAAGAGAGATCACTAGGATAGTGGAACTTCGTATAAAGAATAACAAGAAATAAAGTTCTTGATTAATCAATCTGAAACTATGGTAATAAGAGGCAGTCATTTACTTTCTGTTATACATACAGATTTATTTTTGTTTCTTGACCATAAATAGAACATTTATCTCCTCTTTGGTTTTCATGTACATCTCTTACAAAAAAGAAAGGAATGGACTAGCGCTCCATTCCTTTCACTGTATTTGGTTGTCTGCATGACCACCTTTAGTATATCATGTTAATTCTTTTAATCAATACTATTTTGATAGTATTTTAAAGTTTCTTATAAAGATTACATTTTATTATTAGTATGTTAAAATAGATATATAGGTGATACAAAGGGGTGTATTTTATTATGAAGGTGATGATATATGATAATTCTAGGACTGATGTTGAAGCACTAAAAATACTAATTGACGAATTTTTTATGGGAAAAGAAATACCGTATACACTCTATCTTTGTGCAAATGTAAGTGATATATGGAAGAACATTCAATCTATAGATATTTTATTTTTAGATATAGAATTACCTGATGCGAATGGTATACAAATCGGATTAAGAATAAAAGAAATGAATCCCTCATGTAGAATTATCATAACTTCACAATATAATAAATATCTTATAGAAGGTTATAAAATTCATGCAGAACGCTACTTATTAAAACCAATTCATAAAGCTGAGTTCATGCTTGATATGGAAGCTGTCGTAAATGAATATTTTAGACAATATCCTAATTTTATGGATGAAAAAATAAGCTTTGCACCAATTTACTTAAATCATATTTTATATATTGAAGCTTTGGACAAACATTCTATTCTGCATATGTCAAATGGTAAACAATTAAAAACTCCCTATAGACTGAAATATTGGAATGAGAAATTTGAAAAGCAAGGATTCATACAATCGCATAAATCTTTTTTGGTAAATTTAAACCATGTAAAGGAAATTAATAAAGTAGATATTATTTTATGGAACGATGATGTAATCCCTTTATCTAGAAACTATAAAAAACTTTTTGAAACTGCTTATACTAAGCTATTATATAATATCCTATGATTTATATGATATGCATAGATTTAGGTTTTTTACTCATTGTTCATTATATGGGAAAACAGTTTTTTCCTTATCGTTTTCAAAAAACCTCAGCACATTTATTGATTTTCTTGTTGTATTTCATCTTAACAGTAGGATTAAATGATCAGAATTTAGACACATTGTCTGTTTTTAAACCACGATTATCATCTATTATATATTTTGAATATCTTTATCTACAGTTTGTGCCAAAACTATCTTTGGCTCTATTAACAAGTATTTTTATTTATATCATTCAATATATTACTGTGTTTTTATCGGCATTAATATTAAATGTTTGGAATCCTTTCTTTGTTAATGCAAATACTAAGCTTTTAATTCTATGTTTATCCTTATGTATAAATTTATTGATGACTATTTGTTTTATTAAATTAGTAAAGATGATGATGCAGATATCCATAAATAAATATCATTGGAGAATATTAATTTTGCCGGTTTTTACTTGTTTCCTTTTATTTAAAATGAGGGACTATTATTCTTTGGTGAATCGCTATGAAGATATATTATTTCTAATTTTAGGACTTATTATTGTGAATTATCTGACACTATATTTCTATATAAAATCTATGCAAACTATGCAGCTAAAAATGGAATTAACAGAAGAGAAGCTAAGACAAGAGTCTTTAGAGATAAAGTATGAACTTTTAAATCAGCACTATCAAAATAACTTTAATTTTTTGCATGATTTACTGCATAGAGGAAATCGATTGTATCAAACATTTTATCAGAAAGAATTTGGTGAATTAGAAACAGAAATTAATGAATTAAATCAGATTGCCTTTAAAGAATTTAATGCGATTTATTCTAATAATTTTGTCTTAAATACTTTGATTAGTGAGAATATGAATGAAATAAAAAAACGAAATCTAGAGATTCGTACAGAGATATTATCTGATTTATCTTTTCTATCATTAAATGAGCAAATAGAATTATTTAATCATCTTCTTAATATAGTCATTCATAACTTGGATAATAAGAAAATTCTAAATCCTTATTTACTCATTAGAGTACTTACAAAAGGAAACTTAACAATAGTCAAAACTACGTTTTCTTCTAAGCATGAAATATCCATAAAGAATGAACAGATTAAGCAAGTATTTAAAGACAAAGATGTAAAGTTTGATTCTCAGTATAATAACACAGGGGAGTATATGCAGTATCTTATTATGTTTAAACATACCTGTTAGTATCATTTCTTACACGTTAGTGATGTTTTATTGATGTGAAACATTAGTTTATTTATAATGAAATTGACAATAAAACATCATTAATTAGAAGTGGAGGTGATGATATGAGTATTGTATGTGTTCAACATATTACTAAAAAATATGGCAAAGAAAATAATGAAGTAATCGCATTAGATGATGTTTCTTTAACTGTAGAAAAAGGAGAGTTTATCGCTATTGTAGGGGCATCAGGCTCTGGAAAATCAACTTTACTTCATATGATTGGTGGAGTTGATGTACCTACTTCAGGGAATGTTCTTATTAAGGATATAGACATTACTGCCATGAATGCGAAACAATCTGCAGTTTTTCGTAGGAAAAACATTGGATTGATTTATCAGTTTTATAATTTAATTCCTGTTTTAAATGTTGAGGAAAACATAGCTCTTCCGTTACGATTGGACGGAAGAAAAGTTGATGGAAAAGAAATGAATGAAGTTCTCCACTTATTAAATCTAGAAGATAGAAGGACACATCTTCCATCTGAATTATCTGGAGGACAACAACAAAGAGTTGCGATAGGTCGTACTTTAATTAGTAAGCCTCAGATTATATTAGCCGATGAACCTACCGGAAATCTAGATCGTGCAAATGGGGATGAGATATTAAGTTATCTGAAACGTATTCATCAAGAGGAAAATCAGACAATCTTATTGGTGACGCATGATATGGCGATTGCTAAACAAGCTAGTCGTATCTTAACGATGGAAGATGGGAAAATCATTAAAGATGAGGTGATTTCTCATGAAGGAATTGAGTAAAATATCTTTTCGTTTTCTCATTGGAAACAAGAAGAGAACCATCTTTTCCATTTTAGGAACTATGCTTTCCGTTATTTTAATCACAAGCATTGTATTGTTGTTAGATAGCTATACTGCCTATGAAGAAAAGTTCAATCTTTATCAGAATGGCAGCTGGCTAATCAAAGAATCTACTCCATCGGAAACAAATTTAAGTGAGGCTATTTCCTTATCTCCTATTAAGGATACATTAGTTGTTTCAGATATGGGAGTTTCTCCGCTTTCTAATAATACGTATATTGAAATATTAGGGTATAGTGATTTTAATGAAATCTATCCTTTCCATCTTATTGATGGAAGAAAACCGGAAAATGAAAATGAGATAGCTGTTCCTGAAGAATATATAAAAGAGAAGAAAGCATCTTTGAATGATCAATTAGAATTGTCAGTGGGAAATCGTTTCATACAAGAGGAATCAAAAATTAGACTAGTGAATGATTATGCAGATTTAATGGAGAATGAATATTTTGAACAGGAAACCATAAAATCTTATCGTATTGTTGGTGTTTATAAAGATATATCATTATTTAAGAGTGCTACTGCCCTTAAATATCGATTTGTGACGAAAAGCAGTCAGTCATCTTCTATTTATACCACTTACTATACAATTCAAAATATAAATGAAGATCAATGGGATGAAATTGTTTCTAATATAAGTCCGGAGGATATGTATTGTGTCAATGAGTCCGCAATTAATTTATATGTAGATAAAATGATTCAACTATCTATAGAAGAAATTGTAGCTTATGGTTTAATTATTCTACTCATAGGTTTAAATATGATAGCATTCATAAAAAATATCTTTGATATTTCTTTAAAGGAAAGAATGCGAATGTTAGGAACAATGGAATGTATTGGTGCTGCCCCTAATCAGATAAGAACGATGGTATTGCTGGAGGCTATTATGATTGGCATCATCGCTATTCCAATAGGAATTATTGTTTGTACAGCTATTTTATTTATCCTCTTAAATATGATGGAAATAGGGCTTGCGATAAACCCATTGCATCTGATAATTGTAATTCTGATCGTACTTGTGATGCTGATGGTTGCGGCATGGCTTCCTACTTTAAAAATATCTCACTTCTCATCAATACAATTACTGCGTACTGGAATAACTGAAAATAAACAGAAAAGAGCTCAATACAAGACATATAAGAAAAATATTAGAATAGAAAAACTAATCGGTATGCGCAATCGAAAAGCTAATAAAAAAGCACATCGTTCTATCATCTTCTCTTTATGCATGAGTATTATCTTATTCATCTCGGGTAACTATTATATCAATGGGACTATTACATCTATTTCTCAATATCAATTTGATGAAGAAGCAATACAAGTGACTTTTGAAAGTGCTAGAAATAAACAACAGCTAGATTCCTCTATAGAAACGATTGATGAACTATTTGCGTTAAATAAAGATGGACAAAATGAATACTCCTATCAAATGTTAACAAATATCAATATTCCTGAATCTTACTGGAGCAGCGAGGCAAAGGAGATATTCTCAGAAGATGAACTAAGTTTTATGAATATAGAAATTATTTCTGATGGAAGTATTTCTGAAGGGGATAAAAATAAGATAGAAGCTGATGTTTATAATTGTGTAACTTATCAGAAACAGAATAAAGATAGATTTGAAGTTAAGCTATTGGATATTTCTGAAAATCAGGAATTTTCACTACCTTATTCGTACATTAAGGATAATGAATTTCTTTATTCTAGTTTAGATTTTACGGTTGAGCATGTAAATAGGCAGGCGAAAAATGATATTAATTCCATATATTATGAACAAAATCAAAGATCGCCAATCCTAGCAATTCATGTTTCTTTGGAAGATTTTATACAGCTATATACACAGTTTGATAGCCAGGAAATGAATATTGATGTGATGCAAACTATTAAAATGTACAATGATGCTCAGGATACATTACTCAAAAATATAAAGGAATACGAAGAAGCACATATAAATACTATTGATTCTATTTATGATTCTGAAACTGATTCTGTTTCATCTGATTTTATTGTTCAGAGAGCTTTATGCAATATTTTCTCTATATTCATTTTATCTATTAGTATTGCGAATATCTTACATACTGTTATATCTGGTATTCTTATGAAAAAGAAAGAAATTGCGGTGCTTCAATCTGTTGGAATGGAAAGTAAGCAGGCATTTTATATGATATTTTATGAGAATATATCATATGTTTTGAAATCTTTATGTATTGCAATACCAATATCAATACTTCTGAATTACGTTATTTATAGAGGATTATTATTGAATCTAAGGACATTTGATTATCCAATATTGTATATTATCATCGCAATAGTAATCTTGTTAAGTATTGTAGTGATTGCTAGTTATTTTGGGTGGAGAAGAATCTATAAAGAAAGTATTATAGATAAAATTCGCAATATTGAATTGTAATTGTGAGTTTTATAGATTCTAATTTCAAAATATCAATATACAAAAAGATATGAGCTACCTATAGGAAGCCTATAATGAAAGAAGGTGATTATATGAAAAAAATATTAGCTTTATTAGTTGCGACATTTTTATGTTCGAGTACATTTATGATTACACCACTATATGCAGCAGAAGTAGTTGATAGTAATGAAGAGATTACTGAAATTAGTCCCAAATATAGTCAAACACAAAAAATAAGTAAGACGTTTAATTATCAAAGCAAAACATATACGTTAAATACTACTTGGACAATAAATGTTGATAATAACACTGGTAAATTGAATAGTGCATCACTATCTGGAGCTACTTCCACTTTACCTGATCCTTTATATCAAAGCACGTCTGTTTATGATTCAGAACGATTGAATAATAATCAAATTAAATATTGGCTTTCAGTTAAAATAAAGAAATATGGTATAACTATGTAAACTCTCACTGTTATAGTTGTTGTTAATTCACCAGGTCCTATGAGGTAAAACTAATATTAAAAAGGGATATATTTTATTCTGGATTTCTAAGAAGGTAGAAAAATATAATCCCTTTTTAAGTGTAAATTGTGGTAATTTAACTTGTGAGTGGTTTATAAAGAAGAAAAACAAATGATTTTAAAGGTGAGGTACCTAAATAGTATGGTATTAATAATATATAATTTTATATTTCCACATCCACAATTCTTTCTTCTATAAACTCTGGAAGATAACGTCCATTACTTATTTCAGACATATCTTCATCTAATGGCTCTTTACATAATAAGGTATAAATGACCTGTTCCTCATATTCTTTTTCTAATACTACAATATTATGCTGACGAAAGTAGTGATCAAGTTTCCCTATAAGTTCATAGCTGAATTCCATTTTGTAGACAAGTCGTTTTTGTTTCTGTGTTATGATAGCTTCATCAAGAGCATTAGATACGCTTTTAGAGTAAGCACGAATAAGTCCTCCAGCACCTAATTTTATACCACCAAAATAACGAACAGTAACTGCAACGATATCTTGCATCTGTCGATTTGCTAAACATTCCAGCATAGGAACACCAGCGGTTCCTTGAGGTTCTCCATCATCATTACTTCTTTGTAGTTCATTATGTTCACCGATAATGAAAGCATAACAGTGATGACGTGCATTTGGATGCATTTTTTTAATACTTTGAATAAATTCTTTTGCGTCACTTTCTGAGAAGCTTTTATGTAAATAACAGAGAAATCTGCTTTTTTTAATTTCTAACTCTGCCATGGTATCTTCTTTTAATCTATACATAGAATCACCCAAGCTTATTATATCGGATAAACTCTAGAAAGAAAAGGAAGAGTAGAAAAAAAGAGGCAATTTGAAATGCCTCTAAATGTATACGTTCGTTTCAGGAGTTAGTTCAATCAGTTTTACTTCTCCAGGCTCAAATGATAATACTATATTCTGAAATGCATCCATTTGAATATCATGGATAAATGGATCTTTTGTGGAGAAAATCTGATGAATTGATGATACTCTAAATGGTAATTCACATAACATATTTTCAGTATGAATATGGAGCTGTGCCTGATCATGAACATTTGTATTACATACAACTAATACTGCTTTTTCCTCAGTAATAAATGTAAACCCGATGCCATAATCTCTAGGGGAATCAAACCAGACAGGAATACATGCTTGAGAATTGGTAATGGCTTCTAAATATTCTTGGCGGATTAAAGATACTTTTTCTAATAAATTAGGTAATACAGATAAATCAGAATGGCTATAATTAAACCAATATTCATCACGATATGCTTGTCTATGATAGCGAGGATCTTCTTTTGGTAAGCTATATAAGTATTTCTGATCACCATATTCGCTAAGCTGCAATGGCTGTACCTCAAAACATTCTACGCCATTCATCATCACAGGGATACCATTTGGTAAAAATAGATTCATGATAGTTAACATAATAGTTCCAGTTTTACCTTCAACGCTTTGTATACGACGAGAATCATATGATTCACATGCCGCAAACATAGGACACTCATTATTTTTTAGACGATAGCTGAAGGTATGGAATTTGAAATTCCAAAGATCACTTTCATCATATGGTCCACTGCCGCTAATTGCATCATAACCCTTTTGTGTCCAAGATAGACTATGATCAGCAGATGTATCTTCCGCAATCATCACAAATCCATGTTTTTGTTTACGTGCAGTTTTTGCGATAGCTTTCTGCAGTTTTTCTGGCAGAAGATATGTTTTTTCTAAATAAATACCATCTATATCTAATTCTGTCTGATACCAAACAATGTTATCACATAAATAATCCCATAGTTCCTGCATAGGTTTTTTACCTGGGTGAAGATCACAGCGAATACTGTCTTGCATTAAATATGGTTTTGTTTCATTTCGCATTTGTTTAGAAGTATGCACGTGTAAATCTTCATAGAAACGGAAATTTGTGGTATCCATTTCCACAGGGATATCCGCATTAATTTGATCTACCATGGATGGCGCAATCGTGACATTATGCTTTCTCTCAATGTCTACTAAGGATGTTTCAGTAATTTCTTTAGGACTATCTTGGAATAGAGCTAAATGGTTCTTTACATCATCACTTTGATAGAAATCTTTAAGTACATAAGTGTTTGGAATCGTATTATGAGCTAATGCATGACATTTTGGGGGATGGTATGCATTGATCTTATCTGCATCAATCCAATAAAACCATTCAGGATGTTGGTAAATATAATCATTATCTCTTGCTAGTTTACCTGGGCAATACTCTAAAATGACACGAATTCCTAATACGTGACATGCTTCGATAAATGCTGCACATTGTTCCTTAACACCCATTGAGTCAATTAAATGATCCTTTAAAGATTCATCTATTTCCCTAAAGTTTGTAACTGCTTCTTTTACAGGATAAGTATGCTGCTCATTTGTTTTACATAATGAGAATATCTGATGTAGTAGGATTGTATTAATTCCCATTCTTTTTAATGTTGGTAACAGTAAGATACTTTTCAAGAAAGTACCATTGTCATTTATATGATATAAATTTTGGCTAGGTAAACGACCATCACGATCATGATCCCAAGCAGTAGCACAACGAATCATTAAGGTATAAATACTTGCTTGTTTTATCCAATCTCTTTTAGAAGTTTTCAATTGGTTTTCTGTTTTTGTATTCTTAAAAATATTACGTAATGTAAATAAATAAAACTCATAAGGATGAACTAATAATTCTTTTGATCGCAGTTTACGATAAGAACGATAACCATATAAATTCCAGCTTTCAGGAATCGCATAATTAAATACCTCATCTTTATGAAGTTCATATTGCTTTTCAAGTTCACTTATCAATTGTCTTAAATGGTTCATAAGAAGCCCCCTTACAGTTATAGTATTCTATACATGAAGAAAAATGTCAATTGAAAATTTAACAAAAGAAAGCGATTTCGACATTATTTTTATTTATCTCTTTTTATACTTACATGATAGAAGGAGTGTGTTTATGAAAAGGATTTTGTTATGTATAAGTATTTTCATATTGCAAGCCTGTAGTGTAAATAATGACCATTCTATGGTGTATAGTAATACAGTTTTATATAAGCCTGAACAAGGCGCAAAGCTGATAGTTTATGTATCAGATTTATCAGTTGGAGAGTTTCTTATAGAGTTATGGAATCAGACCTATATAGAATATGCAGATATGCTATCAATTACAACAGATATAACGAAAAGTGATGTATATTGGACATCAGATAATGAACTTATGAATAGTAATGAAAATGGTTATATAATAAAGGATCTTAGCGTAGAAAACCCATGCCCAGATGTATTTGTTAGAAAAGAAATAGAAAATATATTCTATCCGGTTTATGGAAATGGTATGGTTTTTGTCTGGAATAAGGAGACCGCAAAGCAATATGGAATACATGATGAAGAACTGAAGGATTTTAAACGGCTTATAGGGATAGAACAAGGTTATTACTTTCATCGAAATCTTGATTCTATTGTGCCTTTTTTTCTCTATAAAAGTGATCAAAATGTCGCAATCTCTATGAATGACTTATTTAAAGATGATTTCTTAAACCGTTATATACAGTATCGAAGTTTTTATAATGATTTAAACATACAGGATAATACATTAGATGATAAGGTGTTTTATGAAGATGATGGTTATATAAGTGGACTAGTGTCTATGAAGGATATAAAGAAAACTACATCTTATGAAAATATGCATTTAGCATTTATCCCTATGCCTTCCTATGATGGAAAACAATTACATACCATATTGGATACCTATGGCTTTGTGATTAAACCGGATGGTAAATATCCAGAAGCAGCTCTTGCTTTCTTACAAATGTTAAGATCTGATCAAGGAATAAAAAAGTCAATAGAAAATGGTTTATATCCTTTATTATCAGAAGAAGATATTGAAGAAATTGGAATCTATGATACCTATGTCAAACAGATATTATTGGCTATGCATGATTCACAATTACGTAATACTTCCTACATTAAGGAGAAATCATCAATTCAAATAGAAGAATTAATTGAGGATAGTGATTTTATTTCTTTACTACAAAACAGTTTGTATGAGGAAGAAAACCACAAAATATTTCTACAAAAAGTTAGAAAATCAGTTGTTCATTGGATATATACACAGTAAATTGTGATAAATATATGATAAAATATTAGCGTTTTATTTAATTATTGTGTATAATGTTAAGCACATTGTATGAAAATATAGAAAGGATATTATCATGAATAAATCATATGTAAAATCTTTATTAATTAATGCGCTAGGTGCAGTTTTATTAGGATTAGGCTGTTTGTTGTATTTAAGTGCTGATATTGGTTCTGATGCAATGACAACATTTTCTCAAGGCCTTTCAATTATCACAAGTTTATCATTTTCTATCTGTTATTATGGATTAAATGTTATTATGATGATTATCGCAATTATTATGGATAAAAAACAAATAGGCTGGGGTACAATTATATTTCCAGCTGTTGCGGCAATTACTATTCAGTTAGGATCTGCTTACATTCCACTAACTACTGGCTGGCTTCGTTATCCTATATTTTTCTTAGGTTTAATTTTGATTTCCTTTGCGGTAGCTTTAGCTTCCAAAGCTGTTTGTGGAAAAAATCCAAATGATGCGATGAATTTTGCGATTATGGAAAAAGTAAAGAAGGATTATGGTATTGTTAGAAGCTGTGTAGATGCGATTATGTTAGTAGCTGGTATTCTTCTTCAAGGAACATGGGGAATAGGTACAATTTTTGCGGTAGCTTTTACAGGTGTGATTGCATCTAAGTTTATGAAACTATTAGATAAAATAATGAAGATTAGCTAATCTTGGACAGGCATTAGACTGTCTTTTTTATAACTTTCTTAGTTCAGGTAGAATTTCTGTTTTACTAATATTTTTTACTTTATTTATCACTTTCGCAGGGTTTCCTACTACTATGCTTTCTTCTTCTACATCTTCTAATACGATAGCTCCAGCACCAATAACTGCACCTTTATGAATATGGATTCCTTCCAATATAACTGCATTGGCGCCAATCATGACATCATCTTCTACAATAACAGGTTTTGCATTGGCTGGTTCAATAACTCCTGCTAATACAGCTCCAGCCCCAATATGGCATCGTTTACCTATTTTAGCATTTCCACCTATGATAGTCCCCATATCAATCATCGTATCTTCGTCAATAACCGCACCTATATTAATAATAGCTCCCATCATAACTATTACTCGTTCTTTGATTTCCACATGATCACGAATAATGGCCCCTGGTTCTATACGAGCAGAAAGATGGATTAGGCTTAATAAAGGAATAGCAGAATTACGGCAGGTAGCTTCTACAACGTAATCAATAATATGCTCCTTATTTTTTAATAAAATGGTTTGAATGTGATTCCATTCCCCAAATACAATCTGATCAGTTTCACCAAATACTTTACATTCAGTAAAGGAAATAGGAGTTTTAGACTTTACATACACTTTTACCGGTGTTTTTTTCTTTGCCTGATGTAAATAAGCAATTATTTCATTTGTATTCATATATTTCTCCTAACATATCTTTCATCTGATATAATCCTGGTTCTTTATTAATAAGAAAATATGCAGCTTGAATAGCACCATGAGCAAATATTTTTCGTGATAATGCAGTGTGCTTGATTTCAATGATTTCATCATTTCCAAAGAAATAAATACTATGCTCTCCTGCAATACTTCCACCACGGATGGAATGGATACCTATTTCTTTCTGTCTGTTTTCTACTCTTCCATTTCTGCCACGTATTTCACGATAAGATTGATCAGCATTGATAATAGAGGCAAACATCTTGGCAGTACCGCTTGGCGCGTCTTTTTTATGTTTATGATGTTTTTCCACAATTTCTATATCATATTGGTTCTCTAGCATTGGTAAAAGATGATGAAGCATTTCCTGTATGGCATTTATGCCGAAAGAAAAATTAGCCTGTTTTATAATTGGAAAATATTGAGATAATTCTTTGATTCTTTCCAGCTGATATTTGGTATATCCGGTTGTACCGCAAACATAAGGAATATGATGTTCATAAAGAAACGGATAAAGCCATTTCATATAACTTGGATGAGAGAAATCAATTACTAAATCAATAGGTATAGTCAAATCTGTTAAAGTATTTATGTTATGATGATCAATAATCATAGCTATTTCCATATCTTTTTGTTTTTCAATTTCTTCTTTTATACATTTTCCCATTGTCCCATTTCCTATCATGAGGATAGAGAGTTTGGCAGTCTCATTCATAAAAATATTCTCCCTTCAAAATTTTAGTAGAAATTCCATTCAGATATACTTGATGGTTAGAGTTAATATCGACATGAAGAATTCCTCCTTGGGCTACAATATCGATATGATTGGCACAGTGCTTGTATTCGTATGCAATTCTAGCTGAAGCACAAGCTCCACTTCCACAGGATAAAGTCCATCCGACACCACGTTCATAAGTCTCTATTTGTATCATTGTAGAATTTATTATTTTCACAAAACTAACATTTGTCTGTTTTTGAAATACATGATGATGAGCTATATCTGAGGCATAGGAATGATAGTTTATATCTGGTATTTCATCTACAAATACTATGGAATGAATAGTTGATAGAAAGAAACTATATATGGGAAATGTATGATTGTTTATTAATAATGAATGAGGCAGTAAAGATGTTTTTGATTGTACATAGATTTTACTTGGATCATCATTCCATGTTCCCATGTTTATTCTTACTGTAAATGGAGTAAGAGACAAACGTTGAATAGTTAGTTCTCCAGTTGAAGTCTTTATTTTATACTCTTCATCACATTGTATTTTTTCATCATAGCAGTAATGTACGAAACAGCGTAATCCATTTCCACACATTGATGCCATGTTGCCATCCTGATTGTAATAGAGCATAGTAAGTGGCTGTTGCTTAACGATGATACAGCCATCTGCTCCTATTCCAGTGTGACGATCACATACACCTCTAACAAAATCTCTAATGCTTACATGTACTAATTCTTCTTCTTTGATGATAATAAAATCATTTCCACAACCTTGATATTTTGTGATTAACATATATTTCCCCCAATCAATGCAGTATATGAAGGAAACTGTATAATCTTGCATATTTCATCATAAGATTTTAGAAAGAGGTGCATACAATGAATCGATTAACTAGATTTCGAAGAGATTTACATCAGATACCAGAACTTGATTTAGATTTAAAAGAAACACAGAGCTATATATTGAATGTTTTATCTGCTTTACCATGTAAATTATCAATGCCAATGGAAGGCAGCGTGATTGCATATTTTGATGCGAAGAAGAGAGATAGTATTGCTTTTCGTTGTGATATGGACGCATTAAAGATTCAAGAGAAAACAAATCATGTTTTTAAATCAAAACATAAAGGAAATATGCATGCCTGTGGTCATGATGGACATATGGCTATAATGTTGGAATTTGCTTATCAATTAACTGAATATTATTTGGAATTACCACATAATGTCGTATTAATATTTCAGCCTGGAGAAGAATCAATGGGAGGCGCAAAACTTCTTTGTGAGACAGGTTTTATAAATAAATACCATATACAAGCTATCTTTGGCATTCATCTATGGCCTTTTTTAGAAAAAGGAAAAATTGTCACAAGGAAAAAAGAAATGATGGCATCCGCAAAAGAAGTCAAGATAGATGTGTATGGTAAAAGCGGTCATATTGCACAATATCAGAAAGGTATTGACGCAATGTATTATGCCATGAAAATAGTTCAGGAGCTTTATGTCTATGTAGAAAAAGAAATACTGGAAGAAGAAGGTTTACTTCGCTTTGGTGTTTTTCAAAGTGGAACAATGCGCAACGTTGTGTCAAATTATACTCTTATAGAAGGAAGTCTACGTTATTTTCATGAGGAAACATACGAAAAAATAAAAAGATTTACAGATGAGATAATCATAAAATATAAACAAAAAGGAGTTCTTATAAAGATTAATTATAGTGAAGGATATCCTACGGTAATAAATGATGAAAAACTAGTGGAATGGATACAAGATATATTACCTGAAGTAGGAATATTAGATGAAGCACAAATGACTGCGGAAGATTTTTCTTTTTACCAAAAAGCAATTCCCGGAGTATTTTTCTTCTTAGGTACAGGAAGTTCTATTCCTCTTCATTCCGATATATTTAACTTTGATGAAGAAGTACTGGTTCATGGAGTTGAATTATATAAAGCAATAAGCAAAAAGAAAAAAACAGCACTTGGCTGTTGAGTTATTTTATTAGGAATGAAAATAAGAGAATGATGATACCGAGAATTAATGCACATAAAAGAACATTACGGAAAGTAAAGAAATCATTTAAATATTCTTTAAAATTCTGAGCTGATTGTTCATTCTCATTGGAAGATGATAATTTCTCCTCATTCATCATAACTCACCCCTTTGTCTATCCCATTATAACATAACTTTTTATAGATTTATTGATTGTTAGAAATTTGTAAGAAACATTAAGAAATAAGAAAAGCCTCTACTTAAGCGATAATCAAGCAGAGACTTTATCTTCTTTCATCTAAAGGAAATATGAGCATAAGATAAATGCAAGCATAACACCAATTAAGACCAGAATATTACGTTTATTAATGATTAGACTACAGATTGTAGAATGTTGATACTGCATGTGCTTTGCGCTAGGCAAAGTCTTTTCTTTGCTCATCATAGTGGTTCTCCTTCTGCTTGTTAAGCTTTTTACAAGTAAAGTATATCACATTAATAGGGGAATAACTTTATTATTACTAAAATGTAATATAAACGTAAGAATATTAGTTATTCTTTATTCTAAAATAAGAGATAAGTTTACTATATCATTTAGATAAAACTATATGTAATAATACATGAAACAAACGCTATATATATGCTATAATGAGCAATAAGGAGCTGATTAAATTGAAATTAGATGAATTACTTTCTAGAGGGGAAGCAATCAATATTGAATTTAAAGAAAAACTTCCTGAAAAAAGTATCAAGTATATGAAATCAATAGTAGCTTTCGCAAATGGAATCGGTGGAACAATTATTTTTGGAATATCTGAAAATCATAATGTTATAGGTTTAGAAAAAGATAGTATATTTAAAATAATGGACACAATTACAAATGCTATTTCAGATTCTTGTGAACCATCTATCATTCCAGATATTTCTTTTCAAACAATCGATAATAAAACTATTATTATTGTTTAAATTGAAGCTGGTAGACAACGTCCATACTACATTAAATCTTTTGGTATAGAAAACGGTGTATTTATAAGAGTGGCTGGGACAACACGACTAGCCGACGCTTATATGATAAAAGAGCTTATGTTTGAAGGAAGTAATCGCTGTTATGACCAATCCATTTGTTTGGGGTTAGATATTTCAGAGGAAGACGTTGATCATTTATGTCAATCTTTAAAACAAACTGCACTTAATAATGCAAAGAGTGATGAGGTAAAAAGAAATATAAAAGATGTAACGAAACAGCAATTGATTGCTTGGGGTGTATTAGCTGAAAAAGATGGTAAGTTATTCCCAACTAATGCATATGCAATTCTTACAGGTACTGGTGATGTTAATTATTCAATCCAATGTGGTTTATTCAAAGGAAATACAAAAGCAATATTTATTGATAAACGAGAATTTTACGGTCCTATTCAAGATCAAATTGAACAAGCTTATCAATTTGTACTTCGCAACATTCATTTAGGTGCAAAAATTGAAGGTGTTTACCGTAAAGATATTTATGAGATACCACCTGCTAGTATTAGGGAGCTAATTATTAATGGAGCAGTGCATCGTTCATATCTTGATCATGGAAACATTCAAGTAGCAATATATGATGATCGTTTAGAGATTACAACTCCAGGGAAGTTGCCAATGGGGCAAACTATTGAACGGATGAAACAGGGTTACTCAAAAGTGAGAAATGAAGCTTTAGCTAATGCCTTTTCATATATGAATTTAATTGAACATTGGGGTAGTGGCATTCCTAGAATTATTCAAAGTGTAAAAGAATTAGGCTTAAGAGAACCCGAAATTATTGGTGGAGATATGGATTTAAGAGTAAATATTTATAGAAATACTCAAACAGTGAATGTTGATGGCACTAATCTTGGCACCAATGGCACTAATCTTGATTTATCAGATATAGAGCAAGTACAATTATCAGATGTTGAATTAAAAATAATTAGTTTAATTGAAAGAAATCCTACAATAACTCAGAAAGAGTATTCTGAACTCTCAGAAATTCCACTTAGAACAATAAAGAGAATCTTTTCTGATTTACAAGTTAAAGGAAAGATAAAACGTGAAGGTTCAAATCGAAAAGGGAAATGGGTAATTCTAAAATAGTGAATATGTTTTATTTGACTTATAATTAAAGAAGAAAAAAACACGATATTGAGTATGAATGTTGACTCATTAATATCGTGTTTTCTGTTTATTTATTTTTTTGAAATTTGCTTACTTATAATGATAATAGGAGAATATAAACATG
Source organism: uncultured Solobacterium sp. (assembly GCA_900552125.1). Classification (GTDB taxonomy): domain Bacteria; phylum Bacillota_I; class Bacilli_A; order Erysipelotrichales; family Erysipelotrichaceae; genus Clostridium_AQ. The sequence goes on along the minus strand of URYK01000014.1, from coordinate 22,036 downwards.
CCGCAATTGGCCAAATAATCCAGGAAATATGCCAGGAATGACTTAAGAAACTGACACCTAGATATAAAGCAGTTACTAAAGGCCAATAAATACCACCAATTATACTAGATGATTCTTCTTTATCAGGATCTTTTTTATGGATTGCATAATCTCCTTCCTGATATAAAATAGAAAAACTAGCATAATAGGTATATGCATATATTAGTAAAAAGATACCGATGGAAATAATACTGATTGTAAAGCCAAGGCCAATTTCTTCAAATTGTTTAGAAAAAATAGCTGGAAATACAAATAAAGGCACAAAAGAAAATAGTATTAAGATTATTCCTAAAATAATAAATAACTGATATTTAGGCTGAAATGCCTGTCTTTCTTTTTGTAAGTAGCCATCAACTCCATATTGAAAAGATAATTCTTTATGCTGATATATTTCTTCATAAGGAGATAGACGCAAATGTGTCAATACAAATAAACCAACTGCGCAGCCAATAGAAATAAATAAGAAAGATAAACCAACGGCATCTTTAATCGTTTCCTGTAATGAAAATACATCTAATATTATTAATGGAATTACAGATACAATACATAATAATACTCCTAGACCTATCCATATAGCTGCTTTCTTACGTAATTGGATATAAGCAACTGCATCTTCTAAAGAAAGTGCAACACGTTGATTTATTTCCTGTTCCTCTTCGATAACGACATCATTTTGATCTTTTAATAAATAATCGCAGGAAACATCAAAAATCTGTGATAGCTTTATTATTTTATCCAAATCAGGAATTGATGTACCCTGTTCCCATTTCGATACAGATTGTCTACTGACACCTAGTTTATATGCTAAATCTTCTTGTGACCAATTTCGCGCTTTTCTAAGCTGTGATATTTTATCTGCTAAAATCATATAACTACCTCCTTCTTTACGCCTTCATTATAGGAAAAATCAGAGTTGCACACTACCAATTCTACTTATAATCATGTCAACGAGCAGTTGCATTTTGCATATTTGCTTGTTTATATGTATTCTAGCATATGAAAAGACCTAAATCTATGAAGATAGCTTATCATGTATGTAATACCATAGACATGCGATAAAGATAATTAATGTAAATAATACAATAAACAAGAAACTAAAGAGGTTTAAATGCTCTATAAAGATACGCAGAACATGGATAGGATTCCACAAATCCCAAGAGTTGAAACGTAAGAATCTACCTATATAAATCGCAATAGCACATAGAATAGATAAGAAGCTAATCATTATAACCGTGATATAATTTGAATGGAATCTCTTGATAAAAAGATTTACATTTATACAGCCGATATAAAAACCAAGTAAAGATATTATTGTGATATTAATTAATTCTATCCAAGGTATGATGCTTTGAATCATCCTTGTTTCATAAGGGTTAAGAACTTTATGAAACTCTAAAAACTGAATATGAATTAAGTCAGTTAAGGTATAAAATGTATTTGGAAGAAAAATAATCCATACTATAATAAATATTACTTTAAGATAAATATTCTCGGTTTTATATTCATAATATAAAAATAGAAATGGAATAAGGGCAAGAAATAGATTCCATATTAAAGCTATATGTAGTGTATTTATAGATAAAATAAAAGTAAATAAAGAAAATAAAATTTTAAATCCTATACATAAAACATGATAAAGTTTTATTTCAAAATTATTAGCTGTAGACATAAGTATCACCTCTTTTTTTATATTATAACATGAGCATAGAAAGCTTTATATTTGTGTATCTTAAGTTATCTAAAGCGTTAATTCATATGAGTCATAAAAGGAGTGCTATAATATAAGAAAAGCTAATTCTAATTTTATTTTAATATTTCTATGCGAAAATAGATAATAGATATATGAGGAGGGATCATTATGCGTTTATTGTTGGCGGAAGATGAACAGGATTTAAATCGTATTGTTACTAAGAAGCTAAAAAAAGAAGGATATCTTGTTGATTCCTGTTACGATGGACAAGAGGCAATTGATTATCTTTCTGTTACTGATTATGATGGAATAATTTTAGATATTATGATGCCTAAAGCAAATGGCTATGAAGTATTGCAATATCTTCGCAGTAAAGGTAAAGATACTCCAGTGTTATTTTTAACCGCAAAAGATGCAATAGAAGATCGTGTACAAGGCTTAGATAGTGGGGCAAATGATTATATGATCAAACCTTTCGCCTTTGATGAATTAATGGCAAGAGTACGTTCAATGATTCGTTTGGCTAATAAAGCATCATCATCTATACTTCAAGTAGAAAATCTAACATTAGATACGAGCACTCATACGGTTCAAAGAGAAGGGAAGATTATCTTATTATCCGCGAAAGAATATGCTTTATTAGAATATTTGATGATGAATAAGAATGTAGTCTTATCTAGAGAAAAAATAGAAGAACATATTTGGGATTATGATTATGAAGGGGGTACGAATCTAGTTGATGTATATATTAGCTATGTTAGGAAAAAAGTTGATGGCGGATTTGATAAACGATTGATTCATACTGTAAGAGGCAGTGGTTATGTGATAAAGGAACCAGATTAGTATGAGTATACGAGCAAAAATAACACTCTGGTTTGCGGCTATGATGATTCTTTTAGCAGGCTTAACACTAGGCTGTGTATGGCTTATTAGTGATAATGTTGTACAGAATAACTTAAAAGATACCCTAATTGAAACAGTTAGCTCAAACTTAGATGAAGTAGAATTTTATCAATTAAAACAAGATGCGAATATTGACCATGATTTAGATTTATATATCCAGTATCAAGGAGGATTTTTAGAAATCGATGATGATTATCTTGATCGTATGAATGGAATCTATACTACTTTATATGATGAAAATCATTCCTTGATATATGGAGAAGATCCTATAGGTGTAGAATCTTATGATCTAGGATTTAAAGATGGTCAGATTCAAGAAATAAAAGTAAATAATGTAACTTATTATATATATGATCATTCTTTAGCTGGGGAAGGCTTAGATGATTTATGGCTTCGTGGTGTAGTTTCAAGTAAACAAGGCGGCAGATGGATGGATTCTATTGTAATATTTTCCATAGGACTAGTTCCAATCTTAGTGATTTTATCTTTAATTGGAGGCTATTTTCTAGCAGGAAGATTTCTAAGACCAATTCAAAACATGATTCATTCAGCTAATGAAATCCAATATGGAAGAGATTTAAAAAAACGTATTGATATTGGCGAAGGAAATGACGAATTGCATCAATTAGCCGATACTTACAATGCGATGATTAATCGTCTTGACCATGCTTTTCAGGCAGAAAAACAATTTACTAGCGATATGTCTCATGAACTAAGGACACCAGTATCTGTAATTCTTTCTCAATGTGAACTTGCATTGGAAGATGAACAAGATAAAGAAGAATATATTGAGGCATTACAGTTAATTCAGCGACAAGGAAATAAAATGTCAGATATGGTCAATGATATGTTACAGATGACTCGTATGGAACAAAGAAAAGATCATATTCAATTAGAAGAAATAAATTTCAGTGAATTATGTGCTGTTATTTGTAAAGATATGCAAGTATTGAAGGAACAAAACATTACCTTGTCATGGGATATTAATAACGATATTTATATGAATGGTAATAAAGAATTGTTACGTCGTCTATTAATGAATTTAATTCATAACGCATATCGATATGGAAAAGAAAATGGACATATTCATGTAACTTTACAAGAAAATGCAGATGAAGTAAAACTTTGTGTACAAGATGATGGTATAGGAATTCCACAGGAAAAAATACCATTTATATGGAAGAGATTTTACCAGATCGATAGCTCACGTAGTGTAAAAGGTAGTGGCTTAGGCTTAGCAATGGTAGAAGAAATAGCACAATTACATCAAGGCTATATGGAAGTAGAAAGTAAAGTGAATGAAGGTTCTAGCTTTATATTCCATATTCCAAAACAAAATTAAACTATTCTAATGTTCCCTTAATCTTTGATTGTTATACTACAAGTGTAAGATGGATAAGGGAGGAGAGGAAAATGAAAATAACACATCTATTCATGATTGGGACTTTGTTGGTTCTGACAGGATGTACGGCTACTTCTTCTAGTACTGAAAAACAGGAAGAAAAAATATCGCTAAAGACTTCAACTTATGTTACTGATGAAATGAAAAACAATGCGATTAATCCTAGTCTTATAATTTGTGGAATAGAATATACACCAGAGGTTTTAAATGAATATGCTACAGATATTGCGTTAGTTACCATTAAAAGCCTTGATAAAGCAGATATGGATTTCTTTGCATTTGTGCTTGGAACTTATGGTAACTTTGTTGTAGAGGATACGATAGTGGGCAATATAGAGAAGGGTAAAGAATATCAATATGTAAAACCTGGTGGCTATGTTACAGAAGAAGAATTTGAAAAAAATGATGATCCTGAAGCGATTGTGAAAAGAAAACAATTAAGAGAAAATAGTAAAGAAAAAATAAACGCTGAACAGTATTATAACGTTCTATTAGATGGTGATATAGAGATTGAAGCTGGGAAAACTTATTTAGCTTACTTCACTTATCATGAGAATAAAGATATTTATGAAATTATTGGATTAGGAAATGGTTTAAGAGAAGTAGAAGAAGATGTTTCAAATGGAAACATAATTAAAATAAAAGACAACTCAAAAGGTTCTTTTGAATCCCTTGAAGAGCATATTGAAAACTCTATAAAACCATATCAAAACATATAAATAATTAAAGTTATTCTAATGTTACTTTAATCTTTGATTGTTATACTATAAGTGTAAGATGGATAAAAGGAAGGTGAACTTTATGAAACTAAAAGATTTATCGAAACAAATGAAAGTAATGATCGCGGCAGGTGTGGCAGTAGTTGCTGTGGGTGGAGGAGTAATTATCACGAATGCGACGTCACAAAATAGTCAAATAAACGCTAATCAGGCAAAAGAAATTGCCTTGAAAGATGCAGGTGTAAGTTCAAGCGATGCAACATTTAGGAAAGCTGCATTGGAAAAAGAAGATGGTGTAACTGTATTTGATGTTGAATTTGAAACAAAGGATAATTCATATGAATATACAATTGCATCTAATGATGGAGATATCATAGATCGTAATGTAGAAACATTGAATAAGGCAACAAATACAGATTCAACAGCAGCTTCTATCACATTAGAAGAAGCAAAAACAAAAGCACTTTCTGATGCAGGCGTAAAAGAAAGTAATGTAACTTTCACTAAAACAGAAAGTAAAACAGATGATGGACAAGAAGTATATGAAATAGATTTTAGAGATTCAACTAAAAAATATGATTATACGATAGCAAAAAACGGAGGAAAGATTCTTGAGAAAGAAAGTGAAAAGCTTTCTACAAATCAATCCTCAAGTACTACGAGTTCATCAAGTTCAAGTAGTACAACCAACAATAATTCTTCAACAAGTAATTTATTAGGAAAAGATAAAGTAAAATCAATTGTATTAGCTGATGCAGGTGTTGCCTCTACAGATGCAGAATTTACAAAAATTAAATTAGAATATGAAGATGGTGTACAGGTATATGATGTGAAGTTTGTGACATCAAGTATGGAATATGAATATGAAATTCATGCGAAAGATGGTACAATTCGTGAACGTAGTTCAGAAAAATTAGAAACAGCTAAACCTTCATCTAATTATATTGGTGTAGATAGTGCTAAAAACACAGCTTTAAATCATGCTGGATTAAGTGCTAGTTCAGTAACATTTACAAAAGCTAAGTTAGAAAATGATGATGGAATTTCAGTTTATGAAATTGAATTCCGTCAAGGACAAATGGAGTATGAATATACAATTGATGCAACTAAAGGAACAATTCTTGAATGGGATAAAGATTACGATGATTAGTTAATAATAGACCATAACGAATAGCGATAATAAGCTTGACCGTTATGGTCTTTTTCGTTTATTCTTGATTTTTCAAATCATAATTTATAATATAATAACTAGGGAATTTGGAGATAGAATATGGTAGATACAAAAGCAATTATACTTGCATTGTTTTTTCTTAAGGGGATTGATTGTATTTTAGTAGGGAATGAGATATCTTACTTCATAGGAGCATTATTAATAATTGTGCCAGTATTATCATTTATCAAAGAAGTAATTTTGAAAAAGACAAATACTTATTGGTTAATAAAAAATAAGAAAATGTAAATAAAGAAAACAATACCAATCCACACACACATTGATTAGTATTGTTTTTTAGTATTAAGATTCTAAAGCTAATTCCTGAGTATCCATTTGTTGTCTTTTCTGCATTTTAGACCAATTCATGAATCCATATAAATCGTTAATAAAGAATACTATAAAACAGATTGTTACTGAGAAGTAAGAAGAATTAGCAAAAGATGCCATAAGCCATAAAACAATTAATATAACATCATTTGCGGCATAAGCAGCTGCATAGAAAGGACTTCTACGGAAAGTTAAATATACTGCTAGAAAACTAGTAGTAACTGAAATAGTACTAGGAATAAGATTTGCAGTATGGAAAGCCTTTAAAATAAAATAGAAAATAAATGTGATGACAGCTGTTAGAATAGACATAAATACAACTTCTTTTCCTTTTAAAGTATTTACTTTTACTTCTGATTTCTTTCCTTGATAAGGATTTCTTAACCATGAAATTAAAGAGAATAAAGCCATAGGGGCAGTCATTCCTACATAGGTAATCATTTCTCCATAATAAGCAAACGTATAAGAAATTACACCATAAAGAAGACTAAATATAACCATTAGAAATTGACCAAATGGATTACCTTTTGCACAGAATATTAAAGAAGTGACTCCTATGAATGAAGCTACTAAAGTTAAATAGTTTTCTCTATCAAAAATCAAGAAAGAAGATAGAATAAATAACATAGATACTGACCATAAGATAATTTCTTGTTTTGTAAAATAAGAATATAACTTAAACATAATAACCTCCGTCAAAAAAAAGCACCCATTACACATCTTCAAAGACCTATCGATGTGCAACGAATGCTATTGCATTCTCTACCCGGTGGCAGATTAATTTTCTATATGATGATAGCACGCTTTATTTTTGAAGTCAAATATAACTTTGTAAACATTTGGAAGAAGAAAAAATAAAACACATTATAGTAATTGATAGAAATCTATGTTAAAATCAATTTGTTTCGTATAATTCGCTTGGTATGGTGCGAATGTTTCTACCCCAAACCGTTACTTTTGGGACTACGGACTGATCTTTATGTTATATTTTTAGGATATAAATGGATGATTGGTTCTCGCACAACGTGAGAGCCTTTTTCTATGTAAAGGAGCTAAAATATATGAAGATATTTTTAACAGGACAGAAACAGATTGGAAAGTCTACTTGTATAAGAGAATGTGTTGAGGAATGTCATGTTTCAATATGTGGCTTTCAGACATTACCCTATATGGTAGATGGTAAACGTATGGGGTTTTATCTTCATGCATTACATGATATGGATCAGAAAGATGTTTTATTTTCAAAACAGCATGAGACATGGAATGAAGTAATACCAAATGTATTTGATACATATGGAGTGAGCTTGTTGGAAAAAGCTAGTACTTATACTGATCATGTAATGATTTTAGATGAAATAGGACATTTAGAAAGAAATGATGAATTATATGTAGAAAAATTGCTGGAAGTTGTGGATAAATTCCCGAACATTCTTGGTGTTTTAAAGAAATATGAGATACAATATATTCGAAGGATTGCATCTAGAGAAGATGTTGTTGTATTGGATTTAGACACGCTATCTTATAAGGATGCAAAGGAGTTTATTATAAAGGAAATGGAGGAAGTAAAATGAAAAAATTACTAACATTGGCAATGACCTTATGCTTAGCTGTTTCTTTAGTGGCATGTTCAAGTAATGAGGCAACAAACACAGAACCAGAAACTAATGCAATTACAGTTACAGATCAAGCAGGTAGAACAGTGACTCTTGATAAACCTGCAGAGAAAGTAATTAGCGGTTACTATATTTCCACAAGTACAATTATTGGCTTAGGACAAGAAGATAAGCTTGTTGGTGTGGAAATGAAAGCAGATACACGTGATATTTATAAATTAGCTGCACCTAATGTATTAGAACTACCTGGTATGGGTAATAAAAAATCATTTAATGTAGAAGCTGCGGCAGAAACAGGAGCAGATCTTGTAATTTTACCCGTAAGTTTAAAAGACTATGTAGATAAGATTGAAGCTTTAGGAATGAAGGTTTTATTGATCAATCCTGAAACAGAAGATGACTATGATGAAGCAGTTAATATGATTGCGAAAGTTTTAGGTGCAGAAGAACAAGCAAAAGAGTATTTTGCATATCGTGATGAATTATTTGATACTTATATTAAAGATGTAGAGAATGAAAAGAATGTATATTTTGCGGGAACTGAAATCTTAAGAGGTGCAGGTTGTGATATGTATCAGGATGATTTATTAGAAGAAGCAGAAGCAGAAAATGTTATGGATGAAACAGGAGTAGGATGGAGTACGATTGATAAAGAAAGCTTATTACGTATGAATCCAGATGTTATTTTCTTAGAACAAGATGGTGTGACTACTGATTCAGTATATCAGGATGCTTCCCTAGCAAATATTAATGCAGTAAAAGATCAGCAGGTTTATGTATTCCCTAGTTCACTAGAAACATGGGATACACCAAACTTATCAAGCTGTTTAGGTACATTATGGGCATATGCGACTTTATATCCTGATCAATTATCTATAGATACAGTAAAACAGGAAGCAAAAGATTTTTATCAGAAATTCTATGATATTCAAGTAGAGGATCAAGATTTAGGTTTATAGTATGAAAAGCAAATTTTGGCTTTTACTTATATTGGTGATTGTGGCAGCATGTTCCTTATGTATGGGAAGATACGGCAGCAGTATTTCAGAAATCTGGCATGCACTTTTATTATCAGGCGATGAAATTACGAAGTCTCTTGTTTGGAATCTTCGTTTACCTCGTATTTTATTGGTATGCATCAGTGGAGCAGCATTAGCAATATCAGGTATTGTATATCAGACTGTTTTTCAAAACCCCTTAGCAAGTGGTGATGTGATAGGGGCAAGCAGTGGTTGTTCCTTAGGTGCTACATTTGCGATTTTGATGTTTTCCAATGCGTGGGCAACAGAGCTTTCTTCCTTTATTGGTGGAATGATAATTGTTTTACTTACCTTTTTCTTGGCATCCCATGTTCGTGGGAATCGAATATTAAATCTGGTTGTGGCTGGATTAGTATTACAGGCAGTTGCGAATGCTTTGATGATGATACTGAAACTATACGCAGATCCATTAACACAGCTTGCGGAAATTGAATATTGGCTCATGGGAGGTTTTTCAGATGCATCTTGGCAATCTGTTATTATAACCATGATTCTTTGTACAGCAGGAGGACTTGGCTTGTATCTGTTACGGTGGCAGATTCAGTTATTATCTTTTGGAGAAGAAGCCTCTACTTTAGGTGTTTCTGTTAAGAGCATTCGATGGATATCGTTATTACTTGCGACCTTATTAGTAGCTAGTGTCATCAGTGTTGCGGGAATCGTAAGCTGGGTTTCATTATTGATTCCACATGTGATTCGTATTGCGTATAAACAGCCGATATCAAAAACCATGGGAATTACTGCAATTTGTGGGGCAATCTTCTTGCTGGTTTGTGATACCTTGGCAAGAACACTTCTTACCATTGAGATTCCAATTAGTATCCTAACAAGTTTATTTGGGGGAATTGCATTGATTATCTTGTTTTTGAAAGGAAGAGTACGTCTATGATTCGTGTTCAACATCTCCATGTTTCTTTACAAGGAAAAGAAATATTACATGATCTTAGCTTTGAGCTTCCGGATAAAAAGATTGTCATGCTGCTGGGAGAAAATGGAAGTGGAAAAACAACTTTAATTCGCTCTTTATTGCGACAAGTCCCTTATACAGGAACTATCTATGCAGATGATCGAGATGTTTCTCTCATGAAAGTAAAACAGCTTGCGGAAATCTTTAGCTATGTCCCTCAGAAAAAAGAAATAGTAGAAGATTTACGTGTTGAAGATTGTATGGTAAGCGGGTTTGCGAGGACGATTTCTCCATTTTCGATTCCGACAAAACAACATTATCAAAAAGCACAAAACTTATTGGATAAATGGAATCTATCTCATATAAAAGGAAAATTATTACAGGAAATAAGTGGTGGGGAATTACAAATGACTTATGTGGCTCGCGCATTTCTTCAAGATGCTACTGTAATGATTATGGATGAGCCATGTACATATTTAGATTATCGAAGACAACATCAGTTTTTACGTGAGGTTGTGCAAAGAAAAAAAGAAGGGAAGAGCATGTTGATTAGTATGCATGATCCAAATCTTGCATTACAATATGCGGATGAAATTCTCTTATTACACCAAGGAAAACTATATGCTCATATCAAAGGTGATCGACAACAGCTGATAGAGGAATGTTGTGATTACTATGAACAGTTATATGGCGATATTTTTCAAGTCAAACATAATGAAACAGGATTACATCTTGTATGGAAGGAGGATTAGAGGTGTTACAGATTAATCAGTATCACAAAGCAACAAGTCTTGATGAGGCAATGGAGCTATTATCAAAAAATCGTATGAATCAAATTATTGGAGGAATGATGTGGCTGCGTATGCAGGATCGTACAATACCAGTAGCTATTGATTTATGTGATTTAGGATTAGACAGTATTGAAGAAACAGAAGAAGGTTTTCTAATTGGCGCAATGACAACACTGCGTACCTTAGAAACACATACAGGTTTAAAACAGTATTTTGGCACTTTATTCCAGGATGCGGTAAAAGATATCGTAGGGGTACAATTTCGTAATACAGCAACCGTAGGAGGAAGCTTATATTCTCGTTTTGGTTTTTCAGATATTCTATGTGCTTTTCTTTGTTTAAATGCAGAAGTTCATTTACATAAAAAAGGAAAAGTATCGATTGAAGAATATGCAAAGATGGGTTATGAACGAGATATCTTAACACATATTTTTGTACGTAAAGAAGAAATCAAAACAGCATTTGCCTGTGTTCGCAAAAGTGCTACAGATCTTCCGGTATTAAATATGTCAATCGCAAGAAATAATGATGAATTGCGCTTAGTCGTAGGATCACGTCCAAAACGTGCAATATTGTATAAAAAAACATGGACGAATGATTTTGAATCCTTAGCAAAGGAAATGGCAGAAACTGTGCCATGTGAAGATAATATGCGAGGCAGTAAAGAGTATAGAGAGAAATTAGTATATGCCTTAACATTACGTTTGTTGAAGCAAGTAAGCGAGGAGGAAGTCGCATGAAGGTAAACATTATCGTAAATGGAAAACCAATTAGCGCAGAAATCAGTGCCGATCTGACATTGTTTAAATTTTTAAGAGAACACGGTTATAAAAGTGTAAAATGCGGATGTGAAACAACAAACTGTGGTTTATGTACTGTCTGGTTTGATGAAAAACCTATCTTATCATGTAGTGTATTAGCTGCACGCTGTGATGGACATCGCATTACTACCTTAGAAGGATTAAAAGAAGAGTCAAAAGCATTTGCGGATTGTATGGCAAAACAGGGAGCTGAACAATGTGGTTTCTGTTCTCCTGGATTGATGATGCAGGTGCTTGCGATGAAAAAAGAAAAACAGAATTGGGATCTAGAAGAAATAAAATATTGGCTATCTGGAAATCTATGCCGCTGTACAGGATATATGGGGCAGATGCGTGCAATACAAGCATATTTAGAGAATGGAAGTGATCAAGCATGAAGTATGTAAATCAGCCAGTAGTAAAAAAAGATGCTTATGCATTATTAAGCGGTAAACCAGTATATTGTGATGATTTAGCTCCTGCGGATTGTCTAGTAATCAAATTATTGCGTTCTCCTCATGCACATGCAAGAATCAAATCCATTGATACAAGTATTGCGAAAAGAATACCTGGTATTGAAGCCATTTATACTTATGAAGATGTACCTAATGCTCGTTTCACATTAGCTGGGCAAACATATCCAGAACCATCTCCATACGATCGTAAAATACTTGATGAAATTGTACGATATGTCGGTGATGAAGTCGCAATCGTTGTAGGTAAAGATGAAGATTGTGTAAATAAAGCTATGAAGCTGATCAAAGTGGATTATGAAGTATATGATGCTGTTTTAGATTTTACAAAAGCTTTAGATAATCCAGTTGTTGTACATGCAGAAGATGATTATAAATTATTATGTGAAATTGGTAATGATCGTATGCGTAACCTGCATTCTCATGATGAAAGTGTTGTAGGTGATGTAGATGAAGTATTTAAAGAGTGTGATGTAGTATTAGAACGTGATTATCATACAAAGGCGAATGCACAGGCAATGATGGAAACTTTCCGTTCTTATGCATATATTGATACATATGATCGTTTAAATATTGTAAGCTCTACACAGGTGCCTTTCCATATTCGTCGTATGGTATCCAATGCGTTAGAAATACCAAAATCTAAAATTAAAGTAATAAAGCCACGTATTGGTGGAGGTTTTGGAGCTAAACAGACAGGATGTACGGAAATATTTACAGGTTTTGTCACTTGGATGTTGAAGAAACCAAGTAAATTGGTATATTCAAGAGAAGAAACATTCATGTCTAGTAACTCTCGTCATGAAATGAAAATGCATGTGAAAATCGGTGCGACAAAAGATGGAGATATTCTGGCAATTGATTTACATACTTTATCAAATACGGGAGCTTATGGAGAACATGGGTCTACTACTGTAGGTTTAAGTGGTCACAAATCACTTCCTATTTATAATCATGTAAAGGCTAGTCGTTTCGTATCTGATGTTGTTTATACAAACACTATGCAGGCTGGTGCTTATCGTGGTTATGGAGCTACACAAGGACAGTTTGCGGTAGAATCTATTGTGAATGAACTGGCGGATGAACTTCATATGGATCCATGTGAATTACGTTTTAAAAACATGGTTCAGGAAAATGAAGTCATGAGTCAGTATTATAAAGAATTTTTAAATAGCTGTGCACTAGATCGCTGTCTACAGAAAGCTATGGATATGATTGGCTGGAAAGATAAATCACTTCGTCGTGATATGGGAGACAAAGTACGTGGTCTAGGTGTTGCGCTTTCTATGCAGGGTAGTGGTATTGCGAATGTTGATATTGCTTCTACGGTAATTAAACTTCAGGATGATGGATACTATACATTATCAATAGGGGCAACGGATATGGGGACAGGCTGTGATACAATCTTGGCACAAATGGCTGCAGAATGTTTAGATTGTTCCGTAGATCAGGTTGTCACACAAGCAGTTGATACCGATGCTTCTCCATATGATACAGGTTCTTATGCATCTGCGACAACATATGTAACTGGTATGGCGGTTGTTAAAACATGTGAAATATTACGAAAACAGATTATTGAAGAAGCTTCTGTTTTAATGGGCGTTGATAAAGATCATATTACTTTTGATGGGAAAATGATTTATGCTGTTGAAGATAATCAAAAGATGAGCTTAAAAGATTTTGCGAATAAATGTTTTGCAGGTGGTAAAGGTGAGTGTCTAATCGCTAGTGCATCACATTGTTCACCTACTTCTCCTCCTCCATTTATGGCAGGTATTGCGGAAGTTGATGTAGATAAGCTAACTGGCGAAATTGACTTGGTCGATTATGTAGCAGTTGTGGATTGTGGTACAGTAGTTAATCCTAACTTAGCGCGTATTCAAACAGAAGGTGGGATTGCGCAAGGAATTGGTATGGCTTTATATGAAGATATTAGTTATACACCAGCTGGTAAAATGCGTAATAATTCTTTCATGCAGTACAAAATACCAACTCGTTTAGATGTAGGACAGATTCGTGTAGATTTTGAAAGCAGTTATGAAGACAATGGACCTTTTGGAGCTAAATCAATTGGTGAAGTTGTAATCAATACTCCATCACCAGCTATTGCATCTGCAGTAGCACATGCAACAGGTGTACAAATTCGTACACTGCCAATTACTGCAGAAAAAGTTCTATTAGGAAAAGATGAAGACTGATATTATTGTATTGGCATCTGGATTTTCACGAAGATTTCAAGGAAATAAGTTGTTGTATAGAATAGATGGTATTCCTTTAATTGAACATACACTTCAAAAACTTACAAAACTTCCTGCCAATGGGATATATGTAGTAACACAATATCCAGAAATTATAAATCTAGCAAACCATTATAATATGACTCCTATTATGAATTTTGAGGCAATGACAGGACAGGCATCCAGTATACGGATTGGTCTTAGTCATAGTAATAGTGATCAGGTTTTATTGATAGTGGCAGATCAGCCATATATTCATCAAGAAACTTTAGAAGCATTATGGAATAAAGCGGATGGAAATCATATAGTTTGTGTAAGCTATCAAGGGATTGTTCGTAATCCTGCAATATTTCCAAGGAAATATTATTCTGATTTATTATCTCTACAAAATGAACAAGGCGGAAAGACCGTTTTAAAGAAATATCCACAAGATATACTTACGGTTGAATGTCGTGAAGAAGAACTAAAAGATATTGATACAAGAGAGGATATAAACAAAGGCACAGCTGATTAGTTGTGTCTTTTTATGTGAAAGGAAATATTATATAAAGAAAAGCTATAAACGCTTTATATTGGTGTTTTTTTACAGTTTTTATACTTTTACATTTTGTTAAATTGTTGTAATATTATAATATATGTAGAGATAATCTACACATTATAAAAAAACACAACCTATTCACATGAGTGAATAGGTACACAAATTGATCACAACGTATACTTTATGAGCAGTATAGTAAGTTGCGTGAGAAAATTATTTTAATAAGAACTCATTTATTCTAAAAGAAAGTAGGGATTCAGCATGAGAAAGAAAATGATTTCTTATATTTCTCTTGTGATTATTATTTCGTCCGTTGTATTAATGCTGATTTTTTCAATGATTATTAAAAATCATGAAATCGATTCTGAAAAAGAAATGATGGAAACGATTGTTAATCAGATGTCTAAGAGTCTAGAAACAAGCATAGAGATGAGACAGAAAACAACTAATCTATTTACTACAGATTATTTAAATCGTAGTAATTTCGCAAGATATTTCATTTCAGAAAACAAAAACCATGAGTTAACAGATGATGAGTGGCGGTATTTCTTAGATATACTGGAAGTTGACTCTATTAGTATTATAGATGAAAAGGGAATTGTGACACAAAGTAGTAACGCAGAAAATATAGGAGTTAATTTTTATAAAAACGAGGGATTGAATGCTTTTTTACCGATTATTGAAGGTAAAGCAAATCAGGAATATGTCTTAGATTTCAATTCTAAAATCTTAAAATCAGATGATTTTAATGTTCTTTTTGGAACTCCAATAGCAGAGAACCAAAAGGGTATGATTTTAATGGAAATTAATATGTCTGTCTATGAACAATATACAGGTGTAACTAATGTTGCGACATTCTTAGATACAATTCCAACAAAAGAAAGCAGAACGTTGTTTGTGGCAGATGATGAAGCAAATATATTAGGCATTACCAAAAATAATGAACAGTATATACATGCGGATAATTTACCTGATTTATTGAAAAAAGCAGAAGATAATGCGATTAAAGCTGAAATAAATGGGGAAATGCATTTGTTACTGACAAAGAAAGTAAATGACTATTATGTAGGATATATGTCTAATATTGGAGAAATTAAGCATATTAGCCAAGGTTATTTTATTCAATTTGTATTGTTGTTAATTATATTATCAATCGTAATTACAATGTCTTTGTATTTTTTGATACATCATTTTATTTTAAAAGATATTGATATGATTACAAAGAAAGCTCATCAGTTTACTAGTGGTGATTCAGGTGTTCAGTTTGAAGCCACAAAAACAAAAGAACTGAATCAGTTAAGTGAAGAGTTAAATCGTGTTTTACGAGTAATTCAGACTAGAAATGAACGTATATCTACCATTGCGTCTTTGATGGGAGAAGGTTTTGGTGCTTATGAATACTATGCGGATTTAAACCAAGCGTATTATTCTAAAAATGTTCCGTATCTATTAGGTGTATCTACTGATGAAGAATGTAAAGAAAAGATAATTGAATATTATCAGAACCATGTCTCTGATTTGCAGGAAAAAGGTAAAATAGAAATTGAAGAAATTATGACAGTGGCACCGGGGAGAATGATAAAGATTCGAAGAAATATATTAAAAGATTCTTCTTATGGCTTCTTAGAAGACATAAGTGTTGAGAATGCCAGAACAAAACAATTGATTCAAAGTCTTGAGGAAGAAAAAGAGAAAAATTATATTGATTCATTAACAGGCATCTATAATCGTACAAAGGTTAAAGAATATATAGATGACTTTGTAAGTAAAGATACTAATATGCAAGGTGTTATGATTTTGATGGATTTAGATAACTTTAAGAGTATAAATGATCAATTAGGTCATATGGAAGGAGATTTAGTCCTAAAGAAATTTGCGGAAATACTAATAACACAATTTAGAACATCGGATATAGTTGCTAGACTTGGAGGAGATGAATTTATTGTATTCTTACCTAACTTTATTTCTAAAGCAGGTCTTGAAACGAAAATTGACCATATTCTAAGCATTATAAGACAAGAATTAAGTTCCTATTATGAACAATATAATCTCTCAGTAAGTATTGGGATTGCCTATTTAGGCGGAAATAATAAAACATATGAAGATTTATATCAATCGGCAGATGATGCTATGTATACCGCAAAACGTGGGGGTAAAAATGGTTATTTCTTAGGAGATCATCAAACTAAGGATAAAGACGCATAAAGACTTTAGAGCTAATATAACTTGAATATAGGTGTTATTAGCTCTTTGTTTGTTTTAGAAATACTACCAAGGAAAAGATAAGTGTGATAAGATATTGCTGTTTAGGAAGTGATTAACATGAATACTTGGGAAGCTTTTTTTATGCAAGAAAGAAAGCAAAAATATTTTCAAGATTTAATTAAGTTTTTAGATGAAGAATACGCAACACAAACCATCTATCCTTCTAGAGATAATCTATTTACATGTTTTACATTATGTCCATTATCAGATGTTAAAGTAGTGATTTTAGGGCAAGATCCATATCATCAGCCTAATCAGGCACATGGATTGAGCTTTTCTGTACAAAAAGGTGTTGCTATACCAAGAAGCTTAAAGAATATATATAAAGAGTTAAAAAATGATATAGGAGTAGAATCACCATCTCATGGCTGTTTAATAGACTGGGCTAAACAAGGTGTTTTTTTAATGAATACTGTTATGAGTGTAAGAGAAGGAAAACCAGCTTCTCATGCGAATAAGGGTTGGGAAACATTTACTGATCATGTGATTGAAACTTTAAATAAACAAGAATCAGGTATTGTATTTGTTTTATGGGGAAACCATGCACAGAAGAAAGCTTGTTTGATCGATCAGAATAAACATCGTATTATTCAATCTGCTCACCCTTCTCCATTATCCGCATCTAGAGGATTTTTTGGAAGTCGGCCTTTCTCTCAGATAAATACTTATTTAAAAGAGTTAGGAAGAGAGACAATTGATTGGAGAATTCAAGAATGATGGATGAAAGGAAGTTAATGGTATGAAGTTTCATAATACGGAAGAAGTTATTGCAATCATAGAACAAAGAAAAAATAGAGGATATGGCTTAGATCATTTCAAAGCGTATATGGAGTCTATCGGCAATCCTCATCAATCTCTAAAAACAATTCATATTGCGGGTACAAATGGGAAAGGTAGTACAACGAATGATATTCGAAGTATCTTACAAGAGGCAGGATATATAGTAGGTAGTTTTACTTCTCCCTATTTGATTACTCATTTAGATCGTATTCGTATTAATAATGAATTTATTCCATCAGATGTCTTCTTAGATATTGCGAATCGTTATTATGATAGTTGGATAAAATGGGATTTAAGCATGTTTGAAATAGATATGTGTATTGCGTCCATATATTTCTCAGAGTCAAAAACGGATTTCTGTGTATTTGAAACAGGCCTGGGTGGTAGATTAGATGCAACAAATATCTTAAAGCCGTTAGTATCTGTAATTACTAATATTGGAATGGATCATATGGAATTTTTAGGTGATACCAAAGAGAAAATCGCAAAAGAAAAAGCAGGTATTATAAAGGATGATACCTGTGTAATTACTGCGGAAGAATCAGCTTCCTGTTTGGCAGTTTTTGATGAAATAGCTCATAAACATCATACGGATTGTATTCGTATCCAAGATATAATGAACATAGAAGAGACAGAAGATGGTTTATGCTTTGATTATGTGAAATATAATGCATTAAGATTAACAGGAAAAGCATTATATCAGTGTAAAAATGCAGCACTAGCAGTAGAAACAATTGATTATCTAAAACATAAAAACATTGTACAAGTAAGTGAAAATAAAATTCGTCAAGGATTATATAAGGCAGTTTGGCAAGGTCGATTTGAAATGATTTCTAAAGATCCTTTAATAATTATAGATGGCGCTCATAATGCGGATGGAATACATGCTTTGTGTGAAAATGTTAAAAAGATGAAACAGGTTATTGTGATATTCTCTGTCTTAAAGGATAAAAACTATGAACAAATGATTGATGAACTACAAAAAGTAAGTGAAGAAATCATTGTGGTTCCGTTTATGAATGAGCGAGCCTTGGATATTTCTTGTATAAAAGATAATCCTTACGTTTCTTTTATGGATAGCTATATGCAGGCGATTCAGTATGCGATAAAGAAAAAACAGCCAATTGTGATAACTGGTTCTTTATATTTTATAAGTGATGTTCGAAAATATTTAATCAAAGAGGGATTTAACGCATGACGCCTAATGATGTACTAAGAAAATATTTTGGATATAAAGAATTTCGAGAAGGCCAGAAAGAATTAATTACGCATATTTTAGCTAAGCAGGATGTATTAGGCATTATGCCTACAGGGGCAGGTAAATCGATTTGTTATCAGGTCCCAGCTGTTATGCTGGAAGGAATTACATTGGTTATTTCTCCACTAATCTCTCTTATGAAGGATCAGGTACAGACATTGAATCAGATAGGAATACGTGCAGCCTATCTTAACAGCTCTTTAACTTACTCACAATATAAAAAAGCAATTTCACTTGCCAAGCAATATACATATAAAATCATTTATGTAGCGCCAGAACGTTTATTAAGTGAAGAATTTCTATCCTTCGCGAAAAGCATGAATATATCAATGGTATGTGTTGATGAAGCACATTGTGTTAGTCAATGGGGTCAAGATTTTAGACCTCATTACCTACAGATTCAGGATTTTTTGAAAGCTTTGCCTAAACGCCCGATTGTTTCTGCATTTACCGCAACTGCCACAAGTGTAGTTAAGGAAGATATATTAAGGTTATTGGATATGCATGATCCTTATACTATTACGACAAGCTTTGATCGTAAAAATTTAACGTTTGTGGTTGAAAAGCCAAAAGATAAGTATAAGATGTTAGTGGAATATTTGAAAAAGTATAAAGGACAAGCAGGAATTATTTATTGTTTATCGAGAAAATCTGTAGAGGAAGTCTGTGAACAGCTTAAAAAAGATGGATATCGTGCTACTCGTTATCATGCGGGTTTAAGTGATGAAGAAAGAATGAAAAACCAGGATGATTTTATTTATGATAAGAAAAGTATCATGGTGGCTACTAATGCTTTTGGTATGGGTATTGATAAATCCAATGTAAGATTTGTGATCCATTATCATATGCCAAAGAATATGGAAAGTTATTATCAGGAAGCTGGAAGAGCCGGTAGAGATGGAGAAAAAGCTGATTGTATCTTGTTTTATAGTGGGAAAGATGTGCATTTGAATCAGTTTCTCATTGAGCATGGCAGTGGGCATGAGGATATGGATGAGACAATGTTAGCTGAGTTAATGCAGAAGGAAAAAGAACGTTTAAAATCTATGGTCTTTTATTGTACGATATCAAGCTGTCTGCGACATTATATGTTGAAATATTTTGGTGAGGAAAGTAATGGATATTGCGGAAATTGTGGCAATTGTTTAACAAAATATGAACAGATTAATGTCTGTGAAGAGGCAAAACAAGTTATTTCCTGTATAAAAGATAGTGGACAACGTTTTGGGAAAAGTATGATATGTGATATTCTAAGAGGTAGTGAAGGAGCCAAAATCAAACGATATCAGTTGAATACAATTTCTTCCTACGGCTCATTAAAGAAGTATCCGCGTAACCATATTTATGATGTAATTCAGCTTTTGATATTGAAAGGTATTCTTACACAGAGTGATGATGGGTACTCTGTACTAACAATACAACAGGAAGATGCCTTAGAGAATGTGACAGAATTATTTATGAATGTAGTCATAGAACGACAAGAATTTATCAAAGAAAGAAAAGAACCAGAAGAAGATCCTAATCTGTTTGAAGAGCTTCGTAAGCTGCGTTTACATTTAGCTCGTCAGCGTGCTATACCCCCATATCTTATCTTTTCAGATAAGACTTTACATGATATGTGTAAGAAAAAGCCAACATCAAAAAAAGAGATGTTGGCAGTGAGTGGAGTAGGAGAAGTGAAATTTCAGACATATGGAAAAACTTTTATGGAATTAATCAAAACATATGCGGAGGGTTAAGCCCTCTTTTTATTTGCGATGATATTGCATAGTAATTTTTAGATATTTACTCTATAATGAATATAAATATGGAGGAGGTAATATTAGTGAAAAAGGAAATTTACTTAGCAGGAGGATGTTTCTGGGGAATGCAGGCATATTTTGATAATGTTAAAGGAGTACTTTCTACAGAGGTAGGATATGCGAATGGTCGTGTGGAGAATCCTACTTATGAAATGGTATGTAAACAGGATACAGGATTTGCGGAAACAATTCATGTTGTCTATGATGCCGATGTTGTTACTTTAGAACATATCCTGGCTTTATATTATGATGTAATTGATCCAACAAGTTATCATCGCCAAGGAAATGATATTGGAGAACAATATCGTACAGGAATTTATTACGTAGACGAAGAAGACTACGCAGTAATTGATGCTTCTTTACATGAGCTTGCGAAAGAATATGACGAACCTATTGTTGTGGAATGTGAGAAGTTAATTAACTTTTATAGTGCAGAGGAATATCATCAAAAATACTTAGTAAAGAATCCGAATGGATACTGCCATATTTCAAAACAGAAGATTGAAAGTGTAAAGGATAAGTAATTCGAAAGAATTATCATTAGAAGAGCATGATAACATATAATGCATAATTTAGTGAAGGTAGTGTCAAATAAGTTATGAAAGAATATATTTTTTCATAACTCAATTCCATAGGCATCTTTGATGAAAAAGTCCATAGCTTGATCCAAGATGATATTCCATTTATTCGGCATATTATGTGTTTTCTTCAGACAATCTAATTCATATGGAGGTCTATAACCTAGAGAAGTATGATTTCTTAGAAAATTGAAGTACGTAGTGAATAGTGTCATTAAGTCATTTGCTCCTTCGATTGTGTTAAAACCATTTTTAACTGCGGAGGAATATTGAAAAGTTCTATTTAATCGCTCTATGATTTGCTTGGCAGGACGATGTTCTCTTGATATAGGATCATCGTTTGTAAGCCCGATCACTTGAGTAACTTTAAAGAAAATACGTTTTAGCTGAAAATATTGTTGAGCTGCCTTATAAATGGGATTTCCATCAACGACAAACTCTAAGGTTTCTGGAATTTCTTTAAATTTGCGTAATACAGAATAGAAGGCTTCGATAGCACTAAAGGTGTCACGCTTCATGTAAATCTTGAATGAAGTGATGATTTTCTGCTTTACATCGCACATGAAAAAAACATAAGCTTTCTTGCCTTTTACTTTAACGTAGGTTTCATCACCACAGTGATAGGAGTTCAAGTTATATTTGAAGCTATCCAGCCAAGGAA
>URYK01000013.1 GCA_900552125.1 uncultured Solobacterium sp. | reverse complement strand
AAAGTTCAAGCATGCCTGTACATGTTTGAACTATAGCGACTGCCTGTCGCACAAACAGCTGCCTGTTCGGCAAACAGACAGCTCTACATATTTTCTTCATCTTCCTGCGTTTCGCTTTTTGCATATACTTCACGTGGTTTACTTCCTCTGGCCGGCCCTATGATACCATTATCCTCTAAAGTATCAATTAAACGAGCTGCTCGTGCATAACCAATACTGAATTTTCGCTGTATCAGTGAAGTACTAGCTCTTCGTGTAGAAATGATAAACTCTTTTACCTCATCATAAAGCGGATCAGAGATATTGCTGGAGGTTGCAGAAATACCACCATCTAGCATTTCTAATCTTAGGAAAGCATCATCATATTTCGGTTTCCCCTGACGAGAAACAAATTCACAGATATCCGCCACTTCTTCATCACTGACAAATACACCTTGTACACGTGTCGCGACCGTTTCTCCTACAGGAATATATAGCATATCTCCATATCCTAAAAGTTTTTCTGCCCCCATCTGATCCAGAATCGTTCTTGAATCTACAGCACTACTTACCGCAAAGGCAATACGAGAAGGAATATTAGCCTTGATAATTCCAGTAATGACATCAACACTAGGTCTTTGTGTAGCCACAATTAAATGAATCCCTGCAGCACGTGCCAGCTGAGTGATACGCTGTATGCTAGCTTCTACCTCTTTTGCCGCAACAAGCATCAGATCTGCCAGCTCATCAATAATAACAACGATCCATGGAAGCATAGAAAGTCCTTCTTCAGGATGACTTTGTACATATGCATTATAACCTGCAATATTTCGAACACCAGCCATAGAAAATAATTCATAGCGATTATCCATCATATTGACAACGACCTTCAATGCCCGATTTGCTTCTTCTCCATCTGTGATAACCGGCCCTAATAAATGCGGGATCTCCTTATATGGAGTAAATTCCACTTTTTTTGGATCGACCAGCAAAAGCTTAACTTCATCTGGCTTAGCTCTCATCAATAAAGATGTAATAATAGAATTTACACAAACTGATTTTCCGCTTCCTGTTGCCCCCGCAATTAAAAGATGCGGCATTTTATTCAACTCACCGTATACACAATTCCCCATCAGATCTTTTCCTAAAGCAAATAACATTTTACTGTTTTTAAGCTTATCGGGAATATTTTTCATTAGTTCTTTCATTCCAACACTCGTCTTTTCAACGTTTGGAATCTCAATACCAACCGCTGACTTGCCGGGAATTGGCGCTTCAATACGAATATCTTTTGCGGCCAATGCCATTTTGATATCATATTGAAGATTACTGATTTTATTAACGCGAACTCCTAAGTCCGGTTTCACTTCAAACTTAGTAACTGCTGGTCCAATGTGAGTTGCCAACAAAGTAGCTTTCACACCAAACTGATCTAAAATCTCTATCAGTCTTCTTCCGGCTTCATTTGCAGCATTTACATTTGCCATTGACCTGCTTTTCTTGCCTGTATCATTTAATAAAGAAAGCTTAGGAAGCTGATAATTTTTCCAATCTTCTTTAAAGCTTGACACAAATGTATCTTTTCCATTTATTTCCTGTTCAATAATTCTCTGATTTTCATTTTGAACGACTTGTTTTTCTTCATCAGCAGATACATTCATACTACGATGATCCGTTTGAATATCAAAATCATCATCAATATCTAAAAAAGATACTTGTCCAGGACGTACCCTTTCATCAATACTGATCTTACCTAACATACTTTTCGAGTTTGATGTTTTTTCCATCGGTTCCACAGTTTCTTTTTTACGTTTATGCTTTTTTGGTTTAGCTTTCTTTTCCTGTTTCATGTTAGAAACAGAAGAAGAGAAGGAAAGATATACTGCTTTTATTTTCTCAAAACCTGTCCCCGACAATAATAAAATACAAGCTAAAACTAATAAGGCAATCACAACGATCCATGTTCCTTTATAATCAAACAAGAATGTACATAAAGAAACCAGGAAAGCACCAATTAAACCTCCCTTAGCCGCAACCTCTCCTTTAAAGATCAATGATGTATCTCTTAAATACAGAGAAAAGATATCCATACCTTTTAAGGTCTGATTCTTCGGAATACTAGCTGCGATGATCCATGCACATAATAGCACCACAATCGCAACCAGATATTTTAGGGGTACATCTTTTATTGACTTCTTCAGCATGACCATTATACAAACTACAATGATAATACCATAGATGACACCATATAAATTCCCAAAGATATATTGAATAAAACCTGTCGTTAATTCTCCAATAAAGCCTATTTTTAAAGTTCCTATAATAGATATAGTAATCAGGACCAGAGAATAGATGTAGACAAGAACTTCATTTTCTGCAAGCTGTTTTTGTTTCTTTGATTTTCTTGTTTTTGACTTTGCCATATAATCCTCCAATCCTGCTTATAACTATAAATTAATTTCCATGATTACAGGAAGAATCATCGGACGTTTCCCTGTTTCTTTCATCAGATATTTACTGATTTTATCACGTGCTTCCGTCCGGGTCGTCATGTTTTCATAACGATTTTCTTTCACTGCTTCTTCGATCGTTCTTTCCATAATTTCACCAACTTCTTTGATGATATACTCAGCATCTTTTAGGTAAATTAATCCACGAGTCTGCACATCTGGTCCATTAATAATTTCTTTTGTGCGATGATTAATTCCAACACCAATGACCATAACACCATCCGTAGAAAGAACTTCACGATCTTTTAATACGACACCTGTCATATCCCAGTTTTCTTTACCATCGATCATTGTATCTTCTAGCTCAATACGATCACTCACACTTTTCAAAACCTTATCTTCAAATGTCGCAATTTGCCCATTTTCTAAAATTAATATTCGATCCGGCGAATACCCCATGCGATTTGCCAAATTAGCATTTACATATAAATGACGATATTCCCCTTTAACTGGAATATAATATTTTGGCTGGAATAGATAAAGCATCATTTTTAAGTCCTCACTGCTTGGATGCATAGAAAGAACGGTTTTAGAATCTAAAGTAAAAATCTTTCCACCCTCTTTATAAATTTCATTCTCCATATTATTCGCATCTAATTCTGTTCCGCTTACAATTGGAGATGCGACAATAATTGTATCTGTAGTACGGAAACTTACAAATCTATCCTCATGGTTTGCTATGTTAGACATTGTACGGAATAAATTTTTTCCATTTCCTGTTATCAATACAACAACATCTTCCATGTCATCATGAAATTCTGATTCCTTAATTTCCATTTCTCTAGGTACATGATAGTATTTCACTAATTCAAGCTGCTGCAAAAGCTCACGCATCCCTTTGTCATGGAAGAAAATCTTACGATTATATTTTTTTGCCAATTCAATAATTTCAATGATACGGAATAAACTCTGCGAATAAGAAGAAATTAAAATACGACT
Source organism: uncultured Solobacterium sp. (assembly GCA_900552125.1). Lineage (GTDB taxonomy): Bacteria > Bacillota_I > Bacilli_A > Erysipelotrichales > Erysipelotrichaceae > Clostridium_AQ. The sequence continues at coordinate 63,532 of URYK01000013.1, read as the reverse complement.
ATGACTAGCCTCAAAGATAGGCTCAATTAAATTTGTAATTCGATGTTTAGGAGCCGTATGCCCTAATTTATCCGCTGATTGAGATTCACTTAATAGACACAACACTCCTTTTTTACCAATATCACTTAATTCATTTAAATCACATAGATATTCAGGCTGTAGCATGTCATAATCAACAATGAACTCTCCTGTATAAACTATATAACCCTGATTCGTTGATATTGCTAAACCAAAATTATCTGGAAAAGCATGTGTCATTGGGAATGTTCTTACTTTCACTCCACCGATTGTCTGTTTGCTTGTACGTTTCATACGGTGAATCTTCACATTCTTAATACCTTCTTTTTTCAAAGTCTCATGAATAATATTTGCAGTCAAGTTTCCTGTATAGACAGGAATATTGATCTGTTTTAATAAATATGGCAATGCCGCAACAACATCGTCATGTGCGTGTGTAATAAAGATTCCTTTTATGCGATCTTTATTCTCAATCAGATATGAAAAATCTGGAATGATAAACTCTACTCCCAATTTATCTGAATCTGGATATTTTAACCCCGCTTCAATAATAAATATGGCTTCATTAACTTCTACGACATACATATTCTTGCCGTTTTCATCAAGTCCACCAAGCGCAAAAATGCGTACTTGATCCATAATCTAATACCTCCGTTTTCTTATTGTTATTATGATGATCGTATTTCTAAATAATAAGGAATATAGAACTCCATGATAAACTATTCATATTATACCATCAGTTCATAAAAAAATCTCATACTTTTGCCCTTAAAGACGAAATATTTAGACCGTACGACATATTTTAACATAATTTCCGAAATAAAAAAGCGATTTCTCGCTTTTTTGTTTTTATTTTTTAAATCTGTTCTCCATCTAAAGAGAATGTTTTACAAGCAGTAATCTTCACTGATACGATATCTCCAGGTTTTGCATCCTTAACTTTAAAGTTTACAAGCTTATTTGTATCCGTATAGCCGCTATATACTTCCTGATTCTTTTTACTAGCACCATCCACAAGCACTTTTACAATTCTTCCTAAATATGCTTCATTTTTTTCTTTCGCATAATGATTCCATTTTTCATTCAGCTCCTGTAAGCGTCGCTGTTTTACTTCCATAGGAATATTATCTTCCATTCTTGCGGCAGGTGTTCCCTCTCTTGGTGAATAGATAAAGGTAAAGGCATTATCAAATTTACATTCATCTACTAAACTTAAAGTATTTTGGAACTGTTCTTCACTTTCATTTGGAAAACCTACAATTATATCAGTAGATATAGCACAGTTAGGGATACGTTCCTCAATTTTATGGAATAGAGTTAAATACTGTTCTCTAGTATATCTTCTACCCATGATTTTCAATATATCGCTATCTCCGCTTTGTACCGGAAGATGAATAAACGGCATGATATTATCATATTTTGCAATAACATCAATCATTTCATCAGTAAAATCCCAAGGATGACTTGTCGTGAAACGTATACGTTCAATTCCAATTTTAGCTGTTTCTTCTAATAAACGTGCAAAACCACCTTCAATCTGTAAGTCTTTTCCATATGAATTAACATTTTGTCCTAACAAAGTAATTTCTTTAAATCCATCTTCTTTTAATGTACGTACTTCATCTAAAATATCTTCCATCAGACGTGAACGTTCTTTTCCTCTTGTGTAAGGAACAATACAATAAGTACAGAACTTATCGCATCCATACATAATGTTTACCCATGCCTTGTGAGCACCAAAACGTTTTACTGGAAGATTCTCAATAACATCTCCCTCTTTAGAAAGAACCTCGATACTGCGTTTCCCATTTACCATGACATCATATAAAAGTTCTGGTAAACGATGAATATTATGAGTTCCAAAAATAAGATTTACATGGCGATATTTATTTAGTAATAAATCCATGACATCTTCTTCCTGTGCCATGCAGCCGCATAAACCAAATACAATATCAGGTTTATCATTTTTCAAACGTTTTAATAAACCTAATTCACCTAACACTTTATCTTCTGCATTTTTACGAATAGCACAAGTGTTTAATAAAATTACATCAGCATCTTCTGGACGTTCTACAGAAGTAAAATTTAATTCATCTAAAATACCTGCCAGTGTTTCACTGTCACGTTCATTTGCCTGGCAGCCATAAGTACGTAAATAATATGTCTTGCCTTGTCCCAGCATACGAATCTGTTCTGGTATCTGAAACAAAGATTTCTCAATGACAGCTTCTTTTTTGGTACGTATTTGAGCATCTTTTAAACTTGGTAATGCCCACCCTGGTTGTTTTCTCATAATCATAAACTCCTTATCTATATTATTACATTATCTAATATCATTCTTAAAAAAACCAAGCGATTGGCTTGGTTTACTGAGAGATTGCAGAAACTGGACATGCACTTACGCATGAACCACAGTCAATACAAGTTCCTTCATCACACTGAGATTTACCTTCATCATTCATGCTTAAAGCACCAACTGGGCAAACTCCTACACATGCACCACATCCGATGCAAGCATCTACATCAATTTTAACTGCCATTGTATATTCCTCCTTTTACAACCTACTCTATTATACCATATCATGCCTACAGTGCAAGTGTTTGAATATGAAAATAGTCTGAAAAAATATCTACTTTTTTCATTGAAAACGTTACATATATTTCCTATAAAGAGAAAACCGTGCATTTGCACGGCTATATTTCTACATTTTCAGGTCGAATCTGAATACGCTCTATATGTGTTGCTTTTTTAGTCTGTTCATCAATTGTCACAACTGCACCACATAAGATACCTGGACCTTCTGCAATTTTAAATTTTGTTTTTTCATCTGTAATAAAACGCGTTAGTATTTCTTTGACATCTCGTCCTAATACACTTGTATAAGCCCCACACATTCCTAAATCAGTTATAGCAGCTGTACCATATACAAGTCTTTCATCAGCTGTCTGTACATGAGTATGTGTACCTACTACTGCTGCTACTCTTCCTGCAAAATGATATGTAAAGGCTATTTTTTCACTTGTTGTTTCCGCATGTAGATCTACTAGGTAAATATCCGCATCGATATCCTGTAAAATATCTTCCATACAGAAGAATGGTGAATCTACAACATTATTCATCCATACCTCTCCACATAGATTACTGATAGCTACACGAAGTCCATTCACCTTAACAACCACCGTATGCTGACCATACTCTAATGGTTCCATATTTGCTGGTCGAACCATTCTATCTGCTTCATCGATAAACTGATAGATATCATTTTTTGAGAATGTATGATTTCCCATCGTTAAAACATCAATTCCAAATCCAATCAGCTGATGATAGATTTTTCTAGTGATGCCTTTTCCATGAGCAGCATTTTCAGCATTAGCCACAACCAGATCAATTGCATACTGCTGTTTTAGCTGTTCTAAATGTTCTTTGACACATTCTCTTCCTACAGAACCAACAATATCTCCTAGAAATAAGACTTTCATATTACTTAGCCAGCTCGCTAGCTCTGGTTTCACGAACAACTGTAACTTTAATCTGTCCTGGATAAGTTAACTCTGCTTCGATTTTATCACGAATATCACGTGCTAATTTATGGCAAGCTAAATCATCAAGTTTTTCTGGAACCGCCATAACACGAACCTCACGACCTGCCTGAATAGCATAAGCGCTATCTACACCATCGAAAGATTTAGTGATTTTTTCCAGTTCTTCCAAACGATTGATATAATTCTGCAATGCTTCATAACGAGCACCTGGACGAGCCGCTGAAATAGTATCTGCTGCAATTACCAGATTACTAATCAGGAACTGCGGTTCTACTTCTCCATGGTGAGATTGAATCGCATTTAATACAACTTCTTTTTCCCCATGTTTCTTACAGAATTTATATCCTAGTTCAATATGGCTTCCTTCAACTTCAAAATCCAGCGCTTTACCAATATCATGCAGTAAACCTGCACGTTTAGCTAATTGCTGATTTAAGCCTAATTCAGCAGCCATCATACCAGCAAGATGGGCAACTTCCATACTATGCTGCAATGCATTCTGTCCATAAGAATAACGATATTTTAGACGTCCGATCAATCGTATGATTTCACGATCAATTTTACCAATACCTAGCTTGAATACGGTATCTTCTCCAGTTTTCATAATGTTGTTGTCCATTTCTTTTTTGATTTTCTGAACAACTTCTTCAATACGTCCTGGCTGGATACGACCATCTTTGATTAGATGTTCCAAAGCTAGTCGAGCAATTTCTCTTCGAATTGGATCGAAACAAGACACCGTTATCGTTTCAGGCGTGTCATCAATGATCAAATCAACACCGGTCGCCTGCTCAATAGCCTTAATATTTCGACCTTCACGACCAATGATTCTCCCCTTCATTTCCTCACTAGGTAAAGCCACAACAGAAACTGTACGATCTACAGCCTCATCTGAGGAAATACGCTGAATGCTTAACGCAACGATATTACGTGCTTTTTCATCCGCAATAGATTTCGCTTCTTCTTCTTTTTCTTTAATATAAGCGATAGTTTCTTTTTCCATACGTTTTTCCGTAATGGACATTAATTCTTCTCTAGCTTCTGCAGTTGTAAGTGAAGCAACACGCTCCAGTTCTTCAACCTGTACATCAATTTTCTCCTGCAATTCTTTATCTTTTTTATCTAGCATTGCCATTTTGTCAGCTAATTGCGCGCTCTTGACATCGATCTGCTTTTCCTTGCTCGTTAAAGTTTCGTCACGGAAATTCAAATTATCCTCTCTACGCAATAGTTTGTTTTCCATATCGGTAACTTCCTGCTTACGTTCCTTGATTTCTTTTTCAGCCGCAATTTTTAATTCATGAGCTTGTGTACGACCATCTAAAACTGCTTGTTTCACAATAGAATCGGCTTTAGTTTCCGCTTCTTTAAGCAAAATAGAGGCCTTTTGCTGATCTTTATTTAAACCCGCTTTGGAGATAATGATCATGATCACTATTCCAATGACAAGACCTGTCAACACAGACAAAAAGATGATAAGTGGATTATTCATACCACAACTCCTCCAATCGTCTTTCTTAGAGAGAACAATCTCTCTAATCTATTGTACATAATTTTCAAGCTTTTCTCAACAAAAAAGCGTACATTTAAATAAATTTCACCATGATTATGAAAGAGTTTCCATTGTTTTTCACATTGTTTTGGAAATATTGAATCAAAAAGGCCATTGACTTCCTTACATGTATAGAAACATCAATGACCTTAATCTCTTTATTCCTCTTTTACTTCTGCTACTTCAGCAGCTTCAGCTTTTTTAGGAGCTATTTTTTCTTTTAATTTTGCACTTAATTCATCCATCAAAGCAGGATTGTTTTTAATGAAAGCTTTGGCAGCTTCTTTCCCCTGACCAATCTTTTCACCATTATAAGAGAACCAGGCACCGCTTTTCATCACGATATCGTGGTCAACACATAAATCTAATAGCTCAGCCACATAGGAAATTCCCTCTCCATACATGATATCGATCTGCGCTACTTTAAATGGAGGCGCAACCTTATTTTTCACAATTTTGACATTAACTTTGTTTCCTACGATATCTGTACCGTTTTTAATAGCTTCACTGCGGCGAATATCTAAACGTACAGAAGAATAAAATTTTAATGCTCTTCCTCCTGGCGTTGTTTCCGGATTACCAAACATTACTCCTACTTTTTCACGCAACTGATTGATAAAGATTGCTGTACATTCACTGCGGTTCATAATACCGCTTAACTTCCGCATAGCCTTTGACATCATACGAGCCTGCAGACCAACATTATTGTCTCCCATTTCTCCATTTAATTCTGCCTGTGGAACTAAAGCAGCTACAGAATCGACTACAACTAAATCAATTGCTCCGCTTTTTACTAGCATTTCTGTGATATCTAAAGCCTGTTCACCACTATCAGGCTGTGATAAAATCAATTCATCAATATCAACACCTAAATTTTTAGCATAATTAGGATCAATAGCATTTTCTGCATCTATAAAAGCCGCACGACCTCCTCTTTTCTGTACCTCAGCTATCGCATGTAGAGCTAAAGTTGTTTTACCACTGGATTCAGGACCATATATTTCAATAATCCTTCCTTTAGGGTAGCCGCCGATTCCTAAAGCCTCATCAATTTTTATTGAGCCTGAAGATATCGCGTCTATTTCAACAGCAGCACGATCTCCCAGCTTCATGATTGCTCCTTTTCCAAATTGCTTTTCAATCTGTTTAAGAGTATCATCTAATAAATCTTTTTTCTTCGCATCTTTACTAGTAGATGCACTCTTTTTTTCTTTTTCCATAATTTCTCCTCATAAAACATTTATTATTCCTGTAAAAAACAGATAACCTGTTTTCCCATTTCTTCTACTACTGCTTTTCGCAAAGCATTTCTTTCTAATTCAAAATGATATTCATATACTTTTGTCTTATCTGCAGACGCAATAGCACAATATACTAAGCCAGCTGGTTTTCCTTCCATTGCATCAGGTCCAGCATTACCTGTGAATGAAACACATATATCGACCTTCAAAAGTACTCTGGCCTTTTCTGCCATTTCTTTAGCACATTCACCGCTAATAACACCATATTTTTCTACAATAGAGGGATCTACATGTACAATATCTGTTTTGCACTCTGTCCAATATGTAACAATGCCTCCTTTTAAAACAGCAGAAGCACCGCTCACTTCTGCTATTGTGCTGGTAAATAAGCCAGCTGTTAGACTCTCACAGCTTCCTATCGTTAAACTTTTTTCTTTTAAACACTTAACGACTTCTTTCATTACATTGTCTCCATAATGATATCTTTTAGTTTCATAAAATAATCAATTCCGCTAAGGACAGAAACTATTACCGCTGCATAAAATAAGATATCTGCAACAGGGATAGACCACAATGCAAAAGGAAGATTATTCAGTAGAAGGAAAATAATCGCAAACATTTGCAATACTGTTTTCGCTTTACCTAACATGCCTGCTGCAACGACCTTTCCTGAAGCACTTGCATTCATACGCAGCCCATCAACAATAGTATCTCTCCAGATCATGACAATCACCCAAATTGCTGGTACGACTCCATCTACCGCAAAAAGGATGAACATTGTATTAACAAGTAATTTATCGGCTATTGGATCAATAAATTTTCCAAAAGATGTGATCAAATGATTTTTTCTTGCAATATATCCATCTAGAAAATCAGTAAAGCTTGCAATCGCAAACAACACCAACACAATCAAAGCAGTCATGCTAACTGATATATGCGTATTATTTACATCTACTCCAAAAGCTTCTTTAAGATCAGTGAACAAATAGATACATGCAATTACTGGCACTAAAACAATACGAAACAATGATAGTTTATTCGGCAGATTCACTAGCATCACCCTCAATCACAAACTGAATTGTTGCAGATCCATTTGATTCTACGATAGAATCATCAAGTTTTACATTCTTGCCATTGATTTTTATTTGAGTATTATAAATCCAGCCAAAGTCAAGTTCTAACATCATGCCAGGTTTTACAGTAACTGTACCTTTTGCAGTAGACTGATAGTCATAAATTTTAGCCTCGGGTTCTTCCAATACCTTTCCATCTACACTAGCACTGAAAGCAGAAGAGCTTCCTGCAAATGTAACTTCAAAAGTCAATTCATCATTTTCTTTTAAATTTTCTATCGTGTAATTTGTAATTCCGGTTTTTGTAATTTCAATTTCTTTTTTCTCTTCTTCCTGCTGAGTTTCCTGTTCTTCTTCCTTAGTAGTAGGATACTGGTTAGTCCCTTCTCCAGTCTGTTCTGGTGCAACTGGCTGATTCGTATTTGCCCGATCATTATTCGCATCAGAGCGTAGAAATACCACAAATGCGAACATTAGAATAATCGCAACTACCGCAACAATCGCAATTAAAGACACAAATGACATATCTGGCTTCTTAAACCGTCGTTTCTTATTGAGTTTTACAGAGGTTTTCTGCACTTTTGTAAGTTTCTCAGAATTCGCAATATTTTTTTCCATCTCATCATGATCTAACTGTGCAGAAGTCACAAAAGTCATCGTATAATCATTTACATCTTTACGCAGATCATCTTTGATTTCCTCAAAATCAATCCCCAAAACTTCACAGTAAGACTTCACAAAAAAACGCAGATAGGAAAGATCATCATGAAAAAAATGAATATCCCCTTCTTCTAATGCTTTTATATGTTTTTGAGTAAGGCGTGTTTTTTCACTTACTTCCTCAATTGTTAACCCTAATTCTAATCTTTTCTCTTTTAATAATTTCCCGATTTCTTCCATAAAGCACCTCTTGTCATCTATTATAAGCTTTTATTATATGTAATCTCTAATATTATATCATCAATTTCATTAAAGTAAATGTAAATGGAATCAATTTTGTCTTTTCACTTTTTAATCCCATAAAAATATACATTTTAAATACAATTTACTATATAGTTATAAAAAAAAAGAGGAAATTGTTTCCTCTCAATTGTTTCCTATGCATAAGCCATGTTCTGTACTCATAAAATGAGTGGCAGCCATTTATCTACGTGCTACACGTTCCGATTATTAGCTTCGTTTCGCTATAATCAGATTCCCCTACCAAATTTGGGTTTCTCGCTTGTGGGGTTTACCCGTTCCACCTTTTTAGTTTCCTAAAAAGCTCGTCTCTGTGGCACTTTTAAAGGAGTCCGCCATAGCTATTTGCCACAGGCATTCTCCAGCCGTCAGTTTTTACACTGCCTGGATTTATTTTTTCATCCAGCACAAACACTACGCTCATCACAGAGCGTGCGAGCATGGACTTTCCTCTAGCTATTGCCAGCGACTGCCGCAAAGGAAAACAAATTAATTCGTCTCTTTCTTATTTGAAAATACTGCATTTTCTAAACGAGTTAATCGTTTTAGAATATCAACATTGCTGACTACATTATTGCCGTCAGCCTGAACAGCTTCCTGTTTACCCTCTAATTCAATAATTTTAGCTTTCATGGCAGCAACCTGTTTTTCATATTCCTGCAGGTGCTCCCCCAGATTCTTTATCATGGTATCATATTCCTGATAATCGCTGATCACTAAATCCAAAAATTCATCAACTTCAACAGATGAGTATCCCTTGAAATCAATATTAAACTGCTTATTCAAGACATCTTCCACTTTTAATTTGAATCTTTTTTCCATGAGCTTCACCTTCCACTTATTTAGTTTCTCAAAAAATCAATAAAAAAGCAAGACCAAATTGTAGAAATCTTATCTTTTCCTTATAATAAGATTCATGAAATGTGATGAAAAACATACGATTTTCTTAAACCGCCAGAAATCATTTGTAAAATTACGAATAAAAGATTATGATAATACATGTACATAACCAATATGTACCTTATAAAGAATGCAATTCCATATGATATAATATTAAGGAGGACAGTAAAGAAAACAGTTATAAGAATAAATGTGATTAATTTTACCAATTACATTTGAAATTGAAAAAGGTTAGAATTATGCCTATTTTAAAACAAAGGTACATGAAAGATCGAGTATTTACAATTTCACATTTATTCAAAAGCAGAGCTTATAAATCTAGAACATCAATAAGTCATGCGAAATAAAAAATGAAAACGATTTTGTAGGGAGCTGTATTAGCTCTAAGCAAACATGAAATTTCAAAGAAAGGAGGAGCTACTCAAAAAATATACGAATCATCTCTTGAGGTGCTAATGCTTTGTCAAGAAAGCAGATTATTATATTTTGAGTGGCAAGTATCTATGCAATCAAAAAAGAAGAAATCAGATACCATGCAGCATAAAAAGAAAAAAAATTGGTTCCGCAACTTATTAGTTGTAGTCGTCTCACTTATTCTTGTTGGGGGCGTTTCTTTGTTTTTTATGCTGATTACAGTCATCAGTTCCCTTGATGTTAGTAATTTGTCTGATAAATTAGTCAATCGTCAGCCCTCTCTATTATATGCAGCTGATGGTTCTGTCTTTTATGAATGGGGAGGAGAAAATCGTGAGAATGTCACATATGAGCAGATACCACAATCAACAATAGATGCCTTTCTAGCTATTGAAGATTCTCGTTATTTCTCTCATAACGGCTTTGATTTACCACGTTTTATTTCTAGTGCCTTCAACAACCTGAAAGCTGGTGGATTTGCACAAGGCGGTTCTACGCTGACCATGCAGACAATTGATAACTTCATTATGAAGCCAGAAGAAGAAAAAGCAAAAAAAGAAGGGATTGAATACTCTGCTCTGGAACAGATACAAAGAAAGTTTCAGGAAATATATATGAGTATGTGTCTAGAAAACGAATTAACCAAAGAAGAAATCATAACAAAGTATCTAAATGAAATCAATTTCGGATACAATGCAAGAGGTATTCAGAAAGGTGCACAATATTATTTTGGTAAAGATGTAGAAGATTTAAATCTTTCTGAAAGTGCCTTCCTTGCAGGTGTCATCAATGCTCCAAATAGCTATAACCCATATTATGGTTATGATGCGGAAAAAAATTATGATTATTATAAAGCCGCAATAGAGCGTCGTAATGATACGCTATATCAGATGTTAAATCATGGCTATATTACTGAAACAGAATATAAACTAGCATTGAATACTGAATTAGCATTCCAATTAGAAGGAGGTTCCAGCTCTACTACAAGCAATGATAAATATTATGATTATGCAGTGCAAACAGTAAATGAAGTCATTAAATTAACTGGAGAAGATCCTGCACTAGTCCCAATGAAAATTTATACTTCTTTAGATGTTACAGCACAGGAAAAAGCTACCGAATTATCAAGCGGTGAATCTATTTCTTTCTTTAATGATGATAACTATCAGATTGGATTTACAGTCTTAAACAATCAGACAGGTGAAATCATTGCTGTATCAGGTGGAAGAGGCGATGTCGAGTCAACCACACACAGAACCCGATATACAGAAGAAAAAAGTACTGGTTCTACAATTAAACCAATATTGGATTATGCTTTAACCTTTGATAAGCTAGGCTGGGCTACATCTCGAGTTATGGAAGATAAGGATTTGGACTTACCGGGATGGTCACTACAAAACTCTGATGGTAAATTCTATGGTAAAGTCAGTCTAGAACGAGCACTTTCAAAATCCTTAAATACAATTGCTGTGCAATCTTTGCAAGCACTAATTGATAGCGAAGGCACTAATGCCATGATTCAGTATCTAAAAGATGCTGGTTTTAGTGAGGACGTGGCAAATCAGTTTAATCTTCAATATGCGATTGGTGGTTCTGAGATGAAAGCATCAACCACACAAATGGCCGCAGCTTATGCAGCACTTGCTAACGGCGGATATTATATCGAACCACATATGGTAACCAAGGTAGAATATCAGGATGGATCAAAAACATTTGAAAACCAGCCTAAGAAAACACAAATCATGTCAGAACAGGCAGCCTATATGATGAGTGACTTATTATATGAAGTAGTAAATGGTCAATATAAAAACGAAAACCTGATTGGCTTCTTAGGCTTTGGAGCTTACCCTGTTTATGGTAAAACAGGTACAAGCGACTGGGATGTTGATGGTCTAAAATATGGTATACCAAAAATGGCGATGAAAGATGAATGGATGGTTAATTATACAAGCGATTATACAATCGCAACCTGGTCGGGATTTGATATTGCACAAGCAGGTGCTTACTTTACTATGGATATGATTAATGCAAATATTCCAGGTAAAATCAACAAAGCTATGCTTGATACAATCAGTTACAATTCTGTAAAAATTCAACAGCCTGATGGTATTAGTGAATATGGCGGAGGACTCATTAAAACTGAATGGTTAGATGAGGCTGCTAAAAATAATCCAATGACAGTAGAAAACGCTAATATCACAACTTCTAAATTAGAAGCTGCTATTGAAAGTGCAAAAGGCATGAATGCTGATGATTACACTGAAGAAAGTTATGCAGCCTTATCAGAAGCACTTGCAAATGCAGAAAAAGTATTAAACAACTCCAGTGCTACACAGGAAGAAATCGATGAAGCTAGAAGTGCTTTAGAATCCGCAATGCAAGGCTTAATTAAAAAAGAAGAAAAGCCATCTACGGATACAAGTTCTTTACAGGAGGCACTAAACAATGCCAGCATCTATGTAGATACGACTAAATATGCAAGTGATGCAGTTACCGCTCTTCAAACCGCAATAAACAATGCCAACAGCATACTTGCAAACCCTGAAAGCACTCAGGAACAAATCAATCAGGCAATTCAGAATATAAACACAGCTATTCAAAACTGTGTCAATAATCCAATTACGACCACACCGCCTCAAGAAGATTCATCTGATGAAGATCAAGAAAATCAAGCTCCATCTTCTTAGAAGCTTATAAGGACTGAACATGTAATCAGTCCTTTTTTTCAGCTTTTTTCATCAAAAGTAGAAATAGTATTAAAATTTGTATATAATATATAAGGTGATAGATGTGATAGGATATCCAAATAAGAAAAATATACAAACTGTAAATACAAAACCCTCAGATAACCATATTGGTCGAGGAATGTCATTAGAAAAAGATTTGAATGATTCTAATGCCTATTATCGAAACTGTGATCGAGCTTTAATTCATAAAAAGCCAACTCCGATTCAAGTAGTAAAAGTAGATTATCCTGCACGAAACGCTGCCAAAATTATAGAAGCCTATTATAAGACACCAAGCACTACAGATTATAATGGAATCTATCGCGGAAAAGCCATTGACTTTGAGGCAAAGGAAACTTCTTCAAAAACATCCTTCCCTTTTAAAAGCATTCATCCGCATCAAATTGAGCACCTAAAAAAAGTTCTTCAGCATGGAGGTATTGGTTTTTTCATCATTCGCTTTTCAAAATATGAAGAAACCTATTTAATAGATGCTAAGATTATAATTGATTTATATTATAATGGAGAGAAGCAATCTATTTCCTATAAAAAAGTGAAAGAGCTAGGTTCTTATATTCGAATGGGAGTGACACCAAGATTGCGTTATCTAGATAACGTTGATGCACTTTACTTCAAAGAGGAGGAATAGTATGAGTTCGGAAAACGAAAAACAAAAGGATAAAAAGCCTAAAATGAGTAAAAAGAAAATATTAGACAGAGTAATCATTGCTTTCTTAGCCCTTGTGTTCATAGGATGCTGCAGTGGAGGTATTATTTTATATAATATCGTAGGTAAGGTAGATCCTAGTGGAATGGTCGAGCAGATGCAAAGTGATGAGCCATCTATTTTCCTAGCAAATGATGGGAAAACAGTTATTGGTGAACTAGGTGCAGAAAGCAGAGAGAATATTACATATGAACAGATACCGCAATCAACGATTGATGCCTTTTTGGCAATTGAAGATTCTCGTTATTTCAAACATAATGGATTTGATTTGCCCCGGTTTATTTCCAGCGCAATCAACAACCTGAAATCAAGCAGTCTATCACAAGGCGGTTCAACATTGACCATGCAGACTGTCGACAATTTCATTATGAAGCCAGTGGAAGATCAAATGGCATTAGAAGGAAAATATTTCTCTTCAGTTGAAAAAATCGAACGTAAGATTCAAGAAATCTATTTAAGCTTATACTTAGATAATGAATTAAGTAAAGAAGATATTATCACACGTTATCTGAACCAGATTAACTTTGGTCAGCAGATACGTGGTATTCAAAAAGGTGCAGAGTACTACTTTGGTAAAAATGTTGAAGATTTAAATCTTTCAGAAAGTGCCTTTCTTGCGGGTGTAATTAATGCTCCAAACAACAATAACCCTTATATGAATTATGAACAGGCAAAGACACGAAGAGATGAAACGCTATATCAAATGTTAAATCATGGCTATATTACGGAAACAGAATATAAACTTGCAAAATCTACAAAATTAGCCTTTCAGGTTGCAGGTGAGCCTGATTCTACGAACACAGATCCATATAAAGATTATGTACGTGCTGCTGCTGATGAAATACTTGACAAATATGGAGTAGATCCTGCTACAACTCCTATGACCGTATATACTTCATTAGACGTGAATGCACAAAAATCTGCAAATGAAGCCGCAAGTGGAAATATTGTCAATTTAACTAATAATAAATATTATCAGATCGGATTTACCGTGTTAGACAATTCCAATGGTGAAATTATTGCGGTATGTGCTGGTCGTGATGATATTGAGTCTGCCGATAGTATTGATCATTTCCGTTTTAGAGAAACACATCAGCCTGGCTCAAGTATTAAACCAATCTTTGACTATGCTCCAGCATTTGATAAACTAGGATATTGTACATCACGTGTATACGTAGATAAAAAGATGGAAATCGGTGGCTGGAAAGTTGTGAATTCTGATGGAAAATACCTTGGAAAAGTTTCTATGGAACGTGCAATAGCACAATCATTAAACACTACGGCTGTACAAACCTTTGAAGCTTTACTAGATACTGCAGGTTATGATGAAATGATGCAATATGCTTTAAATCTAGGATTCTCAGAAAAAAGCATAGAAAATATGGATATCCAATACTCCATTGGTGCTTCTGGAATGGTGGCCTCTCCTACGGAAATGGCTGGAGCTTATGCGGCATTAGCTAATGGCGGTGTATACAATGAGCCACATATGGTTAGAAAAATCGTATATAAAAATGAAGATAAGACTATTGAAGCAAAATATGACAGTCATCAGGCAATGTCATCTCAGTCTGCTTATATGACTAGCGAACTATTATATAAAGCTATTTTTGGTGAATATAACGGCTGGAATCTAATGGGTAGATTAGGCTTTGGTGCATATCCTGTTTATGGAAAGACAGGTACAAGTGACTGGGCAGAAGATGCTTGGAAATATGGCGGAGCTATGAAAGATGAGTGGATGATCAATTATACGAGCGAATACACCATTGCTACTTGGAGCGGCTTTGATAAAGGAATTGAAGGTGAACCAACTTACATCACTACTGATATGCTATATGCAAATATTCCTGGTAAAATCAATAAATACATGCTTGACTCTATAGCTACAGGAAATGAACATAGAATAGCTAGACCTAGCGGAATTAGTAGTTATGGCGGAGGTCTAATTAAAACAGAATGGCTATCACAAGCTAAAAAGAATAATCCTATGACAGTTGAAAACTCTAAAACAGATAGCAAAGCTTTAGAAAAAGCTTTAAAAGAGGCAAAAGCTTATAAAGAAAGCGACTTTACTGCCGATAGCTTCAAAGCATTGCAAGCAGCTATTAAAAATGCTGAGGAATTATTAGAAAATGAGTTATCACCTCAGGAAGATATTGATAAAGCAAAAAATGCTCTAAATTCTGCTATGGAAAATTTAGTCTCAAATGCAAATAAAGATCGTTTAAACGAAGCAATACAAAAAGCGTCTGCTATTGATACATCAAAATACAGTGCAGAGAGTATTCAAACACTGCAAAAAGCACTAGATTCTGCCAAAAAGGTATATGATGACAAGAAATCAACGCAATCAAGTATTGACGAACAAACCAATGCTTTAAATAATGCATTAAATGGGTTGCAGTCATCGATAGATAGAACAGTACTATACAATACCATCATATCAGCACAAAGCATTAATCCAAATACTTATACTGCTGATAGCTATAGACAATTTCAAGAAATTGTATCTAAGGCAATAACGGTATATGAAAATCCAAATGCAACACAAGATGAAATTAATCAGCAGATTAATATTATTAACGCTGCTTATTCAACAGTACTAAAACCTGTATAGAAAAAGAAAAAAAGAGGCTGTGAATGACTTGAATTGAAGTCGTTTCTACAGCTTCTTTTCATATACTTAACTAATATAAAAGACAATGCGTATATCAGGTAAAATTATACTGATTAATGAGCATTGTCTATTTTTTAAGTTTTACTTGCTTTTTTTATATGCATCTAATTTATCTTTCTTACAAAATGATTGAAATGGGCATTCCTCACATTTTGGATTTCTAGCTGTACAAAAATATCGTCCAAAGAAAATAAATAGATGATGAGCTTTATTCCAGCGTTCTCTACGAATTTTACGTTTTAATTTCTTTTCTACAGTTTCTACACTATCAGATACTTTTGCTAAACCTAACCGCTTAGAAATACGATCCACATGAGTATCTACTGCTATACTAGGTATATCAAAACACACACTACGTACAACATTGGCAGTTTTTCTTCCTACCCCAGCTAAGGAGGTCAATTGTTTCATACTTTCTGGAACAACTCCATCATAAGATTCTACTAAAGATATTGATAGCTGCTGAATAGAACGAGCTTTATTACGATATAAACCAATTCTTCGGATTTTATCTTCAATGTCCTTTATATCGGCATTTGCTAAATCCTGTGGAGTTGGAAACGCCTCAAATAATGCTGGTGTAATTTTATTAACAGCTGCATCCGTTGTCTGAGCAGATAAAACAACCGCAACTAATAATTCAAAAGGATTTCGATGTATTAATTCACAATGTGCATCAGGAAACATTTCCTCTAAAATATCTAATATTTCATCAGTTGTCACTAACGATCCCCTCTTTCATACTGCTCAGCACTCATTCCTGTCTTCTTCCACTCCACTAAGATACGATCAATATAATCAAAGCTTTTGCGATCATATGTAACGGCTTCACGAAGTGCATACCCAATCAATTTCTGATCATAATTTTCTAGCCAGTCTGACATACGCTGTAATTCTGTTTGTGATAAAGGACGACCAAATTCTGATTCAAACAAATCAAACATGGATTGATCAAAGGCAATACTTTTTTCTTTATGATCATCAAATACACCATCTATTGAAAAAATAATCTTACCTTGATCAAATTGCAGAGACAGATATCCCTTCGCCGTTAAATGTGATAAAATATCATCAATTTCATCTGAATCTTTTTTTAATTTCTCCGCAAGAATGCCATGTGTAATCGTAATCATATGCTGATTCAAAAAATCAATCATCAATATTACCAGAGTTTCATCACTTGTAAGTGATAATTCTGTTAAGTTATCTAAAATCCAATCTCGACGATTAATGAATCGCTTGTTCCACCATTTTTCCATTATGCTTCTCCTTCTAATAAGTAATATACTTCATGTAATTCATCATAATCCAAACGTATCTCAGTTACTCCATCTGTAATGACATAAACTGGATTATCATATCCATAACCTAATGTGATTTCCGCATCTTCCATATTATAATCCTGTGCTGCGATATCCTTTACCTGATTCATTTGCAAACTGCTTTTTTCTTTAGAGATGATGGCCTGTCCTTTCTCATTGAACCAGACATAATTCTCACTGTCTTCTCCTATATAAGTAATATAATAAAATGCATCACGATGCAGATTTTCAATTTCACGATATGTCTCTTGAATAGCGGTCATTTGATTTCTTACCTCTTCTTCAAATTTTCTTGATGGTCCACTAGAGAAAATTGAAAATTCAGCCAATAATACAATCAGAAGTACTACACATAATCCAACACTAAGGGCAATTGATTTTCCATTAATTTTCATGCAATTCCTCCCTACAGTTTATTATTATACAATATTTTATTTCTCTTGTCTTTGAATTCTATATCATTCCGCTAAATGTAAGAAAAAAGACGGAAATTTCCGCCTAAGCCATACGTTTCATCAATTCCTTACAAAAGGCTGCGCTGCGTTTTGATGCATGACCTACATATGTCAGAAAATCCATATGGGAATCTTTATTATGGGCTACATCTGATAAGGAGCGCAATACAACAAATGGCACATGATAATGTGTACATACCTGTGCAATTGCTCCTGCTTCCATTTCTGCACAAATTGCTTTAGGAAAATAAGTATGTAATCGTTCAAGCTGATCTTCTCTTGCGATAAATTGATCACCACTTGCTACTAACCCCTGATATACATGTATATCAAGAGCAGAAAGAGCATCCACACATATATCTGCTAAATCTTTATCCGCATCAAAGTATAATCCAATGCCTTCATCACCATCAACTGCACTTGTGTCCATATCATGCTGTACGACACGAGTAGAAATAACCGCATCCAATACTTGCTGACAAGGATCTAAGCCGCCCGCTGTACCAATATTCACAACTGCTTCAACATTAAAGTTTTCTAATAAAATCGTTGTTGCCATACTCGCATTGCCTTTTCCTACTCCGCTTTTCATGACAATGACTGATTTTCCTTCCAGACTTCCCTTATCAAACTCAATACCGCTTTTCTCAAAATGTTCATGGTCATCTAAAATAGAAACAATTGCCTCTACTTCTTTATCCATTGCTGCTATTACTGCTATCATGCATTATCGCCTACTTTCTTACATACATAAAACTGTTTCTCACCTTCACAAATTCCCTCATAGATAAAATCAGTGTATACACTTACCTCAAATCCGATCTCTTCTAATTTCTGTATAATTTCTTTAGGAAGATATACTCTTTGTTCATGCTGTTCTAACGTAACTCTTCCATCTTCATCATAGAATGCAAAATTCTGATAAATTCGATCATCAACACAGTGAATCGTCCATTGATATTCTATTCCATTTACATGCCCTGCCTCATTATATTCTTCCTGGAATTCATCAAGACGATCAAGGGAATGCATATCAACAATCAAGGTACCATTATCTTTAAGATGATCATATGATGTCTGAAAAAAAGAAATAACCTGATCCCAATCCAATAAATAATTAAAGCTGTCACAAAGACAAAGTATTCCATCATAATTAGAAGTCAGATTTAATTTACTCATGTCCATGACACTCCATGTTATCTTCTCACTGCCTGCTTTCTTTTTAGCTTCTGCAATCATATCTGCTGAAAGATCACTCGCATGTATCTGATAACCTTCTTTTGATAAAGCAATCGTTATTTCTCCGCTTCCACAAGCTACTTCTAACAGTTCTTTACCACTTACATGTTTTTTAATAAAATCTACCCATGCCTGAGTTGCTTCATCATCCTTAACCAATGCATCATATACATGGGCTAATGTGTGATATATCATAATGAAAAATCCTCATGAGGCAAATCAGCATATAATTTTTCTAATTGGAAATGTTCTCTTTCTTCTTCCATAAAGACATGAACAACAACACTTCCAATATCTACTAATACCCATCTTGATTCACTATTTCCCTCCATGGAACGAATGTCAAATCCATTCTCACGAATACGATCTTTAATATTATCCGCAATTGCATGTGTCTGTCTCACACTTGGTGCACTGCAGATTACTGCATAGTCAATGTATGGGTTAAAGTTACGAAAATCATATACAATAGGTCGAACACCTTTTTTTTCATCAATTGCTTTCTGTACAATCTGTAATAAGTCTTCCATATACTCTCCTTTATGATGAAATAGTTCCATCTTTTTTTAAATATGCTTCTTGCTGTTTTTTTACAATCATAAAACCTTCTTTTAAGTCTTTCATGCTTATTTCAATTTCTTTACTTGAATCATAACCACGAGAAGGATCTAATTTATCCGCAATGAATAAAATACGATCATAATCTGTTTTATTTCTGCCTTTCACGTGATGATAAATTGCTTCAGGTATTCGATGATCCTGAATAAAGAATTTTTTCTTACAAACATCTGCACCTATATAACCATGCCATATAGCTGGTGCTTCACTTAAATATGCAGGTTCATTATTTTCAATCCATATTCTTGCTTTTGCATATGGCATTTCTTTGCATACATCATGCATGATTCCCATAGCATAAGCGATTTGTTCATCTAAATGATGTGCACGAGCAAGCTCTACACAGAGTTTTGCTACTGATACACTGTGTGCAAAACGTTTCTCACTCATACGTTCTCTTACCATACCTTCAAGATACAAGTAGTGCTTTCCCATATATATACGCACACTTTTAGGCACAAGATGAAGCTTATAACCACGGCGAATTTCCTTACTGGAAATTTCTAATAAATCCATGGAAACCTTATGTAATCCATCTGGAAGTACGATATCTTCTTTTTCTCTGGAAAAGACATAGAAAGGAATTCGTTTTTTTAGTTCTTCACTAGCTTTCCATTTATCAAACTGTAATGCCTGATCATCTCCGATCAGCCAGCAAAAAGTATGCATAGGATATTGCTTCTGTAGATATTTTACAGTCTCTATCGTATAAGATATGCCGCCTAATTCCTGTTCTAGTGTACATAATTTCATATGACGATATGGACGGATAGCTGCTTGAATCATAGCACAGCGATCCTGAAAACATGCTATCTGCGATGGTTTAAGAGGTGTCTCTGTACTAGGCATAAACCATACTTCATCAATTGAAAGCTTTTTTAATGCGACTTTTGCGATTTGCAAATGTCCTTTATGAATCGGATCAAAAGCTCCTCCTAATATTGCAATGCGCATATTATAGCCCCAATTTATTTTTCTTGCTGCGACGATACAAAGTAAATGTACGCCCTATTACTTGTACAATTTCACTCTGTGTTTCCGCACTGATCGTAATTGCTGCTTCATTAGCTGTAATAGCACATGTTTTAAGTAATGATACTTTCACTAATTCATGAGCCTCTAAAGAATCAGAAATCGTTTTAATTAAATTTTCACTGATAGCATCTTTGCCAATCTGAAATAAAGGTTTTCTTGTCTGTGCCAATGCACGTAATTCACTTTTTTGTTTTCCGCTTAACATTAAATCATCGCCTTTCTAAATGTTACATTTCCTTGTTCAGGTACATATACCTGAATCTGCTCTAATTTACCGCTGATGCAAAACCAGCCTAATCCATGGATTACAACATCAATCTTTTGATTGTTGCCTAATTTACCATAAGAATATTTTTTCATATGTTCTCTTTCACCTATTACCGGTGATAATAATTCATCATAGTGCTGTGCCCATAATTCATCTGCTTTTTCTTGTTTACCTCGATGGAGCTTTAAACGTTCTGAGAAGTAAGCAACACAGCTAACCTGTTCACAGCCTATTAAATCTAAACGCACCAGACCTCCTAAAGCTAATGACTGATTTTCTCTTAACTGATAGCCTCTTGCCTTTAATGGTCGTAATGGTATTACTGTTTTTAATAGTTTATCATCTACATGTGTCAATAAAGAGTCCATTCTTGTAAGACCTGGAGTATCATACAAACGATAACCATCCATTTCTATTTCATTGAAATCAAGTGTAGTCCCTGGATGACGAGAAGTTGTTAGGTCAACATGATCACACATAGCATTTAACAAAGTGCTTTTACCAGCATTTGCCATTCCCATTACGACTACATCACGTCCTTTACGATAATAAGAAATCGCATGTTTTACCTCATCTACACTCGCATTATCATCACTTTTTGCATGCTGAGCTAAATCACCACAGACAACAATTCCCTGAACAACAATTCCTTCATCTTTTAATCTGCGCAATAAGAATTGAGATAGTTTTTCATTGCCTAAAGTTGCAGGTAAAAGATCTCGTTTTGTTGCGACCATTAGTATATCTTTCCCAATCAAATGACGATTGATTCCTGGAAGTATACTAGCCTCGAAATCAAACAAATCTACAACCCATACGATCAATGCATCTGTTTCATTGATTTTCTTTAGTACATCATCACTATTAATACCTTGTTTCATGCTGATGACTACATCATCATAATGTCGAATTCGAAAACATCGCTGGCAGTAGTCTGCCTCTAATTTTGGCGTGTAGCCAATTGCGGTTTTATCTGTATTCTGTAATACAACACCGCATCCTTTACATATTTTACGCATCATATTCTCCTTTACGTAGCCGCTTTGTAACTTTCAGCAGCTTAAATATAACTGATTCTATTATTCGGTTTACTTTTGTGAATGACAAATCCCTCGTGACTCTAGGCGCTGTAAGTATCGTATGAAGCCCCATAAAATTTGCTCCTAATATATCCGTCAGCAATTGATCACCTAAAACAGCAACCTCTTTTTTCTGTACATGATATCGTCTTAACAGCTTTCGATAAGTAATCGGCAAAGGCTTCATTGCGAAAGAATAAAAATCAGCCGCAAAATAATCCGCAAACCGTTTCACTCTTTCCTCAACATTGTTACTAATAAAAACAATCTGAATCCCTTCGTTTCGCATTTCCTCTATGAACTGAATAACCAGCTCATCAGGAAGCTGTTCATCATGGGCAACCAAGGTATTGTCAATATCACATGCCAATAGCTTTATACCGTGTTCCTTTAAATATTTTGGACGCAAAGCAGTAAAGCTATGTATATAATAGTCGGGAGTAAATAACTGAATCATAGACACTCTCCTATTGTTCATTCAAAGCACAACTATTTTATCATATTTTATCTGCTCTTAAAACATAATTCTCTTTTTATATTTCTTTTTTCTCTTTAATACTAATGGTTTGTGTATACACTAAAATATTTTTATAGCCATATAATGTAATTAAATAAAGATATATTAGATAATGGAGGAATTAAATATGTTTATAGTAACAATCACTATTGGTATATTACTACTAATATTGGCTTACCTCATAGGTTATAAGAAACAAATAGGCCTGCTTCATAGTTATCATTATAAAAATGTTTCAATCAAAGACATCCCTATTTTCTGTAAGAAAGTTGGATTAGGGCTAGTATTTATTGTGATTGCCGTTTTCTGTAAAGCATTATTAGATAGCCTATATCCTAATGTTTATTGGACAGATTATATTTGTATGATTCCTTTAGCTATTGGATTATTGACTTGTATCTATTATATAAGAAAATATAATGGTAGCATCTTTGGCTTGAAGAATAAAAAATAAAACTACAAAACATACAATAGAGCTTAACCACGATAATTATTACCATGATTAAGCTCATTTTGTTTAATTAGATTCCTGAAAAAACATATAACATAAATAATTAATCTCACCAATCACTTCTTTCCCCTTACTTCCTAAATCTGTAAAGATAACAATGCTGTAAGGTTCACCATCTAAAACAAGACCACTAGCATTTTGCGCATTACCATAATCACCATATTTCTGTGCTGTTAATAAAGGAATTTTAAGATTCAAATAACTATTAGGCATCGCATTGTATAAATCATTTATCAATGATGAAAAAATATTCTGATGTTCATATAAATAAGATAATACATCATTCATATATCGAGCTGTTAATATATTGTCATATGTATAAAATGATGCATTTAGCTCATGTTGAGAATAAGCAGCACTTAATTCACGATAATTTAGCCATCCACCAAGATTTTCAAATAAAATATGAGCAGCTGTATTATCAGAATTCACAATCATATGATGCAACAATGTAGAAATTGGAATCCATGAATTTATTTTAAAATCTTTTGCTACTGGGCCACCTTCTTCATAGTGATTTTCTAAATATTGAAGTGAGTCTGATAAATCAATTTTACCTTTATAAGCATTTTCATAATATATCATTGCTAAGGGGAGTTTGTAAACGCTAGCCGCAAAAAAATCAGTATCAGGGTTTAGGATATAAGATTCATCTGAAGTTAGACTTTGTACGTAAATCGCAATTTTATTTTGATCAATATCTTGTTTATTCAAATAATTTACTATCACATCAGATAAAGTATTTCCAATAATATTTTCTTCTACATCTGTTATTTTTTGTCCTTCCTTTATTTCGCCATCCTGTAGAACTCCGCCTCCTAAGAGTCCTACTGCAGTGATAATGATGATTACACTGAGAAACCGTATTATTTTCTTCATATCTAATGACACATATTTCATGCTAGTTTATATTGAATATGCTGCCTTTTCCTCCTTTCGTATTTATAAATATAAATAGCTATCTCTACTATTTAATATAGCAGACGTACAAGTACAAATCCACTATTGTAAATAAAATTATGAAAATCTTAAGTATCTTATTTTCATTTTTGATTTGGTTTGTAAATACTTTCATTTTTTGATAAAATATAACAAGAAAGAGAGGAGAAAGTAGATTTATGACTTATCATGTAAATGAAAAAACAATTGAAGAGATAACTAGAACACTAATAGAAACACCTAGTCCTGTTAGTTATTATGATGAAATTCATCCATTGATGGAACAATTAGCTGAGCGATTTGGATATACAATTAGCTATGATCGAAAACGTACTGCTTATATTCGTGTAGAAGGAAGCGATACTAGTAAATGTATATGTATAGGAGCTCATCTTGATACCATTGGTTTAATGGTACGTCATATTAATGATAACGGTACATTGGCACTAAGAAATTTAGGAGGCATCAACTATAATAACCTTGAAGGCTGTAGTGTTAAAATTCATACACGTGATGGTTCTTACTATACTGGCTTGATTGCATGTACAGCTCATTCTACTCATGTATTTGATGAAGCAAGAAGCGCAGTTCGTGAAGAAGCAAATATGATGGTTGTGCTTGATGAATTAGTTTCATCAGCTGAAGAAGTACGTGCTTTAGGAATTGAACATGGAGACATCATTTCTATTGATCCTGATTATCACTTCACGAAGAGCGGATTCATTAAATCGCGCTTTATTGATGATAAAGCAGCAGTTGCGGCTGTATTTGCAGTGTTAGAAGATCTAAAGAAAACAGGAAGAAAGCCAAAATATACAACATTATTCGCCTTTCCTTTATATGAAGAAATCGGACATGGTGGAGCTTACCTTCCAAGTGAAGTCAGTGAATACATAGCTTTAGACATTGGTCTTATTGGACCAGACTATAATGGAAGCGAAACAAAAGTAAGTATATGTGCTAAGGATAACTATACTCCATATGATCGTGCATTAACTACTCGTCTTATCCAATTGGCAAAACTACATAATATTGATTATAGTGTCGATGTATTCTACCATTATGGTACTGATGCCAGTGCCGCAATTCGGGCTGGAAACAATGTATATGCAGCTGCATTTGGAATGGGATGTTTCGCCTCTCATGGAATGGAACGCTGTCATATCTCTAGTATTGTACAAACAGCGCAATTACTATACGCTTATCTATTAGAAGCATAAATAAAAGCCATATTGGCTTTTTTTATGATGACTTTAAACTACGTTCTTTCCTTTTCTCTTCTTTTTGAAATTCACGATAGAGCTTCATAAATGCTCTTTTTTCAATACGCGAAACATATGACCTTGATATATGAAGCTGTCTTGCAATTTCTCTTTGCGTTTTCTCTTCTTCTCCATATAAGCCAAATCGTTTTGTGATGATTTCCATTTCTCGTTCATCTAAAATATGAATATATTCTTTCAATCGAGCAATACGATCTTTTTTCATCATTTCATCAATGACCGTACTATCTTCCGGTGAAGCAATCGCATCAATCAATGTAATTTCACTGCCATCTTTATCTGTTGCGATAGGGTCATTCAAAGATACATTCTGAAAATAATTCTTACTGCTTCTCAAATACATTAATATTTCATTCTCAATACATCTTGATGCATAAGTTGTTAGTTTATGCCCTTTTTCAGGCTTAAAGGAATCTACTGCCTTAATTAATCCTATTGTACCTATACTGATTAAATCCTCCACTTGCTCTTTTTTTATATCGTATTTCTTTACGATATGAGCTACCAGACGCAGATTATGTTCAATTAGCTTATTTCTGGATTCTTCATCTTTATCTTTCAATAAAGCTATACAGGCTGCTTCATCTTCTGAATTCAAAGGCTGAAGAAAAGTATTACTCCGAATAAAACCTACATAACAAAATACATTAGATAAAACTTCGATTAATGTTGTAAACATTTCTATCACCTAATATAGTCTATGAAAGATTTCAGAGAACTATGTTTATTAAAGAAAAAAAACATGCGTATCAAACACATGTTAAGCTTCTAAAAATGGATGATAGTAAATCTTAAATTTCAATTTTTCATTTAATTTCTCTAAAGCAATCTTAAAGCCGTCAATATCAAAAATGGCTACATCAATATAAGAGTAATAAATACCAATAGCTCCTCCCATTGTTCTTGCGATTGACATCGGATACAACAAATCATTGATTTCCTTTTCTAATTGCTGACGTACTAAAGCTTCTTTTTCATCCTCATATAATTTTTCATAATAAAGATAGCCGTATTCTCCACCCTTATCCGCAAAATCCTTACAAGTCATATATTCCTTATTTAGAACTTCTTCCTGTAATTGAGGATTTGTAGTAACAATTAATTTCATATCTTTACGCAATGTCTCACTTACCGGTTTTTCATCTAGTTTATAAGCCATGTATATAGATAATGGATCATGATATTCTACCCAATCGTTATCAACAATGATATCACATAAATCTTCATATAAATTAGGTAACAGACATACATTTTCATTTGTGCTAGGTTCATCAAGAATCTTCACACTAGAAATACGTGCTTCAAATTCTAATTCTCCAATGAATAGCTCTAACATATAAGCAGTAATCTGTTCCTTCTGTGTTTCATTTAACTCTTTTAAAGCCTCACAATAAATCTCTAATGCTAAAGTTTTAGACTCCTCTTCAATTGTATAATAAACCTTAAAGTCAGCACCAGAAACATGTTTACCTTTAATATCGACATAACTATGCATTGCTTTTTCACTTAATGGTGGACGAAAGGCGTTGATGATCCAATTTTCACTTAACTGTTTTGGGGCATCTTTTTTCAATAATGCACTGCATAACTGGGCAGTTTTATCTCCTCCAGTCGCAAATGTCATCTCAAAGAATCCCGTCTCACTCATCTCAACTTCTATCTTACAGCCACATACTGTTGCTAGACGGCTATTCAAATCCTGTAAAATATGTTCATATTCATGACGATTACCTTCTTTTAAAGAAATTTCCAGTTCTTCCTGTACGGTCAAAAAATATTTCCAAAAATTCTGAACACGATGTTTATTATTCATATTATTCCTTTTCCTTTCCTTTACATTTCTTCATAAAATTATATTGATGAAGCTCATAATCAGAATGAGATATTTCGCTCATTAAATGAAAACCTGCTCGCTTACATAAGGGTATGTATTCTTTATGATGCACCTCAACAGTCAAATCCTTTCCAACTATCTCCGCATATTCCACTAATGCCATTAACATTTCACTGCCTATACCCTGTCCTCGTTTATCCTTTTTTGTGAAAAATAATTCAAGATGTAAATAATCATGCTTTACGAACTCATATCTCCATCTGCTAGTAAATAAATCCCAACAGGATATTACATGTTTCATAGTTTTTATTGAATGAAGCTGAAACAGCATAGGAAATATCTTCAGATTCATCCATAAAAGCTGTAAATGATATTTAATTGGTCTTTCCAAGGTGGAATCCCATACCACCATAACACTCGCTGTTTCTTTACGATCCATTAGAAAATAACAGTATGGCTTAATTGCTTTTATGAAGTGACGAAACATGTATTCTAATGCTTGTTTCCTTTTATCATCATCTTCAAAAGCAGTCTTGTATAGTTCATAATTAAAATAATTATCTGCCAATTCTAAATGCAGAGATGCTATTTCATCATCACTCATTACATGAAATTTGGAAAGGGGCATATTAACACATCCTATCTTTCGAAACGATATTATACCATATTTCGATATTATGCACAAGAACGCCTATGAAAGGTTAATATTTCTTTGATAATTGTCTATAAACTGTTAGATTTAATGATATCTGATATATTAAAAATGCAGCTGAATGAAGCTACATTATATCTATTTATTGTTTTTCTTTCGATATTTCCATACCTGATATAATATATCTTTTAATACTAACATCGCATCTTGTTCATTATAGTGATATTCCTGCTTCAATTGATCTAGTAAATCACTTATGGTTTGTGCATAATATTCAGCATTGACTTCTTTCTGATAAGATATCAGGATTGGATATTTTTTACCCCAGACATTTGTCCAATTGATTTTTTCCTCTACTTCTTCCTTCGTTTTATCAATCATTTCCTGTATTTCTTTTACATCTACGTCATAATCAATTAATTCATCTAAACTTACTTTATACAGCATTGCCATTTTCTTTGATTGATAAATATCTGGAATAGTCTCATCTGTCTCCCATTTAGAAATTGTCTGTCTGCTTACTCCTAGTTTTTCTGCAACTGTTTCTTGTGATAAGCCACATTTCTTCCTTGCTTGAAATAAACTATGTCCTAGACTCATGTTGTTAACACTCCTTATCTTTTGTTACCATAATTATAAAATTATATAGATAGAATTTCTACCAGCTAAACTTTCCAAATTTGCTAGTTATTCAGACATTTCTAGAAAAAAACGTCAGACAATAACCAGACGCTCTTTTAGTTTCTGTATGATTTTTTTCTCTAATCTACTTACCTGTACCTGTGAGATATGTAATTTCTTTGCGATTTCATCTTGTTTCATTGATAAATCATAACGATAATATAATAATAACTGTTCTCGCTGATCCAACTTTGTAATTTCATCTTTAAGTGAAAGCTTTAATACTACATCTTCTTCTTTAGGATTAGATATTTTATCTTCCAATATAATTGGTGAACCATCATTCTGATAAATTGTTTCATCAAGTGAGTATAAGAACTGGTTAGCTTCAAAAGCTAAAATGACATCATAAACCTCAATCTGCATTTCATTCGCAATATCCTGATATGTAACTTCTTTGTTCCATTTCTGCTGAAGCATTTCCTTTACCTTGATCATTTGTAAATAACCCTCTTTTAAACTCCTTGATATGCGAATACTACCATCATCTCGAAAAAATCGTTTAATTTCTCCCATGATAATAGGAACTGCATAAGTAGAGAATTTTACTTCATAACTAGTATCAAAATTATTCAATGCTTTCATTAATCCAACACAGCCAATCTGAAACAAATCTTCCTTACTAGCTCTTTGTCTGCCAAAACGATGTACAATAGAATATACTAATGGACTATTCTGTTTCACAAAAATACTTTTGGCTTCTTCATCACCTAATCGAATTCGATCGATCAACTCTTCATTGTTTAGTGTCTTTTCCATGTCGGATTCTCTTTCGAATGGTTACCACTGTTCCCATTCCCTGCTGAGAATCAATATGAAATTCATCCGCAAAGGTCTGCATAATGGTCATTCCCATACCACTTCTTTCCATATGCTGTTTACTCGTATACATTGGCTGAAGTGCCTGCGCCAAATCATCAATACCACACCCGCTATCACTAATACTCATATATATTGTTTCTTCATCATAAGAAATACATAATACGATTGTTTCATCTTCTCTACTTTCATAACCATGAATCATTGCATTGACAATAGCTTCTGCTAACATTGTTTTTATTTCCATAATAGATTCCATATCTAGGTTCAAAGGCATTAAAAATGCTACTGCACTTGTACGGGCAAACGCTTCATTTTCTAAACGGCTTTTAAATTCCAGCTTCATCGTATTCATAGTTTTACCTCATTTCTTTCATGCTTTATGATTTGAAAGATACCCGACATATTAAATAATGTCTGATTTGCCTTTGATAGATTGCATAAAAACAATTCTGCCTGCATCTTTGAAAGCTGTTTATATCTAGCCAATACAAATCCGATACCCGTACTATCTACAAAAGTGACTTCTTCAAAATCTAGTTTAACGACCTTTGGCCGATATGTTTCAATTAATTCTATACAAATCTGTTTTAAGTTGCATACTGTAAGATTATCTAAATCTCCATAGAAATAAAAATACAGTACACCGTCAATATATTGATGTTTCATATCTATATCCCTCCGCCCACATAGTATCATGTTTTATTTTGATTTTGGGGATATTCGACAAAGTCTCCTTTTGTTCGACAAAAAAAGAAAGAGTCATTCCTCTTTCTCATATATCTGTTCATCTAAATCCTGACTATATTCTTCCATATATCCTGCATAATCATCCGCATCACCGCTTACTTTGCACATAGCATACAAAATCATTAATACAAAGAAGATAAATCCTATACCGATAATCCATAGAATAACTGACATAAAAATCCCTCTTTTCTTTTGTTAGTGTATGCTTATTTTATGCTACGATACATAATTTTTATGCCAGAATCTGTATTTTAACCAAAAGTATCAGCTATAGCCTTTTTAAAGATATCTAAAAAGCTTAATAAAGCAACATCCTTATCAACTCCAATATCGACTTCCATTGTATATCCATCACTCATTGTAATTTTTACTGTACCGATTGCTTCTTTAGCGGTGTAAGGAGGTGATTTTTTACTGATCGTTAACTCTTTGTTTTTTTCTTTTGGTTCACTTCCCTTTTCAAACACATAAACTACATCTTCTAAGGTTATCAGATTAACCTTTGATGGTTTTCCATTTTCTATTGTATACGTCTCAAGTTTTGTTCCTTTAGGATATAATAAGCCCTGATCATATTGGGAGAAGCCATAATCCAGCATTTGTTTTATTTCCGCATTACGCTGTTTACTATTTGGTTCTTTCATCACAACAGCAATCAGACGTAGATCTTTTTTCTTTGCGGTTACACTTACACAAGACAAAGCTTCTGTTGTATATCCTGTCTTTAATCCATCTACTCCTTCATACTGTTTTAATAGTTTATTCGTATTTACAAGCCAGAATTTATTATCTGTATCTTCACGAATGTATGCATCATAAGTAGATGTAATTGACAGTAAATCATCTTTCCCTTCTCTAATTAAAGCCTGTGATATGATTGCCATATCTTTTGCAGAAGAATAATGTTCTGCATCATGCAGTCCTGTCGCATTGACAAAATGCGTATTTTCCAGCTTCAATTCTTTTGCTTTTTCATTCATCATAGAAACAAAATGATCATTGCTACCTGCAAGTTTTTCTCCCATCGCAACCATGGCATCATTAGCACTCGCAATACAGATTGCTTTTATCATATCGCTTACACTCATGGTTTCTCCAGGTTCTAGATAAACCTGACTTCCTCCCATACTTGCCGCATATTCACTTGTACTGACCATATCATCCATGGAAAGCCGATTATTATGAAGAGCTTCATAAATCAGCAATAACCCCATCATCTTAGTCATGCTGGCAGGATATAGCTTCTCCTTCTCTTTTTTCGCATAAATCACTTTTCCTGTTGTATACTCCATTAAATAAGCCGCTTCTGCATTAGGAGCAAGATCCATAGTGGAATTATTCTCTTTTTCTTCTGCTAATATTGTACTAGGAAGAAATCCTATGCATAGCGTAAGTAACAGCATTAATATTTTTTTCATCAGCATCTACCTCACTAAAGTATATGGAAATAGTATGGTCATATGTCTAAAATACAAAAATTTTGAATTCTCTAATTGTATATAAGCATTATTTATAGATATATAATATTAAATGAATTGTTTGTATATCTGTTTTATGTTAGTATGTTATATGCGAAATTATAAAGGAGAGGCTTATGAATCAGGAATTAAAAAATGAATTACGCGCGGAAATCAATGATTTCCGTACACAAACACAGCGTTTCTTAGACAAAGAATTAAATGTGAAGGAATTTAAGGGCTATTCAGGAAGTTTTGGAAGCTATGCACAGCGTGGTGCCAGCAGCTTTATGCTAAGACTTCGTATGAATCAAGGTATTATAACAAAGGAAAAATTAAAATTTGTATGTGATACCGTTCGTAAGCATAATATATCGAGAGTACATATTACTACATGTCAAACAATTCAGCTTCATGATTTAAGTGGCATGCAGGTTCCTGTTATCATGGAAGAAGCATTAGATCATGATATCGTATGTCGTGGCGGAGGCGGTGATTTCCCTCGTAATGTCATGTGCTCACCATTAAGCGGTACTGATCCAAAAGAACCATTTGATATCATGCCTTATGCAAAGCTTACAGGAGAATATCTGTTATCTATCGTCAATAAATATACCCTACCTCGTAAATTAAAAGTAGCTTTCAATAACTCTATTAAAAACGAAACACATGCGACATTTCGTGATTTAGGATTTATTGCTAATGATGACCATACTTTTCAAGTATATTGTGCAGGCGGATTAGGAAATAATCCTCGCATGGGTGTATGTGTTGGAGATCATGTTGATCCAAGTAAGATCTTGTATTATGTATCAACAATGATCTTAATGTTTATGGAATTTGGAAATTATGAAAATCGCGCTAAGGCCAGAACACGTTATATGCAGGAAACATTAGGTGAAGATTTTATAAAAGTTTTCCAAACTAGATTAGAGCGTGCATTAGCAGGTCAAAATTTAGATATTGAAGTAAACGAAACTACTATATCAAAGGTAGGAAAACCATCCGATCTTACACATCGTCGTTTGATCAAGCAGAAACAGGAAGGGTTATTTTCAGTTTATTACCATCCTCTTGGAGGCAGTATATCCCCATTGAAGTTAGAAGAGCTGTATCATTGTATTGAACCTATGGAAGATGTAGAAATACGATTAACTCCTCAACAAGGAATGTATATTATAAACTGCAACGAAGAGGAGACAAAACAAATTCTTTCTATTACAGAAGATGGTGCTAGAAATCGTTTTGAAGAAAGTACCGCATGTATTGGCTCAACAACATGTCAAGTAGGTTTACGTGATTCTCAAGGCGTATTAAAAGAAGCAATTCATTATATGCGAAAGAAAAACTATAAAGATCATTCCCTGCCTAAAATATTCATATCCGGCTGTCCTAGTTCGTGTGGTACGAATCAGATTGGTCAGATAGGATTTCAGGGCACTGTAAAAGTAATTGATAAAAAACCATATCCGGCTTTTCATCTATCACTATCAGGCTGCGATGCGCTTTATCAGGAACGTTTCGGAGGTGTAAAAGGATGTATCTTAGAAGAAGATCTATGCTTATTCTTATCTGCTATTGCACAGGCAGTAGAAAATCATGATACAGATTATGAAAACTGGTTAACAAATTATCCAGATGAATTAAAAAATATTTTATCAATCTATCTGAAGTAAAAGAAAAACCAATGTGTAAATAAATGCACATTGGTTTTTCTTATAAACCAGCTGAATCAGCCATATATTCCAGCCATTTAACATAAAAGGAATAAGAAGGATAATGACCATCATATTCAAACATATCCTCTGTCCAATTCACTAATTTAGAATTATCAATAAAATTAATATGCATTTCTCTACACATATATTTTAATGCTGAATTGAATTGATCTAATTTATGAAATCCTCCATAATAATCCATGATATCTTTTCTAGATGGTAAAATAGAATTTACAAATATCTGAACTTCTGGAAGTTCAACTTGTAAATACGTAATTGCCTCTTTATAATAATTGATAAAAGAACTTACATTTCCCTCAAAATTAACAAGGTCTCTTTTTCCATACATCATAAAAACACAGGACGGCTCATAAGAAACCGTTAATAATAAATCACCAAAGATCTGGTATATATTTCTATTTCTTCTTGCGACTACTTGATGTCTGCTTAGAAGATGATAATCTAAAATTGACTCTACTACTGAATCACCTAAAACAATCGTTTTCTTATATCGTTGCATAATTGTTTTTGACATTTTACTATTTTTATACATTTCCACAATCCCTATACTTCTTCATGCCCATATAACGCTTTTATGTATTTTCATATATCTTTGCGTTATATTTTTTATTTATATAAAAGACAACTGATTATTCCACAGTTGCCTTTTTGTATATATTTTCTTCTGTAATTACAATATCCATTGCGATATCGTAAGCGTGTAGCTGTAAGATGTCTTTCTGACATTCAAATGCCACACCTATTTTTAGTCCTCTTGTCAAAGCTAAATATCGATCATAGTAACCTTTTCCATGTCCCATACGATTACATCTTTCATCAAAGGCAACCATAGGAACTAAAAACACATCTATATCTTTACCATCAATTATCTCTGCATTTACTGGTTCTAAGATTCCATAATGACTTTGTTGATATTTCGTATATTGATCCACAATATGAAATGTCATATCTGTCTTAGTACAAACAGGAAGGCATAGCTGCACTTCTTTAAGTGAGAGATAACCTAAGTCTGCTTCACTATCAATAGCGTTATAAGCTGCTACATTCCCATGGAGATAAGGCTGTATTTTTTCACAGATTTTCTTGCTTTTCTCTTCTATTTCTTCTCTAGAGAGTGCATTTCTTCTAGCTAAGACAAGTTTTCTGATATTATCCAATAGAATCACTCATATCCAGCTTTAATAGCTGGTTTAGTTCTACTGCATATTCCATAGGAAGTTCACGAGTAAATGGTTCTAAGAACCCCATAACGATCATTTCCGTTGCAGCGCTGCGACTCAATCCTCTACTCATCAGGTAAAATAATTGTTCCTCACTGATGTTTGAAACTGTCGCTTCATGTTCAATCTGTGAAGTCATATTTTTTGAAATATTAGTAGGAATCGTATCACTTCTTGATTCTTTATCTAATATCAAGGTATCACATTCAACCTTACTCTTCGCAAAAGCTGCATTCTTGCCATGATGGACAAGTCCACGATAGTTTACTTCTCCTCCATTACGAGATACAGACTTAGAAACAATATTACTATATGTATGCGGTGCAAGATGAATCATTTTAGCTCCAGCGTCCTGAATCTGATTCTTCCCTGCAACTGCAATAGAAATACATGTTCCCTTCGCATATGGTTCTGCTAGGATACAAGCAGGATATTTCATATTTGTCTGAGAACCAATGTTTCCATCAATCCATTCCATACTGCCATTTTCCATTACTTTTGCACGTTTTGTAACTAGATTAATGATATTGTCACTCCAGTTCTGTACAGTTGAATAACGGCAGCGTGCATTTTTATGGACAAAGATTTCCACAACTGCAGCATGTAAAGAGTCCTTTGAATAAGTAGGTGCTGTACATCCTTCTACATAATGAACATCTGCACCTTCATCCACAATGATCAAAGTGCGTTCAAACTGTCCCATTCGCTCAGTATTGATACGGAAATAAGACTGTAAAGGTTTTTCTAGTTTTACCCCTTTCGGTACATAGATAAAACTGCCTCCACTCCATACACAGCTGTTTAATGCCGCAAATTTATTATCCGTATAAGGAACTAATGTTCCAAAGTATTTACGGAATAAATCCGGATGTTTTTTCAAAGCCGTATCGGTATCTAAAAAGATAACACCTTTAGATTCTACCTCTTCCAGCATATTGTGATAAACTGCCTCAGAATCATACTGAGTAGTAACACCCGCTAGAAACTCTTTTTCTGCTTCAGGAATACCTAAGCGGTCAAATGTTTCTTTAATTGTCTCAGGAACGTCATCCCAGCTTTTTTCAGTTCTATCACTTGGTTTAATATAATATGTATAATCATCAAAATCAAGGTCAGTTACATCAGGTCCCCATGTCTGAATTGGCATCTTTTCAAACTGTTCAAAGGCCTTCAGACGATATTCCAGCATCCATTCTGGTTCATTTTTTATTTTTGAAATTGCTAGAATCGTATCTCTATTTAATCCTTTTCCTGTATTATAAATACTGACATCTTCATCGTGAAAACCATATTTATATTCTTCATTTACAGGAATCTTGTTTTCACTCATGATGTTCCTCACTTTCCTCGATCATTTCTTCCATTGCCTTCCAGCCAATCGTAGCACATTTAATACGATTGGCCTGGCTTCCTACATTGTGAAATGCAATGGCTTCTTCTAATAACTCTTCATCATATTCTTTCTGATCGATCATTTTATAATAATTCGCAATAATTTCTTTCGCTTCGTCTATTGTTTTACCTTTCAAAAGCTCACTCATGATAGATGTAGAAGCAGTAGAGATTGTACATGCAACTCCATCAAAACGAATATCTTCTACAACACCATTCTGAATTTTGGTTTGTACATAGATATCATCAATACAAGATTCACTCGCCATGTGTTTCTTTTGATAATCACTTTCCTCTGTAAGTTCGTGATTTCGTGGATATTCATAATGATCCATGATAATAGAACGAAGGATCATTGGATCTTTTAACATATCACTCATAGCTGTCCCTCCTAAAAAAAGATATCTAGACAAGCTTCCATCGTTGCCTTGCGACATACATCTAAGAATCGATCAACATCTTCATAAGATGTGTATAAATAAAAGCTTGCTCGTATCGTCGCACTTGTATCTAGCATAGAATTTAATAGTTTAGCACAGTGCTGACCGCTTCTTACCGCAATACCATTGGCATTAAAGAAGGAAGCTGCATCCTGTGCAAATACTTTTTTTACATTGAATGTAATAATACCTGTATCATTGTTTGGATTATATACTTCAATGTGATCCATTTTCTGCAATTCCTTTATCGCATATGCATGTAACTGCATTTCCCATGCATGTATATTTTCTAATCCAATAGAAATAATGTAGGAAAGTGCAGCTCTTAACCCAAAGATGCCTTCAATTGGTTGTGTTCCGCTCTCAAATTTATAAGGAACATGTTTCAATTGAATATTGCCGCACATATCAAAACGAGCATTGCTGTCTCCACCTAAATACAATGGATCCATTGCATCTAATAATTCATATTTTCCATAGAGTATACCTATGCCTGTTGGTCCACACATTTTATGGGCGGAAAATGCAAGAAAATCACAATCTAAGTCCTGCACATTGATTGGTATATGTGGAACACTCTGTGCCCCATCTACAACCACAACAGCTCCATATTGATGTGCCAGGCTGCATATTTCTTTGATAGGAGAAATATATCCTAATACATTACTAATATGTGCTAAAGCAATTACCTTTACATGCTCATTCATCATTGACGCAACTGCTTCCACAGTTACCTTTCCCTCTTCATTTAAAGGGATATATTCAATCTGTGCTCCTGTTTCCTGAGCTACCTTCATCCATGGCAGTACACAGGAAGCATGTTCCGCAACAGTTGTTAGAATGATATCTCCTTCTTTTAGGAATTTTCTCCCAAATCCTTGCGCAACAAGATTTAAACCCGCACTAGCACCACTTGTATAAACGATTTCTCTTTCATCTGCAGCATGAAGAAATTGGGCAACTTCTTTTCTTGTTGCTTCATACACCTGATCAACTTCAAAGCTTAGATCATAATCTCCGCGATGTGCATTAGCTCCATAATTTTCATAATAATCAACAACAGCATCAATAACACAGCGTGGTTTTAGCGTTGTAGCGCCGCTATCTAAATATACTAAAGGATGTGACTGCATTGTTTTTGTAAGCATTGGAAAATCTTTACGAATCCGTGCATTATCAAGCATGTAAACCCACCTTCGTTTCAATTTCGTTCTTCATTTCATTACGGATTTCTTCATCATCAAATAATTCTGCAATTGGCATAATATAGCCAACAGTCAAAAGTCCTAATGCCTGTGTACGTGAAAGTCCACGCGTCTGTAAGTAATATAACTGATTTTCATCAGGCTGTCCTACTGTTGTCGCATGACTTGCCTTTACATCATTTTCATCAATTAATAAAACAGGTATAACTTCACTGTTATGTTCTTCGCTCATTGTAAGAACTCTGGTTTTCTGATGAGAATTGCTTTCATAAGCACCTTTTATGATTTTACCAGTAGCTTCCATACGATATGCCGCAGATGTTTCTACTACCGCGTAGTTTTCCATAAAACCTTGTGTATGAGGTGCCATATGATCACATTGCATTGTAAAATCTTTTTTATCCTTTACGATACATGCACTTCTTAGCATCGCATAAGCCCCAGTTTCCAACAGACTAACTCTTATATCTGCTTTAGTAGAACCTGGATTTAACTCACAGAATGCCGCAGTCAAAGAAGCATCTTTATAGATATCAGCTTTCATTTGTACATGGATATTCTTAATACCCTCATTTTTAAACATGATAGTAAGTGAACTATGTTCTTCCAGCTTTAGCTCAATCGCTAAGCTATTTCCCTCACCCTGATAGTTCACAAGCAAGGAAGCATGTGTATTTGCCGGTACATGGAGAATCATAGAATTCTCTTTTCCTGTATCCAGCAATCGTTTTTCAAAGCCGTTTTGAATGTTATATTCCATTCCTACGCCCCCTTGCTGGCACCGCAGGAGCCTAATAATTCAACTTTCTTTTCTTCTTCTTTCACAACTTGAACATCATATTCCTTTTCGATCCAGTCATACCCTTGTGAATCAATTTTTTCTACTAGTTCACTACCGCCGCTAACAACGATACGTCCATCAACTAGAACATGAGCATGAGTCGGTTTTAGTAAATCATAAAAACGAGCATAGTGAGATACGATGATCAATCCCATATCCTGTTCTTCCTGCATTGATTTTACCGCATCAGCTACGATTTTTAACGCATCGACATCTAAACCTGAATCTATTTCATCTAACATACTGAATGTTGGCTTCAGCAGTTTCATCTGTACGATTTCATTTCGTTTCTTTTCTCCGCCGGAAAAGCCTTCATTTAAAAAGCGATGAGCAAGATCATCTTTCATCTGTAATTCTTTAATAGTCTTTTCCATTTCCTTGATGAAGGTAAATAGAGGAATTGGACGTTCTTTTCGCGCATTGATCGCAGCACGTAAGAAATCTGAATTCGTAACACCACTTACTTCGCTAGGATATTGCATTCCTAAGAATAAACCAGCCTTACTTCTTTCATCTACTTCCATAGACAAAACGTCTTTTCCATCCAGTGTTATGCTTCCTTTAGAAACATGGAATTTTGGATTTCCCATGATGGCTGCCAGAAGTGTGGATTTACCATTTCCGTTAGGTCCCATTAAAGCATGGGTTTCTCCGCTATGTATTTCAAGGGTAAGTCCCTTTAAGATTTCTTTTCCATCTACATCAACGTGTAAATCATTGATACGTAAACAACTCATATATATCATCCTTTCACTCGCTTATTATTCTACCAAATTTTTATATAATTCACAATTCAAACGATTGTTTTCCTTTATTTCATATTATATTCATAGGAAATCATAATGTGAATGTTATCTGAATTTTCCCTTAAGTTCGCCTACTTAGCCCTGAAAAAATTGCATTCCATCAATAAATAAATTATAATATTACAGTATTCACTTAGGAGGACATTATGATCAAGATATTGAAAAAGCAATGGTTTGTTGTACTGATTGCTATTATCTTTATCGGTTTTGCGGTATTCTGTGTTTACGACACTAACAAGGATAAACTCCCTGGCAAAAGTGTTGATGGACAGGATATTGTTGCAGGACTTAAAGATAATGAAAACATTACAGCAGATGAGCTGTATGAAAGTTTAAATAAAACATATGGGAAAAATATGCTATTTATGAAATTTCAGACAGCTGTAATTAATCAAAGTGTAGAAACAACAGATGAACTAAAAGAAGAAGCAGAGACTTATGAAACAAACTTTACTGCTTACATGGAATCACAGGCTTCCAGCTATGGCACTGATGTTAATACATTGATCACACAGCAGATAGCTCAGTATGGATATGAAGAAGATGAATTATCTGAATACTGCTTAATGGTCGCAAAAATGAATAAAATGCAGAACGATTACATTTCTGCCCACCTTGAAGAGCTATTTACTCCAATTTATAAGGAAGGTAAATCTCGTACAGTTTCTCACATTTTAGTAAAAATGGAAGATGTAGATAATCCGACTGATGAAGAAAAAGAAAAGGTAGATAAGATTGAGAAAGCATTAAAAGATGGAACTAGTTTTGCGGATGTAGCAAAAGAATACAGCGACGATGAAGCTAGCAAACCAAATGGCGGTTATTTAGGTTATATGGACGATAAAACCAGCTATGTGGACAGCTTTAAAGAAGCAGCCTTCAAATTAAAAGCCGGAGAAACAAGTGAATGGGTAAAAGAAAGTAATGATTCTTATAGCGGATGGCATTTGATCCTAGTAGAAGAAACTGACAAAGATGCGATTATGAAGAGTGAAAAAGCAAAAGATTCTTTATATGAGGCAATTGCTAATCAGACTGAAAACTTATTTAACACTTATCTATTAGAAGCAAGTGAAAAACTAGATATCCAATATGCAAATGATGATGTAAAAAATCAGATTATGGACATCCTGAAAGTAGAAGAATAGGAGGACTAGCAACATGAAAAAAATATGTGGACTGCTCGCTGCTATGATGCTCTTTACTTTGGCAGGATGTAAAGATGCAACCGCTGAAATCTCTAATGGAAGCGAAGCATTAATTACTGTAGAAGGCGAGAAAATTACAAACGACGATATTTATCAGCTGATTAAAGCAACTGGCGGAGGAAACGAAACATTAAATCTGATTAAAAATAAGATTTATGATAAAGAAGGTATTAAAGTAACTGAAGCCATGGAAAAAGAAAGTGAATCACAGGTTAAATCTTTAAAGGGTATTTACGGTGATGAATTAGAAAGCACGTTAGCACAATTTGGATATAACGATTTAGATGACTATAAAGAAAAAGCAATTTATCCTTCTTTAAAACAGACAGAACTTAATAAAAAATATGTAAAAGAAAAGGAAGAATCCGTTTTCTCAACATATTATCCTTTCAAAGCACAGGTTTTAGAAGCTGATTCTGAAGACAAAGCAAA
Source organism: uncultured Solobacterium sp. (assembly GCA_900552125.1). Taxonomy (GTDB): domain Bacteria; phylum Bacillota_I; class Bacilli_A; order Erysipelotrichales; family Erysipelotrichaceae; genus Clostridium_AQ. The sequence goes on along the minus strand of URYK01000013.1, from coordinate 22,956 downwards.
ATCTGCATTAGCAGCATTAAATGATGGCGATTCTTTTGCATCTGTTGTAAAGGAATATGGAACTACAACCACATACGATGGCAAAGAAGCTTTATATACTTCTGAAAGCGGCTTACCTACTGCTGTATTTGATAAAATCAAATCAACTAATAAAACAGGTGTTGTGGACAGTGTAATTGAAGATACTACTAATTCTAAATATTATGTAGTAAATATCACAAACATCACTACCGATGAATATGAAGAAGAAGCAATCAATAAAATTGTAGAAGATGCTTCCAGCAATATTGAATCAGCCGCAACAGCTTATTATTTGAAAAAATATGACTTTACAATCTATGATAAAGATGTATATGATGGAATTAAGTCTATTAATGAATCATACATCGTACAGGACTAAGAGCGATTTTCGCTCTTTTTCTTACCCCTTATTTCTGATATAATGATAACAGAAAGGAAGGATAGTATGTGTATATTCTGCAGTATTATTCAAAGAGAGATTCCATCTAATATCATATATGAAGATGATACTGTTATGGCAATCCTAGATATTTCACAAGTCACAAAAGGACATGTATTAGTCATTCCAAAACAGCATACAGAAAACTTTATGACTTGTGATACAGATGTATTAAAACATGTCATGGAAGTTGCTCAAATGCTTTCTAAACGTATTATGGAACGTACACAGGCAAAAGGAATGAACATCTTATCCAATGTAAATGAAGTCGCTGGACAGACTGTCATGCATTTTCATGTTCATCTAATTCCACGTTATTCTGAAGATGATGCCTGTGTCATTGAATTTAAAGAAAGTGAAAAACAGAATTTAGAAGAACTTGCTGAATTGCTAAAATAAAACCCGCACACCTGCGGGTTTTATTCTGTCTTTGATATATCCATCTGATATAAATCATAAGAAGATTTATATTTTCTATTCATATAATCCATAAATGTTTTCTCATTGTTTAAATCAACAGAGCTTTTCGTTATTAGCTTTTCACCATAAATATGTTCATCAAGAACTGTTAAGGAATTTGTAACTCCATTATAAGTAATCATATAATATATTGTAGCTTCCGACTCTTTTAAAGTTTCTTTACTGCTTGAGGTATTCACTTCACCTTTTGCACTAATCTCAAAAACATCAATAATACGATCCTGCTCATCTTCATTTTTACTATCTAAAAACACACGATACATTAATTTCTGTTCAGTTAAAACAGGCTGTGAGTGAATAGAGAATGCTGTAAAGTCTTCTGTTAGGATAGAATCCATATTATTATCAAGATAACTTAGGCTTCGTTCATTTAAGGTATCTAAAAAACTTTGTGGTATCTCATTTACATTATTGAAACGTTCTGGCAGATCAGCTACCTCTACAACTCTTTCAGAAGCAACAGGCTTTATATGATATCGCCTAGCTAATGTCTCATCATATTCTGCTTGAATAGTGATCTGATCGCCATTTTTTAAATTTTCACTTGGTTTTACTTCATAGGTTATAGAATCCATAAATTCCTGAATTCGCTGATTATAGTTTTGATTTCGATTTAAGACACGTACTGTCCCTGCTCCATCTTCTCCACGATATTCGATAACTGCATCTTTAGTCACATCAACTTCTACCGTACGAAAGAATAACATATAACAGGTAACATATAAACTAACAATAATAATCAGCATAGTCATAGAAGTAATACATTTATTTTTAAACGACTCCTTGGTCGGTGGTCTAAAATGCGCTGATGCCATACACTACTCCCTTTCTCAACAATGTCTTTATTATATCATTATTCTACTCATATGTATCTGAATTTTTCCTTAAAATATCTACTTATCACATAATGCATAAGCCACATCTTGTGGTACATATGCCTGAACATCCTGTTTATATTTCACAAACTCTTTGATCATCGAACTAGATATAAAAGCATATTCAGCTTTAGCATATAATAATACTGTCTCAATATCAGATGATAATTGAGCATTGATGCTTGCAAGATTTAATTCGTACTCGTAATCTTTTATACTTCGTACTCCACGAACCATTGCGACTGCCTCATGTTTCTTCGCAAATTCAATCGTCAATCCAGAATCACTCTCAATGCTTACATTAGATAAATGCTGCGTATTGTTTTGAAGAAACTGAATACGTTCTTCAACAGTAAACATTGCCTTTTTCTCAGAATTCTCCATTACTAGTACGATTAATTGATCAAATACTCTGCTTGCTCGCTCTATAATATCTAAATGTCCATTAGTTAATGGATCAAAGCTTCCTGGAAAGATTGCTGTTTTCATTTAAACACCTCTTTTTCTATAATATGTAATTCTTGTAATTCCATACGTTACATCCTTCACCTGATGCAGTGAACCTACTGTTTCAGGGAATGTATCTTCTTTTAAGCTCTCGCAAACAATATCACCATCTTCATTCATTAATTCATGTTCATCTATAAATTCTAAAATTGATAATATCTGCTGTTTCTTATATGGGGGGTCTAAGTATACTAAATCAAATTTCATTTGTTCATCAGCTGCCTTTTTCAGCACTTTACGATAATCCATTTTCCAAATCGTAACCTGATTTTCTACCCCTAATGACTTCACATTTTTCTTGATTGTAGAAATTGCTGAGTAACCGACATCTGTAATTAAAGAATGCGTGATTCCTCGTGAAATAGCCTCTAAAGACATATTCCCGCTGCCTCCAAATAAATCCAGCATATTTCCTCCATCAAAATATGGCCCTATTCTTGAAAAAATAGCTTCTTTGATTTTATCAGTTGTTGGACGTGTTTGATTTCCTGGAACAGCTTCAATACTGCGCGAACGATATTCACCAGCAATAATTCTCATTTTATTCAACTCCTTATGTATAAACATTGAAAAGACTGGGCATGATATTAGTGCAGTCAATAATGACTGTACCCCAATCTTTGTTTCTCCTCTTCCCTTTCTGAAAGAACCCTTATGATAAGGGTTCTTTTTTTGCTTTCTTGCTTGCCGTTATACTTCCCTGTCTTCTGATTCTTGAGATAACAGCCTGTGATATACCAATTGCGGTCATAATCGCCATCAAAGAAGAACCTCCACTAGAAATAAATAGTAATGGAACACCAGTTAATGGAATCAAACCGCTGATTCCTCCTACATTTAATGCAAAGTGAATAAAGATATACATTGCAGTACCAATCAGAATTATTTTGTATCCTTCACTTTTTGTATGGAAGGCATAGTAAAATAAACGCTGTAAAATGACAACATACATAACTACTACAATCAACAATCCAAATATACCTAATTCCTCCACAATGATAGACAATATAAAGTCATTATCTGATTGTGTAAGATATCCATACTTCTGTATTGAATTTCCTAATCCTACTCCCGTGAAACCACTTCTAGCAATTCCATAAAGACCATTGATCAGCTGATATCCATTCCCATGTGGATCTATAAATGGATTAATAGCATTTTCGATACGTACCGCAACATGCTGAAGCGGTTCGATTTTATTAAGAAAGTTAATCACCGGCTCACTCATGACAAATGTCAAACTAAAAACGCCCACGATCATTAGAATACAAAGGATTCTCTGTGTTTTTCGTAAGCTGGGATGTGTCGGAATAAAATAACAGAAAGCACAGATCAGACTTAATACTCCTAAGGTTCCTAGGTCACGCTGAAATAAAATCGCAATCGCAATGATTCCAAAGAAAATAACCGGTACACGAACAATTTGCCAAAACGTTAGATTTTTCTTCCATGCATTCATTTCCACAAATACAGCCATCAATACAACCATAAACACCTTGGCAAATTCTGAAGGCTGTATGGTCATTTCTCCTAATCCCGGAATCGGAATACGAATCCATGCCTTGCTTCCTAATACACCTTCAAAAAACTGCGTGCAGAATAGACTGACGATGACTGCCAGACCAATTGGAAGAATAAAACGCTGCGCACGTCGCATCGTAAAATTATTCGCAAAAAATGTCATAAATATATAAGAAATTATAATATAAACCATTTGTTTTATAATTATTTTAGGAATAATGTATGGATCTTCTGTCGTTTTTCCTACATTGGTAGATACGATCATCATCGTTCCAAAAATAATTAAGACAATTACTGCCAATTGTATTAAAACGTCATATTTTTTAGGCATTTTCAAAGTAATGATCATATCTTTTATTCTCATATAACACTTTCTGCCGCCTTAAATTCAATCAGGCAGGCAGTCCTCCTTTCTTTTTTCTGTGTCTTTTATAATACCATATATTCTTATGTTTTTCACAATAATTTCGCAAAACACTTCCATTCTTCATAAAAACCGTTTAAAATAATATGGTAAGAAAAGGAGCATGTAATATGAGTTTAAATTATGATGATATTGTAAAAGATACAGATCCTATCGTACGTACGAAAAGTGAAAACGTTCCTTTACCGCTAAGCAAAGAGGACGAAACATTTCTTAGGGATATGTTGACATATGTCCGTAATTCTCAGGATGATGAGATTGCGCAGAAAGAAAACCTTCGCCCAGCAGTAGGAATTGCGGCTATTCAGCTAGGCGTACCTAAACGCATGTTAGCAGTTGTCGTTCCTAATGAAGATGGCGTTGATGAATATGCGCTCGTAAATCCTCGTATCGTGTCAGAATCTGTACAGCGTGCATATTTAAAAAATGGAGAAGGCTGCCTATCTGTTGAAGAAGAACATGAAGGCATCGTCCCTAGAGCTGCACGTATTACTGTGAAAGCTTTCGATTTATTACAAAACCAGGAAATTACCATTAAAGCAAAGAATTATTTAGCAATAGTATTACAGCATGAAATCGATCATTTTTCAGGAACGCTGTTTTATGACCGTATTAACAAATTGGATCCATGGCGAGAAGATCCAACAGCTATTGTCATTGAATAATGCTCAGCAATGAGCATTTTCTTATGTTTAAAATGAAGCACAATTTATTTTTCGAAGCAAAAAGCGTTTATTTTATGGAAAGTATGCTATAATAATAAAAGAAAATTAGGTGCACAATGAAAGGAGTATTTATGAATAACAATCGAAATCAAAAAATGTTCGCACCGAGAAACTATCAGGAAAAATCAAGAAACAGTTATAATAAAATAAAAACCGAACGTGGGGATACCCTAATTTATGCAATGGGTGGACTAGGCGAAATTGGTAAAAATATGTACTGCTTTGAACACGAGAATGAAATTTTAATTGTCGATGCTGGTGTTCGTTTCCCTGAAGAAAATCTTCTCGGAGTTGATTATGTTATACCAGATTATAATCATTTGGTAAAAAATAATCGTAAACGTAAAATTTTAGTTATTACACATGGTCATGAAGATCACATTGGAGGTATCCCTTTCCTATTAAAGACTGTGGATATCGAAGCAATCTTTGCGCCTGCATTTGCAGTTGCGCTGATTAATAAAAAATTAGAAGAAAGACGAATGCTGAACAGCGTTAAAATCATTGAAATCAATGATCGCAGTTCCGTAAAGATGCAATATTTTACATGCGGATTTTTTAATACTACACATTCTATTCCTGATTCTTTAGGAATTCTTATTAATACCCCAAATGGAAGAATCGTTCATACCGGTGATTTTAAATTTGACTTAACTCCAGTAGGAACAAATTCAGATTATCAGGTTATGGCCTATATGGGGCAGATCGGTATTGATTTATTATTAAGTGATTCTACCAATTCAGGAGTTGAAGACTTCTCTATTTCAGAAAAGAAAGTGGCCGCAGAGATTCTAGATACCATGAAGAAAACAAATGGCCGTTTAATTGTCGCAACATTTGCTTCTAATGTTTATCGTGTATCTCAGATTTTAGAAGCTGCTGTAGCTTGCGGAAGAAAAGTCATTATCTTTGGACGCAGTATGGAAAATGTTGTAACAATTGGTCGTAAAATGGGTAAAATAAAAGTTGGAGAACAGCATTTCTTAAGCCCTGATCAGCTTGCTTATACCCCTGCAAACAAAACATGTATTGTTTGTACAGGTAGTCAGGGAGAGCCTTTGGCTGCATTATCAAGAATTGCGAATGGAACACATCGTTATATTCGTCTTATACCAGGCGATACAGTTGTATTCTCTTCTAGCCCGATTCCAGGAAATGGCCCAAGTGTTAATCAGGTAGTCAATAAACTATTTAAGGCTGGAGCTAATGTTCTTACAAAATCCATCTTAAGCAACCTTCATACAACAGGACATGCTTCTCAAGAGGAACAGAAATTAATGCTGCAGCTGATTAAGCCAAAATACTTCATGCCTGTACATGGTGAATATAAAATGCTGGTACAGCATAAAGAAACCGCAAAAGAAACTGGTATGAGAGATGACCATATCTTTACGTGTGCTAATGGAGATATTCTTGTATTACGTAATCATACTGTTTTCCAAAGCGGTGAACGTATTCAGGCTGATGATATTTATGTTGATGGAAATGATATCAGTGGTGTATCTACCGCAGTATTAAAGGATCGTACGATCTTGGCTGATAATGGACTTGTTGCGGCAATTATCGCAATTGATTCAAAAGAAAACAAAGTCCTATGCAGACCAGTTATTGTATCCAGAGGATTCGTATTTATCAAAGATTCTCAAGGTTTATTAAAAGAAGCTGAACAGCTTGTGCATACTGCTCTGAATGAAAAGATGAAAGAAAGAACTACATTCTCTGATTTAAAGAACTGTGTACGTTCTACTCTGGAACCATTCTTATACAATAAGACTCATCGTAATCCTATTGTCATTCCAGTTATCATCAATTCGAAAGCTGCAATGCAGTCAATGTTAGCCGCAAGAAATACAAAACAGGTTCGTCGCCCTGTACGCAAAGCATAGAAATGTAATAACAGACAGCTTAAGGCTGTCTTTCTTTTCCCCTACTAGAAATCTAATAATATTTATGATAAAATTAGAAAAAAATACGAGGTGTCGTCATGGTAAGAAAATTACTTAAAATCGTTTCTGTTTTAATATGTATTGCATTGGTAATTGCAGGAATATTTTTTTATTCCATATATATATCTGTTGATCGTGTAAGCTTATCTTATGAAACCATATCTTCAAACAAAATACCAGAAAGCATGAATGATATCACAATCGCATTTATCAGTGATATCAAATATAATGAATTCATGGACAAAACAAGATTAAGCAATATGATTTCTAAATTAACTACAACAAGTCCAGATATCGTTATTTTTGGAGGAGACATGTTCTCTGAACCAGATAAAAATGTCCCTGATTCACAAATGAGTAAAGACATTACCACAATTTTAAAAAGCATTGAAGCTCCACTCGGTAAATTTGCAATATTAGGTGATCAGGATAATGTAAATGAAGATGTGAAGAAAATAGTTTCACAAATTCTTTATGATAGTGATTTTGAAGTTTTAAGTGACAGTGCCATTCGTTTACGTAATGAGAACAGTGACAGTATTTCCCTTATTGGATTGAATAATCTAATAAATGGAGATCCAAAACCTGAAAATGCAATGAAAAACGTAAATGAGAATGAATTTAACATTTTAGTAACCCATTGTCCTGATGCAGTATCTAAAAGCGGAATTAATCTTGAATATATCGATATAGCTCTAGCAGGACATTCCTTAGGCGGACAGATTTATCTTCCTGTTTTAGGTCCAATTTATACAGAAGAAGGTGCTACTACATATAACCGAGGTCAATATGATATCAATGGTTCTAAATTATATGTTTCTAATGGTTTAGGAACAAGTAAAATTGATATGCGTTTAATGACTCCACCTCAAGTCTTAATATTCCGCCTTCAGCATACATCTAAAAGTGAATCATAATAAAAGAAGCTGTAGAAACAACTTTATAAAGTCATTTCTACAGCTCTTTTTTATGCACGTAATTGTGCATTTAATTCAGTTTTTAAAGTTTCTAAGATCTTATCATGAATCTGATTAATATCTTCATCTTTTAAAGTTCTTTCATTTGACTGGAAGATAATACTTAAGGCAATAGATTTATAACCTTTTTCTACGTGTTCTCCTGTATATACATCAAATACTTCTACATTCTGAATGATATTTTCTTTATTTAACTTACCATTCTTACGAATGCTATTGATGATATCAGAAACTTTAACATCTTCATTTACTACAAATGCTAAGTCACGACTTACTGATGGATATTTACTAACTTCAGTAAATTTAACCTTGCTGGCTTTGTTTGATAATAATACTTCAAGATTAATTTCTAGTGCCACGGTAGTCGCAACATCATATTTCTGTTCCATTGCTGGATGAATCTGTCCAACTATACCTAAAAGCTGTTTACCTAAATACACTTCTGCACTGCGATATGGATGGAAATGTGTTGTATCTAATGTGTTTTCTTTCCATACTACACGATTACCGCTAAATCCAATACTTTCTAATAAGGCATCTAATAAACCTTTCATCGTATAGAAATCTGCTTCTACACGATATTTCTGCCATCTGTTTTCCTGTAAAGCTCCACTAGCCGCAATCGTCAAGCGTTCTTCTACATGATTTTTACCATATACATTACTGATTTCATATAAAGCTACATCTTTGATAGAACGTGCCTGGTTATAAGAAACACATTCAAGCAGGCTCGGCAAAATAGAACTACGTACATATTTACGATCTTCACTCATTGGTGCTGCTAATTCAATGATTTCTTTATCAGCCATCAGGGCATCTTCTATTTCTTTCTTTCCTACTAATGAATACGTAATAGCTTCATTATAGCCTAAAGAAGATAATGTATTTCTAAATCTTCTACGTAACTGCTGGCGTTTATTTAATTCACCTACTGTTGATGGCATCTTAGGCATTGTGCTTGGCAGACGATCATATCCTAAGATACGAATGATTTCTTCCGCAATATCGGCTTCAATTAATAAATCTGTACGATAGCTTGGAATTTTCACATGAATATCTTCTCCATGTTTACTTGGTTCTAAATGTAAATTATCTAATACCTTACATACTTCCTCTTCATTAAAATCAGTACCAAGCAATGTATTGATACGGTCTAAGTTCACATCAAATTCAACAGGTGTATAATTATTATCACCATACTGTTTTGTCTCTTCAATACCTGTCGCATCAGCATATTCCATCAATAATTGAACTGCACGATCCATAGCTTTAAATGTAGCCATTGGTTCAATACCTTTCTGATAACGAACGCTCGCATCTGTACCAAGATTCAAACGACGGCTTGTATTACGAATAGATACATGATTGAAAATAGCAGCTTCGATAATAATTCCTGTTGTAGTTTCTTCAATCTTAGAATCATCTCCACCCATAATTCCCGCAATACCGATTGGTTTTCCTTCTGTAGTGATTACTATATCATCTTCTTCTAAATGATATGTTTCTCCATCTAGGGCAATATAATCACAATTTAATTTATCTTTTACTGTGATTTCCTGTGCAGGAATCGCATTAATATCATAGAAATGAAGAGGCTGTCCTGTTTCCAGCATAACAATATTACTAATATCCACTACGTTATTAATAGACTTCATCCCTGCAGCCATTAATAATTCTTTCATCCATTTTGGTGATGGTTTGATTGTTACTGAATTAATTACTTTTCCTAAGAATAATGGACATTTCTCAGTTTCACTCTTTACGATTAATTTACTTGTTTCTCCAACATTGGCAGCCCCTTCTACATAAGGGATCTTAACTTCTTTTTGTAGAATAGCTCCTGTTTCCAAAGCCATAGACCATGCAGCCATACAATCATTACGATTAGGTGTTAGCCCTACATCTAAAATTTCATCATCTAGACCTAAATATCCTAATGGATCCTGATTACCAACTGGTGCATCTGCATCAAGTACTTCAATTCCGTTTTTACTTTCTTCACTTAGCTGATGAGGATCAACACCAAGCTCTAGTAAAGAACAAATCATGCCATTGGATTCCTGCCCGCGAATTACTCCAGCTTTGATTTCTCCGCCAGGAAGTTTTGCGCCGACACGTGCTACGATAACATTCTGTCCTTCCGCAACATTAGGTGCACCGCAGACAATCTGTTCTACACAATCCCCCAAATCCACTTTACATACATGTAAATGATCAGAATCCGGATGATCTACACAAGATATTACATGTCCTATAACTAGATTACTTCCCTCACTCATTTTATCAATACCTTCTACCTCAAGTCCGGCAGAAGTAACTTTATCCGCAATTTCCTCAATCGTCATATCGGAAAGATCCATATACTGACTTAGCCATTTTTTACTTATTCTCATGTTATTCCCTCCTACTCAAAGCGATTGAACGTTTTCAAGAAACGAATGTCATTTGTATAGAAATTACGAATATCAGTAATACCATATTTTAACATTGCGACACGTTCAATTCCGATACCAAACGCAAAACCGCTTAATTTTTTCGCATCAAAACCTGCCATTGTAAGTACATTTGGATGTACCATACCAGCTCCTAGAATTTCTATCCAGCCCGTTCCTTTACATACTGGACAGCCTTTTCCTCCACATACATGGCAGCTAACATCAACTTCTACACTTGGTTCTGTAAATTGGAAATAACTAGGACGGAAACGAATTACTCGATCTTTCCCAAACATTCTCTGAGCTAAGAATTCTAATGTTCCCTTCAAATCAGATAGTGTAATATTTTCTCCTACAACTAAACCTTCACACTGCATAAACTGATGAGAGTGTGTCGCATCATCATCATCACGACGATATACTTTACCAGGACAGATTACTTTAATCAGTTCTTTTCCCTCTTTCGCAAACTTTTCTAATTGTCGAGTCTGAATTGCAGTAGTATGAGTACGCAATAGTTCTTCTGCATTAATATAGAAGGTATCCTGCATATCTCTTGCTGGATGATCTTTTGGTATATTTGCACGCTCAAAGTTATATAGATCCATTTCAACTTCCGGACCTTCTTCTACTGTATAGCCAAGTCCAATGAATAAATCTTCCATTTCCTGCTGTACTAACATCAATGGATGGGCATTTCCTAGATTTGGCTTTTGGCCAGGCAATGTAATATCAATCTTTTCTTTCTCAATACGATCATTCATCTCTTTGATTTCTAAGACCGCTTTCTGTTTTTCAATCGCATCTGCCAGTAAACTCTTTACTTCATTGACTTTCTGACCAAATGCAGGACGTTCTTCCTTAGGAAGATCTTTCATTGATTTCATTACTTCCTGAATGGGTCCTTTTTTTCCTAGATACAATACGCGTAGCTGTTGTAATGAAGCTAAGTCTTCACATTGTTCGATTTTGGATAGACCTTCTTCTTTAATACTCGTAAGCTTTTCCATATTCTACTTCCTTTCTGCTTATAAAAAAGTCACAAGACACAGGAACCCTTCCGGGCGGTACCATCCTGTTTCGTCTTGCGACACACTTACTTTCTATCATGGATAACCGTCATGGCACGGGGGAGGATTACTCCCACTCCCAGGTGAATTCATAAGGACCTATCAATAAGATGACTCTCAGTGCATCATCATCTCTCCCTGTTTTTCGGTTTCCAAATTACTACTCCTGTTCATCGTTTTCTTTTATTATTATACAGAACTTATCCTTTGTTTACAAGAGTGTTTTCACAAAGTTTTCTATCTCAGAAACTGTTTCAGCTCTTCTGTATCGTTACTATAATTACTTGCTTCTTCAAAAGTCACTACATTATTTTTTATTAGTCTAGCAAGAGCTAAGTTCAAAGACTGCATACCTTCACGCATTCCTGTTTGTATGATCGTATTGATCTGATGTACCTTCTTTTCACGAATCAGATTATGAATCGCATCATTCACGATCATGATCTCTAATGCAGCAGTACGCGAACACTGATCTTTAGTGACTAAAAGCTGCTGTGTAATTACCGCTTTCAGCACACCTGCAACCTGCATACGAACCTGATCCTGTCTATGAGCTGGAAATACATCAATGATGCGATCAATTGTTTTCGCTGCTCCTGCAGTATGTAGTGAAGATAGAACCAAATGACCAGTTTCCGCAAGTGTTACTACCGCTGCAATGGTTTCATAATCACGCATTTCCCCCACTAAAATAACATCAGGATCCTCACGCAAAGCACTTCTTAATGCTGTATCAAAAGTATCTACGTCCTGTCCTATTTCACGCTGATGAATCAAAGCCTGTTTTTGTGCATAAACATATTCAATGGGATCTTCAATCGTCAATATATGACATTTACGATGCTCGTTAATATATTCAACCATTGCGGCTAGAGTTGTAGATTTTCCGCTTCCTGTAGGACCACTCACTATAATAAGTCCTCTAGGTTCCATTGTGAGCTTCTTTAATATTTCTGGCATTTGCAATTCATCTAAAGTCTGAATCGTATCATGAATAATTCGTATTGCGGCACATAACTTCCCCTGCTGACGATATATATTAACTCTTTGTCTCTTAGAATCTAACGTATAAGTAAAATCTGTATCCTTTCCATTCTGAAAATCACTCATTAATCGTTTTGGAATCATTGCCATAATACATTCCTTTGTCATGTTTTCATCCATAAAGAATGGGCATTCCTGCAAAATACCATTTCTTCGTACCATAGCAGGCGATCCTTCATTTAAGTGAATATCACTACAGCCTGTTTCTCTTGCATAGGTCAAAATACTTTTTAATAGTTCCATAATTCTCTCCTATTCACTATATGTACATATTTTATATAATTCTTCTATGCTTGTGACTCCATTGATTACTAATTCTATTGTCTCTTCTTTTAAAGTTTTTAGCTTTTGTGTTTTCTTAATATATTGGTAAATATCATCGATATCCTGTTGTTTAGTTATCATTCTACGAATTTCCTTATCCATCATGATGATTTCATGAACTGCTGTTCTTCCTTTATATCCTGTGTGATTACAATGATTACAGCCAGCACCTCGATAAATATATTCAACATTACTTCCCAATAATTCTTTTTGTACCTCTGTCGTTTTTATACGCTGTTTACATTGAGGACAAATCCGTTTAACTAAACGCTGGGACACACTACCTACTAAAGAGTTGGCAATCAGATAAGGTTCAACTCCCATATCCTGTAAACGAACAATAGAACCTATCGCATCATTGGTATGAAGTGTACTCAGTACCAGATGTCCTGTAATCGCAGCACGAACTGAGATAGAAGCAGTTTCCGCATCACGTGTTTCTCCTACAAGGATAATATCCGGATCCTGTCTCAGCAATGCTCGTAAACCTTTTTCAAATGTTAAGCCTGCAGTAGTATTAATCTGCATCTGATTAACACGCTCTAAATGTTTTTCAACCGGATCTTCAATAGTAGAAATATTCACCTGTTTTTTAGCTAAAGTTTCCAATATCATATATAAAGTCGTAGTTTTTCCGCTACCTGTAGGGCCGCTAATATAAATAATACCATGCGGTATCGTAAGCATTTGTTTCATCTTTTCATAATTATCATGATTCATACCATATTGATTTTCATTCACAATTGGCGTATTACTGTTTAAGAAACGAAGAACTGCCTTTTCTCCATATACTGTTGGAATTAAAGATACCCTTAGATTCATACGAATACCATCAATCGTTGTCATGAAGTGTCCATCCTGTGGCAATCGTTTTTCCGCAATATCCATATTACTGATAATTTTAATTCGTACAATCAAGGAAGAATGCAGTTTCTTATCCAGCTGTACATAATCCACAATCATTCCATCTATACGCATACGTACCATAATTTTATCTTCGAATGGTTCCAAATGAATATCACTCGCATTCGCATTATATCCTCGTGATAATAAACTATTAAACAGTTTGACAACAGGTGTTGCGTCTGTTTCTGAATTATATAACTCAGTATCTTCCAATTCAAACGAAACAACATTCTCATTCGCTACATGCGCTGCTTCTTTGGCCTTGATTTCCGCATAATAATACTCAATCAAACGTTTAATAGAATCACTTTCGCTTAGACATACCGATATATTCATTCCTGTTACTAAGCGTACATCTTCTATCGCATAGAAATTTAAAGGGTCACTCGTTACAATTCTTAAACGACCGCTTTCTTCCGACAATGCCATAAGATTATATTTCTTTGCTAACTCGATAGGAATCTTCGCAACACTATCAATATCAATTCTTTCTTCATTCAAGTCAACCATTGGTTCACTTAATTTATCACTTAATGCCTTCAGCATCTGTGTTTCAGTAATAAAACCTAGTTCAATCAAATGTTGCCCTAATCGTTTGGAACGATCTTTTTTCTGCATTGCCAAAGCCATCTGTAATTGATTTTCATTGATATAACCATATTCTTTTAGTACTTCTCCAATTGGTATATTTTTCATTTCATCACTCCCTATTTCTAATTAAATATTTTACATGTAACTTCTATATTCGTATTTTCTAAAAGTTCATCAATGGATGTATATCCTATTGACCAGCCATATCCAAATACAGATGGAGGATAGATACTTACACTTCCAGTAGGTGTCATATCTGTTCTTTGATAGTATAAATTTGTATTAGGATCTAAAATAATATCACTATAAAAATAAATAGTATTTGCAATCCAGATGGAATCTACTCGTTTCCAGAAATAATTTGGCTGATCTGGTGCCCAGTTACTTGATTGATTTGATATTGTTAATGGGTTAGGGCCAGTACTTCCTACATAGCGATACCATATATCACTACCTGCAGGATATTCTACATAGCTTCCTTTATAAATATCCGCTGTACCATATACTACTTCTTGAGAAGGACATCTCTCTTTTTCACCACCAACACTTAATTCTCCATCTGATGGTGTCTCCTCTATACTACAAAATGTCGGACTTTTATGATTTTCTTTGATAACCTCTAATTCCTTGTCAGTCAGTTCTTTCCATAAATAGTCTGTACTATCCGGTGTATGTTCATCATTATGAATAACGGATAATGCCTGATAGTACTTCTGATTCATTTCATAAAAAACTACGTCATCTTTTTCATAGCTACTGTGATTCACCCAGTAAGGTGGACTAATCTGTTTCCATCCCTGATCTGTGTTATCAAAAGGATTTTTACTTTTATATATATCTTTAATAGCACGATATATAACCTGATTGTATTCTACAAAATCTCCTTTTTGATAATCAGCATCTTGTATCCAGGTACCTTTATTATTACCATTCGCATCAATATTACTTATTTCTTCATTACGACATCGAAGTTCATCATAAACAGTTCCTTCATAATCAGAATCAGTATCAATATCTTCATTATCCGCATCATCAATAATCTGTTTCACATTCTTTTTATAATATATCTTATAGCCATTTCCTTGATCATAAGATATATTATAAATTTGTTTGGAATCCGAAAGTGTATTGGTTACATTTAATAATTCCAAAGTTGTGGTTCTAGAATAAATAGAAGTATGTTGATCATTAAGCAAAGCAAAGCTTATTGATATTTTATTAGAATTAAGAAATTGTATATTTAAATCAACTGTTTTATTCATATAAAAAGAATCATTATAGATTGATTCTTCATCTTTTCTTAACTGACCTTGCGCATCTACTGACAATACGTACCAATCTGTATTATCAGGTTTTTCTTTTGCGACTACAACATCACTTGCATACAGTAATTCATTTCGCATATAGGATGTAATACCATCAATGACTTGCTTTTCTAAACTTTGATTAGCAGTCGTCTGAAAATAGCTCATACTGTGGTATAACAATGTTCCTACAATCGACAATAAAATGGAGGAAATCATCAAAATAACTATAACTTCAACTAATGTCATTCCTTTTGTATTTTTCAAATGAAATCCTCCCATCTTTTACTCTACCTCTTTCCAATAAGAATCATTAAATTTATTGTTAGTGCTCTTTATATCTAATACTTTCCAGCCATTTTCCGGTTTCTGAATGATATTTCTAAAAAACTCCCAAGAAGTAATTGCCTGTTGAGTCTGTATATCCATTACTCCAATGTTATTCATCTGGCTACGAAAGTTTAATAAATATGCATCTTTATCCTGATAATACCAGTGATCATTTTCATAATCATAAACTAAATGAATATATTCCTCTTTAACCGAATTATCCGTTATATACTTTTCCTGTAAACTCCCAACAATAAGCAAAGCACCATGTTCTATATTTTTATTTTTTGTTTCCCATGGAAAGTATGGAATAACAGATACTGCTTTATCTGCTAATTTATCTTGATAAGATTTTGGAAGAAGACTTGTTGGGAAATATATAATTTCATGCGTTTTCGCAAATTCTTTCCATATTTTATTATAAGACTGATGCTGTAAAGCTTGTTTCTTCGCAAGTTCAATGTCACGAATTAGTTCTGATATAGATTGTTTAAACTGTATATATTCATCACTTTCTTCTAATGTTTTACTTTCTGCTGTTTGTAATTTCTTTAGTAGGATTCGACCTTCTTTTGTTTGAAAAACGGATACATCAGTACTAACATCTATAGAAGTATCTATAGATTGAATCTGATACGTTATCTTTGATGTTTCCTGCTGCACATCTTCACTTTCACTAGATCCCTGTACAACAGAAAATAAAAGATCACTGCTGTTTTTAATACGGTTTCCATGATCGATAAATCGTATAACAGTAGCATACCCGCCGTAGAGCATGAAACTCGCAATCGATAATATCGCAATTGCGGCAATCGTTTCTATCAACGTCATTCCTTTGTTATTCACTTTCATCATCTCCATGATTATATTGAAGAAGCTGCCATTTTAATAAATTACCAGTTCTTCCTAATTGCATTTCTGCCTGTATAGCCTCTTCTTCATCTGCACAATCTACCACAACATAGATGCTGATCCACCCTCGAATTTGCTTATCTTCTATTTCTTTTCTTGTGATTACTGCTTTAGTCACTTTTCCCAAATTTGCTTCTTCTGGAAGCTGTATGGTTAAAGTTACACTATTTCCTTCTATTTGCGGAATTAGTTTTACATATTCACTATCATCTTCTTCTATCTTCTCTACAATATTTTCAATAATACTCTTAGCAGTCAGATATGCCTGACGTTTATTGTTATTTTGAATAGAGCGCTGAAAATAGGAATAAGAAATTGTCAATCCCCCTGCAATTGTGATCATCAATACCATAATGATCGTAATTGCCCATAATAATGTTGAACCCTTAGAATCTCTAATCATATGATTCCCCTTATATCATATAAATCTTGAATGTAATAGTCGCTTTAGAAGACTCGACACTATTATACGTTAAAGAAGATACCTTTAATGATTTCGTAGTACGTACGTCATCAACTAGAATTTGTATATCTTCAGGTTTACCATTTACAGATAAAGAAACAACATATGTTTTTACTGACAATACGGTCTGTGATTCTTCTTCATCACTCTGATAAGGTTTTATTGTTTCTTCACTCATATTTGAAATACGTAATTCTAATGGTGTCAGTCCATGTTCTATAGCCATCGAAGTTATCAGCTCATCGACATCTTCCTCTTCCTGTACCTGATAAAATTTATCTTTTACTGCATTTAATTCAGCTTTTGCTTCCTGTAAACTATCTTCTACATTACTATAATCAATGATACCAGCTTGAGTACTAGCCAATAGCTGTTTAACCGAGTCATGATCCATTTGTAACTGGTTATGTTTCTGCATGGCAGGAAGAATAAAATAACCTCCGCATAATACAAGTATCATGCAAAATAAAATATATAGTAAAATTATTTCTCTTTTTGTTAATGAATGCATTCCATCACCTACTTTAATTTACATACAATACTAGCCGAATAAACATAATATTCCTGTATCTCTTCTGCTTTATCTTCTTCCAGTAATTCTAATAATGCTTGCGTTATGGCATCATTTTCAGTTTTAGAATCAGTTTCTTCTGTATCTTTTTGATCTACAGTATCATTCTTAATCTGTTTGCTGGTTTGTGTGTATCCTGTATAATCAACACTTGCAAATGCACCTGTATCCTTTAGTTTTCTAACAAAATACTGTGTTTCGCTTGCACTGGAAGTTTCAATCTGTAATTGAATTTCTTCTGTCTCTCTCTGATAATTAAATGATACAATATCTGTTTCCATTCCAGCACCTATCAATAATTGATCAAAGATAAACTGAGAAAGCTGGGGATAAGATTCCATATTATCGTATAACAGTTTAAATTTCTCTGTTTCCTGTAAAACACTTTGCAGTTCCTCATACTTCTCAAGATTTACATCTTCGGTTTGTTCCTGTTCAATAGAAGCTATCTCTTCTTCTATCTTCTTTATATTTCTATTTAAGTACTGATTACTCAGAAAGAAATAAAAATATATTCCGCCGAACAATACAACGAATACCGAGGGGAAAATAGCATATTTTAAAAGTCGTAATGATTTTGAATTATCTTTTTGTTTACTAGCTTTCAATAAATCAATATCTTTATTCTTTAGCTTTTTTTCAAACATATGCTACCCTCACTTTCTAATTAAGCTTCCTACAGAAAACACATAGTCATGTAGTTGAAACTGTTTTTTCTTTTCCGCATTGCTGATATGAATTAATTTTGAATCTGGAAATTCTAATGCCTCAATCTTTAAATTTTGTTTGATGCTTTCAAACACTACTTTCTCCTCTTCATCATCTAATCCGCAAAAATAAGCAGTTTCTATAGAATAAGGACTTCTTTTCGACTGATTAAACTGAATTAATTGAGAAATATTACTATTCATCTCTGAAGTAAAAGCATGTGTTCCTCGTTCAGAGAATAATCTTGTACGATTTGAAAATGTATAATGATTGTTTTCAAATAAATAAGAGGAAACATAATTAGCATCTAAAAAAGAAATAATATATGTTTTATCTGTTAAATTAACTAATTCACTCGTTAGTTTATGCAAAGCATTTACTGCTATATCTATACTTTTTAAATGAATTCCTACTCGTTCAAACAATTCGATATAACTATTCAATAATTTTCGTTCAACTGCACAACAAAGAATCTTTGCGCCCTTCTGCTCAGCGCCTGCCTGATGTTGCTGAAGGACACTATAGTCATAAACCAGATCTTCATAACTTCCGGATATATCTGATAATTCATCTTTCACAACCTGCAGTAGTTCTCTTTTCTTTAAAATCGGCACATCTAAAATCTTCACCAATACCTGTCCACTGCTGATTGCAGTTCTTGCTTCATGAATACCATTCTTTTTTAATTCTTTCAGTATATCTAAAATAGGCTGCTCATCAATGATAACCCCATTTATCATCGCTCCTTCAGGTAGTGGATATTCTTGAAAGTTTTCAATTTTAATCATATCTTTATTATCATCAGATCCACAGATCATTTGAAGTGCTCTTGAATATAGATTAATCACATAGTCTTTTGCCATTCTACTCACCATTCTTTCTATACAATTGGATTCTGATACATTTGATAAATCGGCAACAACACAGACAGCATCACAATCAATACTAGAACTGCTAGAATTATGATCATGATAGGTTCTAATAAAGCAACAATTTTCTGTGTTGCCATTTCTGCCTCATAATCAAAATCATCAGCTAAGGAATTTAACATATCTTCCAGTTTCCCGCTTTCTTCTCCAATATAAATGGAACTAGCAAGCTTAGTATCAAATCCCTGAATTTTCTGAATACTTTGAGATAAAGAATTTCCATTTCGTATCATTTTCATTGTTTCTTCAAATTGAGACTCTATATACTGATTCCCAATCGTATCCTTTACAATTGTCATCGCATTCATTACTGATAATCCGCTAATGTATAAAGAACACATATTTCGTGAAAATCGAGCTGTATAAATGGTTCGTAGGATTTTACCAAGTCTAGGTATTGATAATTTAAATTTATCAAAATAAAACTTAAACTTATCATTGCGCAATAACGTTAAAAATATCGCAACCATAGATAATATTACAATCAGTATCCAATACCAGCCATGTAAGATATAATCTGATATTTTATTCATCACAACTGTAATCATTGGTAATTCATTACTTTTCATAACGGAAGAAAAGCTAGGAATGATCCATGTAAATAAAGCTACTATGACAAATACGGTAATCACAATTAATATAATTGGATAAATCATCGCATTACGAATCTTTGTATTAATACGATGATCTTTTTCATATTGGATTGCCATTGTAAATGCAATTTTTTCCAGCTGACCACTTGATTCTCCTGAACGATACATATTGATCATTAATGGAGGAAAAGCAATTTGCTGCTCCTCCATTGCCATAGACAACGTCTGTCCCTGCTGTAGTTTACGATATATATCTGTATAAATAGCTTCAATTTTTCTTTTATCTTCCCTTTGCACAAGAATTGACATTGCACGAATCAGACTGACACCTGATGCAATCATGGTTGCTAATTGTCGAGAAAAATCAGAAAGCTCTTGTAAAGACAATTTGTATGTATTCTTTTCTAGATTAGTAATATCCTCACAATCTATTAGAAATTGGCCTTTAGAACGTAAAAAAGTCGCAAGCTCTTTTCTGTTTTCTGCTTCCAGCTTACCCTTTATTCTTTTACGATCCATATTTCTTGCTACATACTTATATATCGCCATAACTTTCTCCTTTAATTATCAACTATAATCCAAACAATGAAAAATACATATGAAGAATCGCATTTCCATAAATATGTGCAATCACAATACCAAAACAAATATATGGGCCAAATGCGATATGTGAATATTTATCAGATTTCTTTCGCAATAATAGATATATTGCATAACAGCCTCCCATAATTATCGCAATGAAAAAGGCTAATAATGTAAGCTTCCACCCTAAAAAGAAGCCACTTACTGCCATAAGTTTTACATCCCCGCCACCAAAACAATCTGGAATCAAACAAATTAATCCATACATCGGTAAGCTAATAATAAAAAAGCCTATACATCTAGATAACAGACTTATCTCAGGATGAACAAAAGAGTAAATAAGCACAGGAATACATAATGCTAATAAAAATTCATTAGGAATTGTCATTGTTTTGAAATCCATTAAAGTTATCAGCAGCAGAATCATGATGATGGAAAATACAAGTAATGTATCCCAAGAAAACTGATATTGATATAAACAAAATACTCCTATAAATCCTCCTGCCACTTCTACAAGCGTATCCTTTAGAGGAATCTTATTCCCACACTTGCTGCACTTCCCTTTTAAACAAATATAGCTAAGAATAGGTATAAGTTCTTTCCAAGTCAATGTCTTATGACACTTAGGACAGTATGACCTGCCTATCACAAAGGATATCTCCTGTGGCATTCTCCATACAATCACATTTATAAAACTTGCAATACAGCTTCCTACAATAAATGCATAAAGATATAAAAGTAACATATAGTTAGCTCCTTAATTAATCATACAGAAAGCCTCTAATCAGAGGCTTTCTTAAATTATTAGATATACTAGTTAAAAAATTATCCACCAATTGCGGCAGTTTTCTTTTCAATCTTAGTCTGTGTAGCTGTATATGTATTTACTGAACCTTTTACTTTTATTTCGCAAGAATCAATCTTCTTACTTGTAACCTCGCATGTTATTGTTTCAATAGCTTCATCTTCTGTGCCAGCTAATCCAAGCTCAGCATTCACTGCATCTTTTGTAATTTTTGCTTCTAAGGCATCATCCGCAATACCTGGAGTTTTCCCGACTTCGCTTGTACCATATGATTGAGCCGCAATAAAACCTGCTCTTACTTGTGATTGAACTTTAGTTTCTGCTGCATCATCAATATACTTCATGATTGCAGGTACAGCTAAAGCCATTAGGATTCCGATAATTACTAAAACAACAATAATTTCAACTAACGTGAATCCTTTTTTATTATTTTTTAACCTTTTAAAAATCATTTTATTCTCCTTTTCCTATATAAATTAAACGTATGAATATAGCACATACTTGCATACTATACCATAAAAATAGGTTATTGTTAAGCGAAATACACACTATATTTAAAAATGTTTACATTTATTTTATCTTATTTACATCATATGTTGCTAATATGATATAAATCATATATTCATCATATATTAATATTTTCCTATAAAAAAAGGGAATCTCTTCCCTAATTAGAAAATTGATACATACAGATACCAGCCGCAACCGCAACATTAAGCGATTCAAACGTCTTCATTTCTATAAAGACGTGTTCATCTGCTAACTGCATTACTTCTTCACTCACTCCATTACCTTCATTTCCAAAAACTAGCGCAACATGTTCAATGCGAGTGACATTCTTTAAAGGTGTCGCATTATGCAGTGATGTAACATAAACAGGAACATGCTGTTGTTTTATTTGCTGTATTAGTTCTATAATATTCCCTCTAATAATAGGAATATGAAATAAAGCACCTTGAGTTGAACGAATCACTTTCTCATTATACACATCCGCACATCGTTGTGATAATAAGACGGCATCATAACCAAATGATAAAGCAGTGCGAATAATCGTTCCAACATTACCAGGATCCTGTACATCATCTAATATAATTAATCTATTCCCTAACTGTGATCGTATGTTTGGCATACGACATACAGCCATGATCCATGTGCCAGAAGTACTGCTAGATATTTTTTTCAATATATCTTTTGTAACTTCATAAACAGGATAAGAAGTAAATGTATGTGATCTTCCTGTTTCTACAAGTATACATTCTACTAAGTCAGCTGTAATTGCCTCCTGTATCAAATGTTCTCCTTCCACAAGAAATCGCTTTTCCTGATCTCTATATTTCTTTTCTTTTAATTTCGCCCATTGCTTAACTTTCGCATTTGTTAGTGAAGTAATTTCCATAAAATCCCTCTTCTTTGTAAATTGGTAGTGTCAAATAATAATTAGTTAAAATAGCCCACTACCCTTTATTTATCAGCT